>JBALVQ010000009.1:88024-94382 GCA_036960915.1 Amphritea sp.
CGTCTGTTTCGGCTTGCGCGATGTTGCCAACCCACTAACTTGGTACAAGGGGTAACCAGATGACATTTTTAGAAGTAAACAATAATGACGTCTGTTTCGGCTTGCGCGATGTTGCCAACCCACTAACTTGGTACAAGGGGTAATCCGATGGCTTTATTAGAAGTAAATAACAATGACGTCTGCTTCGGCTTGCGCGATGTTGCCAACCCACTAACTTGGTACAAGGGGTAATCCGATGGCGCTTTTAGAAGTAAACAATCTTGAGGTTTGTTTCGGCTTGCGCAAGGGCCATGTTACAGCCCTGCATAACATCGATTTCAAACTGGAACGTGGAGAGCGCGTCGGTATTGTTGGTGAGTCCGGGGCGGGTAAATCCGTGCTGGGGTTTTCGATTATTAACCTGATTTCCCAGCCGGGTTATATCTCCAAAGGTGAAGTGCTTTTTGAAGGTCAGAACCTGGCGAAGATGAATCATCAGCAGCTGCGCAGTATTCGCGGTAACCGTATTGCGATGATCTTTCAGGATCCGATGATGACCCTGAATCCGGTATTGACGGTGGGTGATCAGATGACGGAGTGCCTGCTGGCGCATCGTAAAATCAGTAAACAGGATGCCCGCAAGATAGCTCTGCAGAAGCTGCAGCAGGTATATATCCCGTCACCCGAAACACGCCTCGATCAGTATCCTCATGAGCTGTCCGGTGGTATGCGCCAGCGAATCGTAATTGCTATCGGCCTGTTGATGGACCCGGATATTATTATTGCCGATGAACCAACAACGGCACTGGATGTGACTATTCAGGCCGAGATCATGGAATTGATGCTGGAGTTGTGTGAACGCAATAATGTGGCGTTGATTCTTATTACCCATGATCTGGGGGTGGTCTCTGAAGTCACCCAGCGCACCTTTGTTATGTACGCTGGACGGATTATAGAACAGGGGCCGACCAAAGAGATTATCAATGATGCTCAGCACCCTTACACACAGGGACTGATCAATGCTCTGCCGCAGATGGGAATCCGGGGGCAGCGCTTAAGCCAGATTAGAGGCTCTATGCCGTCCCTGCAGGCGATGCCCAAGGGCTGTCCCTTCAGCTCACGCTGTGATTATGCCACTGAAACCTGTCGGCATGTGCTGCCTGGCTTTACCCAGTCGGGTGGCTGTCTGGTTGCCTGCCATATGGTGGAAGAGTTGAAACGCGAAGAAGAGCTTGAGAAACAGCTTGAGAAACAAGACAGTAAAGGGGCCGTATCGTGACAGCACAACAGAATGAGTCCCTGCTGCAAGTCAGGGATCTGTATAAGCGTTTTTCTATCTCCGGTGATTTTCTGGATCAACTGCGTTTTGAAGGCGGTAAACTGAAACGCCATCAGGAGTTTGTCCATGCCATTAACGGTGTAAGCCTCGATATTCTCAAAGGTGAAGCGCTCTGCGTCGTGGGGGAGTCCGGTTGTGGTAAATCGACCGTTGCCCGCACCGTCATGGGCTTGCTGAGCCCATCCTCCGGGAGTATCAGTTACGCAGGCCAACGCATCGATGGTCTGTCGGCCAGTGAGTTGATGCCGTACCGTAAAAAGATGCAGATGATCTTTCAGAATCCCTACGCATCACTTAATCCACGAATGACCATCAGCGAGACACTGGCGGAGCCCGTACAGTTTCACAATCCCAAATGGGGGCGTGGCGAAGTACAGGATAAAGTACATGAAGTGATGTTCTCCGTCGGAGTGGACCCGAGTTGGGGCGTGCGTTTTCCCCATGAATTTTCCGGTGGTCAGCGCCAGCGTATCAGTATTGCCCGGGCCCTGGCTGTCGATCCTGAATTTATTGTCGCAGATGAGCCTATTTCGGCATTGGATGTGTCGATCCAGGCACAGGTGCTAAACCTGATGATGGATGCCCAGGAGCAGCGCAATCTGACTTATATGTTCATCACTCACGATCTTTCGGTGGTAGAGCATTTCGGTACCCGTGTTGCGGTGATGTACCTGGGTACGGTATGTGAATTGGGCACCACAGAGCAATTGTTTGATAGCCCGCGACACCCCTATACAAAAGCATTAATGTCTGCGATACCGACGCTGGCGGATGATCGTCCCAAGCATATTAAACTGCAGGGAGAGGTACCAACGCCGGTTAACCTGCCATCGGGATGTGTGTTTCATGGCCGATGCCCAAATGCCAATGAACGCTGCAGTGTTGAAATTCCAGCCTTGATTGCCACAGATAGTGGTACCCAGGTAGCCTGTCACGCTGTGCAAGAAGGGCGAATCTGAGACGTTATGATTAATTATTCCTCGGAATCCGGGAGCAACGTCTCTGTTGTTCCGACATGGTGATGGTGCGGTTAATTCTTCACCGGCACCCTACGGGTAAGTGCGTTAACTTGTAGGGTGCTGGTTTGCATGCCCCGCGAAGCGTTCAGCGTGGCCCACGAAGTGCTTTGGCCATTGGGTAAAGCGGAGCGCACCGCACCGCTTTATTTTGAATTTTATTAGCGGAAACTATTCCTATCCAGAGGAATAAAGACGGCAGTCAACCTTCTGTTTCGTTATAGTTAAGAGAATTTCCCAGATTAAGAGAGTGCGTTTATGCTAACGGTCAGTAGCGGCTTTGATGCCGGGAATATTGAAGTTATTACCAGCCAGGATTGCACGGATATACAGCTGAAAATCCGCAAGGATAACGGCTCCGATTTTTTTCAGTGGTTTTATTACCGGGTGCAGGGCGCCCTGGATCATCCATTGCGGATGCGTCTATGCAATGCGCATGAAGCGGCGTATGTGGATGGCTGGGATGGTTATCAGGCCGTAGCCTCGTATGATCGGCAATACTGGTTTCGGGTGCCGACCCGCTATGATAATGGTGAGTTGGTTATCGAGCATCAACCAGAGTCCAATAGTGTGTATTACGCCTACTTTGCACCCTACAGTTTTGAGCGACATCTGGATCTGCTGGGCTTTGCCGAACAGTCAGAATACTGCCAGATTCAGCACCTGGGCCAGACACTGGATGGTCGTGATATGGAGGTGCTGAAGATAAGCGCTACGCAGCAGCCGAAGAAAGTCTTCTGGGTGATTGCTCGCCAGCACCCTGGCGAATCCATGGCTGAATGGTTTGTTGAAGGTTTCCTTGAGCGATTACTGGATGAGAACGATGCCCTGGCTCGCAAGCTCAGAGAGCAGGCGGTGTTTTATGTGGTACCCAATATGAATCCTGATGGCTCGGTTCGTGGACACCTGCGCACCAATGCGCTGGGGGCCAACCTGAATCGTGAATGGGCCGAGCCGACTGCCCAGCGCAGTCCGGAAGTGCTCTATGTGCGCGACATGATGGAGCGGACCGGCGTTGACCTGTTACTGGATGTACATGGTGATGAGGCCTTGCCCTGTAACTTTATAGCCGGCCAGCTGGGTGTGCCGGGAGTGACGGACGCAATATTGCAACAGGAAGAGACATTTCAACGTGATCTGATGGCGGTTAATCCTGATTTCCAGATGACGCGGGGCTATGAGCCAGGTAAGTTTGGCAGTGAGACAATGACCATTGCGGCTAACTGGATCGGACACCGTTTCAATTGTCCATCGATGACACTGGAGATGCCCTTCAAGGATTATGATCTGCAACCGGATTCCCTGTGTGGCTGGTCGCCTGCGCGTTCGATCCGTCTGGGTGAGTCGGTACTTTATCCCTTTGCTGCCTGGCTTGATAGCCAGGTTGCTAGCTAAAATAAGCTTAACACTAGTAATAAGGGATATTTATGGAGATCAGGTGGCTGGATGATTTTATTGTCCTGGCTAAGACACGGAATTTTTCCCGTGCAGCGGATGAGCGCAATGTTGCCCAGCCTACGCTCAGTCGGCGTATCAAGCTGCTGGAAGATGAGATGCGGGTTACACTGATCGACCGCAACAGTCTGCCACTGTCACTGACGCCGGCGGGCAGTGTTTTTCTGTCGGCTGCTGAACAGATCTCAAGGATTCACCGCGAAACTAAAAGTCGTTGCATCGATATTATCGAGCAAGAGAAGAGTCGGCTCACTTTTGCTGCCACCCAGACACTGTATCTGGGGTTCTGGAAGTCCTGGTTGTTACCCTTTGCCGAACAGGAAGACATTGAAATCGACCACAATTTAAAGTCGACTTCCTGGATGGGCGCCGACTTTGTCAATGCAATCTCCAGCGGCGAGTGTGATCTGGTGCTGTGTTACTGGCATCCCTCGATTGAATTTTTTCAGGCGCTTGATGATGACAGGTTTGAACACCTGTTGTTGTGTGAAGAGCAGCTGGTACCCGTGACAGCGGTAGATGATGAAGGCCTGCCCCTGCATCAGTTACCCGGTAGCAAGCGCCAACCGGTGCCGTACATTGGCTACCGCAGTAGCTCCTTTATGCAACCGGTTATCCAGCATTTTTTAACGCATCATCAGGATCCTCCCCATCTGGTGACCATGAATGAAAATGGCCACTCGGTCAGTGCCAAGGCGATGATCAAGGAAGGCTTTGGCTTTGGCTGGATACCCTCAATGCTGTTGCAGGATAACTTTAAATACAAACGGCTGGGATTGGCGGGTGGAAAAGAGTGGAACATTTCACTTCAGGTTCGTCTGTACCGATTGCGGCATAATCCTAACAGCAATCTGCACCATTTCTGGTCGCAGCTAAAGCAGCAGATCGAAGCTCAGGGCATTCCCCAACATCTCATAGAACCAGAGAATAGTTAACGATGAAACAATCATTCTTTAAGCATGTTGAAAAACTGCAAACAGCTGTTGATGCAATGCTTGATGAACTTAAGTTTGACGGGTTATTGATCGGCTCGGGTCATCTCCATTCGCGTTTTCTGGACGACAGTCATTATGCCTTTCGGACTAATCCGCACTTTCTTCATTGGCTGCCTTTTGTCACGCAGCAGCCACACTGTTGGATATTGATAACACCGGGGCGTAAACCGCAACTGTATTACGCCATGCCAAATGATTTTTGGCATATGACGCCAGCATTACCTGATGAGTGGTGGTGTGACGCCTTTGATATCATCGCGGTAGCTGATCGACCACAGATTAAACCGAAGCGCCTGGCGGTGGTTTGCGAGCAACTGCCTGATTTTGCGCAGGATGACTGGCAGCATAATCCCATGGAAGTGATCCATGCCTTGCATGAAAACCGGAAGGTAAAATCTGATTGGGAGAGTCACTGTCTGCGTGAAGCCAACCGGATTGCAATTAAAGGACATCTGGCCGCAGAGCAGAAGTTTTTTAGCGGTGCCAGTGAATACCAGATCCATCAGGCGTATCTCAGTGCGATTGAACATAATGAGCGGGATATGCCCTATGACAATATTGTGGGATTGAATGAGCATGCCGCAGTATTGCACTACCAGTTTCAACAACGTGAAGCACCGTTGCAGCATCGGACACTGTTGCTTGATGCGGGCGCTAATTACTGCGGTTATGCCGCAGATATTACCCGCACCTTTACCCCAACAGGCAGTTTTTTTTCAGAGCTGGTAGCCGGACTGGATACCGCACAACGCCAGCTGACTAGCGAAGTGGCTGTTGGGGTTGATTTTGTCAGCCTGCATTGCCGCATGCATCAGTTACTGGCGGAGCTGTTACAACGCTCCGGGTTGGTGAATGCTGATAGCCAATATCAAATTGATAAAGGGATTACGCGGGCATTCTTTCCCCATGGGCTTGGTCACCTGTTGGGTTTGCAAGTACATGATGTGGGTGGATGGCAGCATGCTGGTCCGGGCGCCCAGAAGCCGCCAGCAGAGCACCCGTTCCTGCGACTAACCGGCCCGCTGCAAGCGGGGTATGTGATAACTATCGAGCCGGGACTGTATTTTATCCACAGCCTGCTGGCACCGCTGAGAAACAGCGATGCAGGTAACGTTATTAACTGGTCGCTGGTGGACGAGTTAATGCCATATGGCGGCATTCGCATAGAAGATAATATTCTGGTTACAAAAACGGGGATTGAGAACTTTACCCGCGATGCATTTCGCGACTGTGGCGCTTAAGTGTCGAGACCATGCGCAAGCGCGATTAGCTAGGCCGCTGAGCTAGCTAGTGGCGAGAAAAAGCGATTGCGCATTGTGGACTGTGGGAGGCGCGCCTCGCGGCGAGGGCGCCGCTCTTACTTAGTAGAAACATCACGCCCTGTAGCTTTTTTCCTGGCTACGAACAGCCTTACACCGCACATATTTCAAATACCAGCTGCCGGACTTAAGGAGGCTCTTTCTAGCAACTAGCTAGTTCTCATCCATAAACAGCTTGTTTTATAGATAGTGTTCGTGGCCGAGAGGACTAATTTGGCCCTTCTCGAACCTCCTTTGGTCTATTTCAATCCATTT
>JBALVQ010000127.1:0-10618 GCA_036960915.1 Amphritea sp.
TACCAATCAGAAGATTTAAGAGGCGCTCCCCGGTAATCAACGATGAGCCTTTTTTATAGCTAAGACAGAGTCTTTCACAACCCGCCTTTGGTTAGCTTGGCAGGGTCTAGCAATTTAGTTAACTCCTCACGGGAAAGGTCTGTTTTCTCAACGGCGACGTCGATTACCGGGCGTTTTACTTTATACGCTTGCTTGGCAATCTCCGCGGCCTTCAGATAACCAATAACCGGGTTCAGGGCGGTAACCAGAATCGGGTTGCGGGCCAGGGATTCCTGCAATTTTGTCTCATTTACGGTGAAGGTAGCGATCGCCTTATCGGCAAGCAGAATACTCACATTGCTTAGTAGCTGGATACTGGCGAGAAGGTTGTTGGCGACCAGGGGTAACATCACGTTGAGCTCAAAATTTCCCGATTGCCCCGCGATAGTAATGGCGGCATCGTTGCCGATTACTTGTGCCGATACCATAGCGGCGGCTTCAGGAATGACCGGGTTCACCTTACCCGGCATAATGGATGATCCGGGTTGCAGTGCCTGCAGCTCAATTTCACCCAGTCCGGCCAATGGGCCAGAGTTCATCCAGCGCAGATCGTTGGCTATTTTCATAATGCTCACAGCTGTTGCTTTTAGCTGACCGGACAGGGCAACGGCCGTTCCCTGTGAGCTGATCTGAGCAAACAGATCATCGCCAGGGGTAAATTCCAGTTGCGTGATCCCACTCAGCTCCTGGCAGAATGTCACTGCAAAATCAGGATGAGCATTGATTCCGGTGCCTACCGCGGTGCCCCCCTGTGCCAGGCTCTGTAGCTGGGGTTGCAACTGCTGCAGATTGGTTATGTTCTGTTCCAGCTGTGCCGCCCAGGCGTTGAGGCTTTGGTCCATGCGTACCGGCATGGCATCCATCAGGTGAGTGCGGCCGGTCTTGACATGCTGGGCGATCGAGCTGGCTTTTTGATGGATGCTGCTGACCAGGTATTGCAGTGCCGGTAACAGCTTCTCGTGCAGTTCGATCGCTGCGCTGATATGGATGGTGGAAGGGATGATGTCGTTACTGCTCTGGCCATAATTGATATGGTCATTAGCGCTGACGCTCTGGCCATATATTTTTTCTGTCAGAGTAGCTAATACTTCGTTGGCGTTCATGTTCGAGCTGGTACCTGAGCCGGTCTGGTAGATATCGACTGGAAAGTGACTCATCAGGTTTGGATCGTTAAGCAGTCGTTCTACGCTCAGGCAGATAGTTTGGCTCATTTTGGAGGGTATCAGATCCAGCCTGCTGTTGGCTCGGGCGGCAGCTGATTTTGCTTTTAACAACGCGCGGATAAAAGCTTCCGGCATCGCCTGATTGCTGATCGGAAAGTTCAGGATAGCCCGTTGGGTCTGTGCTCCATAAAGGGCATCGGCAGGCACCTCCATTTCGCCCATGCTATCTTGTTCAATTCGGATGGTCGTCATGTCACACTCCCCCGCTCACAAAGAGGGTCTATTCAGGCTGGCACTGACATAGTCGCAGGTGAGCCTTAATTCATTGTGGAGAACATTGAGTCGTTGAATGCTGTCGTGGCAGAAGGCAATTTCCGCGAGAGCTGTCAGGGGTTTATGGATTTGATCGAGGCAGGCTCTGCGCCAGGTGCCCGGTAACAATTCATCGGCTATGGTCTCAAGAAGTAATCGGAATTGCTGTTCATAGTGGACCCGCTGCTCATCAATCCTTAAATAGCTGGGGCAACTGTCGAGTGAAAGCCATTGGCTAATCAAAGCCGGGTTGTCGGGTTCAGTGGCATGTCGGATTTTATAGCGTAATGCGACAGTCACCAGTGCTCTGTTATTGTTTATAAACGAGCCACTCATAAGGTACCCCATATGCTTCTTTCAGGTTGTCAGGCAGCTCGGCAGCCTGCGGTAGGAGGGGTGCTAGGGAGTCTCTGATAAGTCAGTGAGTGAAGCGTTGCATAGTCACGGCGGACTTGCCCAGAAGCTCCGTAGTTATTTTGCTGCTATACACAGTTTAGACGTGAATGGTAAAGGACGGTGTTTTTGCTCGTGCGCAGGAAAAAAAGCCCCTGCGCAGTGGCGCTTTTAAATAAATTTTGGCTGTAATCAGCGTTAATCAGGCGCCGATAATACCGCCATCTTTTCGCTGCACGGCCATGATAGTTGAGCGGGGCTTGCTGTTGCCACCGGCCGGGAAATGAGATGGCTGGTCTTTCTCACCCGGATGCTGCACCCCGACAAACATCGTGCGTTGATCTGGGGAGAAGGTCAGTCCGGTAA
Source organism: Amphritea sp. (assembly GCA_036960915.1). Taxonomy (GTDB): domain Bacteria; phylum Pseudomonadota; class Gammaproteobacteria; order Pseudomonadales; family Balneatricaceae; genus Amphritea. Next base: position 2,274 of record JBALVQ010000127.1, read on the forward strand.
TTTCACAGGCGATCGGGCCTGTCGCAAAGCGGCGGATCTCACCACTGTGTGAATCGGCGCAAAGAACCTGGTTATTACCCATGCCGGCAAAATCACCCGCATTTGAGTATTTACCATCGGTCAGAATCCAGAGGCGACCCGATTCATCAAAGCCCAATCCATCCGGGCTGTTGAACATATTTTCGTTGGTGATGTTTGGGCTGCCGGCATAAATATCTTTATGAACAGTTGGGTTGCCGGCGACGAGGAATAGATCCCAGCTGAATTTGTTGCTGGCGTGGTCGCTATTCTGAGGCTTCCAGCGAACTATCTGACCGTATTTGTTTTCAGCGCGCGGGTTCGGCCCGCTAACTGGCTGATTGTCTTTCTTGCCCCGGTACTTGTTGTTTGTCAGAGTACAGTACACCGATTGGTTGTTCGGATGAACAGCAACCCATTCCGGACGATCCATCGTAGTTGCACCAACGATAGTCGCTGCTTCACGGGCATAGATCAGTACTTCAGCCTGATCGGCAAAGCCATTTTCAGCAGTTAGGCCGTTTTTACCGTGGCTTAGTTCCAACCATTCACCGGTGCCTTTTAGTTCGCCGTCTTTGGCAGTAAAACGGGCGACATACAAGGTGCCAGTTTCCAGTAAATCAAGGTTAGCGGCTTTGTTGTCAGGGTTAAAACGGTTTTCAGAAACAAACTTGTAAAGGTGCTCACCACGCTCGTCATCACCCAGGTAAACGACGATGTGGCCATTATCTGCCAGGGTTACAGCAGCATTTTCATGTTTGAAACGACCCAGGGCAGAGCGTTTTTTCGGGATAGATATAGGATTCATCGGATCGATTTCAACCACCCAGCCGTGACGGTGTGGCTCGTTCGGCTCTTTTGTCATGTCAAAACGCTCATCGAACTTGTGCCACTGGTAACGCTCTTCATCGGCTGCCAGACCATAGCGTTTCTGGTGCGTATCCATGTTGGCACCGGGAGCGCCAAAATAGCCATTGAAGTTCTCTTCACAGGTCAGATAGGTGCCCCATGGGGTCTGGCCATTAGCGCAGTTACTAAAGGTGCCAAGGACTTTTTTACTGCTAGGGTCAGCGTTGGTCTTCAGCAGAGCATGGCCTGCAGCCGGACCGGTCATTAGCATCTCGGTATTTGCAGTAATACGGCGGTTGTAGCCGGAGTCCTTAAGATATTGCCAGCGGCCATCTGGCAGCTGCTCGATTTCGAAAACGGATACACCGTGGGCTGCCTGGGCTTTGGCAACATCATCAGCCGTCATCGCTTTACCCTGATGATCAAACAGCAGTTTATAGTTGGTGTATTCGTTGTTTACTGCCAGCACAGCGCGATTTTCTGACAGTGGAAACAGACTCATACCATCGGTGTTATCACCAAGCTGACCAGCCTGGGCAGAGCTTGGTTGCATACCCGACTCATCAAAGGCCGATGCGCCTTTAAGGATAGGATCACCCCAGGAGATCAGTGGCTTGGCAATATAGCCTTCAGGAACGATAAAATTGTCGGCGGTACTGGCAGGTATTGGTTTAAAACCTAGCAGCTTACTGTCGGCAGCGCTTTCTGATGCTACGGCCCGGGCTAACGGGTTGGCAGCCAGAAACAGTCCCATGGCAGCTGCACCGCCTTGCATAAAGCGACGCCGGCTCAGAGCGCTGTCAATAATCCTGGAAAATTCAGAGCTATCGTTGTTCATGCTGGCAGTCTCATTCTGAAGATCAAGTTTTTTCATCACAGGCATCCAGTTGTCATTCATTATAATCTCGACAAAAAAGTATTGGCAAAAAATGTATTGCCAAAAGGAATCGATATAGAATCGAATGAGCAAAAGGCTAAACCTGCTTTGTTAACAGCTGGTTACAATAAAGTAACAGGTTTATGGCAGGATTCAGAAGCAGGTTTATTCAAAACCGTCGCTTGCCAGCAGTGCTCGGCTGGGGCCTAACAGGTGCTCTCGGATCAACGTCTTAGCCTGGCTTGAATCATGGTTAAGCAAGGCTTCGATGAGGATATCGTGTTCTTTCTGGTTGGCATCAAATACAGCACTGTCTGCCATATTATTCTTCAGCCAGAGGTTTCGATAGCGAGAGGCTTTTTCGTACAGTGAGCGGCGCACGTGCAACAGAGCAGGAGACTGACAACCTGCGGCAATAGCCGTATGGAAATCCTGATGACGGCGCTCCCATTCGTGCGGTTCTTTTTCCAGCAGGTCGGCATACTTTCGCATCTTATGAGCTGCTGCCATGATACCGGCTTCCCACTCATCGTCACCGCGCTCAATGGCCAGACCGATGCAGAGTTCTTCTATATAGGCTCGGGTTTCGTAGATGTCCTGCATCTCCTCTTTGGAGATTGGGTGCACCTTGAAACCACGTTGGTTCTCGACTATCACCAGTTGCTCGATCAACAGTTGTGAAAGAGCTTCGCGCAGTGGACTGACACCGACCTGATAACGCTCCTTCAAGCGTGCCATGCGCAGCTTTTCACCGGGCTTGAAAAAGCCGGTAAGAATATCCTGCTTCAGTTGCCCCATCACCTGCGAGGCAAAGTTATCTGTGCTATCGGTTTTACTATCGGTTCTGTTATTGACTGCTTCTGGCATCTTGTTGTGCTCTTCCCGGCTGGTTGAACGGTGAATAACCCATATGTTCAATCATCGTATAAAAAGTCTCTAAGTCACTGTTTTGGTGAGGAGAGAGTCATATTTTAAGTGAAGGCAAAAAAATAGTTAAGCAAGATTAAATAAAAAATTGTTGACGTTGCTATAAAATGTCGACATTATTTGTTTTTAACGATGTTGTGAAAATGCACAGCTATGAGTTTACAAACAAAACGAAGACAGTTTTGGAGAATAATGAGATGACAGCTCTATTGCGTGCAGTTGAATCCCCACTGGTTCCAACCGGTTTTACCGTGAAACCTTACGCCGCGAACAAGCGTCTGCAGGTTGTTACCCTAAGCAGTGACGTAATTCACGGCTTTGCAGATGCCATGGCTCAATGGCCGGTGCAGGCGCTGGAATATAAGCCATTTTTACGCTACGCGGTTGCAGATAAGCTAGATGCGCTGACGCAAAATACGTTGGGTCGATTCCTCAACGCCACCATGCAGGACCGTGAAACTGCAGCCTTCTTGTTGCAATATGAGGGTGAGCCAAACATCGAAGCGGGCGAGCTGCGTACCGAGTTTGAAATTAAACTTTCAACCGCTATATCGCACCTGATCGGCATGCCAAATCATGATTCGATGTACGGCAAGTACTATGCGCGTTTTACAGTGCTCAATGATGATAACTCTGACAGCTACTTGCGCCAGGCACACCGGCGTATGGAATTGCACAACGACGGTACCTACGTAAACGAACGGACTGACTTCGTGTTGATGCAGAAGCTGGGAGAAGCGAATATGGAAGGTGGTGAATCCTTGTTGCTGCACGTTGATGACTGGGCTGATCTGGATAAATTTTATCGTCATCCTCTAGCCAAGCAAGAGATCGTTTGGGGCGCACCTAAATCGAAAAAAGTAGAATCCAAAGTTACGCATCCGGTTTTCTTCGAAGAAGATAAGAGCGGTAAGCCGCATATGTTGTTTATCGATCAGTTTGCTGAGCCGCAGAACATGGCTGAAGGTTTGTACCTTTATCAAATGGGGGAGTCTATTGAAGCCGATCCTAACTACTTTGGAGTACGCCTGCCGGTTGGTTCTATGCTGGTGGTGCAGAACCATTGCTGGTTGCACGGGCGCGATAAGTTTGTTTCTCACCCGCAGCTAAGTCGTGAATTATTGCGTCAGCGCGGCCACTTCACCAGGTAATACTGTGCAGCGATAAGCGCTGATATACTACGGTGGTTGCGTTAATCCTTCACCGCCGTTTTGTTAAAAATGCATGAGAGAAAAAGGTTATGACATACGATTACATTATTATCGGTGGCGGCATTGTCGGTATGTCTACCGCATGGCAGTTGCAGCAGCGTTTCCCCGGGAAGAAGGTGTTGTTGCTGGAGAAAGAGGCGGTTTATTCCAAACACCAGACGGGCCATAACAGCGGTGTAATCCATGCCGGTGTGTATTACGCGCCGGGCAGCCTGAAAGCAAAATTCTGTAAGGCAGGCGTTGCGGCAACGATGGCGTTCTGCGAGCAGAACGGTGTGCCTTACGATCAGTGCGGTAAAATGCTGGTAGCAACCAATGCGCTGGAAGTGGAGCGCATGCATGCTTTGTTTGAGCGTTGCCAGCAAAACGGTATCGATGTTGAATTGCTCAACGCTGAAGAGTTGAAAGCCCGCGAGCCAAACATTGTTGGCCTGGGCGGTATGCTGGTTAAAGACACGGCGATTGTTAATTATCAGCAGGTCACCACCAAGATGGCAGAGCGTTTCATCGAGATGGGGGGAGATGCGCGTCTCAACCATAAAGTGGTTGGTCTGAGCGAATCTGCAGATGATGTCAGCGTCGATGCGCTCCACAACGGTGAGACAGTTACCTTCAGGAGTCGTTTCCTGATTACCTGTTCTGGCCTGATGGCTGATCGTACCACCAAGATGCTGGGGATTGAGACTGATTTTCAGATCATTCCGTTTCGAGGTGAATATTACCAGCTGCCGGAAAAGTATAATCAGATCGTCAATCATCTGATCTATCCGATCCCTGATCCCGATCTGCCGTTCCTCGGCGTTCATCTGACACGGATGATCGACGGCACTGTAACGGTAGGGCCAAACGCAGTGCAGGGCTGGAAGCGTGAAGGCTATGGCCGTATCAATATCAGCCTGCGGGATATTTGGGATATGGTGAGCTTTGGTGGCTTCTGGCGTGTGCTGAAGAGCCACATCAAAACCGGCATCATCGAAACCAAAAACTCGCTGTGGAAGCCGGGTTATCTGAAGTTGGTACAGAAATACTGCCCGCAGCTGGAGGTGGCTGATCTGAAACCTTACCCTGCGGGTATCCGTGCCCAGGCGGTGATGAGAGATGGCAGCCTGGTGCATGACTTTCTGTTTGCCGAAAGCCCTCGCAGCCTGCATGTGTGTAATGCGCCATCACCGGCGGCGACATCGGCTATTCCTATTGGTAGTTACATCTGCGATAAGGTTATCGAACAAACCTCGACGAATGAATCGTAGCTGATGGGGTGTGAAAGCATAATGCTTCCACACCGATTTCTATACCCGTTTAACAAGATAAGCGATTAATTTATAAACCTTCTTTTATCTTTCCCCCCTCGTGATTTATTCGCCATATCTTAAGGGGCCTAATCCCTCGTTTTCAAACGCTATCAGGTAATAAAACTGGCTTTCTATTTCAGCCATGTGTTAGTTTGTTTTTACTATTAGTTATAAAAAAGTCATTTTTCAGTTTGGTTTCATCTGAGGGTATTAGCATTGGCCTCATTAATTTGAGGGTAGCGTTTAGACTCTCTTGAAGGGGTTGTATTAAGCCCTGGTCAGGAGCCTGTCGGGCTTGGCCGATCGTAGCGAGGGGAAGGCGATTTGAGGCAGATTTTTCGATCTTTTGTGGCGAATAGCCAGCTATTTAACGCCAAAGATCGGAATATATGACCCCTATCTACTACAAGAGTGACTTTTCCGCAGTAGATTAGTGTTAAGTCTGACAGGCTCCTTGGTACGGAAACCCATGAATGTTGATATTGGTAACGACTTTCATCTCTCAGGATGGGTGATGAAAATATCAATGCCACGATAGGCTTGAATACCGCACGCAGGTTTAGGTCTTGTTTTTTGATTGATAGTTTTGATTAATAGTTTGTTGCTTTGCATACACACGGATTGATCGCCTAAGAATCAATTGATTGTGTTTAATCAGTGGGGGCCGTATCTGCTCATTTGAGCAGAGTGCTCTACGGAGAGGGAAAATAATATGAAACCCAGTAGTTTTATCAAAGTAGGTCTCTTTTTATCAATCAGCGGCCTGATCGCTGGCTGTGCTTCAGCGCCAGATTATTCCGGTGATACCGATAGCCGTTGGGCTGATTTTAAAAGCTGGACTAAAATCACCGAAGGGCGCACCGGAACGGGCGATCCCACCGGTCTGGTAAGTGGTGTTCATAAGGGCCGCGAAGGCTACAGAGACGTCTACGTAAACGATATTGGCCTGGCAACCAATCAAGGCACTGCACCTTATACATATCCTGTAGGCTCGGTGATCGTTAAGGAGCAGTTTGATGATTTGGCCGCCTTCGAAGCGCAGAAGCCTACCGATTTGACGATTATGGTAAAGCTGAGAGAGAGCAGTACGCCTGATGCGAAAAACTGGGGCTGGGCTGCTGGATACGATGGCAAACTGGAAGAAACCAATGCTTTCTGTAGTGGCTGTCATTCCGTTGCCGCACAGAATGACTTCGTGTTTACCAACGAAGATTTCCTGAAACAGTTTCATTAAATCAAGTTGCTAGTGGCGAGTTTCTCGGTACTAAAGAAAACCAAACCGCTCCTTTGAGCGGTTTTTTTGTCTCTTAATATAGCTTGCTTCCTATTCATTCAGGGGTTGCGCTTTGTTCAGCCGAGCGGTGTGAAACGCTGTCCAGCTAGTGTCTATGACTTTAATTTCCTGCCGCAACCAGTCTTCGAATTGCCGTACCTTATGGCGTTGGAAGTTTGCTTCAGGCGCCACCAGATAGAAATCAAATTCAGATTTCAGATAGATGGGAATCGGACAGATCAGATGTCCCCTCTCCAGCAGTTCGTAAGCCAGACTGTAGCGCAGCATTGCAAAGCCCTGGCCGCTGAGCACCGCTTCGACCAGCATGGTGGAATCAGATACATGCAGCCGGGTGGCTTCCTGGCGTAACTGCACGCCAAGAGCTTGTTGAAACTTTGGCCATACGTTCTCCATATCCGGGGCGTCATCTGCCAGTAGCGGTAGTTCTGCGAGTTGCTGCGGGATCGGGCGGTCTTGTTGAATAAGTGACGGGTGGCAGACAGGCAATAGATATTCTTCTAGTAGCAGTCGGGAGGTTAATCCCGGGTATTCACCACGACCGAAGCGGATGGCAAGATCGAGATCGCTGGCGTCGAAAGATGCTAACCCTAAACTGGGTGACAGATGGATATTCACATCGGGCATCTGTTGCTGAAAACCACCTAGTCGCGGCACTAGCCAGCGCCCGGCAAAAGAGGGCAGTACAGTAAGGGTGAGTCGATTGGGTTCCGGATCTTGTGCCAGTGCTGCGACGCCATCTTCCATAATTGTGAAAGCTTTACTGATATAGGGGAGTAATTGACGGCCTTCCTTAGTTAACTCTACCTCCCGAGTAAGTCGCCTGAACAGCATCATGCCGAAGTGTTGCTCCAGCGTTTTGATCTGTTGGCTAATGGCTGCCGGGGTAACATGCAGGTGTTGTGCGGCAATTTTGAAACTCTGTGCTTCGGCAGCATAGCGAAATGCCAGCAGTGCTTTTAAGGGAGGTAGTCTTTTCATCTCATCTATTTATTGATATGCATTAGTATTTCTTAATTATATAGACAAATTTCTCGTTTGTCGGTAGTTGCTTTTTCAATGATTATAGCGATGAAATAAGTAATTGAGAGGGCGAAGTCATGAACGATACAACGTTATGCGCAAGAAATATTAATCCACACAAAGCCTGTGACGCTGTCCCGAAACTACACTTGAGAGATTTATGGCAGCGCTGGCGCAGAAATAGTCTTACCCGACAGCAATTGGCTGCGATGAATAGTCACCTGCTGAAGGACATTGGTTTAAGCCGGGCAGAAGCGCTGCAGGAAATCAGCAAGCCCTTTTGGAAAGATTGATTCAGCTGTGAAATCTGTGGTTAGAGAGGGGGCCTTACAAAGGAAGTTAGACGGCTTCCTTTGTTTATCGCTCGATAGAGAGCTCAGTAGCCAGTTTTGCGGCCTTTTGTTCGGCAGTCCAGGCGTTAAGATCTTCATAGTAGGTATCCCACACGCAAGGGGAACATTCGCTGCCACAGCATTCATAATCTTCGGGCGGTGTCGGTCTTTCTCGGGTCATTATATACTTCTGCTTTCATGGCTAAAGTTGAGCATTTTACTCAACTTTAGCCCCGTTAACCACTCAACTTTAGTTAGCATTACTGCCGTGGTTCGTAGTTCGGACACAGCAAACAGCGCTGCTCGTTCGTAGTTCGAACACAGCAAACAGCGCTGCTCGTTCGTTGTTCGATAAAATCAAAAGAAAAAAGCAAAACAATACTTATCAAAGCAGACGGTATTTTTTTTGCTCATCGTTGATTACCGGGGAGCGCCTCTTAAATCTTCTGATTGGTATCTTTTTCTCAGGCAGATCCAACCCCAAGGCAATATTAAGTATTGTAGGGCGCCACCTGGGGCGCCACA
>JBALVQ010000128.1:0-10614 GCA_036960915.1 Amphritea sp.
ACTAGCCACTAGCCACTAGCCACTAGCCACTAGCCACTAGCCACTAGCCACTAGCTATCGCAGCAACAACTGAACAACATTAGCGCCTAGTAAAATTCCGCAAAGACATTGCCAGACCAGCAACGGATTCTTCTCGATCAGCGGTTGTTTGCGTATGCTCGCCTCGAGTTGCAGGTTAGGCGTGGTAAAGTCCTGTATGAATTCAGATAACGCCTGATAACGATGATGCGGATTGGGTTGCAGGGCCTTCTTAAGGCAGCCTTCCATCCACAGTGGTAGATCTTTACGCTGCTGAACCGCCGGCAGATAATCCAGCTGTGTGTAATTACCGATTTTGACCCGTTTTACCGACTGCTCTTTAAATGGCAGCTTCCCGGTCAGCATCTCGTAACTGATGACGGCCAGAGAGAACAGATCAGAGCGGAAGCTGCCCCGTTCTCCCATCAGGTATTCCGGTGCAATATAGTTTACCGAGCCCTGGGGTACTGACTTCTCCAGTGGTGAGCCCAACTCACTGACGCCGGCGATCAGGACAGTCCCGAAATCGAGGATTTTTACCTGGCCATCACGGTTGATCATGATGTTCTCGGGTTTCAGATCCTGATGCACCATATCCTGGCGTTGAAATGCACGCAGGCCTTTTATTGCCTGGCGAATAATCGGTCGCACTTCATCCAGGGATGGGCTGGGGTGATCATGCATCCATTCCCGCAGATTAATGCCCTCGATGTGCTCCCCCAGGTAATAGAGGAAGTTTTTCTCCCGCTCAGGCTTGCAGGTCTTCATCACATTGGGATGATTGATTTGCTGGCCCACCCATTCTTCACGAATAAAACCATCCAGATACAGAGGGTCGTCGGCAAAATTGGCCGAGGGGACTTTCAGGGTATAGCGCTCCCCTGAAAGGCTATCTTTCACCAGGTACATATGACTGCGGGTACCGCTGAAAATAACCTCCAGTACCTCATAGCCGTCGATTCGATTGCCGACATTCATTACTGGAGGAATTGGCAATTGAGTCAAGCGGCGATGATGCTCATTCAGGGTTTCCTGCGGTAGCTGATCAACGGCTACCAGCAATGCGGTGAGGTTATCATCACTGCCGTTATGCAGTGCCTGTTCAACCAGAGCCTGGGCAACTATCTCCAGATTATTGCCGTTTTCTGTGGCCAGTATTTGTCTGATTCCTGTGCTGGATAGGTATTCGTGGACGCCGTCAGTGGTCAATAGGAGCAGGTCGCCCTGTTGCAGGTCATGCTGTGAAAAATCGACCTCCAGATGACGGTCTGCACCCAGCGCGCGGGCCAGGTAATTGCGCCCCCGTTCAGTGCGGGTGTGATCCCGAGTAAGTTGTTCCAGCTGGCCTTTCTGGAAATGGTAGATGCGAGAATCACCCACATGAAAGGCATACAGCGTATTGGACTTGATCACCAGCGCAGAAAAAGTGGTCAGCATACTGTCGCGGTATGCAGGCTGGCCGCTGTTTTGTTGATATAGCCAACTATTCAGGCCGGTCATCACCCGCGATACGGATTGCTTGACGCTCCAACTGTCCGGCGTACTGAAGTAATCTTCCATAAAGCCGGTGACCGATGTTTGGCTGGCGATATGGGAGTCTTCACAACTGCTGACACCGTCGGCGATAGCGGCAGCGGCGCCTTTATAACGATTGCCACTATCTACCGGCAGGTGCGCAGCAAAGGCATCCTGATTCAGCGCTTTCTGTCCGGCAGTCGAGTAGCCGCCAAAGCGGACAACCAGCTCGGTGTGCGGGCTGGTTTTGTTTGTTGAGCTTACCTGCATGGCTGATTGATTAGTCCCCGACGGTATTTCGGCTTGTGTCGTCATTCGGCCCTGCCTCCAAAATAAAGTTTCACAGCGCGCGGTAGGGTGCTGGTTTGCATGCCCCGCGAAGCGTTCAGCGTGGCCCACGAAGTGCTTTGGCCATTGGGTAGAGCGGCGCCTCGCCGCGAATGATCTCCTAATCGGCGCGAGGCGCGCCTCCCACATTCTTCACCGGCACCCTACATAAAGGTTCCACGCTATCTGGCGCAGAACCTTAAATAAGGCTTAATCAGGTCATGCTGATCAGTTCAACTGTGCCGTCTTCATTAATCTCGGCCATATGCCCCTTGGGCTCTTCAAGAAACAGCAGGACTGTGAAGCCAAGTACTGCGGTAGCAGCGATCACCATAAAGAAGGTCTGGTAGCTGACCATTGATAAGACAGTTAGATAGAACACGGCGCCGACGTTACCGTACGCGCCAGTCATTCCGGCAATCTGACCGGTCAGGCGACGCTTGATCAACGGTACCACTGCAAATACGGCGCCTTCACCGGCTTGCACAAAGAAGGAGCATGCCATCGCCGCAACCACTGCAACGATTATAGGCCAGCTGCTGTCGATCATCGACATGACGGCATAGCCGACGGCGAGGCCAGCGGTCAGAATCAGCAGGGTTTTCTTACGTCCGAAGCGATCACTGATCCAGCCGCCACCGGGGCGCGACATCAGGTTCATAAAGGCATAGGCAGATGCCAGCAAACCGGCGACCACCATATCCAGCTCGAATACGTCGGCAAAAAACAGCGGTAGCATGGAGACAACGGCCAGCTCTGAACCGAAGGTCGCAAAATAGAGCACATTTAGCACCGCTACCTGCTTGAATTTGTACTGCTCGATCTCAGGCACCGGGGTAATGAATATCTCACGGTTAACATTATAGGCGCTGTAGCAGTCGTAAATAGAGATCGCGATCAATACCACATAGATACTGACGGCTGCGATATCACTCAGAATACTCACACCGGCAGGAGAGAGCTTCCAGGTAAGCAGCGCCAGTGCCGCGTAAAGAGGGATCTTCATAATCAGCAGGAACACAAAGTCATCCTTGCTGGTTACTTCAAGGCCCCCGATCTTCTTCGGCTTGAAATACGTGGATCCTTTAGGTGTATCGGTAACGTTTTTATACCAGATATAACTGAAGATCAGACTGAATAGCCCGGTTAGACCTACGGCGTAGCGCCAGCCATCTTCTCCGCCAAACAACAGTGCCAGGGTCGGTAGCGCCATTGCGGCAGCGGCAGAACCGAAGTTGCCCCAACCACCGTAGATGCCTTCCGCGGTGCCTAATTCATTAGCCGGGAACCACTCGCTCACCATGCGTATGCCTACCACAAAACCGGCACCGACAAAGCCCAGCAGAAAACGCGAAATAGCCGCTTCTGCAAAGTTGTCCGCCAGGGCAAACATAAAGCAGGGAATGCTGGCGAGAAACAGCAGCGTTGCGTAGGTTATACGCGGGCCGTATTTGTCTGTCAGCATGCCGACGATAATACGTGCTGGAATCGTCAAAGCGACGTTAAGAATCAGCAAGGTTTTTATCTCGTCCTTGGTCAGTCCCAGTGTCTCGGCTATTACGCCAAGCAGTGGTGCATGGTTAAACCAGACAAAGAAGGTGATAAAGAAAGCCATCCAGCTGAAGTGCAGAATCTTCATCTTCCCGGTGAAGGAGAAGATATTCAGTTTTGAGGTGCCACTCATAATAAAGTCCTCTTGCTTAACTTAAAAACCTAAATTGAATTTAAAAAACGGTTGAACTTAAAAATCGATGTCGAACTAAAAAACTGTTTTCAGGGCAAAAAAAAAGCGTCCGAAAAGCTCTCCCATAGACCTATGTGAAGGAGAGTTCTCGAGCGCCTTTGCTCAAATTAATAATTTTTTATCATGTAGGGTGCTGGTTTGCATGCCCCGCGAAGCGTTCAGCGTGGCCCACGAAGTGCTCAGCGTATTGGCCATGGGGTAAAGCGGAGCGAACCGCACAATTTGTCAGGTGATCGCTGCGGTTCATACTTCACCAGCACCCTACAACAGGGGCCAATTCAAACAACTTCTAGCCGCTTAGTGCCGTAATCAGATCTTTTGCGACGGTGCCCAGTGACTGCCCCTTATCCATCGCCATCTTGCGCATGGCTGTGAAGGCCTGATCCTCACTGCATTTTTGATACTTCATCACCAGCCCTTTAGCCTGTTCGATCAACTTGCGATCAGCCAACTGGGTTTGCATATCGGTTAGCTCGCTTTTCAGAGCCTGGTTTTCACGAAAGCGTATGGCTGCCACATTCATAATCGGCTGGAGTCGATCTGCACTCATACCATCCACTACATAAGCGCTTACGCCTGATTTAATCGCCTGCTCGATAGTGTCGTTATCACCTTTCTCTGCGAACATTACCACCGGTCGTGGACTGTGCTGATTGAGTGTCGACATATGCTCAAGCATGTCTGTGTCCGGGCAGTCCAGTTTGACAACAATGATGTCCGGTTTAACCTGTTCAACCTTGCTGATCAGCCCTTCGGTATCATTCAGTCGACAGACAACATCGTAGCCCTGATTTTTCAGGGCCTCTTCAAGCAATGTTGAGCGAGCCGTATCGTTGTCGATAACCAGAACGCGTTCTGTTGTTGTGTGGGCTGGTTTCATACTTGTTATGTATTTTCTTTGTTGTGAATAACGTTTAGCTAATGCTCATTGATTAATGAGGTAGCAGTAAGTGTGCCAACCCCCTAATTACGGGGCTTGTATTCTATTAGACAGCGGAATTGCGTAACGTTGGTGCGCAATTTTGGTGCGCAAATATGTGATTTGTTCATGGCTGTGCTGTGATCTGGGGCCAGGCTATGCTCAATAGGTACATCAAGAGGCGCAATAGACTTTTTCGGAGGTTCCCTAACCAGATATAGGCGCATAACAGCCAAGCAGGTATAATGCTCGCCAATTTCTATTAATCAGTTTGGATAATTTACTCCGATGACTGTACGTACCCGTATTGCACCATCCCCGACCGGTGATCCGCACGTAGGCACCGCATACATCGCACTGTTTAACATGGCGTTTGCGCGCCAGCACGGCGGCGAGTTTATTCTGCGTATCGAAGATACCGACCAGACCCGCAGTACCGCTGAATCAGAGCAGATGATTCTGGATTCCCTGCGCTGGCTGGGGCTGGAATGGGCCGAAGGTCCGGATAAGCCGGGTCCTCACGGTCCATACCGTCAGAGTGAGCGCGGTGATATTTATCAGAAGTACACCCAGCAACTACTTGACGAAGGCAAGGCATTCAAATGCTACCGCACCTCAGAAGAACTGGACCAGCTGCGTAACCAGCGCCGCGAACAGGGCCTGCAGAGCGCGCTGAAAGAGAGCGACCTTCTGCTACCCGCTGATGAGGTTGCCAAGCGTGAAGCAGAAGGTGCGCCGTACGTGGTACGTATGAAAGTGCCGGAAGAGGGCGTCTGTGTGTTCCACGATATGCTGCGCGGTGCCATTGAAGTCGAGTGGTCACAGGTGGATTGCCAGATTCTGATGAAATCCGATGGCATGCCGACCTACCACCTAGCAAACGTTGTCGACGATCACCTGATGGAGATCACTCACGTACTGCGTGGTGAAGAGTGGATCAGCTCCGCACCTAAACACCAGCTGCTGTACAACTACTTCGGCTGGGAGATGCCGAAGCTGTGCCACATGCCGCTGCTGCGTAACCCGGATAAATCCAAGCTCTCCAAGCGTAAGAATCCGACCAGCATCATCTACTACAAGCGTATGGGCTACATGGCCGAAGCGCTGCTGAACTACCTGGCGCGTATGGGCTGGTCAATGCCGGACGAGCGGGAAAAGTTTAGCCTGGATGAGATGATCGAAAACTTCGATGTAAACCGGGTATCCCTGGGTGGTCCGATCTTCGATCAGGAAAAACTCAGCTGGCTGAATGGTTTGTGGATCCGTGAAGACCTGTCCGACGAGCAGTTTGCTGCGCAGTTCCAGCAGTGGGCTCTGAACCCTGAATACCTGATGCAAATTATTCCACTGATCAAGCAACGGGTAGAGAAGTTCTCTGATGTGGCACCGGTTGCCTCCTTCTTGTTGTCGGGTATGCTGCCGATCACGCAACAGAGCTTTGAGCATAAGAAACTGGAGAGCGGTGATATTCGTCGTATCCTGCAGTTTGCTTCCTGGATGCTGGATGCTGAGCAAAACTGGAACAAAGATCATCTGTTTGGCCAGTTTAAGGCGCTGGGTGAGGCGATGGACTTCAAGATCCGCGATATCCTGTTCCCGATTTTCGTTGCCATTGCCGGCACCAGCCAGAGTGTTTCCGTCGTGGACTCCATGCAGATCCTCGGCCCGGACATGAGCCGTGCCCGGGTACGCCATGCGTTAAACATCATGGGTGGTCCATCCAAGAAAGAAGCCAAGCGCTGGGAAAAAGAATACCGCGAACTGGCCAAAGCGCTGGGCTAAACCGCTTTTATTAAGGCTGGTTTGAACCAATAAAAGCCTCGGAAATCGGGGCTTTGTTGTGTCTGGATTAAACGTTTGAAAGTAAACGAAGTTTAGCCCCATAAATATGAATTTCTTTGCTTGACACTCTGCGGGGGGATGATTAATATAGCCGCCACTTGGTAAGGGGCCTTAGCTCAGCTGGGAGAGCGCAACACTGGCAGTGTTGAGGTCAGCGGTTCGATCCCGCTAGGCTCCACCAATTCCTTGTCCGGTAAAATCCGGAAACACTTCTAAGCCAGCGTAATTGCTGGCTTTTTTGTATCTACTACCCTCTGGTTTGTCCGATAAGACCCCTTACCATCCGGTAATTTTGGGGGTATATTGGGGGGTACATTTTAAATTTCAATTTCAGATACCCCCATATACCCCCATATACCCCCAAATTGTTTCCACGGAAGGCATTCACTAGCTCTACCAGTAGGTGACCTGATGAAACTGACTGATACCAAGATTAAACAGGCCAAACCCCGAGATAAGGATTACAAGCTTGCCGATGGTCGTGGCTTGTACCTGCTCATTACCAAAGCAGGTTCAAAATACTGGCGTTTGAAATACCGTTTCGTCGGTAAAGAAAAGCTGTTATCAATCGGAGTCTACCCAGAAGTTACTTTGAAAAAAGCCCGTAAAGCCACTGATGAGGCCCGGGAAAAACTGGAGCAGGGTGTTGATCCATCCCAGGCCAAACAGGCGCAGATAGCCGCTCGGGCAGAGTCATACCAGAATAACTTTGAAGCAGTGGCCCGGGAGTGGCAGATCCAGCAAAGTGCCAGATGGTCAGCTGGGTATAGCGAGAAAGTGCTTCGATCAATGGAGCGTGATCTGTTTCCATATATTGGCACCTTGCCGATTGATGATATTAAACCACCGAAATTCCTTTCTGCTTGCGTCGTGTTGAAAATCGTGGCGCGGTAGAAACCGCTCATCGGGTAAAACAGATAGCAGGGCAAATTTTTCGCTATGCAGTTGCTACAGGGCGCGCAGAGCGAGATATCACGCAGGATCTGAAAGGTGCGCTGGCACCAGTTAAAAAATCACATTTCCCGGCAATTACAGAACCCGCGAAAGTCGGCAAGTTACTATTAATGCTGGATGCCTATGAAGGCACCGCCACTGTTAAGGCTGCTTTAAAGCTAGCGCCACTGGTGTTTGTGCGACCATCGGAGCTGCGCAAAGCGGAGTGGCAGGAAATTGATCTGGAGGCGGCTGAATGGCGTATCCCAGCGGCAAAGATGAAGATGGGTATGGATCATATAGTGCCGCTGAGCAAGCAGGCCGTTGAAATCCTTCGTGAGCAACAGCTGTTTTCGGGTAACTGGCAGTATGTGTTCCCATCGGGCAGAGGCCCGCGTAGGCCTATGAGTGACAACGCTATCTTATCGGCGTTTCGTAATATGGGCATAAGCAAGGACGAAATGACTGGTCACGGTTTCCGTGCAATGGCACGAACGATACTGGATGAGGTGCTGGGGGAACGAGTCGAGCTGATTGAGCATCAGCTGGCGCATGCCGTTAAGGACACTCTGGGGCGGGCATACAATCGTACTAAACACCTACCACAGCGTCGTGTGATGATGCAGCGATGGGCGGATTATCTTGATCAGCTAAGGGCTGAAGCTTCTGGTAGTAATATTCTGATACACCCTACTGTCAGCTTGCGGTTCGGATCACAAGGGGAATAAGTGATGGTTAAAAATACCTGGGATGCAGTCAATGAATATTACCGACTGCTACTGGAGAAGGAGCCGGCTCGTGTAAAAGACCTTGTGCAGCAGTGGACAGATGGGTTCCAAAGTCATCCGTTGAAGGGTTTTTTTGATCCAGAGGGTGTGGAGCTGGATTATGAGACGCCTCTGGAGGCTTATCGAGGCTGCCTTGCCATAGGCATTATCCCGCCGCCAAAGGTTCAGCTGGGATTGGAGCTTTGCTTCGATACTTACACCATTAAGCGCGGAACTGTTGAATATGAAGAGTTATTCCATGGTGAGCGGAAGAGTAAGGTGGGTAATCACTCTGCGCAGATATACACCGACAGTGTGTATTCAGCTTTTCATGAAGAGATTGAAATGTATGATTGTGCAGCGCGCTTAGCAGCAGCTCAAGTTGAAGACGGGGAAGAACTTACACTGACTAGTAAGGTGATAGCACCAGCTCAGGCTAGCGTAGCTAAGAGCTTTTTGGATAAGAATCCTGAGATATGGCCTGATGTAGATTCATTTTTGAGAGGGTATCGGCGCTGGCGGGAGCAGCAAAAAAAAGCCAAATAATCAAGGTATTAATAGCGGACAATTGAGCCTTTAGTTGTCCGTGCTTGGCAAAAAAATATGCGGAGAATGGGATATCAGTTTATTCATTAAGGAACTGATATGTCCGCTAAAGACCATTATTCGTCCACTCCTGATACTAACCAGTATCCTGCTTCAATAAGGGCTAGCTCTAGTTCGGTAATCCCCGATACCGGCTATGTTCGGTTAAAACAGATTCTGCTAGTTATCCCCATTGGGAAAACCACCTGGTGGGAGGGTGTCAAGTCGGGAAGATTTCCTCCGTCCTACAAACTGGGTTCGCGCACGACCGTCTGGAAAGTGACAGATATCCACCAACTCATCGCCGATATCGCAGGGGGTGAGTGGTGAATACCTGTTTTCTGAAAGTGTACCCCCAAAAAACTTCGATCTTTCTACCTGAAGTACCTGCTGCGCATGCCCCGCAGCAGGTTGCTAACCGGGAAAGGTGCTCGGTAATTCATAGTATCTATACAGTCTATTCAATTACTACAGCAGTACTTGTTCTTGCTGAGGTGAGTGAAGTTAACCGTCTGATGCTTACCTGTGAAGAAGGTAGTTGACGGTGGTGTGCTGGTGGTTGCAGGTAGAGAGTTTGTGTTAGCTGACAGTATGAAGGGAGCGGGGCATTACCTTCAAATCTTACAGCGCTCTGCGGATCAGCTTGATGCCATGTTAAGTCACCATTGCAAGGTGCTGGTAGTCCGCATTGATCTGCATTTAAAAAACTATACCGCAACCAATAAGCCAATAACAGATTTCTTCCGTAAGCTGCGCAAGAAGGTAACGCTGAAGTTCGGACAAGCCAGGATGGGTTTTATCTGGTGTCGTGAGCATGAGGAGGCTGCCGCTCAGCATTACCACTTAGTTCTGATACTGGATGGAAATAAAAATCGGCACCCACAGCGGGTCATTGAGTTGATTGAAGAGATTTGGACGGGGTGGGGACATCCTAAACCGTATACGCCTAAAGGTTGTTACTACTTAGTCAGGCGCGATGATTCGGATGCGCATCTGTCTGCTTTTGGTCGAATATCGTACTTAGCGAAGGTAGCAACTAAAGGGAAAAGGCCAAAGGCAACCAACGATTACGGTGCCAGCTGTATCAGGCCTAAAACCTAAGAAAACCTTGGGTTGCCTAATGAATTCGGATGAAAAGGGGATGTTATGGGTGGTGTAGGTAGCGGTCGTTACTACAGGATCAATACAAAAGTCGCAATAGAGCAGACTAATCGCATCGACGTCCGTTACCTGCGGCGTGAGGGGTTATTGCGTCCAGGGGTATCCGGGACTCTATCCTGGAGCGTAGGCGGTAAATCAAAAAGCAGTATCGGCTTCAAATGCACTGAGCGATATCTGTTAGTGAAATATCAGCATCGACTGAGCGGTGGAGAATGGAAAGCAATCGAACAGCGTATATTGTTTGAGTTCACCCCCTGCCATTTTGGCGGCTACAGGACATGGTTTCAGTGCCCTGGTTGCAGAAAACGTGTAGGAGTCTTATGTGGCTACGGTGAGCTGTTCCTGTGCAGGCACTGTTACAGGCTGCCATATCGATCAAACAGTGAAAATAGACGGGGAAGGCTGTTGCTTAAGAAGCATAAGCTCGGGGAGCGAATTTTTGAGACGTATGAGCAAGGTACAGGTTGGCAGAAAAGGAAAGGGATGCACCAGAAGACTTTTAACCGGCTCTATAAGCAATATAAGCAGTTAGAAAAGCTGATAAATTATAGTTAGCCTGGCCCTGCTCAGGAGTGTCAGGAATGTGTCATACAGCTGCCATTCAGGGCTCACTCAGGTCGTTGGAATTTCGTATGTGGTGAGGGGCAGCTATCGGCCAAAGGAGCGATGAGGCTTTTGGTGATTCGCGCTTGGGGTCAGCCACCTTGAGATCGGAAAGCTGACATAGGCTGTGCCGTTCTGAGCGACAGCTTTCGCCACACAGCGGTCATTAGTCTTCAACAAGCTATACTATGCAGTATCGT
>JBALVQ010000129.1:0-10473 GCA_036960915.1 Amphritea sp.
GTCAGAAGATTTAAGAGGCGCTCCCCGGTAATCAACGATGAGCCTAAAAATAGCGGCCAATGTAAGGGACTAATCATAGCGATAACAAAGGGCGACAACAAAAAGGGGCAATAACGACGGACACTCATACGGGAGAGCAAAGCACGCCTGGTCAAGTAGGTGCATACTGCAGGGAGATTGAAAACACTTGAGAGGCAAGGTTTATCCCCCTCCACTCCACCCGTTTTTTAGCGGAGGTTAATACGGAATTTTACAGTCGGAGATAAAACAGCAATATTGGTACGCTTAGCAGTGTTGCCCAATTGAACCAGGCGCTTGCCATCATCCAGCCTCAGGCAGCGACCAGAGTAATCCGAAAACTGTAAAGAATATGGCTGGAACCATAATCCAGTGGATCAGTTTATTGGTAGGGTTCCGGTGGCTTTCATCATACTCATCAAGCCATTGATTGTTTTTTCCGCCCGCATAACGCTCTCCTTTTTGACTACTTTATGCCTGGGGAGCTCTCGGAGCTACGACATTTCGGCTCAAGTAGACTAAGGAACCTACGAATAAGTCCATTATGTTCTCTGCGGACTATAGAACGGCCATATGCGCGAAAGACAGTGCAGTGAAATGTCTGGACCTTTTCAAACTGGCTGACAAAGCAGGTGGCCGTTATAGAGCCCGCCCATCGGGGCTTCCAGAGCGACCCGATATCTATGTTAACGATTATCGTCCGGCAGGCGTTCCTGAGACAACCAGTATGGCTGTAATCGTTGCCGTGATCTCAGATCGCTCTGAAAGCCAGAGGCCCAAGGGACTTGTTTGTAGGTTCCCTAACAAACCAGGTCAGTTTTTGAAACGAGATATATGCGGGACGGGACATTTAAAATTTTCTGTTTGGTCTTTACGGTAACAACTATTCAAACTACTATACTGTTTATATGTACAGTATATGGTTTTTATTTATTATGCACCTGACAATTCTGGGCCGTTATCAGGCCCTTCTATCCTGCAGAATTCCAATGTTTAACGACGCTGTTCCGGCAGGCTTCCCCTCGCCCGCCCAGGACTACATCGAGCGGACTCTGGATCTGAATGAACTCTGTATCCAGCATCCTGCTGCGACCTATTTTGTTCGCGCTGAAGGTGATTCGATGATCGGGGCCGGTATTTTTTCCGGCGATATTCTAGTGGTGGACCGGGCTCTGAAAGCCCGCCATGGTGACACCGTGATTGCCTGTGTCGATGGTGAGTTTACCGTTAAGCAGCTGCATACCAGTCCAGCGGTGCAGCTGGTACCGATGAATAGTGCATACTCTGCCATCGAGATTAGCGAGGATTCAACCCTGGAACTGTTCGGTGTCGTTACGACGGTGATTCATCATCTGCGCCCATCATCTTAGATTACAGAGTCATGAACGCAGAATCGATAAATACAAAATCAATATTCGCTCTGGTGGATTGTAATAACTTCTATGCCAGCTGTGAGCGCCTGTTTCGCCCCGACCTGCGTGGTCGGCCTATCGTCGTGCTATCTAACAATGATGGTTGCATCGTGGCCCGTAGCGCAGAAGCCAAGCGATTAGGCATTAAGATGGCGGTTCCCTTATATCAGGTGCAGGAGATAATTGATCGCGAGAACATTGCGGTATTTTCTTCCAATTACGCGCTGTATGGCGATATATCGGCGCGGGTAATGAGCGTTCTTGAAAAATTAGGCCCCCGGACGGAGGTCTATTCCATCGATGAAGCTTTTCTTGATCTCACCGGTGTCGATAATTGTACCTCCCTGCTGGACTATGGGCTCAGTGTTAAGGAACAGGTCTATGGGTGGACGGGGATGCATGTCTGTGTGGGCATTGCACCAACGAAAACGCTGGCCAAGCTGGCGAATCATGCGGCGAAAATATATCCCAAAACCGGAGGTGTAGTCGATCTGAGCGATGTAGCTCGCCAACGCCGCCTACTGGCAATTACACCGCTACGTGAAGTCTGGGGTGTCGGCTCCCGACTGGCCAGAAAACTGGAAAACAGCGGCATCAGTAGCGCCCTGCAATTGGCGGATAGCGATCCAAAATGGATTCGTAGCCTATTTTCAGTCACCCTGGAGAAAACCGTACGCGAGCTGAACGGTCAGTCCTGCCTGGAGCTTGAGCAATGCGCACCGCCGAAGCAGCAAATTCTCTGCAGTCGCACCTTTGCCCAGCGTGTTAGCCATTACCCGGATATGCATTCTGCGATCTGCCAGTACAGCGCCAGAGCCGCCGAGAAGTTGCGTGAGCAAGGCAGTAGCGCCCGATCCATCTCTATTTTTATACGTACCAATCCCCACAGCCAGACCGATCCTTTCTACAGTGAGAGCGCCTCCCGATTATTACCGGTGCCTGTTACCGATACCCGCAGCATTATTCAAGCGTCGACCGCACTGCTACGGACTATCTGGCGCGAGGGCTATCGCTATATGAAGGCAGGGATCATGCTCTCGGACCTGTATGTTCCGGGTACTTTCCAGCCGACTCTGTTTGATAAAGTAGAATCGGCCAGTTCAGTTCGTCTGATGGCGGCGCTGGATAATATCAATCATAGCGGCAAGGGAAAAATCTGGTTTGCAGGTGAGAGTCTCAGGAATGGTTGGCAGATGAAGCGTAATAAGCTCTCCCCGGCCTATACCACTCGTTGGGAGGATCTTCCGATTGTGCGGGCCTAATACTCCAGTCGGCAGGTTAGCCAACTGGAGCGTTTAAGGATAAGCGCGTTTACTCTGTTAACAGGGGGTAAGCTTCAGTGTATACCCAGTCGTTTTCCTTGGCCGGGACATGACAGCCAAGACAGTCATCCTTGTAGTTAGCAGCAGCATTCTTGCCGAGCTTATCAGGTTTGAACAGCGCCCAGCCCCAGCCGTCGCCCCACAGAGGGTTGTCCGCAAAACGACCGCTACTGTCTTTAACCATTACAAACCACTGTTTAAGCTGGGAAGTCGAATGACTGACGCCATTACCGGTTGTGTAATCACCGGCCTCAGATGCTCTGAGCTCTTTGACAAGCGTTGCACCATCGGGAAATTTACCGGTGTTACGGAATGCTTCAACCGATTCTTTCTCGGTATACACATCATGGAAACCGCTAGCACCGCCTTCGGGTACAAACCAGGATCCCAGATGTACCATCGAGGTGCGAAAGCCCTCGGGGAAGCTGATTGCTCCTTTCTCATCTACATATGGAGAAAACTTGTCAGCTGCGCTGGCAGGCAAAGCTGTTATTCCGGCAATCACTACGGCAGCAACTACAGCAGCATGGCCAAACGCTGTTTTATATTTTTTTTTCATCGTGTTCACCTGTTAATTGATGTATTGCGCAAAAGTAGCAACAGGTGTCTGCATTATTCAGATTTATAGTTGCTACCAAAGTAATAAACTGATTTGCTCTTGCCATTTACCGTTGCAGGGTTAACTACCCATTCTGCAGCCCCCAGCTTGACCACGTCTGCTTGCTGATCCACCCACTCATCAGCTGTCTTCAGGCTAGAGGCCGGCACGGCAGGACCCAGGTAATGGCCAGGGATCACAGTTTTTGGCTTGAAACGCTCCAAAATGCTGTCAACTTGTGCGTAGGACAAAATATGTCCAGAGCCGTCAATGTTCATGATTAGAACATCAAGATCTTTTAGCATTTCCACTGCTTTAGGGCCCGGATCAGGACGGTTATCACCCCAGAAACCAATCCGTAGTCCGCCAGTTTCTACTACATAAATAACATTATCCCAGCTCATCGGGCTTTTGTCGGGGCACATTTTTTCCAGATCCAGGGAAAATGTGTTCTTCAGGTATTTTGTCCAGTTAATTTCACCCGGCGCGTGACACTGGTGCTTGTCCGCGATACCGCTAATTTTTACATCGCCTAACTGAAATGTACCTGCTATCCGCTCCAGGTTCATTGCAGCGTGAGTACGGTATAGGGCGTCATGGTCGAAGTGAGCGTGAGTGGACATCGCAATATCTACGGGAACTTCAGGGAAATCCTTTGGATACCATACCCCGAATGCGCCTGTCGGATCATTTCGCCAGGGATCGATCATCATGGTCAAACCTTTTGGCGAGGTTATTTTAAAAGCCATATGGCCATAAAAGTCGATTTTAACGTCACCAGGCGCGGTAAAGTCACCGCCCGCAGTCTGGGCTTTTATAACCTTGTTATTATTTTCCCCGAAATTGTAGGATTCCGATCCGGCGAAAGCCTGCGTCATACAGATTGCAGTAATTGCAGTGGCTAAAATTGTAGACTTGATTCCTAAATTCATCGTTTATTTCCTTATAAGGATGAGGTTTAGTTTGATTTTGACAAGCCCTTGCGGGTGTTAGCATTTTCTGGGGCTTCGCCGGTACCTTTAGAGTCCCTGAGTACCGCGAAGTAGTTATAAAAAACGGTACCCTCTGCTGCATTTTCGATATGGCAGCTGGAACACCTTTCACCCAATGGAGCGGCTGTTTCATTCAAAACGCCTTCAACCTTGTTGGTCCAGTTAAAGTAATTCCAGTTTTTGAAAGTATTTGGGAACTTAGCTTTGCTTTTCACAGCTGCAGAGAGGCTGTGATATTCTCCTTGCCAGAAACCTTTGCCAACGGGGGAGTCTGTAAGACCTTTATGAATCAGCTCTTTTACCAGAATTGTTCCTTCAGGAAACTCACCATGCTGTTTCCAATATTGATAGCTGACCGGATCAATATAGACGTTCTGGAAATCAGGAAAAAGAACATCGGCGTGTACAGATTTAGGCGTTGTCCCGGTTCCTGCAAAAATCCACTCTCGGTAATTTTTCGGACGGAGTAAATTTCCTTTTGAATCGAAGCTTACGTACTTATTTGAATGTGTGAAGGAGTCACCATCGGCTTGAGTCGAAAAGCTGTCATCAGCCATGGCTGATGACATACTTAAGCCAATGGTCGCCGCAAGAGCCAGCCTTATGCTGGTTGTATTGAGGCGACGCATGATTAATTCCCCATCATATGCATCAACTTATCATCCATCCCGCCGGCGGCTTTCTTACCTGCGGCTTTACCATCGCGCAGCACTGGATAGTATTGTGTAAACACAAAGTCATCGGCAGCGGCAGCTGCGTGACAGGCGTTACAGGCTGCGCTCGGGAATGCAGTCGCTGTGGCGTTTAATGTCTTATGATCCGGTGTTGAGAAGCTGTAGTAAGCCCAGTTGCCCGGCTCGTTGGGGAAATATTTTTTGCTCTTAATGGTTGCCTCGAGCCCGATAAAGTCACCCATAAAATAGCCGCTGCCGCTGACAGCTGCCTTCGAACCCACAGAAACCAGCTCTTTTATGATGATAGTGCCGTCACGGAACTCGCCGGTCTTTTTCCACTCAGCCCAGCTTTTCGGATCGATATAGACGTTATGAAACTCAGGAAACGCCGCCTTGCCATTGTTGAGCTCGTTCGGCGTGACTGGAGTACCCACATAAACCCACTCACGATACCCGGCTGGACGCTGAAGTTCACCGTTATCGATGGTGAAGAACTCTCCGGCGGCTGCTGGCGTAACCACCAATGCCGACGCAAGAATACCGGTAGCTGCAACTGCCATTAGTGCTCTATTTTTTATTGTCATTTTATTTTCCCTTCCTTAGTTATTACTACCTAGTGGTTTTAGGCGTATCAGGCTCACCTTGCCCCGCCCGCAACCGATTTAAATTATTCAAAAAGCGCTACATATTCGCCATAGCCCTGTGCTTCAAGCTTTTCTAACGGGATGAATTGCAGGGCGGCAGAATTTATACAGTATCTGAGACCGGATGCTTTAGGACCATCAGGAAATACATGCCCGAGATGCGAATTGGCTTTTTTCGAGCGCACCTCTGTGCGGATCATTCCGTGGCTACGATCTATGATCTCATTGATATTTTCGGGTGCCAATGACAGGAAAAAACTGGGCCAGCCACTGCCTGAATCGTACTTATGCAGCGAGGTGAACAGTGGCTCGCCGCTAACGATATCGACATAGATCCCCTGCTCCTTGTGATCCCAAAAGGCATTATCAAATGCCCGTTCTGTCACTCCCTGTTGTGTGACGTCAAACTGAATGGGGGTGAGACTGGATAGCGGCCTGGAACTGCCGCTTCGCTTGCTCTCAGTCATACTACTCCTCCTTGAAATGACTGGGTTTTTCAACCACTGCAATGCGCATAGAACTGCATTTGCAAGATCGAGTATAGCCATGAAAATAAAGTTTGAGAAGTAGTTATTTGACGAAAAACTATAACTATTGCTTATAGCAAGTCAAATATTTGCTGAAAACAATGTCATTTTATATCAGAAAGTTGGACGATAAATACAAACACAAAACTATTCGGGAATCCGCCACTCATGGCTATCCACATGCATCATGAGCATATCCAGTGCGGCAGATACTACCTGCTGATCGACCACCGCAAACTCAACGCTGCGGGACAGCGTCGGATCTTTAATAGGGCGGTGATCGAGTTCGGGATACAGCAATGAAAATCGCGGAATGACACTAATGCCAACACCGTCACGAATCATGCTCTGAATCCAATCTTCACGCTGGCTACGAAACGCAACCTCAAGCTGGAGGTTCTCGTCTTTGAAGTACTCAAGGAACTCGTGACGGAATTCGCAAAGCTCGCGATCGATATAGCGCTGTGCTGCAATCTCACGCAGCGAAACAGCGCTCATATCGGCAAAATTGTGTCCGGAAGGGAAAGCCACGACCATGGCTTCCTCAAACAGATTGAAATAGCGCAATTGGGGATGAGCCGGACCATGAAGTGCACAGAAGGCTCCATCAATCTCACCAGAAATTAGCTTCTCGGGAATAGAGTTCGGCGTTACATCGTGCAATACCAGCGAAACCATCGGATGCTCCAGCTGGAAGTTGTTCAGCAGTTGAGTAAGCACTCTGGGCCCGATGGTGCACATAATGCCGATATGCAGTTCAGCAATTTCCCCTGATGTAACGGCCTTTGCTGTCGCTCGCACCATGTGCCTGGCATGATCTATCTTCTCAAAATGTCCGCGTAACAGTTTTCCGAGTTCAGACAACTCAGTATGACGGCCGTTGCGGTGAATCAATGTGCCGCCCAGCTCATCTTCCAGGCGTCGAATCGCCTGGGTCAGCGCCGGTTGAGAGACATAACACTTCTCTGCCGCACGGGTGAAATTCAGCGTGTCCGCCAGCGCCAGAAAATAGCGCACCTGATTAAAATCCATTTGTAAATCACCTGCTTTGTTTTTGAGGGGTAGAGGCTGCCCTTGGTCCAGCGGCACACTTTTCCATAACTTTTGCGTAAAGAGAAACAAAGTATAGTGAGGCTGTTGCGGGAGCCTATCTAACTTTGACGGTCTAATCTCCACAAGTATACGCCGGGTATTGGCCGGCGATCAAAAGGTACAGTATTTGTATACCGCACCAGGAGGAAATTGCGTTCGTCACAGTTGCAGAAGTTATAGGATATACCTCTGGATTCGCTACTAAAAAAACACGCAAAATCGCGCTACAAATAGTCATTTAATCATTAACTATCAATGCATTAGTAATAACATCTAATCTAGATTATAAGCAATGCTTTAATGTCTTATGCAGGAAAAACAACGCCTGACTCCCCTGCTTGCCATTGAGGGAATTTGACCATAATTGCATGGAATAACTCTGCTTCTATCCGTGCTGTCAGCCAGGTTTGTAGTTCGGTATAGCCAGTTTGAAAAAACCATTCCTGATCAACATGGGCACACTGGCGAATGAAAGGAAATATTGCCATGTCGGCCAGGGTGATTTTATCGGTTACCAGAAAGCCGTTATTGCGCTGCAGGTGCTTTTCAAGCTTTTGCAGGGTAACCTCGCATTGCTCCCGATAATACGCAGGGGTATGTTCGGGATGACGATCTGCATATTTATAACGGTCAAGATGCTGCTTAAAGACAAAGTCATTTTCCTGAATCAGCCCCTCGGCTTCCCATAACCAATCGTTATCTTCTGCAAACAACCAGCCATCAGGATCATTGCGCTGTAGAGCCCAGCGCATAATGTCGCGGCTCTCATCAATTACCTTACCATTGGGCAGCACCAATACCGGCACGGTGCCTTTTGGCGAGGCCTCCAGCATCTGCGAAGGCTTGTCTTTGAGTACTACCTCGCGCAGTTCAACCTGAACGCCACTATAGGCGATAGCCAGTCGAGCACGCATGGCATACGGGCAACGGCGGAAAGTGTAAAGGATAGGGAAAGTGTTAGATGATGGCATATTTTGTCTACTGAATGCTGAAACGGAAAGCTTTAAGCATCTGATTATAACGACAAATGTGCAATATCCTTATACTTTGTGAACTTAGGGAACCAGCGAAGTGCTCAGCGTGGCCCACGAAGTGTTCAGCGTGGCCCACGAAGTGTTTTGGCCATTGGCCATTGGGTAGAGCGGAACCTGTGGGAGCGGCGCCTCGCCGCGAATGACCTCCTAATCGGTGCGAGGCGCGCCTCCAACAAGAATCAGCTGCACCCAACCTGCCTCTCACATGTGTCGGGTGTAACTTTTTTCGTAGGGCTGAGTCCCGCCAAAAGGCTGTGCACCATGGATGTGGCGCCTCAGGTGGCACCCTACAGCCGGGTAAGACTTCTTTGCTGGATTATAAAGGTAAACCGGTATGCCGCCTTATATTTATGAGAAAATAATGTAGTGCTTTTATAACCCGCTGACTTATGTAACCATCCATCAGCGCAACGATTTCCCTACTTTAAGCGTATAGATTAAGAGGCTTTAGCTTGGAATTACTGAATCTGGATTGCCAGGGTCATTCGATTCGCCTGGAAGGCTCCATGGCGGGCTGGCAGATGCTGTACTGGAATAACACGCCGGTTTCCCGCCTGGATGCGACGGCAAACTTTAACGGTGAAAGCCTGCACGAGTTTGAGTTACAGGCCGGTGATGGTGAAGTGCTGCGCTTACGTCTGGCTGTTGATCTGCAGTGGCAGCCGTTTTCTTTACAATATTCGCTATTTATAAATGATGAAGCGGTAGTAACTGGCGAACGTAATACCCGGGATGTTGAGCGTCAGGTACCTTCTCAACCCTTAGCGCCGGCGAAGAAGCAGTTTAGCCTGGTGGGACTTGCTGCGCTGGGTTTCAAGCTACTGAAAAGTGCCAAGCTGATCAAAGTGGGACTTGCTGGCGCCAGCCTTACTGCTTATGCCTGGTTTTTCTCCCTGCCCTTTGCCCTGGCGCTAATCGCTTGCCTAGTAGTACATGAGTACGGCCATATTCGAGCGATGAAATATTTTGGCATGAAAACTAAAGGCATCTACCTGATTCCATTTCTTGGCGGCTTGGCTCTCAGCGATGAAAAGATAAACACCCGCTGGCAGGATGTGGTGATCTCTCTGATGGGGCCATGCTTTGGTTTGCTACTATCGGTATTAAGCCTCTTGGCTTACTGGCTGACAGGAGAGGTATTCTTTGCTGGTCTTAGTGCCTTCAATGCCCTGCTTAATCTATTCAATCTGCTACCCATTCTGCCGCTGGATGGTGGGCATGTATTGAAGAGCATCACCTTTTCAATGAATTCCATTGTCGGCCTGGTGCTCTGTGCTGTTGCTGCTATCGGCGGAGTTTTCCTGAGTTACAGCTTAGGTCTCGCATTACTGGGCTTTCTGTTGATTATTGGAAGTATCGAAATATTCATGGAGTGGCGCGGTCGTCACCATAGCCACCTACTTCCATTGGATCGTTACGGGCAGTTATTCTCAACAGTTTGGTACCTGGTGACTGTCGGTGGCTTGATAGCTATCATCTGGTATTGCAGCAGCATGGGTGATGCCTTGTTGGGGCTACCGTTAAAAATTCTGCAGAGTTAATACTCTACAAAAGCCTGCTAGGCGCTAAAAGTACAATAGGTTATAGTGCAGATGCAGGCTTTTAACGGAGTTAGGGAGAAATACCTATGAGTGATAAGGTTGTCGATATTAGCAGTAAGCGTAATCAAGTAAAGCATAAGCGCAAAGAACAGCGTCTGGATGATTTGAAGGGCCGTTTTGAAAAAGCACTGCCAACTGAAGAAACCGACCCTAAGAAAAAGCTGCTAAAAATCTTCAAGAAGAAGCCTAAAAAGTAAGAAATTCAGTCAGTTGCTGGCGTAACTGACCTGGTTAAGTTGCTCGAAAAACCAAGAAACAACAGCACCGCTACGCTGCCAAATAAGCCAGGGACGAGGAACAGCTTTTCTAAGAAGTTTGCTGTGTCCGATAAATGCCTTAGCACTGCTGGGCAGAACATACCTGCAAGACTTAGTTATAACCCCTTCTCTTTACTCTAACTTGCCCTCTGGGTACTGGCCGTTCTATAGCCCGCAGAAAAAGCATTAGACTTATTCGCAGCTTCCCTAAATACTGCTAATCTAAAACAGCGTCTTACCATTTACTAGGCTATGTCTGAACTAACTGTTGCGTTATCCATTCAATGTGTAGGGTGTCGGTT
>JBALVQ010000130.1:0-10370 GCA_036960915.1 Amphritea sp.
ACTCTCCATAAGACACGAGTTGTAAGCGATCTGAACCTCAGCGCAGCGTTCACAATACAGCACGTGACCACCCAATTCGGCACGGCGACAGCGTTCGATCGCCGACATCACTTTGAGCTGGCCGAGACTAAGATGTCCCGCTCGTGTCTGACGCCAGGCGGGTCCGCAGGCACGGAAAATATCCGCCACCTCCAGTGATTGCTGGGGCATGACCGGAGCTTAAGCAGGCGGTTGCAGTGTCAGGTACTCTAACGGGCCTTTGACTTCGCGCAATGTTCGCGTGGCGACTTGGCTATAGAGCGCGGTGGTCTCCAGCTTTTTGTGGCCGAGCAAGACCTGGATCACCCGGATATCGACCTTCTGCTCCAACAGATGGGTTGCAAAACTGTGACGCAGGATGTGCATCGATACGCGCTTGTTGAGTTCAGTGACCTTGGCAGCAGTATGGCACGCACGGTTGAGCTGTCGAGTGGTGAGCGGGTTGATGGGGTTTTGCCCCGGGAACAGCCAGCCATCACTGAACATCAGGCCTTGTGAGTGTCCAATGCGCCACCAGTTGCGCAGCAGGTTGAGCAACGCTGGAGAGAGCATGGCGAAGCGGTCTTTACGCCCCTTGCCCTGTTCGACGCGCAGCGTCATGCGTTGACTATCGATATCACTGATCTTCAGCGCCACCACTTCACTGGCGCGTAAGCCGGCACCGTAAGCCACCGCTAACGCTGCCTTATGTTTGGGCGAGGATGCCGCATCCAAGAGTCGGGTCACCTCTTCGGGGCTGAGCACGGTGGGCAACTTGCGGGGGACACGCACCGTGCTCATCAGTCGAAGAGCATCGACACGGCCCAGCGTGACCTCAAAGAAAAAGCGCAAACCGGTGATTGTGGCGTTGAGAGTGATGCGTGAAACGCCGCTGTTGACCATATGTAACTGGTAGCGTCGCAGGTCCTCAGACGTGGCGGTATTGGGTGAGCGGCCTAGATACCGTGTCAGCCTCTTTACGGCGCGGATGTAACCGGACTGCGTCTTGGATGCTAGCTTGCGCAGGGTCATGTCGTCGATCAAACGTTGGCGAAGCGGGCTGATGGGTCGGTTGAGAGTCGTCATGGCTATGCTCCTATCAAGAAGCGAAGGGAAAATACCCTCCGTTCTCATAGGACAATGCAGCTAAGAAACTCGGTGATATGAGCATGTGCAGTTGTTTAGTGATAGCACCCATTACCGCGATAGCGGTTTAGTCCCCTGGCACAAAGCGACCTAATGAGGCTTACCACCCCCTTCGGTAGCCAACAGGTCGCTTATGATACAAAGCTGCCGCTCAATGAATTCCAGCTTAGATGGCATAACAACACCACTGACCACGTTAATAACTATACTTTATGTCAAGCGTGTGACGTTTATGTTTTATTTTGACTGTTACGCTTCTAACCAGGTGCATTTATGGCCACATACAACCCTATTTTGCAGATGTTTGCTCGCTCTCCGTTCAAACCAATGCAGGAGCACATTGCCAAGGCGCAAGCCTGTGCTGTTGAGTTGATTCCGTTCTTTGATGCAGTGATGGCGGAGGACTGGGCTACTGTCGAGCAGGTACAACACAAGATCGCAGTATTGGAAGGCGAAGCAGATGCAATGAAAAAGGAAGTTCGCAAGAATCTGCCGGATAGTATTTTCCTGCCGGTCCCCCGTACTGATCTGCTGGAATTGCTGCGCATGCAAGACAAGATTGCTAACCGCGCCAAGGATATCGCCGGCCTGATGCTGGGCCGTCAGATGACTATTCCTACAGCTATCCACCCGCTGATGAAAGAGTATGTCCGCTCATCGTTGAAAGCATCGGCTCAGGCATTAACCGCCCTACACGAGCTGGATGAGCTGATAACTTCAGGCTTTCGTGGCCACGAAGTCGATATCGTCGAGAATATGATCCACGAACTGGATGATCTGGAACATGATGCAGACGAAATGGAACGCGAAGTGCGCTTAGCTCTGTTCAAGGTAGAGAAAGAGATGCACGCGATTGATGCGATGTTCCTGTATCAGGTAATCAACCTGATCGGTGATCTGGCTGATAAAGCGCAGCAAGTTGGCAGCCGTCTACAGCTGCTACTGGCCAAATGAATTTCAAATATTATTGATAGGTAAAACCCATGAGCATCATTGCACAGTCTGGTGACCCTGCCGGCAGGGGCGGGCCTGCCCATTATCTTCTTCTTTATGCTCAAGGGGATGTTCCTCTAGGGAAGTGGGGGCAGATTATTTTTTAGAAACCTGCGAATGCCTGGAAAGTGTCGGCAACTGCCGTTCAAGGGGCTGGTGCGGCGTTGAGAATAGGGTATTTTGATTCACTGACTAGCAAGCATGTCCGCTCCTGACACAAACCGGACCTTTATGAATTGCTAATATATGGATTCACCCGCCAACTCGCAGGTTGAAAAGCGGACGTCGAGGATTCGCAGATTCGGGCATCATCAAGTGGCTCTAGACGACACAAAAAAGCCCCCATTATTTCTGATGGGGCCTTTTTAGAAAATGAAGCTTAAATTAAGCTGTTTTTTTGGCAATTGGCTTCGGGGCTGGAGCAGCCGCCTTAGCTACTACTTCCTGGCTCTCGGTCAGGATAGCCTGAACTTCTCCGAAGTATGCTTTTGCGTCTTGAGCAGCAACCTGGGTGTTATCAGTCAGTTCTTGAATGCTGGATTTGACAATTTCAGACTGCTCAGTGACGAATGCGGTAAAACCATCGACGTCTTTGATTTCCATAGCAGCTTTGGCGCGGGCCTGGGACAGGCTCAGCAGGTCCTTAGCTGCGGCTTGCTGCGCCTCAAATGCCTTGGTGATGGCTGTGGTGTTCAGATCAATAATTTTCTGAATCGGAGCAGCAAAGGCAGAAAAATCAACAGCTGGAATATCGTTAAACATATCTATAGATCCATTAAAGTAAAAAAGATGAAGGGATATTACAGACCCCTATATTGCGGTGCAACAACCGTTAGCATATATAGTTATATGAAACTCTTATATGTGACCTTGTGTCAGCGTAAGCCTTAACTTATCAAGTTGTGACTAAGTTTCTTACATTTTCAAGAGGCTATAGCGTCGTAAGGGATTGAATTATTTAGATCAACAGAAATCCAATAAAAATTGAAAATCCTCGTGTCGGTGGTTCGATTCCGCCTCTGGTCACCAATAGTTAAAGCTCCTCGCTAACTCGAATGATTGGAGTTAGCGATTCGAAAGATCAGGGGGTTGAAAACCCTCGTGACCAACTCCAAACATTGTTGGAGTTACGCGCCGAACTTAGGTTCTAGCCCCTGATTTTCAGTAACTATAAGTGACTTATAATGCTGAAGTCAGCAGACCAGAGGATTGAAAATCCCCGTGCCACCGGAACTATTCCGCCTCGGGGCGCACCACTCAGTAGTGACCCGTTTAAGGCGGCTAAATGGGTCACATTCTGACCCGTTTAACGCTGACTCAACAAGCACGAGTAAATCACTGCTTTTCTCTGTGCCGGAAACACTGGTACATCCGGTACACCGGTACATTTTTAAGCCTCGATGACGCGTTTCCGGATGCTTAGGGCAGACTGCCATGGCGCAGGCGCTGAATGAGCAGATATAGAGCTTCCCGCCCGGCGGCAGTGTTCATCACATCAACAGGGCGGCGCTCCCCCAGGCCCAACGCAGGCTGCTCCAACCAGTGCCGAGCGGCGTCGGCATCGCCTTCAAACAGCGCAATAGCAGCTTCCAGCACCTTTTCTGCACTGCCTCCCAGGCCGAGCTGATCCAGCCGAAAGCGGATGGCTTCGATCGGCGTTGCCGTATCGATAGGGTAATGCCGCGCTTCGTATGCCTCAACCAGCGCCACCAGAACGCCGAGTTCGTCACCTTCAGGGCTTTCCAGCGGTGAATCCATCAACGCATCGATGCGCTTTAAAGCAGCTGTGTATTCCGATTCAGATAGTATTTCCATAGCTTAATTCTAGTGAATATTGGAGGTGTATGTAGTCCATGGAGCGGAGGATTTTCAATCCTCCACTCTACGGGGTTTGAGCACCAACGGAGCGAATAGTTACTCTAAGAACGAAAAATGTCAGTTTAGGGTCTATGATTTTCAAAGGTCGACGCCCATAAATTGGAAATATAACTCTATCTTGACACTTTTGGCTATCAGTCCTGACGTCAGGTTAAAGTGTACTCCAATCTGACTAATCTCTTTTGGTTGTCTGGAATCGTGTTTAAGCTGCGCAGAGATATCGAGACTGTGATGAAATGTAAGATCAACGAGAGTTTGCCATGGCCAGGCGTTTTGATTGGAATTCGTGCTGCAAATGATGCTGACGCGCGCTTGATACATGCATTGAATACAGACATTGAGGTTAGAGCGCATATGGGTGGTGTGCTTGATACAACCGTAGAGGCAATCGAACGTGCGATTGTAGAAAGGACAATTTTTACTACATAATTGAAAGCACTGAGGATAGCGTTGAAGTCGGCTACGCCAGTTCCCATGACAACCCTAAAGCTGGAGGCACCGATATACTTATCTGTATCTTGCCAGTACAACAGGGTAAAGGATTTGGTAAAGCAGCTCTTAAGACGATGGCCGATCAATGGGAACGTCAATATCGAGGCAACCCTCTAACCATGACTACCTCGGCAGATAATTGTGGTGCCAAAGGCATACTAAGAAAATGCGGCTTTTCTCACATACGGCAATACGCCACTATCCAGAATTTTGAGTTTATGACACATGTCTACACTAGAGAACAAGAGTCGTAACTCGACATGCATATATTCGATGTAATAGCTCAAAGAGCTATTATTGGCATTGGGAAATGATTTATCGTGAAAAAACAGCTAACAAGGCGCGATATGAAATCCTATTCCGAAGCGGACCTCGAGAATCGCGTCGCACGAGCTTCCAAGGTCGAGCTTCAGAACTTCATTCCTGACCATTGGTTCGCCGTCGCAGCATCAGAATGTGCCAGTATGTACGTTTCGGGGTACTTTTACGGTTGTATCTCGATTTCTCAGGCGTACGTCGAAGCTCTATCTCTATTCCTGGCAGGTTATCACAACATAAAGCCAGGCAAGGACGTTAAGTTCCGGTGGAGCCGGCTACACAAGCACAGTCACGTTTCATCGTCTGTATTGGATGCGGCAAACGCAATATTCAACGATAGGAACGACTACCACCATTTGAACAAAGAAATCGAGGCCGAATACGCAGTGCTGCAAAGCAGAGCCGAGGAGTGCGTGAATCACTTACACACAATAGAAAGCGAAATATTCGCGTACACGCTCTCAGACTCTGAACTAGGCAAGGTTGTTTTGGCTAACCCCGAATACTGGCCATCCTCCAGCTCCGGACAAGTTCAAGTTCATCTCCGGCAATTATGGTAGTGAATACGAAGCCCAATCGGGTAGCCGAGGGTCTTTAATGCTCTGCCCTCACAATCCCTGCATGCGGGTCCGCAGCTTAGAGTAACTTTTCGTACCTATGGGCTTCAGACCCCATTAATAACCCCATCCTTTGTTTAGAACTCAGTAATGCATTAAAAAGTATCTATTAATCAGCATGTTAGCTAGCACTAGCTTGAACAGATTTCGTTAGCGTTCGGTCTGAATCGATGCCACGCTTATCCCAGGTTGAGATCGAGGAGGGCGACATGGTGGAGCATATCGTGAGGGGGTTTCCCTGGTCATCAGAGCAATGAGGGTCGGGGGGCGCGCTTGAGCAGGACATAGTGCTGGGGAGGTTAGCAGCCAAAGCCCTTTTAATCGGTCTTGAGCGTGAGTGGATCTCGGACATGCTGGAGGCTGGTTGCGAGCAAAACATCGAGCAGAGGATCAAACGACGTACTCATTGAGTACGTCATAATGACTTTGTATGAAACTGACTCATGACTGACTTATGAAAATCTTGTTTCTGTGTACAGCCAATATTCAACGCTCGCGTACAGCAGAAGATCTTTTTCGTGAAGAAATGCCTCAACATGTTTATAGATCCGCAGGATTAAGCGAAAAAGAATGTAAGAGGAACCACACCATGCTCTGTACTGAAGAGATGCTTGTCTGGGCAGACAAAGTGTATGTATTCGAGCAAATGCACCTGGAGCGCATCCAGGCGCACACAGATGACAAGTATATCGATAAAATTCACTGTCTCGACATCGAGGACGTGTATCAATACATGCAGCCTGAGTTAATCATTCTGTTGAATCGTTTACGCTCCCATCTGCGTTGATTTTCAGCTCTCTGAACGCTTGTTCTAGCGTGATTTCACCCCTCGTGTAGCGTTCGTATACGCGCAGCAACTCGGGTGTGACGGGTAAATTTGCGAGCCTGACGTTGGCAATCGCCTGGCGTCGTGCGTAGCTATGTGGGGCAATCTCGTCACGCAGCTGGCGTAGTGTTTTTCGTGTTGTCATGGGGATCTCTCAACTGTAATCCACGCTCATTTGATACATGCCACATTCAAATAATAGCTTCGCGGCAGTATCTATAGTATGGAACAACCTGACCGCTTCGCGTTTAGAGCGCAGGATCTGCGTGTTGAGGCCATATTTTACTTGGATCGCCCATTTATGGTCGCCCTGGTGTCTGATCCTGGTAATCACCGCTTCCCGCACTACGCCAGCTTCAATTAACGCCATCAGTGTGGCTTCATCGATCTGCTTCTTACCCATACAACCCCCTGGCTCTCAAACCGTTTCTAAGGGTTGTTGGCCGAAGAGTGATTAAGGCTTAATCACTTGGAGCGTCGTCCGGGGGGTAGATCGGACTCCTTTAAACCGGTGCAATACCAATGCCTATTCGCAGTAGCTTAATCGTCGGCATCAGCCACTCGTTCTAATAGTGATTAAGCCTTAATCACTTGGGGTGAGGCCGGTTGATTTGGACTGCTGAGCGGCACGCTATTGGGTTGGCGGTTAACGGAGTTGTGTCGCATCGACCTGGGCTATTGGCCGAAGAGTGATTCAGCCTGAATCACTTGGGGCGAGAGCTGTCCTTCCGTTCGGTCGGATTGGACTGCTGAGCGGCACGCTATTGGGTTGGCGGTTAACGGAGTTGTGTCGCATCGACCTGGGCTATTGGCCGAAGAGTGATTCAGCCTGAATCACTTGGGGCGAGAGCTGTCCTTCCGTTCGGTCGGATTGGAATGCTGAGCGTCACGCTATTGGGTTGGCGGTTAACGGAGTTGTGTCGCATCGACCCGGGCTCTTGGCCGAAGAGTGATTCAGTCCCTCGACTGGAGCAATACCAAAGTCTGTTTGCAGTAGCTTAATCGTAGGCATCACGTCCCTCGTTCTAAGAGTGAATCAGCCTGAATAGCGCGAAAAAATCCAGGTGGCGTGGAACACCCCGAAAAGCGGCGCAAATGTATCATCTGGAGTAAACGCAAAGAGAGGCTTTTGAACATAACACCTAATTATGTACACTGCCCGGGCTGCTAGCGTGACCCATACGGGACGCGCCGATCAGAGGGGGTGTTTTTCCAGCCATTCGCGTTTCAGGCTCCTGGCCTCGGTCAGTTGGGCGGAGGCCATCTGGGAGGCTACTTGGTCGCGCAATTCTATAGCGTCCTTGTACCCCTGGGACGCGGCCAGATTGAGCCACAGGTGGGCTTGGACAAAATCCCGGGGCATACCCATCCCTTGGAAGTACATCACGCCTAGGTTGCGTTGAGCACCGGCATGCCCCTGCGTGGCGGCGCGGCGGAACCACGCCAAGGCCTCGGCATTTTCCTGCGGCACACCCCGCCCCAGAAGATACATAACGCCCAGTTTTTTTTGGGCACCGGCATACCCCTGCGTGGCAGCGCGGCGAAACCACGCCACGGCCTCGGCCTCATCTCGTGGCACGCCCCGCCCATCGGCGTATATCAGGCCCAGGTTGTTTTGGGCACCGGCATCCTCCTGCGCGACGGCGCGGCGGAACCACGCCACGGCCTCGGCCTCGTCTCGGGGCACACCCCGCCCCAGAAGGTACATCACGCCCAGGTTGTTTTGGGCACCGGCCAGCCCCTGCGCGACAGCGCGGCGGTACCACGCCACGGCCTCGGCCTCGTCTCGGGGCACGCCCCACCCATCGGCGTACATCCTGCCCAGGTTGTTTTGGGCACTGGCATCTCCCTGCGCGACGGCGCGGCGGAACCACGCCACGGCCTCGGCCTCATCTCGGGGCACACCCCGCCCTTGGACGTACAGCCTGCCCAGGCTGTTTTGGGCACCGGCATGCCCCTGCTCAGCGGCGCGGCGGAACCACGCCACGGCCTCGGCATTATCCTGCGACACACCCCGCCCCAGAAGGTACATCACGCCTAGGTTGCGTTGGGCCTCAGCCAACCCCTGCTCGGCTAAAGGGCGAAACTCCTGCAATGCCACCTTGTAATCGCCGCGTTTGTATGCGGCCAGACCATCGTCAAAATCTGCCCAGGCTGGAAATGTCAGCAGCAGCAGTAGGAACAGCGCAAGCGGTTTCACAGGTCACCTCTTTTGTTTTTTTCCGATCAACCTCTTTTCCCCAGCTTAGGTCATTTAATAACATAATGTCCGTTATAGGCACCTGAATGGCTTTGAAATGTATCACCTAGAGTAGACGCTAGGTGATCCAGGCGATACCTGTTAAACATACCTATTTAGTGCATCACCTAGCGCAAAATACATACTCTTGACGATACAAGTCAAAAGCCCAAATAAATGACAATAAATACTGGGTATGTTTGAGTTTCAAATTCCCACCGTCAAGACAGCTCAATTCAGTGAAACGCCTACTTTGAGCGGCACAACCGTACGATCAGGTACATCAGGATCAGTAAGCATCTTTTCGAAACGCTGGAAGAAGTACAAGAATATGCAACGCAGTGGCTATGATTTTACAATCATTAGCGGCCGCATAAAGCTAACGGGGGAAAGCCACCACTGAAGGCTGTTTAACCTCACTTTTGGCATCAGCTAAAAAAGGGAGGATAAGCCCGCACATAGATCTGATCTCAGTCGCTTGCAATAACTATAGCTGCTGGTACCTCTTGACCATATGGGAATCCAATCTATACTGTACATAAATACAGTATATAGACCCATCATGCTTAAATTTATTCCCTTAAAAGCTCAAGCTGGCATCACCGGCTTTGAGTCACCTGCGTCAGAATATGTCCAGCTTGGCTTGGATCTGGGTCAGCTATTGATTGATCATCCATCAGCTACTTATATCGGCTATGCCGAAGGTGAATCAATGACCGGAGATGGCATTTTTTCCGGTGATTTACTGATTATTTCGCGAGCAGAGAAAGTGCGAGACCAGGACATCATTGTTGCAAATCTTAACGGAACGTTTGTATGCAAAAAGGTCGATACAGCCAAAGCTCGGTTGCTTTCTTCCGCCGCGGGTTATCGTCCGTACACACTGAAAGAGGGTGATGATTTCCAAATAGAGGGTGTTGTGATCCGCTCTATTCGGCTTCACCGCCCTCTGAGTAAGGTTTTCTAATGTACGCACTGTGTGATGTTAACTCGATGTATGCCAGCTGTGAGAAGGTGTTCGATCCCAGTATTCGAAAGCGCCCCGTAGTTGTACTTACCAACAATGATGGTTGTATTTGCGCTGCCTGCGGCATTGCTAAACGCATGGGAATTGGCAAGAAGTTTGTGCCATTTTTTCAAGTACGCGAAGACTTGGAACGGGCAGGCGCAGTGATTCGCTCCAGTAATTATGAACTGTATGCTGATCTTAGTAGCAAGCTCATGGATACCTGTGCCCGGTTTGCGCCCCACAGCCATGTCTACTCAATCGATGAATGCTTTTTGTATTACGGTAAGCACAGCTCCTACTCACCACCTGAAGGCTGGGAGGCGCACGCAAAAGATATACGCCGCACGGTGTGGCGGGAGGTGCGTTTGCCGATCGGTGTGGGTATCGGCCCAACACCTACTCTTGCTAAAGCGGCCAATCACGCATCCAAGAGAATTGACGGTTTTCTGGGGGTTGCGGTGATTGAAAATGAAACCATACGTCGAAACATCCTCTCTCAAATGGATGTCACCGACGTTTGGGGTATTGGTCGACGCTTGGGTGCCAAGCTGAATGACCTAGGTATCAAGAGCGCCCTGCAATTAGCGAATGCCAAACCCGGCTGGATCCGCAAACAGTTTTCCATTCTTGTAGAAAGCACCGTCTATGAACTCAATGGCGAGGTTAAACTCAACTGGGATGAAGTACGGGCTCCCAAGAAAGAGATCTATAGCACGCGTAGCTTCGGCCAGCGTATTACAGAGCGCGATCAACTCAAGTTTGCCTTAGCAACTCATGCGGAAATTGCCGCCGCCAAGCTTCGTAAGCAAGGTAGCATGGCAAATGCCATCACCA
>JBALVQ010000010.1:0-33122 GCA_036960915.1 Amphritea sp.
GGGGCATACAAACCAGCCCTCTACAAAAGATCCACGCTATCTGACGAAGAACCTTATTTATTTGTCATGAAAGTATGCGGCTGGTCCTTGATATAAATTACAGGGCAAACAACATATTTGGTTGTGTCAGTTGTCTACTTATAGTTATCTTTTGTTATGATGTAACAATTTTTTTAGTGCTTCGACAGGTTAAATGATGGTAATCACAAAGGCTATCCCCACGAATATAATCACCGGCTTTCTGGGCGTAGGTAAAACTACAGCTATTCAGTCACTGTTACGCCAGAAGCCTGCCGCAGAGAAGTGGGCTGTGCTGGTGAATGAGTTCGGAGAGGTAGGCATTGATGCCAGCCTGATGGGCGGCGAGGCTCTGGAAACGGAGGGTGTCTTTCTACGTGAGGTACCCGGTGGTTGTATGTGTTGTGCTGCCGGGCTACCGATGCAGATTGCCCTTAATCAGCTGATTAGTCGTGCCAAACCGGATAGGCTGCTGATTGAACCCACCGGGTTAGGTCATCCCCGTGAAGTCATTGAAGTACTCAGTCATGAGGTTTATCGGGACGTACTGGACTTGAGGGCCACGATTACACTGGTTGATGCCCGCAAGGTTGGCGATCAGCGTTATGCTGATCACGATACCTTTATTCAGCAGCTGCAGATTGCCGATATTATCGTCGCCCATAAGGAGGATCTGTATCAGCAAGATGATTTAGCGCTGCTGGAGAGCTATCTGCAGCAGCATGAGCTGGATGAGAGGCCGTTATATCCGGTGTCGATGGGGCAGCTTAATATTGACTGGTTACAGCAGGCGCATAGCAGTCAGCGCACAAATACGCATCATAGTCACAGGGATGCCAGCTCGATACCGCTGGAAGCTGAGATGCCGCTGAGCGGTTATCTGAGAAAGGATAATCAGGGGGAAGGATTTCACAGCAGCGGCTGGATATTCGAGCCGGATTATGAATTTGATTATCCACAGTTGGAAGCCTTGCTCATCGGCCTGGAAGTGGAGCGACTCAAAGCCGTATTCATCACTAGTGACGGTATCTTTACCTTTAATAAGGCGGATGCAGTCCTGACAAGTCAGGAACTGGATGAAACCGCGGATAGCCGCATCGAAGTGATAGGCACCAATCCCGAGGATTGGTGCTTTCTTGAGTCAGAACTGCTGCAGATAAGCACCCGGCTGTAAGTGTTTGCTTCATGGTTGCTTCATGGCGCGTAGGGTGTCGGTGAAGCATGTGGGAGGCACGCCTCGTGCCGATTATCGAATCAATCGCGGCGAGGCGCCGCTCCCACAGATACCGCTCTAACAAAATGCTTCGCGGAGCATGCAATACCCAAAGCGTTTCACGGGGCATACTAACCAGCACCCTACGAGAAGGTGCCAGGATATTTATCAGGCTGCGTTTACCTGACTGCGAATACCCTCGTCAGAAGCGGCTCGCGGTACCAGCGCCCTGACAAGGTCCTTCATGCAGATTGTGCCGATCGTTTTGCCATCCTGCTTAACGAGGTAAACTCTGCTGGTATCGCCATCGGAATGGGAGATCACATCTTCGAGGGTCGCATCGAAGTCGACTTCGCCCGAGGTTGACGGCGGAGTATCAGTGATCGGTTTCATGACTGAGCGGACGCGTAATACTCTTGCGCGGTTGATGTCGCTGACAAAATCCTCGATGTAAGGGTCTGAAGGGTTGAGCAGGATGTCCTGGGGTTCGCCCTGCTGTATCACCTCACCGTCTTTCAGGATAACCAGGTGATCGGCCAGTTTCAGTGCTTCGTCGAGATCATGGCTGATGAAGATGATGGTCTTTTTCAGGTCTTGCTGCAGTTCCAATAACAGATCCTGCATATCGGTACGAATCAGTGGGTCCAGCGCCGAGAAGGCTTCGTCCATCAGCATTATCGCGGAGTTTGAGGTCAGTGCACGGGCGATACCGACGCGCTGCTGCATGCCACCGGATAACTGGTGGGGATAGTGCTCCTCAAAGCCAGACAGGCCGACACGATCCAGCCATTTGGTCGCTTCCGCATCAGCTTCAGCCTCTTTGATGCCACGCACCCGCAATGCAAGCCCGGCATTCTTCAACACCGTACGGTGGGGTAAAAGTGCGAACTTCTGGAACACCATGGACATGTCCGTCTGGCGCATCTGGCGCAGTTTTTCCTCGGAGAAGGTCATTACATCAACACCATCAATCAGGATCTGCCCGTCTGTCGGCTCGATCAGGCGATTGAAGTGGCGGATCAGCGTCGATTTACCGGATCCGGAAAGGCCCATGATTACGGTGATTTCACCATCGCGCATGTCGACGTTGATGTCTTTGAGACCGAGGACATGACCGTGCTGATCCAGCAACTCAGTCTTGCCAACACCGCTTTTAGCCTGTTCCAGAACGGACTTGGGATCGGAGCCGAAAATCTTGTAGAGATGTTTAATGGATACTTTGATATTTGCAGTCATCATTCAGCCTCCTCAGGAATTATGTTGTGCGACATTCACGCGAGCAAGTGTCGCCTTGCTGACACGGTCGAGGAGAATTGCCAGAATTACGATGCAGAGGCCGGACACCAGCCCGACACCCAGTTCCAGGTTATTAATCCCGCGCAGCACGAGCACGCCAAGCCCCGGAGCGGAAACCAGAGAAGCAATTACCACCATCGCCAGCGACATCATAATGGTCTGGTTAACACCGGCCATAATATTCGGCAGGGCCAGTGGAATTTCAACACCAAACAGCTTCTGTCGCGCGGTCATGCCGAAGGCGTTAGCCGCCTCGATGATATCCTGGTCGACCAGCCGGATGCCGAGGTCGGTCAGGCGGATCACCGGAACGATGGCGTAAAGGATAATCGCGATGCCATACAGCTTTGATTCGGTGATACTGAACAGGAAGATGAGCGGAATCAGGTAAACGAACGAGGGCAGCGTCTGCAACATGTCGAGGACCGGTATCATACCCCGCTGAAGCCTGTTGCTCTTCGACATAGCGATACCGATCGGCACCCCGAGCAACACACTAAGTCCCGTACAAACAAATATAATCGCCATCGTTTGCACGGCGAAGGTGTAGTGGTCGATGAATAACAGGAAAAACCACATGGTTCCAACGAGCAGAGTGATCGGGGAGGAGCGGGTGACGAGTTGTACCGCAAGTAATGTAAGTCCTATGAGTAGCCACCAGGGTGTCGTAACGAATAACCAGAGGGAACCGTCCAGCGCCCAACTCAGTGGCTGGGTAAGGGGATCGAGGACGAATTGCAGACTGCTCTTGATATCCAGGAAAAACTGCTCGACACCGGATGTCATATCCCGGGTACGGGGAATCGCGTTACAGGATGCGTGGAGGTTGTCGAGGGAGGGAAAGGGGAGATCCCATAAGGAGGTCTCAGCCTGATCGATGCCTTTGCTTTTGGCCAGCAGTTCCGCCATGGTCATGGGACCACCTTTGGTGTCGGTGCCGCACCATTCGCTCAAGCCGAGCGAATCAAATAATGAATCGTAGAAAGCCATGTTTTATATTTTCCCTTTGTTCAAACCAGCCCTGTTACGTATGCGTATCCTTGCGTCGTGTGGGGCGGTTCTTGTTATTATAATGTTGGGATTGAAGCGTCTTATTGTAGTAGTAAGTGTTCTTAGTTAATTATTAGTAGTTAAGTATAAGTAGTTAAAGTTAAGTGTGTGAAGGTAATCAAAGTAAGTCGTCAGTGGGCGATCAGCAGTACTTATCAATAATTCTGACGAGTATCTTGCCCACTGACATTATTTTGAGGCGCTGACTTACTTCAGGATTGCGGCAAGGTTCTTCTTGGCGTCATCGCTGATCCACTCGGACCAAACGTCTTTTTGGGTGGTCAGGAAGTAAACCGCGGTTTCATCTGCGGATGCCTTGTTCTCTTCCTGCCAGGCCAGGAGTTGGCTCAACAGTCCGCTTTCGAAGCTTACATTCTGCATCAGTGCAAGAATTTCAGGCTCGCGATCGGCGAAATCCTTGGTTACGCCCGTTAGCACCGGTGCCGCAGGGAAGCCGCCTTTGCCGGGGGTAGCGCACTCTTTGGACTGGGTGCAATCATGAATATCTTTGTTGTAAGGACCGATATCAACTTTAACCATCGGGTACTTACCCAAAACGGCGGTTGGTCCCCAGTAGTAACCGAACCACGGCTCCTTGTTGTCGTAGGCGGATGCGATCGAGGCAGCCAGGGTTTCACCGGAGCCGTGATCAAATACTTCCACATTGTGACCGGCAAGGTCATATGCCACCTTCAGGTTGTCGTTGGCTGTACGGCAGCCCCAGCCCACAGGACAGTTATGGAAACGACCGCCGACCAGTTCAGGATTAGCCAGAATGCCATCGATTGTCTTCAGTTCAGGATGCTTGTCAGCCAGATATTTTGGAATCCACCAGCCCTCCTGCCCACCGTCAGAGAATACTTTAGCGGCGGTGACTATTTTGCCCTTGGCTTCAAGCTCTGTGTAAAGCGGCACCGAGTTCAGCCA
Source organism: Amphritea sp. (assembly GCA_036960915.1). Lineage (GTDB taxonomy): Bacteria > Pseudomonadota > Gammaproteobacteria > Pseudomonadales > Balneatricaceae > Amphritea. The sequence continues at coordinate 4,505 of JBALVQ010000010.1, forward strand.
GATCTCTGTGGCGATGTCGGGTTTACCGGTTTCAGCAATAGAGGTAACGGCTGGCAGTGTACCGGAGGGTACTGTTTGTACGGTGCAACCGTAACCCTGTTCCATGATAAATTTCGATACGGAGGTGATCAGTGCTGAGGAAGCCCAGTTCATCTCGGTAATAACTACTTCACCGCAATCAGCATGAGCCGCTGATGACATCATCGAAAGGCCAGCGATAGCGCTGCCGATGGCTAAGATTGATTTCTTCATGTATTGCCCCTTGTTTTTATTGTTGGCTTTCCCGGGTTTTGTCCCGGAAAGAGTTTAGGCCGGGTGCAATTACACCCATGCTAAATCTTGCATTGATTAATAAATAAGTAAAAAGGTTAGTTAAGGTCAATGCTGTCCTCGTTAATAAGGCGCAAACAGGTAAGTGTTTGCCGCTTTAGGGTGGTTATGTGGAGTTCGAGGTCCTCTTTATTTCATGCTAGAGCATCTGGTCATGCTTGATAAGTTAATAAATTCATAAAACATATTAAATATATTTAACGTTTGATAAGTAAAACTTATTAATGTTATTAGAGGTGCTAATCTTTTTATGCTGGTGCCGAGTGATATAAGGGATAGCGGGGCTTGCAGTTGGGGCTGGTCAGCGTAATGGCGTGAACTGGAAGAGCCGCAACAGAGAAGCCCGCTAGAGGCTTAGGGGTTAGCTTTGGTCCCGGCGGTCGCAGATTGCAGTTCCTCTTTTGCCGGCGCCTCCCTGGAGGGTGCAGCAATGTCCAGGAGTGGCGCAGCATCCAGTGATTCAGCATCCATCATGCTGGCAATTCTCTGCAACGATGAGAGGATTTGGGTTTGTTCCCAGCCCTCCAGGTTTTCCAGCCTGTCTATAAAGGCTTCGTGTAGCAAAGGTGGTGCGGTTTCGAGTACTTCGTCGCCCTTGTCAGTGAGTCGTGCATTGACAATACGGCGGTCAGTTGTGCTTCTGATACGCTCAACCAGATGTCGGTCTTCCAGACGATTGAGAATAGTGGTGACAGTCGCCTGGCTTAGGGATACCTCGTCAGAAAGTCGCTTTACGGTCACATCTCCAAGGTTCTTTATAGAACGCAATAGCATTACCTGGGGGATTGTTAGCCCGCAGGCTTTCACAATACGTTTAGACTGCAAATCAGTTGCCCGAATGATACGACGTAACGAGATCAGTACTTCTTGCCAGCATGGAGAACTATTCATATTGTTTATCAACAAGTTAATAATTATCGGAAAGTCTCCCTATGGTAATCCATAGTTCGAGTATAATAGTTTGAACTCTAAATATTAGAGATGTAAGATGATTTGATCAAATATTAAAAAATTCCCTGCGAAGGACTGGAGGCACCATGAAGGATATGGTCAAAAAAGCACTGTTGGCTGCGGCACCATTGATTCTTGCAAGTTCACTGGCTCAGGCTGGCGAGCCATGTGGCGAAGTGACAATAGCGGATATGAACTGGAGTTCCGCAACGCTAATCGCCCATGTAGACCGCTTTGTTCTAAAGCATGGTTACGGCTGTGATGCGGAGCTGGTACCTGGTGATACCATGCCGACAGGCACTTCCATGATCGAAAGAGGGGAGCCTGAAGTTGCGCCAGAAATGTGGAGCAACTCGATGCGAGATGCACTGGATAAGGGTGTCGCAGAAAAACGTTTGCGCTATGCCGGCCAGTCACTGTCTGATGGTGGCGAAGAGGGCTTCTGGGTACCGCAATACATGGTCGATAAATACCCTGAAATGAGCACTATTGAGGGCGTCATCAAGCATGCAGCAATGTTTGAGCATCCTGAAGATCCGGATCGCTCAGCTTTTTATGGTTGCCCTGCTGGCTGGAACTGTCAGATATCTTCCGGTCACCTGTTTGACGCTCTGAAACTTGGAGATGCCGGATTTGATCTGATTGATCCGGGTTCAGGTGCTGGCCTTTCCGGCGCAATTGCTAAGGCTTATGAGCGCGAGGAAGCCTGGTTCGGTTATTACTGGGCACCGACTGCGGTGCTGGGTAAATACAAAATGGTCAAGGTTGATTTCGGTTCCGGTGTGGATAAGGACGAGTTTATCAACTGTACCAGCAATGAAGACTGTGCTGAGCCTAAGGTAACGATGTATCCACCTTCTATTGTGCAGACAGTCACTACCGAGGGCTTTGCCAGCAAATCACCGGCTGCTTATGATTACCTGAGCAAGCGTTCTTTCACCAACGCCCAGATGAACGACCTGCTGGCCTGGATGGAAGACAACCAGGCCGATGGCGATGTGGCGATGGAGCACTTCCTGGAAAATTATGAAAGCACCTGGGCTGCCTGGGTATCTGCAGATGTAGCAGAGAAAATCAAACAGGCGCTGAAAGACCTGTAAATATAACTGCCCGGCTTACATTGTAATCCGGGCTTTCTTATACATGGATGCAGGGCTCTCTACAAAGAAAGTGGCTGCTGGCGTAAGGAAGTGCAGGAGCAGGGTTTGAGCCTTGATTTTGTAATGTCTTTATTAGAGTGCCTCTAAATTATGGTGCCTTTATTAAGGAGCCTTATTAAGGAGCTTAGGGTGATGTTAAATGGCTGATTCTTCATGGCTAACCAAGATTCCTCAGTTGGACCGGGCCGAACTGCGTGATATAAAAAAAAGCCTCGACTTGACCTATCGGGAATTTACCCGGGAATATGGCGACCTGATCGAATCCTTTTTTGATCCACTGCTGAGTTTCCTGATCTGGTTTGAAAAGCTGTTGCTAGCGACCCCCTGGTGGCTGGTGATCATTGTTATAACGGGCTTGGCCTATGCGGCCAGCCGTTCCTGGAAACTCTGCCTGGGCGTGGTGATCTCTTTCCTGGCTATCGGCTATTTCGGCATGTGGGACGATACCATGCGAACCATGAGTATCATTCTGGTTTGTACCTTGTTGGCTATAGTGCTGGGGATACCGATCGGCATCCTGATGGCCCGCTCCAATAAAGTACAGGCGGTGGTCACGCCACTGCTTGATATCATGCAGACCATGCCGGCCTTCGTGTACCTGATTCCGGTGGTGATGCTGCTGGGTATCGGTAAGATTCCGGGGGTAATCGCAGTCGTGATCTATGCAATCCCGCCGGTCATCCGGCTGACAAATCTGGGTATAAGGCTGGTGGATGAAGATGTGCTGGAGGCGTCAACAGCCTTTGGCGCAAGCTCAATGCAACGGCTCACCGGCGTGCAGATACCGCTGGCAATGCCGACGATCATGGCGGGTATCAACCAGACGATTATGATGGCGCTGTCGATGGTGGTAATCGCTTCGATGATAGGGGTGAAAGGTTTAGGCCAGCCTGTATTGAAATCCATTACCAATCAGTACTTTACTCTGGGACTTATGAACGGTTTGGCGATCGTTGCTTTAGCGATTATTTTCGATCGGGTATCACAAGCCTATGCAAAACGTACCCAAAGACATATGAGTGGTGGCGACAATGGCTGAGACGCTGATTCAGATAGAAGGGCTGTATAAGTTGTTTGGCCCAAACCCCAAGTCGGTAATGCCACTGGTACATCAGGGGAAGAGTAAGGATGAAATCCTCGCCGAGACAGGTCACACCCTGGGGCTAAAAAATATTAACCTGAGCATCGAGAAGGGTGAAATCTTCGTAATCATGGGGCTATCGGGCTCAGGAAAATCGACGCTGATTCGTCATTTTAACCGTCTTATCGATCCGACCGAAGGGGTGATTCAGGTCGAGAGCACCGATGTAATGCAACTCTCGGAAAAGGCCCTGCAGGATTTTCGCCGCCACAAGATGTCGATGGTGTTTCAGCGCTTCGGACTGCTGCCGCATCATAAGGTGATTGAGAATGTTGCCTACGGCCTGGAAGTGCAAGGGGTTAATAAGAAACAACGCCTGGAAAAAGCCCGTGAATGGCTGGAAGCAGTTGGACTGGGCGGTTATGAAGACCAATATCCTTCGCAGCTCTCTGGTGGCCAGCAGCAACGCGTTGGTTTGGCCCGAGCCCTTTGTACGGATGCAGAAGTGTTGCTGATGGATGAGGCCTTTTCGGCACTGGATCCGTTGATTCGCAGTGAAATGCAGGATCAGCTGATTGAGCTGCAGGAAAAACTGCACAAAACAATTATTTTTATTACGCATGATCTTGATGAAGCGCTACGTCTGGGGGATCGTATCGCGATTCTCAAGGATGGCGAAGTGGTGCAACAGGGTAAGCCGGATGAAATCCTGTTGCATCCTGCGACTGATTATGTCGAAGCCTTTGTTAAGGATGTTAACCGGGCGCGGGCGTTGACGGTTGAAACCGTGATGAAGCCGCCGGCATGTCGCATCACCGGCGACACTATTGCTGAAGCCTTGCAACAGATGAAAGGTGTTAAAGAAGATTACGGCTATTACGTCAATGCAGATGGTTATCAGGGGATTGTGACTCAGGATGCCCTGGTTGAAGCCTACAGCGGTGATGATTCAGAGAAGATGAGTGAAGATATCTGCTGTGACGATGTGCCGTCATTGTCTCCCGATTCGGTACTTGAAACGGTAATCCCGGAGACTCTGGAAGCGGAGTATTCCCTGCCAGTGGTTGATGAGGAAGGTAACCTCAAAGGTGAACTGTCCCGCAGTAGCCTGGCTGAAGTTCTGGGCGAGCCTGAGCAAAAGCACAAGAATGTTGCCTGATTGATCACTTCAAGCTGCCAATGCCTGACTGGGTATTACCTGTCCTGATATAAATAGGGGGTATTAATATCGCGCCAGGTATTGGTAGTTACAACTAGACAGGCATTCTATACCTACAAATTGACCTGCAATAAAGAATCAGGCTGCCAGCCAGCCCTGAATCCCTTTATATAACACCATCAGGGCCGAGGCGCTGGATATCAGCAACAGAACAGGTTTTGCTGATGCGGTGTTGATGCTGCCATCAAGCTTATTCGCCAGCCAAAATCCCAGAAACAGACCCGGTAGCATTTTCATACTGAGTGTCAGGCTGGTCATGTCGATACTGCCTTGTAGCAAAAGCATTATTATAGATATCGGCGTGCCGATCAGGAAAAATGCTGCGAGTTCATTGCGCGCAGTGATGCGATCAGTTTCCTGATAGACCAGCGCCATGGGTGGTCCGCCGACTGATGTTGCGGTCCCGATCAAGCCGGAAAAAAAACCGCCAATAGTTAAGCTTAGGCGCGTCGTGGTGAGCTGACAGGCACTCCAGGTGATTAATACTGCCAGCAGTAATGAGGCCCCGAACAGTAAGCTAAGGGTGTATTGCGGCACGGCAACCAGCAGTGCCGCGCCACACCAGGAGCCGGGCAGGCGGGCAATGATCGCCGGCATAATACGCTGCCAGCGGAGATTTCTATGCTCTTTCAGTACAACCAGCAGGGAGAGGCTGAAACCCAGTATTAATATCGGGCCGGGTACGTAGGCGGGGTTGATCAGATACAGCAGGGGGGCTGCCAGCAGGCCGAAGCCGATACCCACCCAGGTTTGCAGCATGATGCCGCAGGTTACGATAAGCAGGGCCAGCAATTCAAAGGCGGTGTAGGCCATCACTGTCGATCCGTGTGAAAGAGAAGTGGCAAGTCTAACCCGAATATTTCATAAAGGCGCTATCCAGGCTAGGGCTGAGTCAGCGACTCGTCGTAATTGATTTAGTCAATCGTGTTATACGGGAAGAAAGCTGTGCATGAGGGTGATCGGCCAGATTCCTGGTGCAGCGGTCTCTGGTCGATCGATCGGAGCGGCAGGTATATGCACCTGCCGCAGCCAAACAGGTTAGGCGTAGCGAGCCTTAGCGGCCACCGGCGCCCTGACGGGATTGTTCAGTATTTTCGACCAGTACACCTGCACCGATGCGATTGATTTCCGCCCACAGTGCTGCATCGATCTCGATACCGTGCTCGACACTGTGCTCTTTGTTTTCGGCGACCTGTGCAGCGCTTACGTAGCGGGCATTACTGTTGCCCTTGGATTGCTGCAGGGAGGTTGTCAGATCGACCCGCGAACTGCAGATGATCGTCAGCGCCTGTTTGTCATCGGTGTTCGATTCCAGATTGGTGACTGCCTCACTGTAGCTGGGGTAGCGTTCGCCAGCCTTGATTGCCGCGGTATGCTCGGTCACTGTCTGGCTACCGTTCTGCCAGTAGGCAGCGACACTGATGCCGCGACGACCGCGATCGGTGAGTGCCTTAAGGATAAACATCCGGTTATGGCAGTTATGCACCGTAACGGTAGCAATGCCGTTTTCCAGAGCCTTGGCGTGGGCCAGATCAACCGATGCCGCAATACAGTTGAGGGCACTACGACCATGGCTGTCGATAATTGCCGAGGTGCTGTCTTCGTAGATAACGCTGCTTAACGGCTTGTCACGATCTTCACTGATATATGGCAATGCACGTTCCAGTTCGGTTAAACCGTTCAGGCCATGCTTCTCTAACCAGAGGATCATATTGGCAGCATCTTCGTAGTTACCGACGAAATAGCCGCTTGCTTCGAAGCAGCGACGCAATGCAGCTTTCAGCTCGTTCATGGAAATATTCATGCTTGCTCTCCTGACTGCTGTGGCGCTAGCGGCATAAACCAGTCGTCATTGAAGGTCTTACCGATGTCTTCCAGTAGAGGCGCACCCTGGAACATAGTGTTACGTACCCACAGGCGCGAACGCGGATCGAATTTACCGACGCCGAAAAATGCCAGTTTGCAACGCAGCAGGTGCATCGGCAGGATATCACGGTCCAACATGTTGGCTTGAATATCGCCGTAGATACAGCGGTTCATGCTTTGAATACGACGCACGATACCACGCATTTTCGGCCGTGCTACCATGAACCGGGCGGTGGTGTGCTCCGGATGTTGCTCTACATATTCACACAACTGGTCATAGCATTTGCGTACCGCATAACCTACGCCCAGGGCCATCTGTTTCTGCTTGGCTTCTACATCGGCAACACTGCCCAGACGTGGCTCCATCTTCTCTTCCGAGCGGTACCAGCAGGTTTCACGTGCGCCTTCTGCGTCGAAGTCGATAGCCAGTGCCCAGTTATAGCGGGTTTCGATCACCTCTTTGAGTTGCTGCAGCGGCATTAATGGATCGAGATCGAGAAACTCTTCGGCATCATGGAAATCTTCCAGATCATCAACCAGCTCCGGATAGATTTCCAGCATGATAGACACCAGCATCTCCTGGCCCTGCAAGGTACAGTTAGCCTCACTCCAGTTAACCAGGTCATCCCAGTTTTTGAAGCTGCTTTGTGCATAGTCTTTCAGTGCAGCAAGGTCTTCCAATACGGTTATATTGTTGTTGGTCTGCCATTCGTCTTCGGTGACGGTGTCACGGGTATGTTGTGCGCAACGTTCAATCAGCGCGTTGAGTTCCTGGCGAACTTTACTGTTGACCTCACCCAGAACACGGATACGGGCCAGTGCCAGTTCACGCATCTCAATCCACTGGTTAATCAGCAGGGGATGGTTAACCAGAAAGGGGGCCATGCCCAGACCGGTAGAGTTACCGATACCGAAGTAGCGTTTAATCTCCGGCTGCATTGGTTGAAAACTTTCCGGTGCCTTGTGACGGGCGATATGTTCCGCCTGCAGCAGGCTGAAGTTACGCAACATCAGGCAGACAAACATTTCACCGGCGAACGGGCGGGCAAAATCCTTATGCTTGGTGCGTACTTTTTCCCAGTCAGCCATACCGAGTTTGCCACTGCCGTATACGGCAGTAGTGCGGTAGAGATAACCGACTTTGGTAATTCGATCCACGTCCGGTTGCTGGCCGTTGGCTAGCTGATTAACCACATAATCAAAGTTACGCGCGCTGCGGTTGGCGCGCGAGAGTACAAATACGCGAGAATCCACACGTCCAGCTTCCTGCTTGGGGACATTCTGGCGCAGTTTTTCCAGGTAGATATCGTCTACCTTGTCTTCCACCAGGGCCATGGTGAGGTCCCACTTGGTGGCAATTACCCGGTCGTTGCGATCTTCCGGTGACAAGTGGTCAGAAAATAGTACGAAACTGAACAGGCCGTGGGGTGCATGGATTTCATACACAACCGTGCCGTATCCGTCTGCATCCAGCTCAAAGCGGGCCGGCTCAATCTGCCAGCGTTCACGCATGATGCGACGTACCAGAGAGCGCATGAAACTCAGGCGGCTCTGGTGCAGAGCGCCCAGGCGCTCCAGGTCCATCACCTGGCTGGCCGGGCGAAGCGGCAATGCATTATCACCTCGAAGGGAGGTTTGGATAGCTGCAGGCGTTGTCATTATTGTTATCCTCATTTGCTACACATCTTTAAATTTATTAAGTAGCCGGCTGTGTGCTCCGGCAGCAGCATAGATGTGTTGGAAACCACTTGCTTAAGGAACCTACGAACAAGTCCCTAGCGCTTCCTCTGCTGGTTTCGTTTTAATCATTATGGTCAGAGAGAGCTGCACCTGAAGATTGTCTAGAATCTGTTCATGCGAGCTTTAATGAAGACTACATCTGTACCCAGTCAGCATTGATAGCTAGCGAACAGTATCCGGACCTGGAAAATTCCAGAGCCATCTTCCTGTGTGTCACTTATCATCAGTCATAAGTGCGATGTCACACAAATCAAAAGGTTATATCGGTTGATAAGTCAAACTTATCGAAGTGGTTCAAGTCATTATTTTTTCTATGGTGCGCGACGCGCTGCAGACTTTGTCTGCCTTGCGATATCTTTCCGTTCAGCGCGATCCGATCTCAGCGTTAACGATTTTCGACAGGCAACCAGCATGCCTGTAATTAGCATGCCCTCTGGGTGCGTTGCCTTGATCTCGAACCGCTCTGAAAGCCAGTACCCAGAGGGCATGCTAAGGCGTGCCGGACTTGTTCGCAGGTTCCTTAGCTATAAGGTGGGCAGATACCTGTTGAATTACTGCCGAGCCTCCAGGTGAGTTGTTGGCTTGAAAAGTATAGCCCAGAGGTCGCCAGTCAATTCTCGCACAGCCTCCTAGCTTTGATTGCTAGCAAGAATAAAGTCGACCAATGCCTGAGCAGGTGGTGTTAGTGATTTGTTACTCATTTTTACAATACCGATACGTCGAGTCACCGTCGGTGTTTTTAGCGGAATAAATTTCAGGGTTGTGCTTTCCTTGGGAAAGGCATACCTGGGCAGGGTGGTAATGCCGAATCCGGCTTCCAGCATGGCGATTAAAGAAATCATATTGGAAACATAAAACTGTGAGTGGCCCAGCAAGGGGCTGGCTTCACTGTCTTCCAGTAGCCGTGATGTACCATTACTAATCAGTCGATGCTGGCGTAGCTCTTTCCAGTGCAATCCGCTGCTGCTTGCCAGTGGGTGCTCATTCGGGCAGACCACGCCGATCTGGTCCTCCCAGATAGGAATAAAGGTTTTGTCGGAGTGCTCCTGTTCATGAAACAGGTGGGCGATACCGAAATCCACCTGCTGGTTTTCGACCATTTTCAGTACGGCATCCGAGTTGTCATCAAAGAAGCTGATATGCAGGTCGGGCGTATCAGCGACAAACTGCTGCAGTAAATCGGGCAGGACGCGACTGGCTATAGAAGGTACGGAGGCCAGGCGCAGGTGCCCGGTCTTATGTTCCGCCAGCAGTGTCATATCCTCAGATACACGGTCATGATGCGCGATCAGCTCTTTTGCCTTGGGCAGGAAGTACTTGCCGAACGGAGTTAACTCTGTTTTGGCTGTTTTGGCATTGCGCTTTTCGAACAGCCCTTCACCCAGTTTATTTTCCAGATCGCGGATCGATAGCGAGATCGCAGGCTGGGTGCGGTGCGCTTTTTCCGCTGCCGCATGAAAACCTTTGAGTTCCGCAACCCAGACGAAATGGCGTAGTTGAGCTATCTTCAGTTCAGGCAGCATGACAATTTCCTTCGATAAGCACTTTTGATCAGAGTGTCGATAAGTAAACCTTATCGATGAATATTATTTATTAATTTTTATTATTAAAGCACAGAGCCTATGATTCATCCAACTACATTGGGAGGTCAATATGTCTGATTCAGTATTTCGTAATTTCATCGCAGGTGAGTGGGTAGAAGGTAACAGCGGCAGCGTGGCAAACATCAGCCCGGCCGATACCAGTGATGTGATCGGCCACTATGCACAGGCTGACAAAGCGCAAACCGAAGCAGCTATCGCTGCTGCAGCCAAAGGACAGGTTGAGTGGGCCAAGAGCGGCCTGGAGCAGCGCTACTCTGTTTTGATGGCAATCGGTGATGAGCTGATTGCCCGTAAAGATGAGTTGGGTAAGCTACTGGCTCGTGAAGAAGGTAAAACTCTGGCTGAGGGCGTGGGTGAAACCTACCGTTCCGGTCAGTTCTTCCATTACTACGCGGCAGAAGTACTGCGTCAAATGGGTGAAACTGCTGACTCCGTACGTCCGGGTGTTGAAATTGAGACCCGCCGTGAGCCAGTTGGTGTTGTGGGTATTATCACTCCGTGGAACTTCCCAACTGCAACCGGTGCCTGGAAGATCGCACCCGCTCTGGCATTCGGTAACGCGATTGTATTTAAACCGGCTAACCAGGTACCGGCCAGTGCCTGGGCGCTGACTGAGATCATCTCTCGTCAGGGTCTGCCTGCTGGCACATTCAACCTGGTTATGGGTCCTGGCTCACAGGTGGGTGACGTACTGATCAACTCACGCGGTATCAATGCGCTAACGTTTACCGGATCTCTGGAAACAGGGCGTAAAGTTGCTGCGGCAACTGCAGTCAACCTGGTTAAGTGCCAGCTTGAGATGGGCAGCAAGAACGCGCTGGTGGTTCTGGATGATGCAGATCTGGATAACGCAGTCGAATGCGCTGTTGGTGGTGCTTACGGTGGTACCGGACAGAAATGTACTGCCTCTTCGCGTTTGATTGTTACCGAAGGTATCCACGATCGCTTCGTTGCTGCAGTGATTGAGCGCATGAAGAAGCTGGTGGTTGGTCACCCGCTAAAGGAAGGCGTTCACATTGGTGCAGTCGCTGATGCCCGTCAGATGGAGCAGAACCTGCAGTATCTGGAAACGGCCAAGAGCGAAGGCGGCAAGCTGGTATATGGCGGTGACGTGTTGACTGAAGACACTGAAGGCTACTACATGCAGCCTGCATTGTTTACTGAAACGACTAACGCGATGACGATCAACCGTGAAGAGGCGTTTGCGCCGATCGCCTGTGTTATCAAAGTAAAAGATTACGAAGAAGCGCTGGCAACTCTGAACGACACTAACTTTGGCCTTACCGGTGGTATCTGCACCGAGTCGCTGAAATACGCGACCGATTTCAAGCGTCGTGCCAAGACTGGTTGCGTGATGGTTAACCTGCCAACAGCAGGTACTGACTACCACGTACCGTTTGGTGGTCGCAAAGATTCCAGCTTCGGCCCGCGTGAGCAGGGTACGTATGCGAAAGAGTTCTACACCGTTGTGAAAACTACTTACATCCGTGCCTAATCATATCCGTGCCTAACTGAGGTGCCTCATGCATAAAGAGCTACATAACGATCTGATTGTGATTGACGGTCTCCAGTATTCCAACTGGAATCGTGAAATCTTCAAACAGCTCCATGAAGGTGGTGTCACGATGGTCCACGCGACCATTGTGTACCATGAACAGATTCGCGAAACCCTGATGCGAATCGCCGAATGGAATCGTCACTTTGAGATGAACAGCGATCTGATCATGCCGGTGAAAAGCGCAGCGGATATCCGCCGCGCTAAGGAGCTGGGCAAGGTTGGAGTGATGTTCGGTGCGCAAAACTGCTCACCGATCGAAGATGATATCGGTATGGTTGAGGTGATGCGTGAGCTGAACCTGATGATCATGCAGCTGACGTACAACAACCAGAGCCTGTTGGCCTGTGGTTGCTACGAAGCTGAAGACAGCGGCGTAACTCGTTTTGGTCGTCAGGCGATCAAAGAGATGAACCGGGTCGGCATGGTTATCGATATGAGCCACAGTGGCGAGCGTAGCACGCTGGACGCGATCGAAATTTCGGAACGTCCGATTGTGATCTCGCACGCCAACCCTACCAGCTTTCACGCTGCCAAGCGCAATAAGTCCGACACAGTACTTAAGGCGCTGGGTGAATCTGGCGGATTGCTGGGCTTCAGTCTGTATCCATTCCATCTCAAGAATGGACCGGACTGCACTCTGGAAGAGTTCTGCGACATGGTCGCAAGCACTGCAGATCTGATGGGTATCGATCAGATCGGTATCGGTACAGATCTGTGCCAGGAGCAGCCACCGTCTGTTCTGGAATGGATGCGCAACGGTCGCTGGTCGAAGGATATGGATTACGGTGAAGGCTCCAAGGCAAATGCCGACTGGCCTCGTCCATTGTCCTGGTTCCGTGACAGTCGTGACTTCCCAAATATTACCAACGGTTTGCTGGCGCGCGGATTCAGCCCTGAAGACGTTGCCAAGGTGATGGGGCTTAACTGGCTCAACTTCCTCGATGCTGGGTTAACACCTCAATAAACCGGTAATCGGTAGCAGTTAGCAGGGGACAACAAGTCTCCTGTTATCACTGCAATACCCTGATAAACCAATAATTATAAGAGATCCATCAGGAGTCTATAATGAGTAATACAACTCAGGCCTCTATGCCTGTAGATGGGGTAACTATGCCTCAAAATAAGTGGCTGGCGGGTGTTGATCTGCCGGTATTTCTGATAAGCGGCGGTGTGCTGGTGCTGTTTGTTGCATTTGCTCTGTATGACATCGAACTGGTGTCTGGCTGGGTGAATAGTGCTTTTGCGACATCCACTAAATATTTCGGTGCTTACTGGCAGGTACTACTCCTGCTGACCTTCGTAATCGGTCTGTTCCTGGCTATTGGCCGTACGGGCTCTGTTGTGTTGGGCGGGATCAAGGTGCCTGAAATGTCCACCTTTAAATGGATCTCCATCATCATGTGTACACTGCTGGCTGGCGGTGGCGTGTTCTGGGCGGCAGCTGAGCCGATGGCACACTTCACCTCTCCTCCGCCCTTGTTTGCTGGAACGGCTGGTAGTGAGGCCGGTACGGTGCAAGCTGCTTATAATGCTTTAGCGCAGAGTTTCATGCACTGGGGTTTTTTGGCCTGGGCTATTCTGGGTAGCCTGACTGGTATTGTGTTCATGTACCTGCATTATGAGAAAGGCCTGCCACTGAAGCCGCGTACACTTTTGTACCCTGTATTCGGCGACCGTGTCATGAAAGGTCCTTTTGGTGCAATCGTCGATTCCAGCTGTGTGCTGGCGGTAGTTGCAGGTACTGTAGGCCCTATCGGCTTTCTTGGTTTACAGGTTAGTTTCGGTCTGGAAAAACTCTTCGGTATTCCTGATACTTATACCACGCAGGTGTTTATCCTGCTGGGTCTGATAGGTATCTATACTCTGTCTGCTGTGAGTGGTGTAACCCGCGGTATTCAGATTCTCAGCCGTTTCAACGTTATCCTGGCGGTGGTACTGATGGCATTTATCCTGCTGTTTGGCCCGACCGCATTTATCATTGACGGCTACCTGCACGCCTTCGGTATTTACCTGGATCAGTTCATCCCGATGGCTACCTTCCGTGCAAGCCCGGGCTGGTTGGACTGGTGGACAGTATTCTTCTGGGGCTGGTTCCTGGGTTACGGTCCGCTGATGGCGATGTTTGTAGCGCGTATCTCCCGTGGCCGTACTATCCGTGAAATGGTGCTGATGATCTCGGTTGTGGCACCGGTGATTACCTGCTTCTGGTTTACTATTGTCGGCGGAACAGGTTTGTTCTATGAACTGGCAAACCCGGGGGTAATCTCCGAGCCGTTCACCGGATTTAATCTGCCTGCGGCACTGCTGGCGATTACTGAACAGTTGCCGATGGGCTTCATTATCTCCGTGCTGTTCCTGATCCTGACCACGATCTTTGTAGCCACCACTGGTGACTCCATGACTTACTGTGTCTCTATGGTAATGACCGGTACGGATCATCCGCAAAGCTCAGTACGTGTTTTCTGGGGAATTATGATGGGTGTCGTGGCTGCGCTGCTGATCTCTATCGGTTCCGGTGGTATATCAGCACTGCAGTCGTTCATCGTAGTGACGGCTGTGCCGGTATCTCTGGTGTTATTGCCATCCCTGTGGACAGCACCTCAGATCGCCTTAAAGATGGCTGACGAGCAAGGTCTGTAAGCGCTTGTAAGTTACTAAGCTGTTCAATCAGTTCTATAAACGCAAGGAGCGGCCACTGCCGCTCCTTTTTTTATGTACAGGACGTACGGTATGTCGCGGGCACAGGGATGTGCAGGAGCGACATAATACAGGGACGTATGCTCTTTATTAAGAGAATGGCTGCGAGCGCATGGATGCGCAAGAGCGATAATTTCCCTAATCAACAAAATTTGTTTTACCAACCTGAAAACCTTTAGTTTTCCCAATATAGATATAGTCACAGAAATGAAAAAAACCGTAAAAACCGATCTTTATACTTCCAAAGCCCCACTAGAGTGGGCTGTCATTGCCAATGGCCAGTTGTCCACTGCCCAGATTCCTATCGATACCGAAGGCAAGGTAGTTGCTGGTGGTATTGAAGCCCAGGCCCGTCAGACCATGGACAACTTTAAGCACACCATCGAAGCTGCAGAGCTGAGCATGGCGGATGTTACCCAGGTGCTGATTTATGTTACTGAGCGTGATCAGTTGCCGGTATTCAACAAGGTGTATGCCGAGTACTTCGAGGCACCGTATCCAAACCGTGCGGCCATGATTGTGGCCGGTCTGGCGCGTGAAGAAATGTTGTGTGAAGTGGTCGCTTATGCCGCGGTACCCGCAGTATAAACAAGTGGCAAGAACGTAGCCTTCGGCTCCTGCATAGTGGATAGACGGAAAACTGCGTTTTCCTTGCTAGAAAAAAACCGCCGAAAGGCGGTTTTTTTATGTACAGGACGTACGGTATGTCGTGAGCACAGGGATGTGCAAGAACGACGATGTAACACTTACCCGATTTACTTTCTCCAACTTGCCCATGGATCGGAATCATCTCTAACTGAGCTACTGCGGGAGTTCGATGCTTTACGGCTATTCTTCCAGGGGTCATCATCATCCCGATTGCTGGAATTGCCGCCGCGTTTAGCGCCGTAGTTCTTACCAGAGCGATGTCCGGCACTTTTGCCATATTCAGCGGTTTTCTTAGCCTTTTTTTCACGTACTCGTTCAGCATCTTCCAGGCTGAGTTCGGCAGGTTCACCTGGGGTTTGGCCTTCTGGAATGATGCGTTCTCTGGGGGGCAGGGCAAACTGTTCGGACGATACCCGGGGCAGGCTTTTGAATTTATACAGATAGAACACTTCTACCTTTTCACGTGCCCAGTCGGTTTTTTTAAGAAACTTCACACTGGATTCAATGCTCGGATTGGTTTTAAAGCAGTTGATATTCAGATAGGCAAAGAGAATCTCAAAACCGTAGTGATCGACTATTTCAATCAACAAGTTCTTTAAACTAAGACCGTGCAGGGGGTTGTTCTTGTAGTTGATCTCATCATTCATGGTCATGTCCAACAAAGGCCGGTAAATTGCGCCATCATACCTGTCATATCACAGACAAAATATAGCACTATATTGAATTGCCCGGATTTCAGTAGAACTTAAGGCTTTGTCTAGGAGCCTGTCGGACTTAACATTAATCTACTGCGGAAAAGTCGAGTTTGGTCATATTTTCCGATCTTTCGCGTTAAATAGCTGGCTATTCGCCACAAAAGATCGAAAAATCTGCCTCAAATCGCCTTCCCCTCGCTACGATCGGCCAAGCCCGACAGGCTCCTAGCAAGTCGCGAAGCGACGTTCTAACCATGTATTCTGATGATGTGGATAAGGCGCTGAACTATAAGATGGTATGCAGGAGTGGTTTGACCCTTAGACTATGGAACCGCAGGAACTGTATAGCAGGGAATTTCATAAGAGGATAGCGGCAGACCCTGTGAACTTTACGCCTCCGCCGCCTGAGGCGTTTGAGCCACGCTATAGAGCTCGTATGAGCTCAAGTGAGTTTGTTCCAGAATAGTGGAAGACTTATTCACACACTGCACCTTGTGGTTGTAAAAACGGCCCTTTATAAAAGATGGTTTGATTATAGCTTGTTGGTACTAGAGCCAGGCGGGTCAGTTCAGCCGACTCGCGCAACGATCTGATATTGTTCAATTCAAGGTTACAAGGTGATCGGTCGACATAGGTAAAAAGCGCCTCTTCTGCGGTTACTTCAATATGGCTGAAGCTGACGGTATGGGCATCATCCCGATGCATGCAAACCGATTTATGGCCCTTCTTTGTCATTGCTTGATGCTGATGATCGTTGGTTCGCTGATGGCCCTGGTGATATGCCAGTAGGTCGGCAGTTGAACTTTCGTGTGGCAATTCGCAATAGCGCTGCTTGCGTGCTGCTGATACTGATTCAAAATCTACTGAAGATGATGTCATCGGGCTAGTGGTTTGCAGGCTATTCAGTTCATAGCCGTCCCATTGAAAAGCCTTGTGCACAACTCTGATACCGCCTGTTTTAGAAAACTGTCTGGCAAAGGCGATTAATGTAAACGGTGCATAGTCTCCCAGGTTTATAGATGACAGTTGCACCGTTAGTTCAGTCAAATTATCGATATGGGTAAGTGATTTTAACAACTGGCCACGACTCTTTAATAGTCCAGTGGGTAACGTCCCCTGATAAAAATTAAGTAAGCACAGGCTCAAGCCGTGCTCGTTCACTGCAATCCAGCTACCGCCTCCATCGGGATCGAGCGGCATCAATACAGCCACGCCAGTGTTTTCATAATGCTGTGGTGGTAGCGCTTTGGTGCGACTGCGTTGTTCATCTCTATTGAAGAACAGTTGATAGCCCAGCGGCTCTACTAGCCAACTTAGTGTGCACACGGCAGTTCTTCCTGTTCTTTTTCGAGCGCTTTTTCTTGTTCGCGGATATAGCTTGCTGTTGCCGGTGCTACCCCATATTGACTGTTTACCTGGCAGCCCATCACCTTAGCTATAGTCACCATCAACGCAAGATGATGAATCGCATGGGTAGAAGCAAATAGCAGTTCACGCCCAAATGAGGATTGGAAAGTAGCGCTACGTTGCTCTGCAATGTCGATCTCTGAACTGATATTGACGGCTCTTTCAAGGTCGGTCGGGGTTAACGCTGTCAGCCATTGGCGTACAGTGTTCAAGGCAATGATACCTTCACTTTGATCGGTCTCCAGCGGAATGCCTCGCTGGCGAATATCATAGTCGATGAGCGGCGCGTCGATATTTTTTATCAGCGCCTGAAACATATCCAGGATATGCCGCAGGTGCTGGCCAATGCTGCTGTCAAAAAGCGGCATTGAGCTTTCCTGATAGCTCTGAGCATCAATACTGGCAATAAACTCATGTAGCTGATCAAGGATATCCACAGTGCTGTCAATAACGTTCTGCATGTCAGTGTTCCGTTTTACTAAACTGTTAATTCCGCTGCGCTGCGGCGGCATCCGATCTGTTTAAGCCGGTTTCAGGTGTTGCAAGTGCAGGTGCTTCTCCCGGGGAGGTGTACACCAAGTAGATCAATGCTATGGGGGTGAGTATCAGGTAGATCGATGACAGTCCTGACTGAATATCCGTAAAGAAAAACGCCAGCAGGGCTATCAAACTATAAAAAATCACAATCCCCATCTGAGATAGATAGCTTTTCGCCAATAGGTATTGCAGCGGGCTTTGCTGACGGGCGTTATCGAAAAAGCGTTTGTTGAAGCTTAAACGGAAGAATGTCGTTAAAAAGGCAATTACCAGGATCGCTGGATAGATCCAGTAGGTAGGTAGCTCCGTATCCAGAGAACTGCGCAGTAACCAGGATATGGCATAGAAGATAACCCCGGTGATATAGACTTTATTCCGGTCCAAACCGTCGATCCTGTTTTTCAACAGATAGAAGATCACTGACAGGAAAATCGTCAGCGCGACAACGATAATTCCCAGCTGTTTGACGTTTTCCTGAGTAATGTAATACAGCGAAATCACCCAGAAATAACTTTCCAGAAACAGGAATATACCGTCGAGATAAAATACTACCGCCGAATTATGTTCATCTTTAAAGCTGAAAATTGATCTGCTGCTTGTCTGTTTTTGTACCGTCAGGTTCTGGTCGCCCGTTTCGGATTCAGGCTCTGCCAGAGATCTGTTTATTGCGGAGAAAGCGGTGATGCTACTCGTGCGTAAAAACCAGATCATCGCGCTGCCGGAAATAACTGTGCTGAGGAACCATAGCTGGAATTCATACCCCGCTTCCAGCAGAAGTGCGCTGATGATGATACCCAGCTTTAACAGCACAACAACAACGATCTGGAAGTTGCCGAAGTTTCTACCCGTTTGATGATCTGCAGGGTTTTGGCTATCGGTATTGGTAATCGGCTCGGCGGTCATTGTACTGAACAATACCCGCTGGGTAGTCCAGTAGAAACAGTTGTAAGCGCCGTTAAGCAGGGCGGCACAAAGCAGTAGTAGAGAATCGTCACTGAACAGTAGGGCAGCTACCAATAGTATCTCGACTACAAACGAAGCAGCAGTTATCAGGCGCCAATTAGCATGATGATAGATCTTTTCCCAGAGCTTCAGAGACGCGATAAAGCCAATGCCTGTAACGGCAATAAACAGGGCTATACCTTCTATAGAAGCGCCCCGTTGCAACAGTAACACCGGTATAAAGAATGGCAGCAGGCCGATTAGCAGGGAGTGTACCCCTGCAAATTGGAAAAAATTTCTGGCGATATTGGTCATCAGTAAGTATCTGCGTTGCTGATGTCTAACTGATCGAGTTTTTGGTAATAGGGGGTCAGATCCTCTTTCTCACCAAACCGCGGATAATCATGCATCTTCAGATAGGGGCGGGAGTTAACCTCAAGAAAGATACACTTTTGATCTTTATAGGAGTGCTCGATGCCTTTTTCAAAAATCACATCAATACCCAGGATGTTGGCGTCGAACATCTCCAGCACATCGAGAAACAGCTGCTTGTTGTCCTCAGGGATGCTGTTTTTATCTACCGTTCTGACGGTGCCGCCGGGTGCCAGCGATATGCGATAAAACAGGGTGATAACTTCACCTTCGGCTGGTACTGAGTCCATACTGAGGTTCTGCTTTTTAAGAAAGTTTATAGTCTGATCGTTCTTCTGGATCGGATAGATGGTCGGGTGTAGTTTCATCGCAGCCCGAATAGCATTCTCCTCATCAATCAGGGCGCTGATGCTTTTAGTTCCATCCCCGGTAACGGTTGGCGGATAGCGCTCGATCACTGACATCAGTTCGCCTTTAATAGCCACTACCCGGTAATTGCAGCCCTTGAGGTATTGTTCGACTACTGTGGTCGGCCACCAGATCTTTGCCAGAAAGATCGCTTTCCAGAGCTGTGCATAGTTGTTAATCGGGAAGTAGCTGCCGCGGGAATAACCGCTGACGTTGGGTTTTATTACCAGCGGAAAACCGTACTGCTTGGCAAAATCATGAGCTTTAAACGGATTGAAAAATATCAGCCCTTTGGCATGCGGCACATTACCGTTGTTAAAGACCTCCCGCGCCTGCTCTTTAGAGCGACAACCTTTTCTGACCTCAAGGTTGTTATAGCTGCTGCAGCCGTTCATATAGCGCTGGCTAATCCAGCGGTAAATAGCCTTTTTAATTGTTTGCATTAGACTTACTCAATCAATACGTTTTATACGGCGAATAAAACCAATTTTTTTAAAGAATATAACTGGCTTTTTCTGCTCGCTTGGAATCGTCTTGGTTACTTTTGCCAGCAGCCAGGTGCACTGCAATGCCAGATTAATCTTGCGCACCATGGCCGTGTTTTTAGTTAACAACACCAACGGCATGGGTAAAAACAGGTTGATCTCAATGACCTTGAAGTCACCACTGAGGAGACTTTTCAGCGAATCTGCACGCACTCCGAAACGGGATATTCTGAAACGGCCAACTGATTTCAGGTAGCCCCACAGGGTTTCAATATCATCACTACTCAACTGGTGCGTGATATCAAGATATTCAGTGTGCTTGTTATAAATTCCGTTAATCGGGTACTCATCGTCTTCATGGTTGACTACTTGTGTCACCGATAGCATGGCGTGCCGGTCAGCCGTTTTGTCTGAAGGGATAGCAAAAATCTCGAATTCAATTTTTCCTGCCGCGGCTTCCTGAATCAGATACGGGATCCGGGCTGCGTTGTCATCACACTGGCTGCGTATTTCACAGAGTTCAGTTGCGTTATCCGCTCGCTGGATGCCTTTCGAGTTCTGTCCCCATTCCGGCTTTACAAAGACGGGATAGGACGTCGGCTGCCTGTCGCTGCTATCGACCCACTGAAATAAACGCCATTGTTCAGGGATAAGCTCATTAATATCCTGCTTCGAATATATCCCCTTGCTTTTATTGAAGTAGTCAGCGTTCAGTTGAAAGTAACGCCAGGGCATTGCTTTCAACCGGATGCACGCCACTATGTATGAAGTTACCAACAGTATTCGAATAATCATAAGCGTCCGGCTTGATTCCAGGAATGTGTACGAATATGGCCAATTTACACAGCATATTGGCCGGTAGCTTTCATAGAACGCCACAGCTTATGGTTCACTATGGCCATAACAAAACCTAACACCAGAATCGACACCGCCGCATAGAACAGTGATCCATGGTCATTCTGGCCGTTGTGCAATACTTCTATACCAAGCGGTGTTGCCAGGTGAAAGAATACTGCTCCGCCCATGACAGATGAGGCCATTATACCGCCAACACTGTGTACTAATGCACGGTCCGGAACATGGCTGATCACATTCAATTTCCTCAGCACAAACAGCACTGCGGGTAACAGCAGGATAATAGACACAATGAGTTCGGCCGTACCGACTGCATAGGCGCCATATTGAATAAACCAGCTACCGATGCCGTCAGAAATTGTTGTACGCATCCAGCCACCGATGGTTGAAAAAATGTGCTGTGTATCAGGATGCCCGGAAAATTTATAAGGTAATGAGCTTAAAAAAACCTTGCAGATCCACAGCACTACAATCCAGCTAAATACAGAAATTATCCGAGACATCACAGGTCATCCTTAATCGGTTTTTTAAAGCAGGCTTTGTTATTTAATAACATGCGGCCAGTTACTGTCGGCTGCACGAATTAGACCGTCCTTATCTTTCAGCCATTTAGATTGTATTTCTGAATCATAATTAAGGTAAAGCTTTCCGTTGTGTATAGTCCACTGTTGCGGATCACCACTTGCGGTATTATTTTGCGCAACAGCCCAGGCGCAGTAGCCGCCGTATTGTGGGGCGTATTTCTCTGGAGTGGCTTTGAAGGCCGCCAGATTTTCCGCGTTTTTAAAGTACCACTGAACCCCCTTGTATTCTGTTGCATAGTCACCGTTGCCTTTAACGGGCTTACCGTCTGAGAAATAAGCCACGGTGTCATACCCTGACACGGCAACATCACTGAAATAGCTTGTGTAAACTGGCGCCTGGGCGATTGCCTGAAGAGAAAACAACATAAGCAGGGCCGCAAGTATTGAGGGTAATGGCTTTATATATGAGCTTGTAGTGAACATTTGCTTAACCTCTCTGAACCTTGGGTTGTTATGCATTGAGGACGCCTGTCATCTGGTTACTTTGCCGGTGTTACCCGAGGCCCCGCTCACTGTAAAACAGTGCTTTAGCAGAGGTAATTGATGCAGCGTTGCTCATTCGATGAAAGTGAACTCACTATATAGTTTGAATCTGAAATTAAGCTGAAATAGGTCAAAACTTCATTGGTTTCGATAATGTTTAATTTTCCCGCAAATTTTCACTTCTTGATTAAGGGGCTGAGGCTCTGTTTGCTGACAACGCAAAGATAGGGGAGGGCAATATAGAAACCGACAAACTTATTCAATTGATGCTGGGGAGGGATCTGTCGAGCATAATACTGTTCTAATCAGTAACTGCTACGATGCTCTACTTCCTGTATCGCTGCAGTCATGAAACATAGTCGTTTTCTTTACACGTTCTCTAGGTTGATTTGTTGCTTCTGTTTTATGGCTTATATGATCCATCCTGATGTTGCGGTACTATATCCGTCTATCTTCATGGGTGTCCGTCTTCAGTTAAATTAAAACCGGCTAATAAAGCGGGTAACAAAACAGATAGCTCCCTATTTATCCTGTATAAAATATAGAGTTAAGCTTCTTATGTTGCTAATGATCGATAACTACGACTCTTTTACCTATAACGTCGTACAGTATCTGGGTGAGTTGGGTGCCGATGTGCATGTCTACCGTAATGATGAGATTACGCTGGAGCAGATTGAAGCATTGAATCCGGAACAGCTGGTAATCTCTCCCGGCCCCTGTACGCCCAATGAAGCCGGTGTTTCTATCGCATCCATTAAGCACTTTGCCGGTAAGCTGCCGATCTTCGGTATCTGCCTTGGCTTGCAGAGTATGGGACAGGCGTTTGGCGGTAAGGTTATTCGCGCCCGCAAGGTGATGCACGGTAAAATTTCCCCGGTGTTTCATAACAATACCGGTGTGTTTTCAGGATTGGAAAACCCTGTTTCAGTGACGCGCTATCATTCGCTGGTGATCGATAAGGACTCCTTGCCTGATTGTCTGGAAATTACTGCCTGGACGCAACTTGAAGACGGATCCATGGATGAGATTATGGGCGTGCGTCATAAAGAGCTGGATATTGAAGGCGTGCAGTTCCACCCGGAATCAATCCTCACCCAGCAGGGACATGAGCTGCTGGCGAACTTTACTAAACGCAAAAAATAATTAGATACCAGGTAGCGTGATGATGGATATCCAACAAGCCCTTGCGGCTGTGGTCGAGCGTCAGGACCTTAGTGCTGAACAGATGAAAGCGGTCATGAATCAGATCATGACGGGGCAGGCGACAGATGCGCAGATTGGCGGTTTGCTAATCGCTCTGCGGATGAAAGGCGAAACGGTTGCTGAGATTACCGGTGCTGCAGATGCGATGCGGGCGCTGGCCACGCCGGTCAGTGTAAAGGCCGATAATGCGGTCGATATTGTTGGCACCGGCGGTGATGGCTCTAACCTGTTTAATGTCTCCAGCGCATCTTCCTTTGTAGTGGCTGCCGCTGGTGGTCATGTGGCTAAACACGGTAACCGTTCGGTTTCATCCAGCTCCGGTGCAGCGGATCTGCTGGAAGCCGCGGGTGTTCATCTGGCGATATCTCCCGAGCAAGTCGGTCGTTGTATTGATGAGGTGGGTGTAGGGTTCATGTTTGCCCCGCAACATCATAGCGCGATGAAATATGCTATCGGACCGCGTAAAGAGATGGCGCTGCGTACCCTGTTTAATATCCTTGGCCCCTTGACTAACCCTGCTGGTGCGCAGCATTACCTGCTGGGTGTCTTCGATGAGGCCCTGTGTCGGCCAATGGCTGAAGCATTGCAGGCCCTGGGTGCCCGTCACGCTCTGGTGGTTCACGCTAAGGACGGCCTGGACGAGATCAGTTTGGCCGGAGAGACTATGGTGGCAGAGCTGAATAATGGCAGCATCTCTGAGTATTCAATAACCGCTGAAGATGCGGGCCTGGTAACGCAATCCCTTGATGGTCTTCAGGTGAGCAGCTCAAGCGAAAGCATGGCATTGATAAAATCGGCATTCGCTGGCGAAAATTTGAAAGCGGTGGATATGATAGCCTTGAATGCCGGTGCTGCGATCTATGCTGCTGATCTGGTGGACACCCTGAAAGACGGTGTTGCCAAGGCGAAAGAGGCTATTCTGAGTGGCGCTGCTGCTGCAAAAATGACACAACTGGCCGAATTTACCCAGAGCTTTAAGGGCGAATAAAAAATAATGAGTAATCTTGATACCCCGACCATTCTGAAAAAAATTATTGCTCGCAAGTTTGAGGAAGTGGCAGAACGTCAGCCAAAAACTTCAATTGCAGAGCTGAAATCGCGTATTGCAGATCAGCAGGGCAGTGCGTTTGATCCGCGCGGCTTCGTTGCCAGTATGGATCGTGCCCTCAATGAGGGGCGTTCGGCTGTGATCGCCGAGGCAAAAAAAGCCAGCCCGTCCAAGGGCGTGATTCGCGATCCCTTTATTCCGGCGGATATCGCCCGTTCCTACGAAGCGGGTGGTGCCAGCTGCCTGTCGGTGCTGACTGATGCAGATTATTTTCAGGGCTGTGAAGAATATTTAATGCAGGCACGTGCTGCCTGTTCACTGCCGATTATCCGTAAAGACTTTATTGTTGATCCGTACCAGGTCTATGAAGCACGTGCTATTGGCGCCGATTGTATCCTGCTGATCGTTGCTGCCCTGGAAGATCAGCAGATGGCAGATCTGAATGCACTGGCTATTGAGCTGGGTATGGATGTGCTGGTTGAAGTACATAATAAGCAGGAACTGGAGCGCTCTCTGCCATTAGATAATCGTCTGGTCGGTATTAATAACCGTGATCTGCACAGTTTTGAGCTATCTCTGAGTCATACTTTCGATTTGCTGGATACAGTGCCTGAGGGCCGAATAGTTGTGACCGAGAGCGGTATCCTGTGCCGGGATGATGTGATCGCGATGCGTGAACACAAGGTTGACAGCTTCCTGGTGGGCGAAGCCTTTATGCGCGCCGACGATCCGGGCGCGAAGCTGGCTGAACTGTTCGTTAAATAAGCCGTTTTTTTATAAAAGAATTTCTAAAGAAGATACAGAGACTATGCAAGCAAAAGTAAAATGGGACGGCGATGTCCGTTTCAAGGGAACCACTGGTTCCGGTTTTGATATCACTCTGGATGGTGAGCTGAAGCAAGGTCCCCGGCCGATGGAACTGATGCTGCTGGGCCTGGGCGGCTGTACGTCATACGATGTTATCGGCATTCTCAAAAAGACCCGACAGGATGTGGTGGACTGTGTTGCCGAGATCGATGCCGAGCGTGCCGATGCAGTACCTGCAGTATTTACCAAAATTCATGTGAAATTTATTGTCAGTGGTCGCGGCCTGAATGATAAGAAAGTTGAGCGTGCGGTTAAGTTGTCGGCTGAACAGTATTGCTCGGCTTCGCTGATGCTCGAAAAAGGTGGAGTGGAGATTACCCACAGCTACGAAATTGTAGAGGTCGAATAAATTCGACAGTGGCTAGATTGCCGCTGCGCGGCTCGCTAGATCGTCGAACAAGTCCGACTCGCTAGTGGCTAGAAAAAGCAACAAAGGAGGCGGTTGCCTCCTTTGATATTGTTGGGTATCGCTGGCGCTCATCGCCGCCTACGAATCTTACAAAGTTTGAAGTGGTAATTGGCAAACTAGGAATTAGGATTGCTTTTCGTTTTTCCTCGCCACTAGCAAGCAGCGTTTTTTTTGCTGCGTCTAGCGAGTCGCGCTCTTTGCGACGGACTAGTCACTCGCGATTAGAATCTACCCAACTGCCAGCACCTAGAATTCAAATAAATCTCTGAAATGTTTGAGTTCCCTCTCCGGTGAGCGTATAATTTCGCGTCCCTGTAAGGCTGTGCCTGCAGGAAATTAACTTTAACTCCTTGCTTCCATCCGTCTACGATACGGCTTGGGGGCTGTTTAAACCGTAAGGAGCAATTAATGCGTCATTACGAAATCGTTTTTTTAGTTCACCCGAATCAGAGTGAACAGGTTCCAGCTATGGTAGAGCGTTACACCAAGCTGATCGAAGAATCTGAAGGTACAATCCACCGTCTGGAAGATTGGGGCCGTCGCCACATGGCTTACCCAATCAACAAAATCCACAAGGCTCACTACGTTCTGATGAACGTTGAATGTGCTCAGGAAACTCTGGACGAGCTGACTAACATCTTCCGCTACAACGACGCTGTTATTCGTAACATGGTCGTTCGTCGTAAAGATGCTGTTACTGAAGTATCTCCAATTAAAGCTGCCGAAGGCCGTGAAGAGCGTCGTCCACGTCGCGAAGAACAGCCACGTCGTGAAGAAGCTCAGAAGCCTGCAGAAGCACCTGCTGCACCTGCTGCACCTGCTGCCGACGCACCTGCTGAAGAAGCTGCTGCCGAGTAATCGGTTAATACTATTTATTTAGAGGAGATCTATCATGGCTCGTTTTTTCCGTCGTAGAAAATTCTGCCGTTTTACCGCTGAAGGTGTTATCGAGATCGATTACAAAGATCTGGAAGTCCTGAAAGGTTACATCACTGAAACCGGTAAAATCGTTCCTAGCCGTATCACTGGTACTAAGGCTCGTTACCAGCGTCAGCTGGCGACTGCTATCAAGCGTGCACGTTACGTTGCACTGCTGCCTTACACTGATAGCCATCAGTAATAGCGGTTAGCCTGTTGCAAGACAGGCGACACCACAAGGTTTAGTTCGATAGGCTGTTAATCCTGTCGACAAAGATTTATGAACTGCCTGGCAGTTCAAGTGAAATAGAGGTTTGCGAGATGGAAGTTATTCTGCTCGAGAAAGTTGGCAAACTGGGTGCTCTGGGCGATAAGGTAACTGTTAAGCGTGGTTACGGTCGTAACTACCTGCTGCCTTTCGGTAAAGCTGTACCAGCAACTGCTGCTAATCTGGAAACTTTTGAAGCACGTCGTGCTGAACTTGAAAAAACTGCAGCTGACAAGCTGGCGGCTGCTCAAGCTCGCGCTGAAGAGCTGAACGAAGTTGAACTGTCTGTTGTTGCCAAAGCTGGTGACGAAGGCAAGCTGTTCGGCTCTATCGGTACTAACGATATTGCTGATGCAATTTCTTCTGCGGGTATCGCAGTAGCTAAGAGCGAAGTGCGTTTACCAGAAGGTGCTATCCGCACAACTGGTGAATTCACTGTTGCTATCCAGCTGCACCCGGAAGTTACTGCTACTGTATCCCTGATCGTTGTGGGTGAGTAAGCATTGCTTCTGATCTGATTTTTTCAGATCGGGGTGAGTTGAGAAGCACTGCGTAGTATTATACTGCGCAGTGCTTTTTTCGTTTTGGGCTGAGGACATTTAAATCTATGGATTATATGGATCCTGATTCGGCAGAATTGGAAGGCGTTAAGATTCCGCCGCATTCACAAGAGGCCGAGCAGTCAGTGCTGGGCGGCCTGATGCTGGATAATAATGCCTGGGATGCGGTATCCGAGATTGTCTTGGAAGAACAGTTTTACCGGCATGATCACCGGCAGATCTTCCGTACCATCGCGAAACTGGTGGCTAACAGTCAGCCAGTCGATGTGGTGACTATCTCGGAAGAGCTGGACCGCACCGGTGCTCTGGAAGAGGCTGGCGGACTGGAATACCTGGTTGAGCTGGCGCGTAATACGCCAAGTGCTTCCAACATTCGTGCTTATTCCGAGATCGTGCGTGATCGCGCACTGTTGCGCAGAATGATCCAGGTTGCCAATGAAATTGCCGACAATGCATTTCACCCGGAAGGCCGTGGCAGCGTTGAGATACTCAACGAAGCTGAACAGAAAATCTTCCAGATAGCCGAAGACCGTCCCAACGAAGGCGGCCCGGTTGCCGTTAACCCGCTGCTGAAAAAAGCGGTGGACAAGATTGATGAGCTATTCAACTCCGAGGGCTCCCTAACCGGTGTAACTACCGGCTTCGAAGAGTTGGATAAGGCTACCGGAGGACTGCAGCCTTCCGACCTGATTATCGTCGCAGCCCGTCCATCCATGGGTAAGACGACGTTTGCTATGAACCTGGTTGAAAATGCTCTGATGGCACAGAATAAGCCGGTACTGGTATTCAGCCTGGAGATGCCTGCGGACCAGCTGGTGACACGTATGCTCTCCTCCCTGGGACGGATTAACCAGACCAGGGTGCGCTCAGGTAAGCTGGAAGAGGATGACTGGCCACGTCTCACCACCGCAGTAAACCTGTTGCGTGACAAACCGCTGTTCATCGATGATACCGCCGGCATAAGCCCCACTGAAATGCGTAACCGTGCCCGGCGTATCGTGCGTGAGCATGGTGATATCGCCATGATCATGATCGACTACCTGCAGTTGATGCAGGTAAAAAATGGCAACTCCGAAGGCCGTACCGCCGAGATCTCCGAGATTTCCCGCTCCCTCAAGGCCTTGGCGAAAGAACTCGAGTGTCCGGTTGTTGCCCTGTCGCAGCTTAACCGAGCCCTTGAACAGCGTCCCAACAAGCGTCCGGTAAACTCGGATCTGCGTGAATCCGGTGCGATCGAGCAGGATGCCGACGTCATCATGTTCATCTACCGCGATGAAGTCTATAACGAGGATAGCCCGGAGAAAGGCATCGCCGAGATCATTATCGGTAAGCAACGGAACGGTCCAATCGGCAGCAACCGATTGGCGTTTATCGGTCAGTTCACCAAGTTCGAGAATCTGGCGCCGGGGTCATACCAGGATTATGAAGATTAATCCTGGCTGTAGTGAGCTTAAAGCAAACAGCGCTGCTTTTTTATAGTGCGTTGTCCGAAAAGATAAAAACCGCCTGATGGCGGTTTTTTATGTACAGGATGTACGGCTCTTTAACAAGAATAGTGGCGTGAGCACATGGATGTGCAAGAACGACGGTGCACAGGACGTACGGCTCTTTAGCAAGAATTGGGGCGTGAGCACATGGATGTGCAAGAACGACGGTGTACAGGATGTACGGCTCTTTAACAAGAATAGTGGCGTGAGCACATGGATGTGCAAGAACGACGGTG
>JBALVQ010000010.1:33222-86397 GCA_036960915.1 Amphritea sp.
CGGCTCTTTAACAAGAATAGTGGCGTGAGCACATGGATGTGCAAGAACGACGGTGTACAGGATGTACGGCTCTTTAACAAGAATAGTGGCGTGAGCACATGGATGTGCAGGAGCGACGTTGAATTTTTAGCCTGTACTTATTAACAGAAACAGTCCTACAAAGCTGTGCATAACTATTGGATAACTAGTTGTAGGGCCCGTAATACAAGGCTTTGAGTGATTAGTTTATTTCACGACCAGCTATGTAATAGTGTTTTCTTTTTAGTCAGTTAAATTAAAAAATAACTTTTATTACACTTAATTCAGCTTGACTACTGATCAAGATTTCAGCCAGCTCTGAGCAGAGCTGACGTTCTTTGCTAGCCACTGCAAGCAGTGCTTTTTGCTGTGGTCTAGCAACTCGCTACTGAATAGCTCATCTCTCTGGGATGTTTTATTCCGTCTCCTTCATTATCCGGTCTTTAAACTCCACCGGCACGGGGATAACCTTCCGCTCATCATAGTTAAAGAATACGATGCCGGTCTTGGCGTGGGCGATTTCGACGGCGGTTTTCTTGTTGCTGAGCAGGTAGTAGATATCGCAGCCGTATTTGTTGAAGTCACCGACGGCGACGTCGATCTGCACCTGATCCCCGTGGAAGCCTTCCGCCTTATAGACGATGGCGGAATCGGTCATAATGATGCTGGCGCCGTTGATATCCAGCTCGGTATAGTTGTAGGTGTTCAGAAAGCGGATGCGGGCTTCGTGGATCATCGATAAAACAGCATCGTTACTGAGGTGGCCGCCGTAGTTGATGTCGCTGATGCGTACTGGCATTTCAGTCGAAAAACTGTAGTTTTCCGGCATATCAATCTTGATACGTGCCATAGTGTAGAAATCTCCTGAGTCCTTGTATTACATGACAGAGGATAGAGTAACAACCGCTATGAGTCTACGCACACTGAATCCTTATTATCGCTGGGTGTTTCCCTGGTTGCTGGATCGCGTATCCCGGGTGGTGGCGCCGCAGCGCCAGCAACTATTACAGCGTGCCAAAGGTCAGGTATTGGAGATTGGCGCGGGTACCGGCACCAGCTTTCACTGTTATGCTAAGCAAGTGGATAAGCTCTATGCGCTGGAACCGGATATCGGGGTGATGGATAAAGCCCGCCGGGTGCTTGCCCGATTGCCTGTGGATAAACAGGTTCAGGTGGAGTTGTTGCTGGGCGATGCGCAACAGATCCCGCTTCAGGATAACAGTTGCGATACGGTGGTGTGCTTTCTGGTGCTCTGCTCTGTACCCGATGTCGAGCAAGTGCTCGCGGAGATTCGCCGGGTGCTAAAACCCGATGGCGAATTCCTGTTTTTCGAACATGTTCTATCTGAAGAATTGCATACGCAACGCTGGCAAGAGCGGCTTAATCCATACTGGCACCGTTGTGCCGGAGGTTGTCAATTGAATCGGGAAACCGCCGCTTATATTGAGTCAGCAGGGTTTCATCTGATGGAATTCAAGCGTTATCGCGATCAACGCTTTCCAGCGCTGGTCGGCAATCTGGTTACCGGTGTGGCAACTTCGAGTAGCTAGACCGTCGCGTACACGCGACTTGCTAGAGCACAGAGCAAGCTCTGCTAGCGAGTGGCTAGAAGAATGGCGTAATTCATGCTTGATTAACTTCAGGCGAATTTAATTACATTGTGCAAAATTACTCTAGCCAGAGAATGGCCTTTAGAAGGCTTTTCTAGCGACTAGCTAGCCGTGATTTTTGCGGCGATCTAGCCACTATTCTTTTGTATATTCCTGCAAAACTTCGCACATCCCGGCTGTGAGCGTCTGCAGATCTTCGTTACTCATCACATACGGCGGCATCACGTACACCAGCTTGCCGAACGGACGGATCCAGATGCCCCGTTCTACAAAAAGTGGCTGAATGTCGCCGGTAACCACCGGTTGTTTCATTTCTACGACGCCGATAGCGCCCAGGCAGCGGACTTCGGCTACGCTGTCCAGCTCTGCACAGGGGGCCAGTCCTTGCTTTAGCTGGGCTTCGATGCGGGCAATGTTGGTTTCCCAATTGGACTCGCGCAGCAGCTTGAGGCTGGCGTTGGCTACGGCGCAGGCCAGAGGGTTGCCCATGAATGTGGGGCCATGCATGAAGCAGCCAGCGCCGCTGGCGGAAATAGTTTCGCCCACCTCGGTAGTCGTCATTGTGGCGGCCAGGGTCATATAACCGCCGGTAATTGCCTTGCCCAGGCAGAGGATATCCGGGGTGATGTCTGCATGGTCACAGGCGAATAGCTTGCCGCTACGGGCGAAGCCGGTGGCGATCTCATCGGCAATCAACAGCACATCGTATTGATCGCAGAGCTGGCGTGCTTTCTTCAGGTATTGCGGGTGGTAGAAGCGCATACCGCCGGCTCCCTGTACGATCGGCTCCAGAATCAGTGCCGCGATCTCGCCATGGTGCTGACTAAACAGCTGTTCCAGCTCTTTAGTATCGCTGTGATCCCAGGCCTGGCCAAACTTCACCTGCGGTGCCGGGGCAAACAGTTGTTGTGGCAGTACGCCGCTGAATATCTCATGCATGCCGGTGATCGGATCACAAACCGACATGGCGCCAAAGGTATCGCCGTGATAGCCGTTGCGGATCGTCAACATCTTATGCTTGTCGGGGAGCCCCTTGGCATGCCAGTACTGAATGGCCATCTTGATGGCGACTTCAACAGCAACTGAACCGGAATCCGCGAGAAATACTTTCTGCAGTGGTTCGGCAGTCATCTCTACCAGCTGGCGGGCCAGCTCGATGGCCGGTTCATGGGTGATACCGCCAAACATCACATGGGACATCTTGTCGATCTGTCCGTGGGCGGCGGCGTTCAGCGCGGGGTTGTTATAGCCATGGATTACCGACCACCAGGAGGCCATGCCATCGATCAGCTCGCGACCGTCTGCCAACTTGAGGCGTACGCCCTCTGCCGATACCACCGGATACGCCGCTGGCGGATTAATCATCGAGGAATAGGGGTGCCAGATATGCTGTTGATCAAACTGGATCTGATCGGCGCTGATAGTGCTCATGGTGATGTCCGTCTAAACTAAAAACCGGGCTATTACAGCCCGGTTTGTTGGAGAAAGCAAATTTGTTCATCCTGTGCGGACGGCTACTCGGCTACGCAGATCTGCTTGCGGCTTGGCGCCATCAGGGTGAATATCAGGTGCAGAATAGCCTCGGTTATACACAGGGCTAGCGAGAGGCTATTGGAAACAGACAACGTGGCGATACTTATCAGAGTAGCAGGCCGATGGAAAACGCCGTGAAAATACTCAGCTTGATCGGATGATTAAACTCACCGATTATCGCGGGGGTTTTCAATAATTAAATTAGAATAATCTAATATATTAAAGTATTAGCTTTACCAAATCCAGTGAATTTCTATTCATGTTTTCAGGTTGATTTCAGATAGGAATCTTATAGTGGCCTTAGCTTCAGCAAGGCGCGAAGAGGTCAGTCAGACCTGATTTTCGGCAGCAGCATCAACAGTTGAGATTGTCAGCGGTAGAAAGGTAAAAGACTAGAAAGGTAAAGGTTAGACAGATAGTCCATTGTTTCTCTACAGCGAGAAAATTTTCGCAGCACTTCGGTGCTGCTTTTTTTTGTCCCGGGTTTGTGAACAAGTATTTTACTTGTTGACCTGCTCTGCTGGTGGATACCATGCATAGAGATAGGCTAATCTTTATAGATAGATTATCGCCGGGCATTAAATACCAGTGTCGAACCGCCAGGACTTAAGGAGAATGAATGTCTGATCTCACAAACTTTATTCAAGCATTGCCAAAGGTGGAGTTGCATCTGCATATCGAAGGATCATTTGAACCTGAGCTGTTATTTGATATCGCCGCGCGCAATCAAATAGAGATCCCCTATGCCGATGTGGATGCGTTACGGGCTGCCTACCAGTTTGGCAATCTGCAGGAATTCCTCGATATCTATTATCAGGGGATGCAGGTATTACAGACCGAAGAGGATTTCTACGACCTGACCTGGACCTACCTGAATAAAGTACATCGCCAGAATGTCAGACATGTGGAAATCTTCTGGGATCCTCAGGGGCATCTGGAACGTGATATCAGTTTTGCCACTCAGATTAACGGTATCCACCGTGCACTGCAGGATGCGCAGGATAAACTGGGAATCAGTTTTCGCCTGATCATGTCATTCCTACGACACCTTTCCGAGCAAAGTGCATTCGATACCCTGGCGGTGGCGCAGCCTTATCTGGAGAAGATCTATGCCGTGGGGCTGGACTCCTCGGAAATGGGGCATCCACCGGAGAAGTTTGCCCGGGTATTTGCGGCCTGTCGGGAAAAGGGGCTGAAAATTACTGCTCATGCCGGCGAAGAGGGGCCTGCTGAATATGTCTATGGGGCACTGGATATTCTCAAGGTCGATCGTATCGATCATGGTAACCGTTCACTGGAGGATCCGGCCCTGGTAGCCCGGTTGGTGGAAGAGCAGAAGGTGCTCACGGTCTGCCCTCTGTCTAATCTTAAGCTGCAAGTGGTTAAGAATCTGGCTGATCATCCGTTACCTCAGATGCTGGCAGCAGGACTAAAGGTGACCCTCAACTCGGATGATCCTGCCTACTTTGGCGGTTATATCAACGAGAATTTTGTAGCTTTGGCGCAGGCGCAACAGCTGAGTAAATCCCAGCTGGTTACTTTAGCGCGTAACGCTATTGAGGGGAGTTGGGCAACTGCCGAGCGTCGCACTGAGTTGCTGGCGGAACTGGATAGGCTATGTCTGGAACATCAGCTCTGACAGTCAGCCCTATTCGGATAACTCCCGCAAAGAAGTGATGACCCGCACATTGTCCAGTTGGTTATTCAGATCACTATTCAGGTGGTAATCCGTCTGCTGCAGGCAAAGCCAGATTGATTGTATGCCCAGTGCCTGCGCGGGGTGGATATCCTTGTGCAACGTATCCCCGACAACGGTTACCTGTTGCGGTTGGGCATTTAGCTGCTTAAGAATGGCTGGGAGAAAATCTGCGCTGCCTTTTTCAACACCCAGGTTAGCTTTGCAAAAGTAACCTGAGATATACATATCAAGATTGACTCGCTTGAATGCTGCTTTGATATCGGCTTCTGTTGAATTGGCGGCGCCTGTGGCAATGTAGATTCTGGAAGTTCGAGATAGCTGGCGAAGTGCCGCTTCTGCTCCCTCGACAGCTGCAACGGTTTCCCAGTCACACATTTTTCCTGCGATGCCTGGAAAGTCCACCATCAGGGTGTCGCCCCAGTCGAACAGATAAATGTCAGTCATTGAGTTGCTGCCTGTTTGTTAGGACTATTTCCCTGTCAATCTGTCGCGACAGGCTCTCTGCAGATTGTTTTCTGTTGTTCTGTTGCAGTGCTGCTACAAGGCTAGTTAGCTGCTCTATCCCTTATGTAGTGTCCCTGTTCGAAGCGTGAAAAAAATTGCCCTAGCTGTGGATGTTTGATGGGATCAACGTTGTCGTCTGGCTCCAGGTTTTGCTCGGCGACATAGGTTGAATGCTTTTCGCCATGCACCAGCACATGATACCAGGGCTTGTCTTTCGGCGGCTGTGACTTGGCCACTGCGTCATACCATTGCTGTGATAGCTGGAAGTTTGCATCGACATCCACGATGACGCCACGATAGTCGAACAGGCGGTGATGCACCAGATCGCCAATTGAGAATTGTGCTCTGCTGATCTTCGTTGCGGTTGCCATAGTAAGCTCCTTGCGATCCTGGCCGTCAGTTTTGGCCTGAACGCCAGAACGCCTGAGATGTGTTGTGTTGCTTCACCGTTTCTATCTGGT
This sequence comes from Amphritea sp., assembly GCA_036960915.1. Taxonomy (GTDB): domain Bacteria; phylum Pseudomonadota; class Gammaproteobacteria; order Pseudomonadales; family Balneatricaceae; genus Amphritea. The sequence continues at coordinate 39,048 of JBALVQ010000010.1, forward strand.
GCTGCTGTCTGTGAGTCTAGGTGTTACAGGCTCTTGCGTAAAAGCTCATCCATATTGTCTTGTGAATCTCTGCTTTTCGGGGACTGCTGCATCTTTCCGACGAGATCATCGAGGAGAAACTGGCAGGCTTTACCGGTGATAAGCGCTTCGCTGATGAATGTGCCCAGATCCAGCGGTTCAGAGGGGGCAATTGCCTGTTGATCTTCCAGGCATTGCAGATAATTTTCCGCTTCACTGCCCAGCTGTTCGGTGTTTTCGCTAAAAGACTGGAACAGTTGATCAAGTACTTCCGGGTCAAACTGTTCGAGTAACTGTTGTAGCTCTTCAGCCTGGCTAGCAACATTCAAGTAGGCAGATGTTAGATCGATGTGGCTATGATTGTTATCGGTTTGAGCGCTGGCAGCTGCTGGCATCAGCAGGGCCGATAGTGTGACTGCAACAGCTAACAGTTTGTTTCGAATAATCATGTTACGGGCTCTTCAATTGTCAGTACGTATTGCTCTGGGCCTAAATTGCAAAGCTCTGAGCTGAGCTCAGATTCAGTGCTCGGGTTCTGAATTAAGTGTAATCGAAATAACCCGAATATGGTCTGAATAAACTTGCCAGCGTATATTCAGGTCGTGCAGCTTGACGCCATATACCCGTTCACTTGCTTTACCTTTATGGTACGCGGGACGGGGATCGCATTGGAGTATTTCTGTGACCTGCTGTTGCAGTGGCACGCCGAGTCGCTGCTGATGATATTGCAGGGATTGTAATGTTTCTTTACTGAATTGCAGGGGGAGCTCCAGAGACTCAATCTGGCTGGCCAGGGCGAATTCTGCCTCAGGCAGACTATCCGCATAGGGCAGATAGGGCTTGATATCGACAATCGGTGTTTGATCCAACAGGTCGGCACCGCTGACATCCAGCAGTACCTTATTGTTCTCAAAGCGAATGCCTTCCAGCTTGACGGGCGACAGACCAATTGGGTTGGGCCTGAAGGGGGAGCGTGATGCAAATACCCCCAGGCGTTCATTGCCGCCCAGACGTGGTGGCCGTACTGTGGGAGACCAGCCTTTATCTGCACAAGCGCTGAAGATGAACAGCAACCAGATATGGCTGCACTGTTCCAGTCCACGCACTGCTTCCTGCGAGCCATATGGAGGAAGAAGCTCGACAGTAGCGGTCATCGATGTAGCCAGCCCGGGCTGTCTGGGGATGCCAAATTTTTCTTTAAAACCGCTGTGGATAATACCGATGGGTTCAAATGGAATGCTGTTACTCATTGATCCGTCTTTAATCCTGATCGTTGTAGAGGGCATAACATGTGGTGCGAAGCAGGAAAAAAACGTTATCCGCTCTGCATCGGTTAGCAAAAAAATTATGCTGCCTATTGTGCGGTTTCAGGTAACGAAACGCCAGCCTGGGAGTGATCGGCAGTAGAGTTGTCGATTAATCCTGTTTACCGGTGCGGGCAATCGCCCAGATTTCAACCCGCTTACAGCCTGCTTTGCGTAATACCCGGGTAATCTCTGTCGCGGTTGCTCCGGTTGTGACAACATCATCAATGATGGCGACGTGCCTGGGTGGCTTTTTTAAACAGCTGAAACTGTTGCGCAGGTTGCGCCTTCTCGCTTTAGCATCGAGATCGGCCTGCTGCTCAGTATTACGTGATTTTTTGATCAGTTTGCAATCGAGCTTTATGCATAACTGTTGGGCAATTATTTTTGCTATCAGAAAGGCCTGATTGTATTCCCGCTGCCTGAGGCGAGCGTAGTGTATGGGGACCGGGATAAGCACGTCCGGCGGTGTACTCAGGTCAAGCTTCTCAATCATCAATCGGGCGAGGAGTGCCAAATAGGCAGGTTGGCGATTGAATTTCCCCCGCATGATGAGCTGGTTGACGGGAAAGCGGTAGTGAAATGCTGCGGTTATGCGGTAGAAGGGGGGCGGCCGTTTAAGGCAGTTGGGACATAGCAAGGTGTCTTTAGTTGGCTTAAGCAGGGGTAATGAGCAGTGCTGGCATTTGGTTCTTAACCAGGGGAGGTCAGCCTGGCAATCCCTGCATATTGGCAGTTCATTGTGACTTCTTTGATCACACAGGATACATAGTTTTTTCTGGTTAAATATTAACCAGCTGTTTACCGTTAGGTTAAGCATTGGTTGACAGATCCTTCTGTCCGTTTATCATAAGCGTTTGCGTAAAACGTAGCGGATTTCCCTTATCCGCACCTGATCATGATGGGATAGAGAGTACGATGCAACAGAATAAAGCTGAAATCAGACATAACTGGTCGGAAGATGAAGTCAGGACACTGTTTGAGTTGCCGTTTAATGATCTGATGTTCCAGGCGCAGATTGTGCACCGTCAGTATTTTAATCCTAATGAGGTCCAGGTGAGTACGCTGCTGTCGATCAAGACAGGTGCCTGCCCGGAAGACTGTAAATATTGTCCGCAGAGTGGCCACTACAATACCGGCCTGGAAAAAGAGCGCCTGATGCAGGTTGAGCAGGTACTTGAGAAAGCGCGTAAGGCGAAAGCTTCGGGTTCTACGCGTTTCTGTATGGGCGCTGCCTGGAAGCATCCAGCCGATAAAGATATGCCGTATGTAACCGAGATGGTTAAAGAGGTGAAGGCACTGGGTCTGGAAACCTGTATGACCCTGGGGATGCTGGATGAGGATAAAGCCAGTCAATTGGCAGAAGCCGGCCTGGATTACTACAACCACAATCTGGATACTTCGCCTGAGTTCTATGACAAGATCATAACTACGCGAAGCTATCAGGATCGACTGGATACGCTGCACAATGTGCGCGAATCCGGTATGAAAATCTGCAGTGGCGGTATTCTGGGTATGGGTGAAACGGCGACTGACCGCATTGGCCTGCTGCGCCAGTTGGCGAATATGTCGGTGCAGCCCGAAAGTGTACCAATCAATATGCTGGTTAAGGTGAAAGGGACGCCGTTGGAAAACGTTGATGACCTGGATCATCTGGACTTCGTCCGCAACATCGCCGTGGCCCGTATTATGATGCCAGCCTCTCACGTACGTCTGTCGGCTGGTCGCGAAAGCATGAGTGATGAGATGCAGGCAATGACCTTCATGGCTGGCGCCAACTCTATCTTCTACGGTGAGTGTCTGCTTACTACGCCTAACCCTGAGACACATCGCGATCTGCAGTTGTTTAAACGCCTGGGAATCAATCCGGAGCAGCGCATCTCGGACAACGATACAACTCAGGAGCAGGTAATCATGAGTGACTTGCAGAAGCAGCAGGACAGCTCACACTTCTACGAAGCTTAATTTATTCCCTGCAGATCACTGGCAATCGATTGGCTGGTGATCTGTATTTGATGGACGCCTAAGCATGTCTTTTGATCAGCTTCGCGAAGAACTGGAAGCCCGTAAGCAGCAATCCCTTTATCGTCAGCGCCGCATTTTGCAAAGCCCGCAGACTCCTGAAGTTCAGGTTGATGGTAAAACCTTTCTGGCATTCTGCTCCAACGACTACCTGGGGTTGGCTAATCATCCTGATGTCATTGCCGCACTGAAGAAAGGCGCTGATAAATACGGTGTCGGCGGTGGCGCTTCACACCTGGTGAATGGCCACAGCCAGGCGCATCATCAACTGGAAGAAGAGCTGGCGGAATTTACCGGCCGTCCCAAAGCACTGCTGTTCTCTACCGGCTATATGGCCAATATCGGAGCGATTAATGCGCTGCTGGATAAGCGTGACGGCGTATTTCAGGACCGTGTTAACCATGCCTCCCTGCTTGATGCCGGGCTGTTAAGTGGTGCCCGCTTCCAGCGCTATCTGCATAATGACGCGGCTAACCTGAATACCCGACTCGAGCGCAGCGAAGCTCGCCGCAAGCTGGTGGTGAGCGATGGTGTTTTCAGTATGGATGGCGACCTGGTTGAGTTGCCTGCTGTCTGTGAAGCTGCGGCCAAGCACAACGCCTGGGTGATGGTGGATGATGCCCACGGCTTTGGCTGTATCGGCAAGGGGGGGCGCGGCACGGTTGATCATTTCAATCTCGGTCAGGATCAGGTGCAAGTGCTGGTGGGTACGCTGGGCAAGGCTTTTGGTACTGCCGGTGCGTTTGTCGCCGGCTCTGAAGAGTTGATCGATACACTGGTGCAACATGCCCGCACCTATATTTATACTACCAGCATGCCGCCTGCGGTGGCTGAAGCTACCCGCGCCAGCCTGAAACTGTTGCAGCAGGAAGAGTGGCGTCGGGATAAATTGAACCACCTGATCAGACGTTTTCGTGCCGGTTGCGAGCAGTTAGGGCTGACCCTGATGGATTCGCCAACGCCGATTCAGCCTATCCTGGTGGGCGAGGCTGACAAAGCGATGCAGATGAGTGCAGCACTGGAGGCGAAAGGGATCTTTATCGGTGCTATTCGCCCCCCGACGGTGCCTCAGGGGGAGGCGCGTTTACGGGTTACTTTCAGCGCGACGCACACCGATGAACAGCTGGATCGTCTGTTGGATGCTTTGGATAGCTGTGGCGGGAGCCGCTGATGGCTCTGTTTAGCCGACACTTTGCTAAGCCTGATGCGCCTGAACTGGTGCTCTTGCATGGCTGGGGAACGCACAGCGGTATCTGGCAGCCATTGATTGCGCAACTTGAGAAAAACTATGCAATTACGCTGGTGGATCTGCCCGGTCTGGGTCGTAGCGCTGCCGATATCCCACAACCCTATACACTGGATGCTGTTGTCGAGCTGCTTGCGGAGGTCGTTCCGCAAAATGTAATCTTGCTGGGCTGGTCACTGGGCGGGATCGTGGCGATGGCGTTTGCGCAACGTTATCCGCAGCGAGTCAGTCGGTTGATTACGCTTGGCAGCAGTCCCTGTTTTGTTCAGCAGGATGATTGGTCCTGCGCGATGGATGAGGCAACCTTTAGCGGTTTTGAGCAATCTGTAGCAGAAAATACAGGTAAGACATTACAGCGTTTCAACATGTTGCAGGTGCAGGGCAGTGCAACGGCGCGAGCGGATCTTAAAGTACTCAAGGCGCTGCTCTCCGAGATTAAGATGCCTGCGGTGGATGGCTTGCTTGGTAGTTTAGCGCTGTTGCGTGCTGATTACCGTGGCCTGTATGCGGCACTGCAATTACCAACCCTGCATATACTCTGTGAACTGGATACTCTGGCACCGAGTAGCATTGTCGAGCAGTTGCCGGCGTTGAGCTCTACGGCCGAGGTGAGGGTGCTGCCGCAACAATCCCATGTGCCTTTTTTGTCCTCGCCTGATCAGCTAGCCGAGTGTATGCAAGGCTGGTTGCAATGAGCGGACAGTTTGAAAAATCCCGAATCGCCGAGTCTTTCAGCCGTGCCGCCGTTAGCTATGATTCGGTAGCCGAGTTGCAGCATCAGGTTGGCCACGTGTTGCTGCAGCGATTGCCTCTAATGGAACAACCGGTGGTGCTGGATCTTGGCTGTGGTACGGGTTTCTTCACGCCTCGACTGGATGAGCAGTTAACGCCTGTGCATCTTATCTCACTGGATCTGGCGCAGGGGATGTTGCAGTATGCGCGTGAAAATCGGGTGATCCGCAATGGCAGTTGGCTGTGTGCTGATGCCGAAGCACTGCCACTGGCGGATAACAGTGTCGATCTGATTTTCTCCAGCCTGGCGATTCAGTGGTGTGAAAACCTGCCGGCGCTGTTTTCCGAAATTTCCCGGGTGTTGCGTCCGGGTGGACGTTTCGTGTTCAGCACCCTGGGGCCAAATACTCTGTTCGAGCTGCGTCAGGCCTGGTCCAGCGTCGATCAGTTTCAGCACGTTAATCGTTTTATCAGCCTGGAGACACTGCGTCAGCAGAGCCAGGAATACCTGCAGATAGTCGCCCTGGATGAAGAAGACAGGGTGTTGCTGTATCCGGAAGTTCGTGGCCTGACCAATGAGCTGAAAGGTATCGGCGCGCATAATATGAGCGCCGGGCGCCAGAGTAGCCTGACAGGCAAGGCGCGGGTGATCGGTTTTAAGCAGGCCTATGAAGCATTTCGCCGTGATGATGGTTTGCTACCTGCAACCTATCAGGTGTTTTACGGTGAATTAAGAAAGGCGTTGCATTGCGGCTAAAAAAACGGTGTTTGTAGCCGGTACCGGTACTGAATGCTGATGGTGTAAGACACTGGTTGCTGCCGTAATCATCGCCAACCAGGTGTTTTACGGTGAATTAAGAAATGAGCTGCATTGTGGCTAAAAAAACGGTCTTTATAGCCGGTACCGATACTGTTACTGATGGTGTAAGACGCTGGTTGCTGCCGTAATCATCGCCAATCAGGTGTTTTATGGTGAATTAATAAAGGAGTTGCATTGTGGCGAAAAAAACGGTCTTTGTAGCCGGTACCGATACTGACGTGGGTAAGACACTGGTTGCTGCCGCAATCATTTACGGTGAATTAAGAAAGGAGTTACATTGTGGCTAAGAAAACGGTCTTTGTAGCCGGTACCGATACTGTTACTGATGGTGTAAGACGCTGGTTGCTGCCGTAATCATCGCCAATCAGGTGTTTACGGTAAATTAAAAAAGGCGTTGCATTGTGGCTAAAAAAACTGTCTTTGTAGCCGGTACCGATACTGTTACTGATGGTGTAAGACGCTGGTTGCTGCCGTAATCATCGCCAATCAGGTGTTTACGGTAAATTAAAAAAGGATACACATAGTGGCTAAGAAAACGGTGTTTGTTGCCGGTACCGATACTGACGTGGGTAAGACGCTGGTTGCTGCCGCAATCCTGGCGGCTGGAAATCGGCAAGGCTTGAAAACAGTCGCTGTAAAGCCAATCGCTGCGGGTTGTGAACAAACTGAAGCGGGTTTGCGTAATGCTGATGCGTTGCTGTTGCAAGCGACGGCGTCCGTCAAACTAGCCTATGAGCAAGTTAATCCGATTGCCCTGCAGCCGGCGATAGCCCCGCATATTGCTGCCCAGCAAGAGGGGCGGCGTCTGGATGCGGATCGAATGGCTGCGCTGTGTCGTGGCGTGATGATGCAACCAGCTGACTTGATGGTTATTGAGGGTGCGGGTGGCTGGCGGGTGCCCTTGAATAACCGTCAGACGCTTGCGGATGTGCCCAAGATGCTGCGCGTCCCGGTGGTGCTGGTAGTCGGCATGAAGTTGGGGTGTATTAGTCATACCTTGCTTACCGTCGAAGCAATCGTGAAAGACGGTCTGCGGCTGGCAGGCTGGGTTGCCAATCAGGTTGATCCGGAGATGAGTTGTTATGCAGAAAATCTGGATACCCTGAAAAATATGCTGGCGGCGCCGCTGCTCGGGGAAATTCCCCACAGTGCAGATACGTCACCGGAACATATTGCTCAATATATCGACATTAGCCCGTTATTGGGCTGATCAATAAACACACATAAAAAATGCTGTCAGTACCCCTGCTCGGGTAATCCTCATGTCGTAATGATACGCTATAAAAATACATTGCTCATTTTGTGTACATTAATATGCTATTGCGCTGTTCGAAAAATGACCGGTATCTGTGACTGGTTTATACTGTGCCGCAGGATGGTTGGAAATACGGGTGGCTGGTTTACTTTGTATTTAAAATCAGAGCGTAAGTTAATGTATTCAGACGAGGTGTAAAGATGAATGTTACATCTGCAATGAACAGCGGTTTGCTGGGAATTAACCGGGGTATAGACGGTGTTCAGAAGGCTGCCAGTGATATTGCCGGAGCCGGAAAAACCGCTACACCTGAAGAGGCTAGCGGTCGAGACATAAATAAAGCACTCGCTGATCTGGTAGTTGAGAAGAATGCTGTGGCAGCATCTACCAAGGTCGTGCAGTCAGCAGAAGAAACTCTGGGGACGCTGATCAATATGCGTGTGTAAGCTATATTTATTCGGCGTACTTTAACAGCTTTTCCCTGCAGGATCTGATTTACGATCAGATCGTGTAAAAGCAGTCGTTAGACCACCGCAAAAAGCGCGGCTCGCTAGAACGCAACAGCGAGCGTTGCTTGCTAGTAGCTAGAACAAGCAGGCTCTTTCTCACTTACGAAGTCATAAGTTAATATAACCTAACAAAACGAATTAGGAAGAATCCACTAGCCACTAGCCACTAGCCACTAGCCACTTGCCACTTTGTTACTTTGTTACTTACTTCTGCAAGAAGTCCAAAACCAGTTTACTGAATGCCGCCGGTTTTTCTGCGTGCGGCCAATGGCCGGCGCCCTGGATTATTTTGTAGCTCGCCTGTGGGAACAGCTGCAGAATCTGATCGCGATACTCAGCGGTGATGTAATCAGAGTTGCCTCCTTTTATGAACAATACATCCTGTGTATAAGGTGTCCCTTCAGGAGCGGCACTGATATGTGCATACTCGGCTATCAGGGCTGGCAGATTCATCCGCCAGGCAAACTGCTTGGAATCATTGCGATAAAGGTTCTTCAACAGGAACATTCTCACCGATGCTTCCGGGATATGCAGGCTTAGCAGGGTGTCGGCTTCGCTACGGGATTTCAAATCAGCCAGATTGACCGAGCTCAGGCCGTTGAATACATCCTGGTGGTGATGGGGATAAGTTACCGGGGCGATATCGACAATAATCAACTGATTGATCCGCTGTGGATTATTCAGCGCCAGTTGCATTGCAACCTTTCCCCCCATTGAATGGCCCAGGATATGGGCTGTTTCAAGACCCTGAGTATCCATCATCTCGATGATATCGGCGGCCATCAGTGGATAACTGATGTCGTTGCTGTGGGGTGAGCGGCCGTGGTTGCGCAAATCGACGGCATATACGGTGAAGTGCTCCGCCAGTACCTTGATCTGACTGCCCCAATTTTCCAGTGTACCGAACAGGCCATGCATAATAATCAGCGGATCGCCGCTGCCATGAATTTGAACATTTAAGTGCATAAGGGCCTCTTAATAAACCTGCGGCTTCATCGATGGGTATTGAGCTTTGCCGGGGACAGGCAAGTGCCCGATCAATAATTGTCAGTGAAAAATAGTTAAGCCAATATTCAAGCCAAATATAGTTAAGTCATAAAAAAACCGATGCAGAATCCTGTATCGGTTTTTTTGGAGCAGCTATTTTGAAATAACTGCAAAGATACCTGTTACAGGATTTCCAGCAGCTCTACATCAAATACCAGCGTTGCAAACGGTGGGATGCCGCCTGGTGAACCTTGCTCGCCGTAAGCTAGCTGATAAGGAACCGTCAAGCGCCACTTGGCACCTTTGGTCATCATCTGCAGGGCTTCGGTCCAGCCAGCGATAACACCGCCAACAGGGAATTCAGCAGGCTGACCGCGGTCGTAGGAGCTGTCGAATACTTTACCGTCCGGGAAGGTGCCGTGGTAATGAGTACGTACGGTAGATTCACGTGTCGGGTTAGCGCCACCCTCTTCACCGGCAGTGATGATTTCGTACTGCAGGCCTGAATCGGTTACGAAAACTTCTTCGCGGGCAGCGTTCTGGTCCAGGAATAGCTTGCCTTCTTCGGCAGCAGCCTTAGCTGCTACTTCAGCTTGTTGCTGCAGGCGGGACTGGATTTCGTTAAACGCTTCCTGGATTTTCTCAGCTTCTACGCTCAGTTCAGCACCTTCAAAAGCTTGCTGAATACCGGCCAGAACTGCGTTCAGCTCAACACCTTCAAAGCTTTGATTAGTCAGGTGATCGCCCATCTGACGACCGATACCATAGCTGGCGATCTGTTCGATTGTTTCAAGTTGTAATTCAGACATGATTCTCTATCGATTCGGGTTTAAAGAACGGCGAAGATTAACACAAATTACGGGTTATTGCTCTGCCTCAACAAACAGTAACGGGTCGACCCGGGTGTTGTTGAGGCTGACGCTCCAGTGCAGGTGTGGACCGGTTACCCGACCGGTCTTGCCGATTGCGCCAATACTGTCACCAGTGCTGAGTTCGTCGCCGGGTTTAACATCGATACGGCTCATGTGGCAATACATGGTTGTCAGGCCGTGGCCGTGATCGATGATAACGGTGTTGCCATTAAAAAAATATTCCCCGACTGCGAGGACTTTTCCGGAAGCTGGGGCCGATATAGCACCACCCTGGCCGCCGGCGATATCCAGACCGCTATGGGGATTGCGCGGCTGGTCATTGTAGAAACGCTTGAGGCCAAAAGGACTGCTAAAGCGGCCCTGTGCCGGTAGGGTAAATTGCAGGCTTTTTACTTCGGGGGCTGACCAATGCGTAAATGCGGCGGTCATTTCCGTTTTTTCCCGTTTGTAACGCTTCAGATCCTGTGTGTTGGGATTAACGTGGCGCTTGTTGGTAATCTTCAGGCGTTGTTCTGTATAGGCTTTGTCCTGAATATGAAATGGAAAGCGCGCACCATCGGCTTTCATTAGCTGTTCTTTTTTCGGTTTGGCAGATAACGGAATGCCAATTACCGCTAGCCAGTTTGCCTGTTCTGCGTAGCGGGTATTCTCGGTCGGAACAACCATGACCCGATTACCCCGGTACCAGGCCGATGGGGCTGTTGTTGTCTCTAGTTCTTCCAGTGGGATAAGTGCTATGCCGCCGGGCACCCTGGATTCATCGGGTAGCTGTATTGCTGATACATTTAAGCTGAATAGCAGGGCGGTGCTGGTAAGCAGTAACTTCATCGGGGTTCTCCTTAATCTGTTTCGGTAGCAATAACCTGACTGCGGATGCGGCCATTATGCAGGCGGATTTCGATCTCCTGCTGCAGCTGCACCTGCTCAATGTTGTGGATAACCTTGCCATGGGAATCCTGAACAATGGCATAACCGCGCTCCAGGGTGGCCAGTGGGCTGACGGTATTGAGCTGTCCAGCCAAGGCTTTTAATTTAAGGCTTTGCTGGCTCAGGTTGACCTCGATCTGGCGAATCAGGCGGTGATTGAGGTCGGCTATACGCTGTTGGTACAGGCTGATCTGCGGCAGAGGCGCACAGCGTTGATAGCGCTGTTGCAGGCTTATAAATTGCTGCTGCAACCGGACAAGAATGTGCTGCTGGGCTTTTTGTAGCCGTAGCTCCAGCTCATCCAGACGTTGAGCGCGGTCCCTGAGCTTTTCTCCGGGGTGTTTTAACCGGCTTAGCGTCCATTCCAGTTTCTGCTGTTGCTGTTGTATCTGACGCAGCATGCTCTGCTGCAGGCGGTGCTGCAATTGCTCAATACGGAGGCGAATTTGTTGCTGATCCGGACTGATTAACTCGGCTGCAGCCGAGGGGGTTGCGGCACGCAGATCAGCGACAAAGTCGGCAATAGAGACATCCACTTGGTGGCCAACGGCGCTGATAATGGGGATGGCGCTGTGGAAAATCGAATGTGCGACTATTTCTTCATTAAACGGCCAGAGATCTTCTAATGAACCACCACCGCGACCTACGATCAGTACATCGCAACGACCGTGTTCGTTGGCACTACGAATTGCATCTGCAATTTGTGCTGCCGCATCGCTACCCTGCACCGCAGTGGGGTAGATTGTGATCGGTAGTGATGGGAAGCGCCGCTGCAGTACCGTCAGGATGTCATGCACGGCAGCACCTGTCGGTGAGGTGATAATCCCCAGGTGTTGAGGATGGCTAGGCAGTGGTTTCTTGAAGGCAGGATCAAACAGGCCTTGCTGCTGGAGTTTTATTTTTAGTTCGTCATAGGCTCTTTGCAGGGAGCCGGTGCCGCTCTCCTCCATGTAGTCACAGATAAGCTGGTAGTCGCCGCGACCGGGGTAGAGGCTGACCTTGGCGCGCACGGTAACCTGATCGCCGTTCTTGGCCTGGTATTTCAGGTATTGGTTGCGATTTTTGAACATCGCACAACGTACCTGGGCACCGCTGTCTTTGAGGGTGAAATACCAATGCCCGGAACTGGGACGGACAAAGTTAGATAGCTCACCTTCAACATTGATGGTGAGAAATGAGCTTTCCAGCAGGGACTTGACCTGACGGTTCAATTCACTGACTGAGATAGCTTTATTTGGGGTCTGGTAGGTAGCTGACATAGCGCCATATTAAACTATGGTGGAGCCGCTTTGTAATGCCCAATTTGAAGATTATCGATGATCAATGAATATGCTGCTAAATCGGACGTTTTTGATTGTCTGAAGTGTGACAAAAGGCTATAATCCGGCGTCTTATTTTTCTAGACTACAGGCAAGCTCATACTATGTTGCGAATCGCTGAAGAAGCACTCACTTTTGACGATGTTCTCCTGGTTCCCGGTTATTCCGAGGTGTTACCGAAGGATGTATCGCTTAAGACTCGCTTGACTAAGGGAATCGAACTGAATATCCCTATGGTTTCGGCTGCAATGGATACTGTGACTGAGTCCCGTTTAGCGATCGCTATGGCTCAGGAAGGTGGTATCGGTATCATCCATAAAAACCTGACCATTGAACAGCAGGCGGAAGAAGTCCGTGCTGTTAAGAAGTATGAAGCGGGCGTTGTCAGTGATCCTGTAACCTGTAGCTCTGATATGACGGTGGGTGAACTGAACCAGCTGTCAAACAGTCTTGGCTTCTCCGGTTTTCCAGTTTTAGACCATGGCGAACTGGTTGGTATCGTTACTGGCCGTGATGCACGTTTTGAGAAAAAGCTGGACGCCTCTGTAGCCTCTATCATGACACCTAAAGAGCGTCTGGTTACTGTACAGGAAGGGGCCGATCCTGATGATGTACGTAACTTGCTGCGCAAGCACCGTATCGAAAAAATTCTGGTTGTTGATGGTGACTTCAAGCTGTGTGGCATGATGACCGTTAAGGACATGAACAAAGCCCAGTCGAATCCCAATGCTGCCAAAGATGACAAGGGGCGTCTGATTGTCGGTGCTGCGGTTGGTACTGGTGCTGAAACGGCTGATCGTGTCGATGCGCTGGTTAAAGCCGGAGTCGATGTGATTATCGTTGATACGGCGCATGGCCACTCCCGCGGTGTTATTGATCGTGTTGCCTGGGTTAAAAAGACCTACCCACAGGTTCAGGTTATCGGTGGAAACATCGCTACTGCTGATGCCGCTATCGCTCTGGCCGAAGCGGGGGCTGATGGTGTTAAAGTCGGTATCGGTCCTGGCTCTATCTGTACTACCCGTATTGTGGCGGGTGTTGGTGTGCCGCAAATTAGTGCAGTCGCCAATGTTGCTGCAGCGCTGAAAGAGCACGGTGTACCTTGTATTGCCGATGGTGGTATTCGCTTCTCCGGTGATGTATCCAAGGCGATTGTTGCGGGTGCATCCGCAGTGATGGTCGGTTCCATGCTGGCAGGCACTGATGAAGCACCGGGTGATGTCGAGCTGTTCCAGGGTCGTGCCTACAAATCATACCGTGGCATGGGCTCGCTGGGTGCGATGGCGCAGACTTCCGGTTCTTCTGATCGTTACTTCCAGGATGCTTCAGAGGGTGCTGAAAAGCTGGTGCCTGAAGGAATTGAAGGCCGTGTTGCCTGTAAGGGGCCGATGTCCGGTGTGGTGCATCAACTGGTTGGTGGCTTGCGTTCTTCCATGGGTTACACTGGCAGCTCTGATATTGAACAGATGCGAACAAAACCGAAATTCGTGCGTATTACCAATGCGGGTATGGCTGAAAGTCATGTGCATGATGTTAGCATCACCAAAGAAGCGCCTAACTACCGCGTTGGTTAAACCGCTTTAGGTAAATAAAACAGGTGGGATGGCTTCGGCCCTCCCACTTTTCTTTTTTAACACGCTACCAAAAGTAGATCCTTAGACGCTACTGAAAGTAGAGATTCCTTCGGAGTCATCGAAATGTCCCAAGATATTCATGCTCAACGAATTCTGATTCTGGATTTTGGTTCCCAGTACACCCAGTTGATTGCGCGTCGTGTCCGCGAGATCGGTATTTACTGTGAGATTTATCCATATGATGTGGAAGAGTCCGCAATTCGCGACTTCGAGCCTCAGGGTATTATCCTGGCGGGTGGTCCAGAGTCCGTTACTGAAGGTGATTCACCACGTGCTCCAGAGGCCGTGTTTGAATTGAACGTTCCGTTGCTGGGGATCTGTTACGGCATGCAGACCATGGCGGAGCAACTGGGTGGTAGCGTAGTAGCATCTACTAAGCGTGAGTTTGGTTATGCCAAGGTTCGCCTGGACGACCACCCAAGCCGCTTGCTGGAAGGTATTGAGGACCATGTCGCCAACAATGGTTCGCTGTTGCTGGATGTGTGGATGAGCCACGGTGATAAGGTAGGGACATTGCCCGAGGGCTTCCATATTATCGCTAGCACAGAAAGCGCGCCAATTGCGGCTATGTGCAACCCGGCGAAGAATTACTTTGGTCTGCAATTCCACCCCGAGGTTACCCATACCAAGCAGGGCGGTCGAATTCTGGAGCGTTTTGTTAGTGAAATCTGTGGCTGTGATGCGCTGTGGACTGCTGAAAATATCATCAATGACCTGATCGAAAAAGTTCGCGCTCAGGTAGGTGGTCAGAAAGTACTGTTGGGACTTTCTGGCGGCGTAGATTCCTCTGTTGTTGCTGCGTTACTGCATAAAGCGATCGGTGATCAGCTGACCTGTGTGTTCGTCGATAACGGTTTGCTACGCAAGAATGAAGGCGATCAGGTAATGGATATGTTCGCCAGTAATATGGGCGTGAGTGTTATTCGTGCCGATTCGGCTGATCTGTTCCTGGGGCGCCTGAAAGGTGTGAGTGATCCGGAAGCCAAGCGTAAGGTTATCGGTAACAGCTTTATCGAAGTGTTCGATGAAGAAGCAACTAAGTTGACCGAAGTGAATTTCCTTGCTCAGGGCACTATCTACCCGGATGTAATCGAATCAGCCGGCGCTAAAACCGGTAAGGCGCATGTGATTAAATCCCACCACAATGTTGGTGGTCTGCCAGATGATATGAAAATGGATCTGGTTGAGCCGTTGCGTGAGTTGTTTAAGGATGAAGTGCGCAAGATCGGCTTGGAGCTGGGGCTACCATACGACATGGTTTACCGTCATCCGTTCCCGGGGCCGGGTCTGGGTGTGCGTATTCTGGGTGAAGTTAAGAAAGAATATGCAGATATCCTGCGTGAAGCTGATGCTATCTTCCTGGAGGAGCTGCATGCTGCTGACTGGTATCACAAGACCAGCCAGTCCTTTGCGGTATTCCTGCCAGTAAAATCGGTGGGCGTCGTGGGAGATGGTCGTCGCTATGAATATGTAATTGCGCTACGTGCCGTTGAGACTATCGATTTCATGACAGCACGCTGGGCACACCTGCCGTATGAGCTGTTGGAAACCGTATCCAGTCGTATCATCAACGAGATTCCACATGTCTCTCGTGTAACTTACGATGTGAGCTCTAAGCCGCCTGCTACAATTGAGTGGGAATAATACCCGCTGATCGAGCTTGTTGATGAAAAAGCCCGCTGATTGCGGGCTTTTTATGTACAGGACGTACGGCTCTTTAGCAAGAAATGGAGCGCGGGCACATGGGGCGTGCAGGAGCGAGGTATGTACAGGACGTACGGCTCTTTAACAAGAAATGGAGCGCGGGCGCATGGATGTGTAGGAGTGAGGTATGTACAGGATGTGCGGCTCTTTAGCAAGAAATGGAACGCGGACACATGGGTGTACAGGAGCGACGCTTTGCAGCATCTGTTGTTAACTTAATTATTTTTAGCTTTTCGGATAGTTATGAGCGAACCATCGGTGACTGATCAGCATTGGATGACCTATGCGTTGGAGCTGGCTGAAAGGGCGGCTGATGCCGGTGAAGTGCCTGTAGGTGCGGTGATAGTGTCAAATGGCAAGGTGGTAGGCGAAGGCTGGAATCAGCCTATTTCAGGCCATGATCCAACCGCCCATGCAGAAATTATGGCTCTGCGCGATGCGGCACAGCGGCTTGAAAACTACCGGCTGGTTGATACTACCCTGTATGTCACTATCGAGCCTTGCACTATGTGTGCGGGCGCTATTGTGCATTCTCGTGTTGCGCGGGTAGTGTTCGGTGCTGTAGAGCCCAAGGCTGGCGCAGTGGTGAGTAATGGTCGGGTCTTTGATCAGGCCTGGATGAACCATACTCTGACGTATCAGGGCGGTGTACTTGCTCAGGCCTGCAGTGAGCGTATCAGTGCTTTTTTTAAGCAGCGCCGTGCCGATCAAAAAGCCTTGAAGCGGCTAAAGCGTTCACAGTGAGGCTTGGGGGGGCTCTAGCAGCATTCATAGCCTTGTTGGAGGTTTTTCTGGCCAGTAAGGTGCCATCACCATCGGTACGCAGCTTTATCCAGTGGACCAGATCGACCCACATCCTATCAATATCCTTTTGTTTTGGCATGATGCCGGCGTGCTTTAGTTCAATCGTCATGACCGGTATCTGCTTAACAAACCAGCCGTAATTCCCCAGTGATCCGGGGTAGGTGCCGAGTTTTTTCAGGTGCAGAGGTCCCAGTTTTTGGGGTGGCTTAATGGTGCCATCAAAATCAAGAATACCGTGGGGCGCATGTACTGACACGATTACATCGGGTTGCACCTCTTCTATCAGCTGGTGTATGGCGCGCGATTCGGGCTCGCTCAAGGGGGAGGTTCCCGGGTAGTAGCGAGCGCGTTTTTTGGCGTAGGTTTGCCAGTGTTTGATCGGATTAACACCGCTGTCGGCGGGGATGAAATTGCGGTTCAGGTCGACATTGTGGGCGTTGACGCGCGTCGATTTTTTGCGCAGTAGGCCGTCGGGGTTGGTTAGCGGTAAGAAATGCCAGTCAAAGATTCCGCTGTGGTGTTTTTTCAGGCTTTTAGCCATTTAAATGAAGCGCTGATGCTAGAGTATTCATCACCGTGAATGCCGCCAATAAACAGAATGCGGGGAGGGTTTATGGCATCGCTTGCGGCGGGAAAGTGTTTTTCCAGCAGTGGGTGATTTTTACTGGAATAGAATCGGGGTGTTGTGAAGTTAGCGTTGAGGCATTCATCGACACTTACGCTGCCCAGTTTTCTACCGATTTTTTGACAGATTTTATCTACATCCGGGTGAAGTGTTGCAGTCAAGCTTATTGCATCTTGCGCTTTACGTGCTTCTGGGGCGGCAGCTGTTGCCGGCTTTGCCTGGATTTTTTTATTTGCAGGTGGCGCCGTCTCTACTGGCTTTTCGCCCTGGCGATGAGAGGGTGTCATGCTAGCGATAGGGTCTGAATCGGCTGAGGTATTATTCGACAGCTTGTCGATTGGCGCAGCATAGCCAAGTGAGCAAAGCGCGCAGAGAATCAGGATTCATGCGCTGCGAGCGTAGGATGTGCGATGTATTCTATAGGTCGGCATATACGTGGATCAAAGCGTTAAGGTGGTCGGCAATAAAAATTCTGGGCTCAATTCTAATCGGCTTTGGTTGTTAAGTGGAGTTTTTATCTGCCGGATTATGCTTATCTATAAGGCTGAAGGAATATTGTCAATTAAATCAGAGGGTTTTGGGTCGATATTTTTTCCGCCCGGCATGACTATTTCGCCTTCATTTTCTGCTGGAGAGTGAGCGGCTCTATTGGCTTCCATTTGCGCCAGTTTCATTTCCCAGATTAGCAGGTCATAGTATTTGCGGATGTTTTTTACATACAGCACAGGCTCATAGCCACGTGCATAGCCACGCTTGAGTGTCTGGAAATATTTTTCCTGAGTTAATAGTGGCAGAAACTCTTTCACATCATCCCAGCTATCGGGATTTTTGCCTGCTCTGGCGGTTAGAATGCGGGCATCCTCCAGGTGGCCGTAACCTACGTTGTATGATGCCAGTGCAAACCAGGTTCGGTCATCGCCCTGAATTCGATCGGGAATTTTGGCCGTGACCTTTAGCAGGTAGTGGGCGCCACCGAGGATGCTTTGCATTGGATCTGTACGATCTTCGATGTTGACTTCTTTGGCGGTAGCTTTGGTGAGCATCATGATGCCCTTTACGCCGGTAGGAGAAACCGCTTTCGGATTCCAGTGGGACTCCTGGTAGGCAATTGCCGCAAGCAGCAGCCAGTCAATATCGGTTTCCTGTTCGGCCATGTAGAAGTATTGCTCGAGTTTACAGAAGCGCGATTTCATATCCTGCTTAAAGGTTCTTATATCGACATAGCTGTAGTGGTTCTGGCGGGTTAGGTATTTTTGCTTCAGCTGAACCAGTAATTCCTGGGTTTCAATGCGCTCGAAAAAATGCTTTAAGGCACGTTGCAGGCTCTGGTCTTTTTGTTTAATCAGCATCCAGGCGACGGGTTCCGGTTCGCTTAGAATGAGGGATTTTTTTAAGCCGGGAAAAAATGATTTCTGAGCATCAAATATCAGATCGTCTGAGATGGTGTAATCGAACTCTTTGTTATACACACCAGCAAGTAATTCGGTTGCTGTGGCGTTGTCGCGTTCCTGCCATTGCAGCGAAGGTGTGGTTTTCTTGAGGGATCGCATCAGTTCGGCATGGCTGCTATTGCTAAGGATGCGGATATCTTTATCCAACAGGTCTGCTACTTCTTTGGGGGCTTTGCGACCTTGAATTACACGGTAGATAACGGTGGGCGTGGTATAGGCATAAGGGGGAGAGAAACGAAATTTCTTTTTGCGTTCTTTGGTGACAGTTAGGCCAGCCGCCGCGATGTGGGCTGTGCGGTTTTTTAACAGGGGAAAAATTTCTGCAAAGGTCGGCGGAATGATGAGTTCAAGCTCAACACCGAGATAACTGGCGAAAGCCTGAGCCAGTTCGTACTCAAAGCCGGCCGGATTACCGTTATTATCTATGTAGTAAGTCGTCGGGGTGTTTCTTGTTGCGAGTCGCAATACGCCATTTTGTTGGATCGCATCAAGCTGGGTTCTGCTACTCTGGCTGAATAGAAACAAGGAGCCAAACAGCACGAGGAAGATAAGTGCGAATAGCGGCGTTTTTGGATGAAATTTATTAAATCGCATAAGAATATTGGGCTTTTTCTGGTAACTAAACGGCTATTTCAGTAGAATTTGCCCTTAATTTTCTCCGATTTAAAATATACCTGTTAGGCATACTCAAGAGGCTCGATATTAACATGCTAGTACTGCGTGGAGCGCCCGCTCTTTCTGCTTTTCGTCACGATAAGCTGTTGTCTGCCCTGAAATCAAAAATTGCACAGATCACCGGTGTCTATGGTGAATTTATGCATTTTGCCGATCTGGAGCAATCCTTATCGGCTCAGGAGCAAGAAATTCTGGAGCGGATCCTTCGCTACGGACCTAAAGCTAAAGTGGAAGAGCCTTCAGGTCAATTAATTTTAGTCGTGCCACGTCCGGGTACAATCTCGCCATGGTCGAGTAAAGCGACCGATATTGCGAAAAACTGTGGACTAAATGCGATAAAACGTCTCGAACGAGGCACTGCATTCTATGTGCAATCTGAGCAGCCATTATCAGTAGAGCAGATTGAGCAGGTGAAAGCCGAGCTGCATGATCGCATGGTTGAAGCAACCCTGTCGGAGATGGGTGAGGCCGCTGCGCTTTTCGTTGCCAATGAGCCGGCACCGCTGACTATTGTGGATATTCTTTGCGGCGGTCGAGATGCCCTGGTGAAAGCCAATACGGAGTTGGGTCTGGCATTGGCAGAAGATGAAATTGACTATCTGGTAGCCAGCTTCGCTGAGTTAAAGCGTAACCCGGCGGATATCGAACTGATGATGTTCGCGCAGGCGAACTCTGAGCATTGCCGCCACAAAATTTTTAACGCTTCATGGGATATTGATGGCCAGGCGCAGGATAAATCCCTGTTTGCGATGATTCGAAACACCAATGAGATGGGCGGCGAGAATGTCCTGTCTGCATATTCGGATAATTCTGCAGTGATGGTGGGGACGAAAGCCGGCCGGTTCTTCCCGAATCCTGACACTAAGGAATACAGCTACAATCAGGAAGATATTCAGATTTTGATGAAGGTGGAAACCCACAACCACCCGACGGCTATTGCGCCGCATTCAGGTGCAGCTACCGGCTCTGGTGGCGAGATCCGTGATGAGGGTGCCACTGGTAAGGGGTCCAAGCCTAAGGCAGGACTAACCGGTTTTACTGTCTCCGATCTGAATATTCCTGGTTTCGAACAGCCGTGGGAGTCTAACTACGGCAAGCCTGAGCGTATTGTCAGTGCGCTGGATATTATGCTGGAAGGTCCAATTGGCGGCGCAGCATTTAATAATGAGTTTGGCCGTCCTGCACTGAACGGTTATTTCCGTACTTTTGAGCAGAAAGTGAACGGTGCAGCCGGAGAAGAAGTGCGTGGCTACCACAAACCGATCATGATTGCCGGTGGCTACGGTAATATCCGTGATGAGCATGTGGATAAGGGGGAGATTCCTGTCGGTGCGAAGCTGATCTGTCTGGGTGGACCGGCAATGCAGATCGGTCTGGGTGGTGGTGCTGCATCTTCAATGTCATCCGGTACCTCTTCAGCCGATCTGGACTTTGCTTCGGTGCAGCGCGATAACCCTGAATTAGAGCGTCGTTGTCAGGAAGTAATTGACCAGTGCTGGCAGCAGGGAGCAGCTAACCCGATCGCCTTTATCCACGATGTGGGGGCTGGTGGTCTGTCTAATGCTTTCCCGGAGCTGGTTAAAGACGGTGGTCGTGGTGGCGATTTTGAGCTTCGTAACGTGAATAATGATGAGCCTGGCATGTCACCGTTGGCAATCTGGTGTAACGAAGCGCAGGAGCGTTACGTTATGGCGGTTGAGCCAAAGGATATGGCGCGTTTCGAGGCAATTTGTGCGCGTGAGCGCTGTCCTTATGCTGTCGTAGGTACGGCAACTGAGGAGCATCACCTGACACTGGGTGATACCCATTTCGGCAACAAACCTGTTGATCTGCCAATGAACGTACTGTTTGGTAAGCCGCCTAAGATGCACCGCTCGGTTGAGCGCAAATCTTATGAAGTGCCGGGTTTTGATGCTTCTGCTATTGATTTGAAAGAGGCTGCCGAGCGTGTTCTTAAGCTACCAGCGGTTGCTTCCAAGTCTTTCCTGATTACTATCGGCGATCGCTCGATTACCGGTCAGGTGGCCCGTGATCAGATGGTTGGACCCTGGCAGGTGCCGGTGGCTAACTGTGCGGTGACGACCGCTTCGTTTGATACGTATGCGGGTGAAGCGATGGCGATGGGTGAACGTACCCCGCTGGCACTGGTCGACTCTCCAGCTTCCGGCAGGATGGCGATCGGTGAAACCGTGACTAACCTGGCATCTGCCCGGATTGGCAGCATTGTCGATATTAAGCTTTCTGCTAACTGGATGTGTGCTGCCGGTCATCCGGGAGAAGACGAAAAACTGTATGACACCGTTAGGGCTGTCGGTATGGAGTTGTGTCCTGAGCTGGGCATTACTATTCCTGTAGGTAAGGATTCCATGTCGATGCGTACGGTGTGGAATGATAACGGTGAAGATAAGTCTGTAACCGCACCGATGTCATTGGTTATCACCGGCTTTGCATCGGTGACCGATGTGCGTAAAACGCTGACCCCACAGTTGTGTGTCGACAAGGGCGAAACTGATTTGATCTTGCTGGATCTGGGTAATGGTCAGAACCGTATTGGTTTGTCTGCATTAGCTCAGGTCTATAGTGAAGTGGGTCAGCAGGTTCCGGATGTTGACGATGCCGAGCAGTTGGTTGCCTTCTTTACTGCTATTCAGGAGTTGAATGAGCAGGGTTTATTACTGGCGTATCACGATCGCGCCGACGGTGGTCTGTATACAACGATTGTCGAGATGGCATTTGCTGGTCATGCCGGTGTTGATATTAACCTGGATATGTTGGCAGCAGATAAATCTGAGCTGACGGCGGCGTTGTTCGCGGAAGAGCTGGGTGCGGTGATTCAGGTTAAGCGTGATGATCTGCAAACTGTGCTAACCGAACTCAATGCAGCAGGTTTGGCTGAAATTACCAAGGTAATTGGCTCTCTGAATTCGGATGATGAAGTGCGATTCCACTTCGACGACGAAGAGGTCTATGCCGAATCGCGTATCCAGTTGCAACGTTGGTGGGCAGAAACGTCTTATCAGCTACAGGCGCTGCGTGACAATTCCGAATGTGCCGATCAAGAATTTAACGGCTTACTCGATGCAACCAATCCTGGATTGAGTGCTGCGCTGACATTCGATCAGAATGAAGACGTTGCGGCACCCTTTATCAACACCGGTGTGCGTCCTCAAATGGCGATTATTCGTGAGCAGGGTGTTAACGGCCAGATTGAGATGGGCGCGGCCTTTGATCGTGCCGGGTTTGCCGCCGTCGATGTTCATATGAGTGATATTCTGGAAGGTCGTGTTGACCTGGATCGCTTTAAGGGCCTGGTGGCTTGTGGCGGTTTCTCATACGGTGATGTATTGGGGGCAGGTGAGGGCTGGGCGAAGTCGATTCTATTTAACGCTCGTGCGCGAGATCAGTTCCAGGGATTCTTTAACCGCGAAGATACCTTCTCACTGGGTATCTGCAATGGCTGTCAGATGTTGTCTAATCTGCATGAGCTGGTTCCAGGGGCGGATCTGTGGCCGCATTTTGTGCGCAATATGTCAGAGCAGTTTGAGGGTCGTGTAGCGCTGGTTGAAGTACAGGATAGCAAGTCTGTATTTCTACAAGGTATGGCGGGCTCCCGTATGCCAATCGCAATCGCACATGGTGAAGGTCGTGCAGAGTTTTCCGATGCTGCACAGCTGGCAAATCTGCAAAGCTCCGGTGCAGTAGCGCTGCGCTATGTGGATAACTTCGGTAAGGTTACCGAAGCCTATCCAGCCAACCCTAATGGCTCGCCTGAGGGTATTAGCGGTGTAACAAGTGCTGATGGCCGCGTGACTATTATGATGCCGCACCCCGAGCGTGTGTTCCGTGCGGTAACTAATAGCTGGGCGCCGCAAGAGTGGAGTGAAGACGGGGCCTGGATGCGTATGTTCCGTAATGCCCGTGTGTGGGTTGGTTAATCAATCCCCTGTAGGAGCGCCTCGCCGCGAATAGTCTAACCATCGCCGCGGAGCGCGCCTCCCACTTATTTAAAAAAGCCCGCAGTTGTAATGACTGCGGGCTTTTTTTGTCGGGAGGAGAGCAAAGCCCACACGGTAGGAGCGGCTTCATCGTACCCTTGGGGTGTAGCGCGAGTTTTTTTGAACAGAAAGCTGTCGACTTATACGGGGCAGGCTCAGCCCAACGAGTAACTGACTAATGTAAGTCCGGACTCACGTCAGTGTGCGAAGAACGTTTTTAGTGTCTGCATTATTATGGATAAGTGTTACCAGATGGTTAACTGCTTACGAGCACTTTTTGGTTGGTAGCTTATGTTTCCACCACGACAGCATGCTAGGCTCCATGGGACCTGATTAGAGGTTCCTTAATCAGCCGATATAAAAAAACCGCCAGCCTGAAGTATAGAATATTCAGGCTGGCGGTTTATATCAGGTTTTACTGTTGTACTTACTGCTGTACTTTGACCTGCTTCTTACCGTTGATAGCAACTTCTACACGACGGTTTACAGCCAGGCAGCTTTTAAGGGAAGCGCCAGCGTTAGTACATTCTTTAACAGGACTGGCTTCACCGTAGTGGCGTGTAACCATTTTTGCAGTATCGATTCCAGCGGAAGCCAGTGCTGCGTTTACCGCTTCAACGCGGCGCTGGGACAGGGCATTGTTATAGCTGTCGTTACCGATGCGATCGGTATAGCCGCTCAGCTTGATTGAACCCAGCTCAGCGAAAGAGCTGACGTAGTTTGTGATTGCGCTAACTTCGTTAACTTCGCTGCTGTCGAAGTCGAAGTAAACAATGTGGCTTTCATCAGCATCAACCATGACCCACTTGGCTGCTGGCGCAGGTGCCGGAGCGGGTGCCGGAGCCTTAGCCATTACGGCGCCACACTCTTCGCTTTTGTTGGCTTCTTCCCAAGGGGTGTGCTGCCAGCAATCACCGGAGCTGGTCTTCCAAACGCTGCCAGCAGAGGTGGTTGCATAACCCTCATTCTCAGGGTGAGCCTGAACTGTTGCAGAAATTCCCAGTGCCAATGCCAGTGCTGTAGTTAGAGCAAGTTTCTTCATTGTTAACATCCTTATAAAAATAATTAAAGCGTCTATAAAATCTAGACTATGTATACCAGAACAACCTTAACGTCAGCTAAACCGGCATATTCTAATTATGGCAATCTCCCCCCCACGGGAATTACTACCATGTAATCCAACCTGTTTATGGTAAAACTTTTTTATAGGGTTTTACCACCACTTGTTCATATACTCCCTGTGTAATGTATGGATCCTGGTCGGCCCAGTTCTGGGCTTCTTCCAATGAATCGAATTCAGCAACCACCAGGCTGCCAGTGAAGCCAGCAGGGCCGGGATCTTCGCTGTCGATTGCCGGATGTGGTCCTGCGATCAGCAGCCTGCCTTCATCTCTGAGTGCTTCAAGACGGGCAAGGTGGTCGGGGCGAGCAGCGATGCGCTGCTCAAGGGTGCCAGGTTTATCTTCACTGATAATTGCGTAAAACATGTAAGGGCGATCCTCAATTTTTGGTGTTGTTTTCGCTAGGGTCTGCTTCTATATGTCTTGAAATATAAAAGCCTTGTATAAGGATAAAGATAAAGGTTAATCCCATCATGCCAAAGAGTTTAAAGTTAACCCAGGTTTCCTCGCTCATGGTGAATGCAACATAAAGATTGGTGCCACCCAAAAGTATATAGAACACAACCCAGGCATAGTTCAGGTTTTTCCAGGCATGCGCAGGCATCTGAATCGTATTTTGCATCAGGCGCTGTATAATTGTTTTGTTGCCGATGAATTGGCTACCTAAAAATGCGACGGCAAATAACCAGGTTACGACGGTTGGTTTCCACTGAATAAATGTTTTGTCCTGAAAGATGACGGTGGCGCCGCCTAAAACAACCACCAGACCGAGGGTGACAAGCTGAATAGTCTCGATTTTGTGGGTCTTCACCCAGGTGTAGACCATCTGTAGCAAGGTTGCAGGAATCAGAATTGCAGTTGCCATAATAATATCGCCAGTGCTTTTGTAGACGATAAAGAAGATAATAACGGGTAGGAAGTCCAACAGTAATTTCATAGCAACTCAATCCAGTTCAAAGTAGGTAGAGTATAAAGTGAGCCAGATCAGTTATAAACCCGTGAGTGATAAGGAAATGCCGTTTTCTGACCTGCATTGTCATTCCAACTGTTCTGATGGTGAATTGTCGCCAGCAGAGCTTGTTCAGCGCGCATTTGATCGGCAGATTGAGGTTTTTGCATTAACTGACCACGATACTGTTGCAGGTTTATCACAGGCACGCATTAAAGCTGCAGAACTAGGAATTCATTTTATTAATGGTACGGAGCTTACCTGTCTGTCGGGAAAACAGGTGGTGCACATTGTTGGTCTGGGATTCGATGATCAGAATCCACAGTTGATCGATTATCTTGAGCGTCTTGTGGTGCTGCGTAATGAGCGTGCTTGTATTATTGCTGAGCGGTTGATTAAGAAAGGCTGTCCTGATCTTTTAGAGCAGGCAAAAGCATTGTCGGGTGGTGGTCAGGTTGGCAGGCCGCATTTTGCGCAGGCAATGGTAGAGGCCGGTGTCGTCAATAATGAGATGCAGGCCTTTAACCGATATTTAGGTGCAGGTAAAGCGGGAGACGTAAAGGTTGAATGGCCTGCGATGCACCTGGGAATTCAATGTATAAAGCAGGCCGGTGGTATTACTGTATTGGCGCACCCGACAAAATATAAGCTGACTTTTACTAAAATTCGTCTGATGGTTGAGGCTTTTTCAAATGCCGGAGGGGATGCGCTTGAAATTAGTTACCCCGGTGTAGAGTCTGGGCATATGGTGCAGCTAGATAGGCTTGTGGATAAATATAATTTGATGGTTTCTGCTGGAAGTGATTTTCATAAAACCAGCTTTCACTGGACTGATTTAGGTAAATATCCAAAAATCGATACGGTTAATACTCATGTATTGCAATCACTGCTTTAGCTTGTGCTGTAAGTTAAGTAAGATTAGGGAAATTTTTTTAGAGGTTTTCCTGTGAGTCAGTTTTTTCAGATCCATCCCGAAAATCCTCAAGCAAGGTTAATCTCTCAGGCTGTAGAGATTATCAATAAGGGTGGAGTGGTTGTATATCCTACAGATTGTGCTTATGCCTTGGGTTGCCATCTGGGGGATAAATCTGCATTGGAAAAAATTAAGCGCATTCGCAAGCTGGATGATAAGCACAACTTTACTCTGGTTTGTCCGGATCTTTCTGCGCTAGGTACGTATGCAAAAGTGGATAATAAGGATTATCGCCTTTTAAAAGCACATACCCCAGGCGCCTATACCTTTATATTAAATGCTACTACTGAGGTTCCGCGTCGCTTGTTACACCCTAAGCGCAGGACGATCGGTTTACGTATTCCTGGAAATAAGATCGCGCTGGATTTAATGGATGCTCTGGGTGAGCCTATTATGAGTACTTCGTTGATTATGCCTGGTGAGGACCAGCCATTAATGGATCCATATGAAATTCGTGATCTGTTACAGCACGAAGTAGATCTGGTTATTGATGGTGGTTATTGCGGTATGGAAGCGACATCGGTAATTAATCTGATCGATGATGTGCCGGTGGTTGTCAGGGAAGGGGCTGGTGATGTCTCCGATTTTATATAACTGCTTAGTCGTTATCTGAATTTGGTAGATTTTAAATTTAATTTTAAAAATATATATTTGTTTCTTGAAAATGTGATAACTCTGTCGAATAATTCAGGTTATCCATGCTAACTTTTTTGGTGAAAAAAAATGACAGACTTTGTAAAGCTGCTTACACGTAAAAACTCTTTGAAAAAACAGTGTCAGGCATTAACTGCTGTTGATATTGAAAAAGCTATTGCTGATCTGACAGAAATTCTGGAAGAAAAACACCAACAGGAAGAAGCGCAAAAGGCTGAACAGCACGAGCGTCTGGAAAAAATTGAAGCAATCAAGAAGAGCATGCAGGAAGCTGGTATTGAACTGGATGATCTTATGGGATTAATTGATGCGCCTGCTAAGAAAAAGGTTGAGCCTAAATATCAGGTGACTGATGAAAATGGTGATCTGCATCAGTGGTCTGGGCGCGGACGTACGCCTGTTGCTTTCCAGGCTCACTTTGCAAAGGGTTTTAGCAAAGAAGATTGCTTAATCAAATAAAGCTTTTAGCGTAAAATACTAAAAGGCTCTCCAGTGGATGCTGGAGGGCTTTTGTTTTTTTGCGGAACCGGTTTGGGCTAACATTAGCCCGGATATTTCGTGAAGGGATTGGAATTTCTGGGAAATCTGGCTAAGCAGTTGGGTTTTATGTACAGGATGTACACTATGTCGCGTGCACATGGACGTGCAAAAGCGACGATCTATCGCAAAGTCCTGGTCCTCCATTAAACGAAGGGGCAAGGCTCAAGGTAGATCGAGCCAAATGCAACGCCAGATTTTTCAGAAAACCAATCAGCGGCTGAATCCAGTAGGGCTAAGTTACATAGTGTAACTTTCTAATATAAGTTGCATTTTCAGGTAATATCAGTCCTTTTGCGTTATTTAAAGCGCCTTTATGTAAAATTCGGGTTAGAGTACCAGGTTTGGTTTCGTGGGTGAGTTATCCATATTAAAAGAGGAAGCGTCAATGGGTAATGAAAAGCTACAGAAGGTATTGGCGCGTTCCGGATTAGGTTCACGTCGTGAGATGGAACGTTGGATTGAAGCGGGTCGCATTACGGTTAACAGTGAAATCGCGACCCTTGGTGATCGAGTTTCTGCCCGTGATGAGGTGGCAGTGGATGGTCATCATCAGAAACTGGTGTTTGAAAAAGACAGTGAGCGCCGGGTTCTAATTTATAATAAGCCCTTGGGGGAAGTCTCAACCCGGCATGACTCTGAAGGACGGGAAACAGTATTTGATCATCTTCCGCCTCTGAAGCAGGGGCGCTGGATCGCGGTTGGACGACTGGATATTAATACTTCGGGTCTGTTGTTGTTTACCACCGATGGTGAGCTGGCGAATAACCTGATGCACCCATCCGCCAACATTGACCGCGAGTACGCAGTGCGTATTCTGGGCGATGTAGATGATGAGATGATTGATCGTCTGAAACAGGGTGTGTTGCTTGAAGACGGCATGGCACGCTTCAGTGATGTGCAGTATTTTGACGGCGAAGGTGCGAACAAGTGGTATCACGTGGTGGTAATGGAAGGCCGTAACCGCGAAGTGCGTCGTTTGTGGGAATCTCAGGAAGTGCGGGTTAGTCGTCTGAAACGGGTTCGTTACGGACCTTTCTTTTTGCCCAGTGAAGTTAAGGCAGGTACCTGGAAAGAGTTGACGCAGAAAGAAATTAATAAGCTTTCCAGTATGTTGGGTATGAAGCAGAAGCGTAATAAGCCGCTGAACCCGAAAGAAAAGGAAGCTTCTGAGCGGCGTACTAAGCGACAGAGGACGCGTCGGGAAGTTGGTCCTAAAAAGAGCTCTTGATCTCCCGATAAGATCGCAGCACCGCCATCCATGGCTCTTTGCTGCATACAATCCGTCCCTGGATATAAAACGCAGCTTTGAGCTGCGTTTTTTATACAGGGACGTATTTATCCTGCGAGCGCATGGATGCGCTGGAGCAGGGTTATGGTCAGAATGTACGGTATGCCGCGAGCACATGCTTGCACTAGGTTGCGCACTGTCGGGGACAAGTGCCGAGATGTGCAGGAGCGATATTTGGGAGAGATTGTGTGTCCGGGCACGGGGGGCGTGCAGAAACGACTACTGTTGTGTCGTCCCTGCTTTGTTATTGAGCGTTAAGGGACTGGCCGTTGGTTGATTTGCTGTCTGTTCCCAGCAGGTAAAGATAGACCGGCATGATCTCTTCGGGCTTTGGATTGTCGGTTGGCGGTTCGGCTGGATAGGCGCTGGTACGCATATTGGTTCGGGTCGCGCCGGGATTTATACAGTTAACCCGAATGTTGCTGGTTTGTTCCAGCTCATCGGCCAGGATCTGCATCATGCCTTCGGTAGCAAACTTTGAAACGCTATAAGCTCCCCAGAATGCCCTTCCCTGACGGCCTACACCGGAAGAGGTAAATACTATTGAAGCGTCATCTGATTGTTGCAGTAATGATAGCAAGGCCTGGGTCATCATAAAGGCGGCGTTAACATTAACCTGCATAACGCGCTGCCAGATGGTGGGGTCATAGCTTTCAATGGGTGTGCGCAGACCTAACAGGCCGGCGTTATGCAGTAAGCCATCGAGGCGGCCGAATTCCTGCTCCAGAGTGGCGGCAAGGTTGTCATAATCCGTTTCTGTGGCTGTCTCCAGGTTTAAAGGGACTATGGCTGGCTGTGGGTGCCCAGCGGCCTCTATTTCGTCGTAGACCTGCTCTAGCTTCTCTTCGGTCCGGCCCAGGAGGATTACAGTGGCGCCATGGGCAGCAAAACTCTTTGCCGCTGCGCGGCCAATACCGTCGCCGGCACCAGTGACAAGAATGATCTTGTTTTCAAGCAGGTTTTCTGGGGCTGTGTAAGCAAACATAATAAATCCGTTAGGCATCTGTTTGGTGCGTTGTCGTTGTAATTGTCGGTGTGCTGTGAGGCTATCCCGAGAAATAAATTGATTCCAGCAAGGGCTGAATCTCGGCTGCATGACTTACATAATAATCACTTTGCCAGAGGGTCGTGTCTTCGTCTTCATCAATATAGCCGTAGGTGGCGGCAATCGTCATCATGCCCGCACGTCTGCCGGCTTCAATATCCCGCTGATGATCGCCAATATAGATGCATTCATGGCTGGCTGCCTTGAGTTGCTGGCAGGCAAGATAGAGTGCTTCGGGGTGGGGCTTTTTTTGCGTAACGTGGTCGGGGCAGATGACGCTGGCAGCTGCGGGCTGCAGGTTTAGTCCTTGCATAACTGGCAACGTGTATAGTTCTGGTTTGTTGGTTACGACTCCCCAGGGGATATCTTTCTCTGCCAGCCAGGCTAGCAAGTTGGTGATGCCTGGAAAGGGTTTGGTATCAACGTCCAGGTGTTGCAGGTAGAGTTCCAGCATGCGGCTATGCAGTGTAGGGAATTCGGCGCTTGCCTCATCCAGATCGAAAGCCGCTGAAACCATCGCTCGTGCGCCGTTGGATACATAACGTCGCAGAAACTCGTAGTTGACAGGTTGTTGGCTGTGCTCTGCGAGGAGTTGATTGATCACATAGTGAAAATCAGGTGCCGTATCAAGCAGGGTGCCATCAAGGTCGAACAATACTGCTGCCGGTTGAGTTGTTTTCATCGCTTAGTCAGATTTACGAGTTGCAATCATATAGTTAACGTCCACATCTTTAGCGTTGAGGCTGTATACCTTGGTCAGCGGGTTGTAGGTCAGGCCGGTCATTTCGATCGGTGCCAGACCGCTGAGTCGAATCCAGTTTGCCAATTCAGATGGGCGGATGAATTTCTTGAAATCATGGGTTCCCTTGGGGACCAGCTTAAGCAAATGCTCAGCGCCAAGGATAGCCATCAAATAGCTCTTGGGGTTGCGGTTCAGTGTCGAGAAGAATACATAGCCGCCGGGCTTGACCAGTCGGCTGCAGGCTTCAACAATGGAAGAGGGATCGGGTACGTGTTCCATCATCTCCATGCAAGTGACCACATCAAAGGATTCCGGCTGTTCAACAGCCAGTTCTTCAACGGTCATCTGCTTGTATTGAACGTTCGCGCCACTTTCAAGGCCGTGCAGCTTGGCGACTTTAAGTGGTGCTTCTCCCATATCAATCCCGGTTACATCGCCGCCCCGATGGGCCATGGCTTCCGATAGAATTCCGCCGCCGCAGCCGACATCAAGTATTTTACGCTCTGCCAGGGTCGCGATCCGATCAATAAAGTCTACGCGCAGGGGGTTGATGTCATGCAGGGGTTTGAATTCGCTTTCCAGATCCCACCAACGGCTTGCCAGTTCTTCAAATTTGGCGATCTCTGCTGGGTCGACGTTAGGGTTTTGATTATTGGCTTTATCACTCATGGCGGTAATCTGAGGTGCTCAGTTAGAGTTTTTGGAGGCGTCATTCTAGCATTGCAGGTGAAGTGAATACAGAGCATTGCAAGGTCTTAATTTTGCGGGAATATTAAGCTTTCTTTATGGTATACTCGCACGGCTAAAGCCGGCGGTAATTCTGTTATGCCCGGCGTATTAATTCTCAGCAGTCAGATTCAAGGATAGCCAAAGCTATTATGGGTGATTTAGCCAGAGAGATTCTGCCAGTTAACATCGAAGATGAACTGAAGCAGTCGTATCTTGATTATGCCATGAGTGTAATCGTTGGACGTGCGTTACCAGATGTGCGCGATGGACTTAAACCAGTGCACCGTCGTGTGCTGTTTGCCATGAGTGAATTGGGTAACGACTGGAATAAAGCATACAAAAAGTCGGCCCGTGTGGTCGGTGATGTTATCGGTAAATATCACCCCCATGGTGATAGTGCGGTATACGATACTATAGTACGTATGGCTCAACCGTTCTCGATGCGTTATATGCTGGTGGACGGACAGGGTAACTTTGGTTCTGTGGACGGTGATTCCGCGGCGGCGATGCGTTACACCGAGATCCGCATGGCCAAGATATCCCATGAGTTGCTGGCGGACCTGGATAAGGAAACGGTTGATTTTGTACCTAACTATGATGGTACAGAACAGATTCCAGAGGTTTTGCCGACCCGTGTTCCGGCGTTGCTGGTTAATGGCTCCGCGGGTATCGCTGTGGGGATGGCAACCAATATTCCACCGCATAGCCTCAGTGAAGTCGTACGTGGCTGTATAGCGCTGATCGATAATCCGGATTTATCCATTGATGAGTTGATGGAGTATATCCCCGGACCGGATTTCCCAACCGGTGCCATTATTAATGGCCGCGCGGGTATTCTGCAGGCTTATCGTACTGGCCGTGGCCGCATATACGTGCGTGCCAAGCATCATATCGAACCCGATGAGAAGCGTGGCAAGGACTCGATTGTATTTACCGAGATTCCTTATCAGGTGAATAAGGCGCGTCTGATCGAAAAGATCGCGGACCTGGTTAAAGATAAGAAAATTGAAGGTATCACCGAGCTGCGTGACGAATCCGATAAGGATGGCATGCGTATCGTGGTGGAACTGCGCCGTGGTGAAGTCGCTGAGGTGATGGTTAATAACCTGTTTGCCCAGACCCAGCTGCAAAATGTCTTCGGTATCAATATGGTGGCCCTGGTTGACGGCCAACCACGCACGCTGGATCTGAAAACTATACTGGAATGCTTCGTGCGTCACCGTCGAGAAGTCGTGACGCGGCGTACTGTATACGAATTGCGTAAAGCCCGTGAGCGCGGCCATATACTCGAAGGTCTGGCGATTGCACTGGCAAATATTGATCCGATTATCGAACTGATTAAGACATCGCCAACACCGGCTGAAGCTAAAGAGCGTCTGGTTGCTTCACCCTGGACGCCGGGAGATGTCACAGCAATGCTGGAGCGTGCCGGTGAAAATGCCTGCCGTCCGGAGGAGCTTGAAGCTCAGTACGGAATGCATGATGGCCAGTATCATTTGTCTCCGGCTCAGGCCCAGGCAATTCTTGAATTGCGTTTGCACCGACTGACAGGTCTTGAACATGACAAGCTGATTGCTGAATATAAAGAGCTGTTGGAAAAAATTGCCGAACTGTTGGAAATCCTCAATAGCGCAACCCGCCTGATGGAAGTTATCCGTGAGGAGCTGGAAGCGATTGTTGAGCAGTATGGCGATGAGCGTCGCACCGATATTATCGCCTCTCAACAGGATCTGACCGTTGCTGATCTGATTACTGAAGAGGATATGGTGGTCACCATCTCCCACGGTGGTTATGCCAAGACTCAGCCGCTGACGATGTATCAGGCACAGCGTCGTGGCGGTAAAGGTAAATCTGCTACCGCGGTAAAAGATGAAGACTTCGTCGAAAAACTGTTGATTGCCAGTACCCACGATACCATTCTTTGCTTTACTAACTTCGGTAAAGTGTACTGGTTGAAAGTGTACGAAATTCCCCAGGCTAGCCGTGCAGCCCGTGGTCGTCCGATCATAAACATCCTGCCGTTGCAGGAGAATGAACGTATAACCACTATCTTGCCGGTAAACGAATACGCTGAAGATCACTATGTATTCATGGCAACCTCTGCCGGTACGGTTAAGAAAACGCCGCTGACTAACTTCTCGCGTCCGCGCTCCAGTGGTCTGATTGCACTGGCGCTGGATGAAGGGGATACCCTGATTGGTGCAGCAATTACCGATGGTACGGCAGAGGTTATGCTGGTATCCAGTAGCGGTAAGTCGATTCGTTTCCCTGAAGGTGATGTCCGGGCGATGGGACGTACCGCCAGGGGTGTGCGTGGTATTCGATTGACGGATGAAACTCAGGTAATCTCGCTGATCATTCCGCAGGAAGGCGGTCGAATTCTGACCACCAGTATCAACGGTTACGGTAAGCAGACTGCTGTTGAAGACTTCCCGACCTATGGTCGTGGCGGTCAGGGCGTTATTGCGATGCAGTGTACAGATCGTAATGGCCAGCTGATCGGCGCGGTGCAGATGTTTGAAGGCGATGACGTCATGTTGATCAGTGATCAGGGCACTCTGGTGCGTACCCGCAGTGAGGAAATCTCGGTGTTGGGTCGAAATACTCAGGGTGTACGTGTGATTCGCGTAGCTGAAGGTGAAAACCTTGTCGGTGTGGCCCGAATCGAAGAGCCGGAGCCAAACGAAGAGCAGGAGCTGGATGATAATGATTCATCTGAGCCAAGCGCTGAAGCTGTTGTTCAGGCCGATGAGGCTAGTGAACCGGACACTGATGGTACTGCAGAGTAACATCGTTGATACGGAAAATGTGCGGCTTGAGCCGCACATTTTGTTTAAGCGTTAATTTTTAGTAGATCAAAAATTATGACACGTAAGTACAATTTCAGTGCCGGTCCATCGGCATTGCCGGAAGCTGTTCTGCAGCAGGCGCAACAGGAAATTCTTGATTGGCATGGCCATGGTTTATCCATTATGGAAATGAGCCACCGCAGTAAAGAGTTTGTCTCGGTTGCTCAGCAGGCTGAACAGGATCTGCGTGATCTGCTGGCTATACCGGATAACTATAAAGTGTTGTTTATGCAGGGCGGAGCCAGTAGCCAGTTCAGCATGATTCCGATGAATCTGCTGCGTGGCAAGACATCAGCGGATTATATCAACACCGGTGACTGGTCTAAAAAAGCGATTAAAGAAGCCTCGCGTTACTGCGATGTGAATGTAGTCGCGTCTACCGCTGAGAATAACTTTACCTCGGCGCCAAGCCAGGCAGAGCTAAAACTGAATCCAGATGCTGCGTATGTGCACTATACCCCGAATGAAACGATTCGCGGTGTAGAGTTTGATTACATTCCAGAGACGGGTGATGTACCGCTGGTAGCAGACATGTCGTCAAACATTCTGTCCCGTCCTATCGATGTTAGTCGTTTCGGGATGATCTATGCGGGCGCGCAGAAAAATATCGGTCCTGCCGGTCTGACCGTGGTTATTGTTCGTGAAGATCTGCTAGGCCAACCGCTTGAGTTTACTCCGGTACTTTATGATTACAAAGTAACCGCCGATGCTGATTCCATGCTGAATACGCCACCAACGTTTGGCTGGTATCTGGCGGGTCTGGTGTTTAAATGGCTTAAGGCGCAAGGTGGTCTGAGTGCCATTGAACGAATTAATCGGGATAAAGCGGAAAAGCTGTATGCCGCTATTGATAACAGTGCATTCTATTCAAATCCGGTTGCGCAGAATGCGCGTTCCTGGATGAATGTTCCATTTATTCTGGCTGATCAATCTCTGGATAATACTTTTCTTGTCGAAGCGCAAGAGCAGGGTCTTCTAAACCTTCCGGGTCACCGCTCTGTTGGCGGTATGCGAGCAAGTATCTATAACGCTGTACCTGAAGACGGGGTGGATGCACTGATCGCCTTTATGCTGGCTTTTGAAAAGCGTCACGGCTAATTAGCGTACCAGGTAGTAGGTGCCAGAAAGAAGCTGCTAAAAAGAAGCTGCTAATAAGAAGAGAGTTCTCCTATGTCGATGAGTGATCAGGAAAAGGAATTACAGGTTCTGCGTGATCAGATTGACTCGATCGATCGTCAGATCCATACCCTGTTGAATGATCGTGCCAGATGTGCCCAAAAAGTTGCTGAAGTAAAGCAGAAGTATCAGGGTGCACAGGATGCAGTTTTTTATCGTCCAGAGCGTGAAGCTCAGGTCTTACGGCGGGTAATGGCGCGAAATGAAGGCCCGCTGGATGATAAAGAAGTGGCGCGGCTGTTCCGTGAGGTGATGTCTGTTTGCCTGGCGTTGGAAGAGCCGATGCGGGTGGCGTTTTTGGGGCCCGAAGGCACCTTTACCCAGCAAGCGGTTAATAAGCACTTTGGTCAATCAGCCAGCTGTATGCCATTTAACTCCACTGATGAGGTATTCCGGGAGGTGGAAGCTGGAGGCGCACATTATGGAGTGGTGCCGATAGAAAACTCCACTGAAGGCATGGTTAATCATACGCTGGATCTGTTTAAGCGTTTTAATCTGCAGATTTGTGGTGAAGTTGAACTGCGTATCCATCATCACCTGTTGCGATCTGGCGGTGCTGATATTACAGGTATTACGCGTATCTACTCTCATCAGCAGTCTCTGGCTCAATGTCGCAGTTGGCTGGACAGTAACTTCCCATCGGTAGAACGGATCGCTGTCAGCAGTAACGCTGAAGCGGCACGTTTGGCTGCCGAAGAAGGCGCGAACGTGGCAGCGATCGCCAGTGATATGGCGGCTGAGCTGTATCAGTTGAATGTGGTGACACGCAATATCGAGGACCAGCCGGATAATACGACTCGCTTTCTTATTATTGGTGATCAGAAGGTGGATAAGAGTGGCCAGGATAAGACCTCAATCCTGGTGTCCGCGAGAAATAAGCCCGGTGCGTTGTACGAGTTGCTGGAGCATTTTCATAGTCACAAAATCAGCTTGACCCGTATTGAAACCCGTCCGGGTGGCCAGGGCGCGTGGAACTATATGTTTTACATTGATTTTGAAGGCCACTTCAGTGATGACAATGTACAGCGGGTGTTACAAGAGCTGGAATCTGAATCGGTTGAGTTGAAGTTACTGGGCTCCTACCCAGTCGCAGTCCTGTAGCTTTGAGGCAATAATTTATGGCGTGTGATTTTTTTAATCTGGCAACTCCAGGGGTGCAAGGGCTACATCCGTATCTGCCCGGTAAACCTGTTGATGAGCTGGAGCGGGAGCTGGGGATAAGTGACAGCATTAAACTGGCTAGTAATGAGAATCCTCTTGGGCCCAGTCCTAAAGCGATAGCCGCAATTAAAAAATCGCTGGTGGAGAGTTGTCGCTATCCTGATGCCAACGGTTTTAAACTGAAACAGGCGCTGGTAAGTCATTACGGGATTTCTGCAACAGGTATCACGCTGGGGAACGGCTCTAATGATGTGCTGGAACTTATCGCTCGGGCTTTTATCAAGCCTGGTGATGAAGTTATATACTCCGAACATGCGTTTGTCGTCTATATGTTAGTGACGCAGGCTACCGGTGCCAAAGCGGTGGTTACACCTGCCCGGAACTGGGGCCATGATCTGGATGCGATGGCTGCCGCGATTACCGACAAGACACGGATTATCTTTATCGCCAACCCAAATAACCCAACTGGCACCTGGTTGTCTCAATTACAGTTGCAGGCATTTTTGGCAAAAGTGCCAGAAGATGTGATTGTCGTATTGGATGAGGCCTATACCGAGTATGTGGCGGAGGTCGAGTTTCCTGATGGTTTTAAACTGCAGAAAAGCTACCCAAACCTGGTGGTGACGCGAACCTTTTCCAAGGCCTTTGGTTTAGCTGCACTGCGGGTCGGCTTTGCGGTAGCTAATCCGGTAATTACCGATTTGCTTAATCGGGTACGTCAGCCATTTAATGTTAATGCGCCGGCTCTGGAAGCTGCGGCTGCGGTCCTGGACGATAAGGAATATCTGCAGCGCAGTGTTGAGATGAACCATTGTGGCATGCGCCAGCTCGAAGTGGGTTTAATCGCGTTGGGATGCAACTGGATTCCATCGGTGGGTAACTTTATAACGGTTGATTGTGGACGTGATGCGCTAGCTATTTATGAAGGACTGCTGCGCGAAGGGGTGATTGTTCGCCCGGTGGCCAATTATAAAATGCCCAACCATTTGCGTGTGACTGTTGGTCTTGAATCTGAAAACAGTCGTTTCCTTATAGCGTTTGAAAAGGTGATCCAGGCGTGAGTAAGTTAACGCGGCGTATTTTGATTATCGGTCTCGGGCTGATTGGTGGATCGCTCGCTAAAGCGTTACGCACCCGCAAAGTGTGTCACACCGTTATCGGATTTGATCGGGATAACGATGAGCTGGCGGCCGGTTTACGTTTGGGGGTAATTGATGAAGCCGCAGGCGATCTGTTAGCCGCTGTTGAAACGGCTGATGTTGTGGTGTTGGCGGTGCCAGTGAAGGCGATGGAGACGGTATTGGCTGAAATTCAGCCAGCGCTGCGTCCTGATACGTTTATTACGGATGTCGGCAGCGTCAAGGGAAATGTCATTCAGGCGGCAAAAGAGCTTTTTGGTTCCGTTCCGCCGCGCTTTGTTCCCGGACATCCAATAGCGGGTTCGGAAAAAAGTGGTGTAACCGCTGCTGATGACACATTGTTTGAACATCACAAGGTTATAATTACGCCGCTACCTGACAGCGATCCGCAGGCTGTAACACTGATTGCACGTATTTGGCAGGCAGTTGGTGCTGAAGTGCTACAGATGGATGTGGAACGTCATGATGAGGTGTTGGCGGCAACCAGTCATTTACCGCATCTGCTGGCGTTTTCTCTGGTCGATACGCTCGCTCAGGAGCAGGATCGCAACGATATCTTTCGTTATGCAGCGGGGGGCTTTAGGGATTTTACCCGCATAGCCGCCAGTGATCCGACTATGTGGCATGATGTTGGAGTGGCAAATAAAGATGCCATTCTGCAGAAAATTGATGAATTTACTGACGGCCTTTCACAGTTGAGAGAGGCCATTGATAGTGGTGACAGTCGTACCATGCTGGGTATTTTTACCCGAGCTAAAGCGGCTCGTGAACATTTTACTAAAATTTTATCGGGCTCAGCCTACGCACAAACTATGAATACAAAAGACGCAACTTTTCATGTCCAACCCGGTGGGCAGGTAAAAGGCACAATTCGTGTACCGGGTGACAAATCCATGTCCCATCGCTCTATTATGCTGGGTTCTCTTGCTAACGGTGTCACTGAAGTAAGTGGCTTCCTTGAGGGAGAGGATAGTCTGGCAACACTGCAGGCATTTCGTGATATGGGTGTCGTAATTGAAGGGCCCCACCAGGGAGAAGTGAAAATCTATGGTGTCGGTATTGATGGACTGCAAACACCGCCGGGAGCGATCTATGTAGGCAACTCCGGTACGTCTATGCGGCTGTTATCAGGATTGCTGGCGGGGCAGAAGTTTGATTCTGTACTCACTGGTGATGCCTCCCTGAGTAAACGCCCAATGGAGCGGGTGGCAGCGCCGCTACGCTTAATGGGAGCTCAGGTGGAAACCGGTGAAAATGGTTGCCCGCCAATTAAAATTACTGGTGGTCAGGCTTTGAAGGGTATTCATTACGATATGCCAATGGCCAGTGCCCAGGTTAAATCCTGTCTGATGTTAGCTGGCTTATATGCTGATGGTGTAACTTCAATCACAGAACCAGCTCCGACGCGTGATCATACTGAGCGGATGCTGAAAGGCTTTGGCTATCAGGTAGCGTGTTCCGGTAACCGGGTTGAAGTTTCAGCTGGAGGAGAGCTCCAGGCTACGCGCATTGATGTGCCTGCGGATATCTCTTCCGCTACCTTCTTTATGGTGGCTGCAGCGATTACTCCGGACTCTGATATTGTTCTTCAACATGTGGGTATCAATCCTACCCGTATCGGTGTGATCAATATTCTCAAACTGATGGGTGCTAACCTTGAGCTGCTCAATGAGCGTGAAGTCGGTGGTGAACCTGTTGCCGACATCCGTGTACGCTATGCGCCACTCAAAGGTATCCGTATACCCGAAGATCAGGTACCGCTGGCAATTGATGAGTTTCCTGCACTG
Source organism: Amphritea sp. (assembly GCA_036960915.1). Taxonomy (GTDB): domain Bacteria; phylum Pseudomonadota; class Gammaproteobacteria; order Pseudomonadales; family Balneatricaceae; genus Amphritea. The sequence goes on from JBALVQ010000010.1 coordinate 78,100, forward strand.
TTCATTGCGGCTGTCTGTGCTGAAGGTGAAACTGTTTTGAGCGGGGCTGAAGAGCTGCGGGTTAAAGAGAGTGATCGAATTCAGGCGATGGTTGATGGTTTGATTATATTGGGTGCCGATATAGAAGGTACGCCAGACGGTGCAATCATTCGCGGCAGTTCGATGGGTGGCGGTGTGATAGAAAGTCACGATGATCATCGAATTGCCATGGCCTTCACTGTTGCTGCATTGCGTGCAACGGGTGATATTGAAATCCGTGAGTGTGCCAATGTATCGACGTCCTTCCCTAATTTTGTTGAGCTCGCACAGCAAGTGGGTATGAAGGTTCGAAAGGAGGAGCGCTAATGACATCCCAATATCCGGTAATTACAGTTGATGGACCAAGTGGTTCAGGGAAAGGTACTATTTGCAGTCTGTTAGCGCTGGAGCTGGGTTGGGACCTGCTTGATAGCGGTGCATTGTATCGTTTGCTTGCACTGGCTGCGCGGCATCATGGAGTCGCGCTGGATGATGTCGATGCTTTGGTGGTGCTGGCTGCTCATCTTGATGTGCAGTTCAAGAATAACGAAGATCAGAATGAAGTATCTATCGTCCTCGAAGGTGAAGAAGTCACCAACAGTATCCGCACCGAAGAGTGCGGTGCCGACGCTTCCGTAGTTGCTGCTTTAGGCCCTGTGCGTGAAGCTTTACTTGATCGCCAGCGGGCTTTTTCCTGCGAGCCAGGGCTGATAGCTGATGGTCGGGATATGGGGACCGTGGTGTTTCCAGATGCCGAGTTGAAGGTATATCTAACAGCGAGTGCCGAGGAACGTGCAAGCCGTAGATATAACCAGTTGATAAATAAGGGACTGGGTGCTAGTCTTCAGGCAATATTACATGATATACAGGCCCGTGATGCACGTGATATGAATCGTGCTGTAGCGCCTCTGAAGCCGGCTAAGGATGCCATTTCGCTTGATACCACTGAGCTAAGTATCGAGGAAGTCTTGGCTATAGTGCTCGATCATGCGCGACATAAGGGGCTGCGCTAACAACTTTTTTACGAGGGTTGTACCGGTATGACTGAAAGTTTTGCTGAGCTTTTCGAAGAGAGCCTGAAAGAGTTGGATATGACACCCGGTTCGATTGTGAGCGCTATGGTTGTCGCAATTGATGGCGATTTTGTCACGGTAAATGCGGGCCTGAAATCAGAAGGTGTGATCCCTCGTAGTCAATTTGTTGAAAATGGTGAGCTGCATCTGGACATTGGTGACCAGGTGAAGGTCGCTTTGATTTCGCTGGAAGATGGAAGTGGTGAAACCCAGTTATCTCGAGAGAAAGCCAAGCGCGCGGAAGCGTGGCAGGTACTTGATAAAGCTTACGAAAATGATGAAATAATTAGCGGTCGTATTATTGGTAAAGTCCGTGGTGGCTTTACCGTTACTGTAAATTCGATCCAGGCTTTCCTACCGGGTTCTCTGGTTGATATTCGCCCCTTGCGCGACACTTCTCATATTGAAAATCAGGAGCTTGAATTTAAGCTCGTTAAGCTCGATGCCAAGCGTAATAACATCGTGGTATCACGTCGGGCGGTGCTTGAAACTGCCTATAACGAAGAGCGTGAAAAACTTCTCGAAACACTGGATGAAGGACTCGTTGTTAAAGGCATTGTGAAGAATCTAACGGACTACGGTGCTTTTATCGACCTGGGCGGTGTCGATGGTCTGCTGCATATTACTGATATGGCCTGGAAACGGGTTAAGCACCCCAGTGAATTACTCACTATCGGTGATGAGATCGATGTTAAGATTTTGCGCTATGATCGAGACAAGAGTCGTGTTTCACTGGGGATGAAGCAGTTAGCAGCCGATCCCTGGGATGAGTTCAAAGTGTCGCATCTGGTTGGATCAAAAGCTCAGGCGAAAGTTACCAATGTGGCTGAATACGGCTGCTTTGCTGAAATCCAGACAGGTATCGAAGGCTTGGTGCATGTTTCTGAAATGGACTGGACCAATAAAAATATACATCCATCCAGGGTTGTTCATATAGGTGATGATATTGAGGTAATGATCCTCGCTATCGATGATCAGCGACGCCGTATTTCACTGGGTATGAAGCAGTGTCAGGCGAACCCCTGGGATGGCTTTGCTGCTACCTATAGTAAGGGAGCAGTAATTAGCGGTGCTGTTAAGTCAGTGACTGATTTCGGTGTTTTCGTGGGTCTTGATGTTGGCATTGACGGTCTGGTTCATCTCTCTGATTTATCCTGGGATGAAGATGGCGATACGGCTGTAAAAGCGTATAAGAAAGGCGATACTGTTGAAGCAGTTGTGCTTGCTGTCGACTCGGAACGCGAGCGAATTTCTTTAGGCATTAAGCAGTTGGGTAGTGATCCTTTCTCAAAATATGTTGCTTCTCATGGTAAGGGATCTATTGTTTCAGGTGAGGTTAAAGAGGTTGCCGATAAGCAATTGATCGTTAGTCTGGCAGATGGCATAGAAGGTGCTGTTAAAATTTCCGAAGTCAGTCAGGATCGAGTTGATGATCTGGCTCGTCACTTTGCTGTTGGTGAGCAGATAAATACCCTGGTAGTTAATGTGGATCGGCACAGTCGCAGTATCAGCCTGTCGATCAAGCAAGTCGAAAAGCAGCAAGAAAAACAAGCACATGATGCTATTAAGTATCAAGAAGTAGAGACCAGTGGTCCTACTACAATCGGTGAGCTGATTAAGGCTCAAATGAATAAAAAAAATAGGTAGCGGCTAACGTACTTATTTAAGAAAGTCCGGGTTGATATGATATATAGCGGAGCATCTCACCCGGGTTTGATAACAGTCAGGGGGACGACATGACCAAGTCTGAATTGATCGAGCGATTGATAGACCAGAACCAGCAACTATCAATTAAGGATATTGAGCTGGCGGTTAAAACGATGCTGGATCATATGACGGAGTCTCTGTCCGAGGGTGACCGAATCGAAATCAGAGGCTTTGGAAGCTTCTGTTTGCATTATCGAGCACCGAGGGTTGGGAGGAATCCCAAGACAGGTGATTCTGTATCATTATCGGCTAAGTATGTGCCTCACTTTAAGCCGGGAAAAGAGTTGCGTGAACAGGTTAATGACAGTCTGGGTCATGAAACAGCTTAATTGGCTCAATATATTTATCAGGGGAATATTATGCGTTGGTTGAAAACGCTTCTTGTTATTTTATTATGTATCGCCTTTTTGTTTATCGGTGTCGGCTTTGCGTTGCTGAATACAGAACATGTAGCGATCGATCTATTTTTCTTCACATTGCCAGAAGCAAGTTTGTCTCTGTGGTTAATGGCAAGTTTTGTACTGGGCGGTGTTTTTGGTGTTACGCTCAGCGGTATGACGCTGGTGATGTTTAAGGCGCGACTCGGTGCTGCACGTCGAAAAATTAATGCAGCAAATCAGGAGTTGGACAAGCTACGGACAGCATCCCTAAAACATAGTGTTTGATATTTACCAATACTGGCTGACCATCCCGCTGTTTTTTGCAGTGGGAGCAGGCTGGTTTCTGGGGAGAAGAGAAGGTCGAGCTGTTTCTCATCAGCCCGGCACGTCACTGCAGAAGGAATACTTTGCAGGCCTGGATTTCCTGCTTAGTGAGAAAACAGATGAAGCGATTGAAAGTTTTATCCGTGCCCTGGAAATCAATTCAGATACGATTCCTGCCCATATAGCCCTGGCTAAGTTATTCCGTAAAAAGGGTGACGTGGAGAGGGCGATTCAGATTCACCAAAATTTATTGGCTCGTCCAGACCTGTCTCGCAATGATTTTTTGCGTATTCAACTGGCATTGGCTCGTGATTACTTTGCCGCTGGCTTGTTTGATCGAGCAGAAAACCTGTTGCAGGAGATTATTGAGCAACGACCTTCACAAGAAATGCGTCAGAAGGTACTTACACTGTTAACCAAGCTTTATGAAAAAGAGCGGGAGTGGGAGCAGGCGTTGCTGGTTGCTCGACAGTTGGCCGCCCATGAAACCCGCGAAATTCATGTGGAGTTGGGGCATTACTGCTGTGAATTAGCCAATCACGATATTGAGCAGCACAGTTACCGTCGGGCAAAAGATCGCCTGAGCCAGGCGTTGGTCTATGATAGTAATTCTGTGCGCGCGACATTGATGAAAGCCGAGATCTCCATGGTGGAGAAAAACTGGCGTGCGGCAATTAAAGAGCTGAAGCTGATTGCTCAGCGAGATCATGCTTTTATACCTGAAACGGTAGAAAAGTTGGCAACTTGTTACCGTCAGTTGGGCCAATTACCCGAACTGGAAACTTTTCTGCGGCAATGTCTTAATAGAACCCCCTCGACAACAGTCATGCTGGCCTTGGCTGGACGGATTATGGAGCAGCAGGGGGCGTATGCTGCCGGTGCTTTTATTACTGATGAATTGAAGAAGCGACCCTCCATAAAGGGTTTTAATCATTTGATAGATCTGTATATTGCGCATGCAAAAAAGGGTGCCAATGAAAGCCTGATGGTATTACGTGGGCTGACCGGGCAGTTGGAGCAGAGTAAGCCGATATATTTATGTCATCGTTGTGGTTTCTCGGGTAAAACATTGCATTGGCAGTGCCCTTCTTGTCAAACCTGGGGGTGTACTAAGCCTATTCAGGGGTTGGAAGGTGAGTAAGTCTGGTCATGAAGAGTAAGAGATAAAAGATGAGTAGTAAAAAACAGATTATTGTTGCTTTGGATTATCCGGATCAAAGTGCTGCTTTAGCGATGGCTGACAGGCTTAACCCTGAACAATGTCGAGTTAAAGTGGGTAAAGAGTTGTTTACCCGTGCGGGTCCTGCTGTAGTTGAGAGTTTGCAGGCTAAGGGATTTGAGGTTTTTCTGGATTTGAAATTCCATGATATTCCAAATACGACGGCAAAAGCCGTACGTGCTGCGGCTGAGCTTGGCGTGTGGATGGTTAATGTGCATGCTTCGGGTGGGCGACGCATGATGGAAGCCGCCCGCAACGAGCTGGACCAGGTTAATGGTGCTAACACATTGCTCATCGCGGTAACGATCCTGACGAGTATGGAGCGCGAAGATCTTGCTGATCTTGGTTTGGATATTGAGCCTCTGGAGCAGGTAAAGCGTTTGGCGCTACTCACAGAAAGAAGTGGTTTGGATGGTGTGGTCTGTTCGGCGCAGGAAGTTGAGCCGCTACGGAATATTATCTCACCATCATTCCAGTTAGTTACGCCGGGTATTCGCCCTGCGGATGCGGTTGTCGGTGATCAGAAGCGGGTTATGACACCAGGAAGGGCGATTGCTGCGGGTAGTACTCATCTGGTAATAGGCCGTCCAATCACTCAGGCTGAAAACCCAATCGAAGCACTGCGGCGTATTGAGATGGAAATTTTAGCAGCAGGCTAATTACAACCTTGTATGAATGTGCTATTTATTAAGGGCTGGTCATGGTATGACTGGCTTTTTTTATACAATTAAAGGGACTTAATTATGAAGAACTATGGTTTTTTGAAAGCACTTTTGCTCTCTTGTCTGATGATTCTGGCTACTCCCCTCTATGCCGATGGCAAAGTTAACATTAATACCGCGACGGTTGAGCAGCTGGCTGACGGGCTTAATGGTGTGGGCGAAAATAAAGCCAAGGCGATTGTCGCTTATCGTGAGGAGCATGGGCCTTACGCTTCGGTCGAAGACTTAACCCAGGTAAAAGGCATTGGCGCGGGCCTGCTTAAGAAGAATCGGCAAGTGATTACGTTAACCGATACTGAAAATTAAATTTTCATACCAAAACGGCTGTACCTCTAGTTAAGTCCTGTAGTTAGTGGGCAGCCGTCCTTTCATTCGGAAATCTAAAGTACAAATATCAGTGTTGCTGGAATAAACAGTAATGCCCCCATATTGCCCAGCAGAACGATAGATGCAACTTGCTTTGGCTCCTGGTTATATTGTTCTGCAACAATGTAGTTCAGTACGGCTGGCGGTAATGCACCAAATAGAAGCAAGAAAGCATATTGGGTCTCGTCTAGTTGCAGCAGTTGCTGAATTGCGATGGCGATGAGAATACCGACAGCAGGGCAGAGAATGGCGCCGAGTACACCAATCCGCCAGGCGCTGAAATCCACACTGATCAGGCGAACACCGAGCGTAAACAGCAGCAGTGGAATCGATATCTGGCCGAGCATGTCCAGTGACGTTGCGATGCCCTTGGGTATGGTCAATTCGAAACTGCTCCAGAGTAAGCCGGCAATTGTCGCGATAATGATTGGCATGCGCAGCAAGCGTAGCGGGTTTGTGCGGTGATCCATGATGTAGATGCCCACTGTGAAATGCAGCGTCATCTCAACAATAAACAGTACGATCGCTGCAGGTAGGGCTTGTTCGCCAAAGGCGAGGATAATCAGTGGTAGGCCCAGATTGCCGCTGTTACTGAACATCATCGGGGGCAAAAAAGTTTTTGGATTAGTGTTGAGTAATCGACAAACCGGAAACAGGAGTGCACCTGAGGCTAAAATAACGACAGTAGCACCGGTTGCCAGTGATTGAAACTGCAGCAGGTTGAATGACTTGTCGGACAGAACAAAAAATATCAGTGCTGGTACAAAAATATCCATATTCAGCTGGTTGGCCAGACTCATGTCCGGATTTTTGTAGCGGCCATAAATGTAGCCGGCGACGACAATTGCGAAGAGCGGAAAAACGGTTAGGAAGATTCGTTCGGCTAACAGGTAAGTAGTCGTTTCCATAATCCGGGTTAAGCCTTAATAAATTCGTTCAGGATTCCAGCAGGAAGGTTACCGGGCCGTCATTGGTCAGGTTTACCTGCATATCAGCACCAAACTTCCCAGTTGCTACTTTGTTATGTAGCAGGTCGGCCTGCTTAACAAAATAATCGTAGAGAGCTTCTCCTTGTGCCGGAGTTGCGCCAGATGAGAAGCTTGGACGCAATCCCTTACGGGTATCGGCCACCAGGGTAAACTGGGAAACCAGCAGTAAGCCGCCACCGGTTTGCTGTAGGTTCAGGTTCATCTTACCCTCGCCATCAGGGAAGATGCGGTAGGCGAGAATTTTCTTGAGCAGTTTATCGGCAGCGGTCTGACTATCGGTTTTTTCTACGCCCAGCAGTACCAGTATGCCCGGTCCGATTTCACCGTGGCGTTCGCCTGCGATATCCACGGATGCGTGGCTAACCCGTTGAATCAGTGCTTTCAAAGCGAGGTGTCCTTATGCCAGTGAGAGGGCAAATTGTTTGGTTGCTTTTATCAGGTTGTCGGTAATGCCGGGCTCAGTTGCACTATGGCCGGCATCGCGAACGATATGCAATTCAGCTTGCGGCAAAGCGTCATATAAGGCAAAGGCTTGCTCAATCGGGCATACCATGTCGTAGCGACCGTGAACGATAGTTGTGGAGATGTGTTGTATTTTGTAGGCGTCACGGATGATTTGATCTGGTTCGATAAAAGCCTGATTAATAAAGAAGTGAGCTTCGATGCGTGCCATTGCCAAAGCGACATGCGGGTCTGCAAAATGGTCAACGACATCGTTACTTGGGTCCAGGGTGGAGCAGCGGCCTTCCCAGACAGACCAGGCTTTGGCTGCGGACATACGCGCAATTTCGTTGTCCGAGGTTAAACGGCGGTAATAAGCGTTGAGCATTTCATGTTGTTCGGCTTCTGGAATAGTGTTTTGATAATCTCGCCAGTAGTCAGGAAAAATAGCGCTGGCGCCATCCTGGTAAAACCAGTTTATATCGCGTGGTCGGCACAGGAATATGCCACGTAATATAAGTCCGAGTACGCGTTCCGGGTAGGTCTCGGCATAGAGTAAGCTGAGAGTTGAGCCCCAGGAGCCGCCGAACAATAACCATTGATCGACTTGCAGGTGTTTGCGGATTTTTTCAATATCGGTAATCAGGTTGGGGGTTTCATTGCCTTTAAGTTCTGCGTGGGGTGTGGACTGGCCGCAAGCGCGCTGGTCAAACAGAATAATGCGGTATTTTTCCGGATCGAAAAAACTGCGGTGATAACTGCTGGTGCCGCCTCCAGGACCGCCATGTACAAACAGAACAGGAATTCCCTGTGCGTTACCGCTTTCTTCTATATGCAGGGTGTGAATATCATCGACAGCCAACCGGTGCTGTTTATAGGGATGAATATCAGGATAGAGTGCATTCATGAAGTGATGTCCTTGAGCTACGCTAACAGTAACATCAAGGAGTATAGCCCGGAAGCGAATGCGCTGTCCGGGCTATTTTTATGTACAGGATGTACGGTATGCTGCAAGGAGCCATGGATGGCGGTGCAGCGATGTACAGGATGTACGGTATG
>JBALVQ010000131.1:0-9689 GCA_036960915.1 Amphritea sp.
TCATCTCAACAAGCGCCCACACGAATTATCTGATCAATCTGTTAAAGAGCGATGCCTGAGGGCTTTGTGAGCCGTCTCAAGCGAGGTGCGTATTCTACTCGACACCCCGTTGAAGTCAACCGTTTTATTTGAGAAGTTTGTAATAAACTTTCAAACAATCCTGCGTCCTTCACATCTGCTTAATCTTTCCTGAAAAACCTTGTTTATCAATCAGTTAAACCAGATGCCTCGCGATCCGTAGCGCTTCGTTAGAAGCCGCTGTCTCAAGCGAGGAGGCGCATTCTACAGCTATAGGATGGAGTGTCAACAGGAGAACTTAATAAACATTAAGAAAAAATACAAAAAGCTAGAAACCATTAACAACAAGGCACTCAGGTTCAGAGAGCCGCCTCTGAACCTGAGTGCCTTACAAAGCCAACAACAGTTTATTTCGAGATTATCCTGTTACATAGCTTAGTGGTATGACCGTACTCCAAAGGATCACTGTTGCAGCCAATAGACCTACCAGCACACAGAGCCCAACTGTCAGTATTGACGCTGAGAAAAAGAATGCCCGATCTTCATGAATCTGCATTATTTCCGGCACCCCGGTAAACAGCAGATACACGGTATAGCAAACAGCAGCTAATCCCACCATTACGTTTAACCAGAGCACCGGGTATAGCCCTACGATGCCTGCCAGGAAAAGTGGCGTTGCGGTAAAGGTGGTTAACACCATGCATTCATCAATCGATACATTGCCGCCGTAGGTTTTTTCCATCCAGTGAATGGTAAAGGCTATAAAACCTACACCGACCCACATTGCTACATAGAATGCTATTGCGGCCATTAAGGCGCTCATGATTTCGAGCTTAACAAAGTCACTCCCCGCGATACTCCAGCCGAACTGGGTTGTACCTATGAACAATGACAAAGCAGGTATCGCTGCCAGTATGCTTATCTGCGCAAAAAAGCAGTGCATCATTGAGTAATGCTCTTTCTTTATATCGCGCCATTCGTGCTTAGGGTCATAAAGCACCCCCCACATATGCTGTAGAAACATAAAACTAACCTCCTAAGACCGCTTCACCCTGCAGCCTTAATTATGATTTTTCGGTTGGTCTGTTATCGTCTTATTCTCCTCATTCACTTGTTATTATAGAAACTCAATCATTCATCCGCCCAAAAGAATGCTGTAATGATCCACCAGCAACAAAGCAAACAACCACATTACGTATTTAATGCTGTACCAGAACATCGCCAGTGGAGCCTGCCTATCTTCTGCCCTGAACACCCGTACAGCCCATTGTAGAAAGCGAAGATTCAACAACGTAATCCCAGCAAGATAGATCAAGCCACTCATTCCAGTCATATATGGAAACAAGGTAGTCATAATCATCAGCAACGTATAAAGCATTATATGTAAGCGTGTATAAGCCTCTCCGTGAGTAACCGGCAACATAGGCACACCCGCTCTGGCATATTCATCTTTTTTATGGATACAGAGAGACCAGAAATGCGGCGGAGTCCAGGCAAAAATTATCAGCACCAGCAGGAGACTATTTGGCTCCACACTGCCGGTTACAGCGACCCAGCCCAGCAGTGGCGGCGATGCACCGGCAATCCCCCCAATAACTATATTTTGCGGTGTGGCGCGCTTCAGATAGACGGTATAAACCACGGCATAACCCATCAACGCTAATAGCGTTAGCCAAGCCGTTAATGGATTGACCAGAAAAGCCAGAATAGATATACCAGTAACACCAATAATCGATGCAAACAGTAACGCCTGTACTGGGCTTAATTTACCTTGCGGCAGCGGCCTTCTATGGGTGCGACACATCTGCGCATCTATCTTACGATCCATCACATGATTCACAGCCGCTGCTGAACCGGCTGCCAAGCCAATACCTATCGTTGCAAAAATCACCACCTGCCACGAAGGCAGTACTGGGGTAGCCAGAAACATTCCGACAACTGCTGTTATTAGCATCACGGCTACGACACGAGGCTTACACAGATCAAAGTAATCCTTCCAGGCAAGCTTAGTACCATACGTTTGAGCTCTTACCTCATCCATATATCACCTCCTTATCGCCCTGCTCATAGATATATTTCAACCAGAGCAGGCTAATCAATAGCAATACCGCTCCCAGATGATGCGCCATTGCCAACTCCAGGGGCAATGTAAAAACTACATTCAACACCCCCAGGGCAACTTGCAAAAACAAAACGCTCATAAGTGCTATAGCCGCTGGACGACAACGCGGCACTGCAATCAGCATCAAGGCAAGGACGGAAAATGTCAGCCCCACAATCAGTGCACCCGCCCGATGGACCATCTGAATAGCCGCTCTGGCTGGTTGCTCCAATACACCGCCCTGATAATCAGGCCCAATGTCAGGAATTAGCCTGAAGCCATCTCTGTAATTCAATTCAACATCAATATCTGCTTCACAATGCAGCCAATGACTGCATGACCAACCAGCGTAATTAGCACTGGTCCAACCACCTAAACCCAACTGAATAAACAGCAAAAATAATGCCGCAAGAAGCAACCCCTTAAGCCGTCCAGGCTCAGCAACTGACCCTTCAATCCTGTTTGTTTTTAATCGCAACATCAATTGAATCAATAACGCCAGAGTGAGCAGCCCACCCAACAGGTGCAGGGTAACCACTATTGGCAGTAACTTGAGCGTCACCGTCCACATTCCAAACAGCCCCTGGACAATAACCAACATCAACAAGCCAATTGAAAGTGCGACCGGATAGCCTTTACGATGTCGATTCTTCAAAGCAAACAGAGCCAGAAAAACGATCACCAAACCCAGGCTTGAAGCGAAATAGCGATGCACCATTTCAATCATCCCCTTGCGCACATCGACACTCTCTCCAACATACTCAAGTTCGGCCAGGGCTATCTGCTCACTGGTTTGCGGTACGACAATTTGCCCGTAACAACCCGGCCAATCAGGACACCCTAATCCGGCATCATTGAGTCGGGTCCAGGCCCCCATGCTGATCACTACCAGCACCATAGTAATTGCCAGATAACAAAGAATAAGCGGCCGTCTGTCCTGCATACCCTTACCCCACTTTCGAAACTTTTAACAAGCGTTTCAAATCGTCAAGTACAGCCCCCGGCGACTGATTCATTCGATAACTAACCACCATATTACCCAACGGATCTGCCAGCAGAATCTTATCGGTCAAATCATGACGCTTACTTTTAATTTCATGGTAGTTTAGGCGATCACGATCCCGACCCAGCGCGGCATGAAGATTAACTAACCGGGATCGCCATTGCTGACACTCTTGCTGGCACTCGCTGCCGACCATTAGCAGCAAACGCCAATGACCATTAGCTTTATATATATCGCCATTGGCATCGACTAGTTGCAAAGACTCCAGCGTGATTCCCGAAGCGAGCAGTTCTCCCTGATTCACCCGATCTGCCGGCTGCCATACACCGCCAAAATAACTCGTCATCGCCAATAACAGCGGCAGAAATGCCATCGACAAGATCAACCAGAATATACCTCGGTTTCTCATACCCGCTCCTTGCACCATGCCTTTCGAGCCCCCTGCCAGCCAAACCACCCCATACCAGTGGCCAAAACGAATGCCAATGCAAACCACTGAAACGCATATCCCAGATGTTTTTCCGGTGGCATATTAACGATCCTCCAGCCTGTTTTAAGCTCTGGAACAATTGGCTCTGACACCCTTAATAGCGCCGGATACATTGCCCGATTAAGATGTGCCTTAATACGTGCTATATCAATTCCCTGCACACGCTTAGGCCAACCTGCAATCCAATGATCCTGCGCTAACTGCAAAGCGTTTTTTGGATTAATAAGACGCCCCTGAATGTCGATCTTACCAGCAGGCAATGACACCTCAGGCAAGACCGACCGATCAACATCAGCCCTAATCCAGCCGAGATTAACCAGTACCTTCAACGACTCTCCCTCCGGCTGAAACAGCGCCAGAACCTCGTAGCCAACCTCACCCTCACGTACACGGTTATCCAGCAAGAACCAGCGCTTATCATCCAGCTCACCAGATAACCGTACCCGGGTTCCCATACTTACCGGCAACCCTGGCAAGCCTGCCAAATAAACAGTTTGCTGTTGCCATTGCTGCAACAATTCAGTTTTCTGTTCCGCCCTCTCCAACTGCCATTTGCCGAGCCCTACCAGCACCGGTAGCAATAAAAAAGCCACCAGTGCAATAATCCACTTGATAGTAGAACGGGGTTGGCGTTTACTCATAACATCCCCCTCTAGAGCACGGATATCATGCTGATAAAAACACTTGTCTTACTGCTGTTCATTGCCATCATAATCAGCCTCTTTTCCGGCCTCTACTTCCTACTCAAAGACCAAAGCCGTTCGCAGCGTACCGTCAAGTCTTTAGCATTGCGTGTAACTCTTGCGATTGCCTTGTTACTGCTTGTCATTTACGGTTTCTATAGCGGTGACCTGGCATTACGGACCCCCTTCCCAATCAGCACGTCATAAAATGTAAACGAACAGAAACAGGCCGATCCAGACCACATCCACGAAGTGCCAATACCATGCAACCGCTTCAAAACCGAAGTGATTATCAGCATCGAAATGCCCTTTCAAAACCCGTAACCAGATGATGATCAGCATAAAAGTTCCCAGGGTCACATGCATGCCATGAAAACCGGTCAATATAAAGAAAGTGGCACCATAGATACCCGCGTGCAGCGTCAGGCCCAGCTCTTCATAGGCCTCGGCATACTCAATCGCTTGAAACACCAGAAAAGCGCAGCCGAGAATAACAGTAGCTGCCAGCCAAAATATTACCTGCGGCCGCTTATTCAGCTTCAGCATCGTGTGAGCTATAGTAACCGTCACACTGGATGTCACCAACAGCACCGTATTCAGCAAGGGAAAATGCCAGGGGTCAACCAGTCCGCGCGGTCCGGGAAAAGACGCCATATCCGGCGTACTCATCAACGGCCAGGTCGACTCAAAGCCCTGCCACAGCATGTTGGATACGCCCTTCGCACCTTCCCCGCCCAACCAGGGCACGGCCAGATTGCGTACGTAAAACAGAGTGCCAAAGAAGACGGCAAAGAACATTACTTCTGAGAAGATAAACCAGCTCATTCCCCAGCGGAACGAGCGATCCATTTGGTCTGAATACAGGCCAGCATGGCTCTCCTCAATAACATGCCCAAACCAGCCGATCAGAATCAAGCCCATGCACAGAGCACCACTGAGTAACAGCACCAGGCCAAGCCCGCCACCGCTGTCCGCGGTTAAGGCATTGATCAGGCTACCAGCACCATAGGCCATCAAAAACAGGGACACGGATGCCAGAATTGGCCAACGACTTTGCGTGGGAACATGGTAGGTTTCAGTTGTCATAGAGAGGCCCTCCGATAATTGTCATCCTCCGCCTGAACAGACCTGTTCTCAGGGGTGATATCGAATAAGGTATATGAAAGCGTGATCGTCGATATATAGTCCGGCAAACCGGCTTCCACGACAAATAACAGTGGCATTTCCCTGCGCTCCAGACTTTCCAGAGGCTGTTGATCAAAGCAGAAACAGTTCACTTTATGCAAATACTCTGCAGCTTCAGCGGGTGCAACACTCGGTACAGCCTGGGCTACCATCCACTCGTCTGTGGGATTAAAAGCAACGTAGTGCGTCTGTTTCATCTCTCCGGGAAATACTTCAACAGAATGACTGGCAGGCTTAAACTTCCAGGGCATTCCCTCGTTGTTAACAGCAATCAGCTGTACTTTTACCTGCCGCTGGCGATCTTCCTGAAACTGTTCGCTAACCGGCCCAGTGTTGAGTACTTTCCCGTTGAGCCCAGTCACCCGACAGAAGACATCGTAAAGAGGCACCATTAAAAAGCCAAAGCCGAACATCAGCACGCAACCGCAAATCAGATTACGGACTGTGCGAAAATTCTTAACCTTTAGCTGATCCATTGGCCATCTCCTACTTCACTACCGGCGGTTCAGTGAAGGAGTGATAAGGCGGTGGGGAAGGCAATGTCCACTCAAGACCGTGCGATCCTTCCCAGACTCGATCAGTTGCTTTCTGGCCACCACGAATGCAACTGATTACGTTATACAGGAATAACAGCTGCGCAAGACCGAATATAAACCCACCCACCGATGCCACCATATTGAAATCGGCAAACTGCAGGGCGTAATCAGGAATCCTTCTGGGCATTCCCGCCAATCCAAGAAAATGCATCGGGAAGAAAGTAATGTTTATGCCGACAAAAGAAAGCCAGAAATGCACCTTTCCCAGCGTTTCGTTATACATATTACCGGTCCATTTCGGTAACCAGTAATAAGCCGCCGCCATAATAGAAAATATCGAACCCGGCACTAGCACATAATGAAAATGAGCAACCACGAAATAGGTATCGTGATATTGAAAATCTACAGGTGCGATTGCCAGCATCAGTCCAGAAAAGCCGCCGATGGAAAATAACACGACGAAAGCCAGTGCAAACAGCATCGGCGTTTCAAAGGTCATCGAGCCACGGAACATAGTTGCAATCCAGTTAAACACCTTTACGCCAGTAGGCACAGCAATCAGCATGGTGGTAAACATAAAGAACAACTCGCCAGCCAGCGGCATACCGACAGTAAACATATGATGCGCCCACACCACAAACGAGAGGATCGCAATCGAAGAGGTGGCGTAGACCATCGAGGCATAACCGAACAATCGTTTTCTGGCAAAGGTCGGGATAATTTCGGAGACCACGCCAAAAGCCGGCAAAATCATAATGTAAACTTCAGGATGACCGAAGAACCAGAAAACATGCTGAAACAACACCGGATCACCACCGCCAGCCGCATTAAAAAAGCTGGTACCGAAATGGATATCCATCAGCATCATGGTCACCACGCCCGCCAATACGGGCATCACTGCTATCAGCAGAAACGCAGTTATCAGCCAGGTCCAGACAAATAACGGCATCTTCATCAACGTCATGCCCGGCGCCCTGAGGTTGAGAATGGTTGCGATGACATTAATCGCACCCATAATCGAACTGAGGCCCATCATATGCACAGCGAAGATAAAGAAAGTAACGCTGGGAGGCGCATAGGTTGTCGACAGAGGGGCATAGAAGGTCCAGCCAAAGTTCGGCGCTCCCCCCTCCATAAAGAAGGTAGAGAGCATCATCGAAAAAGCAAATGGCAGGATCCAGAAGCTCCAGTTATTCATCCGCGGCAAAGCCATATCCGGAGCACCAACCATTAACGGCACCATCCAGTTAGCCAAGCCAACAAAGGCAGGCATAACAGCACCGAAAACCATAATCAGACCGTGCATGGTGGTCATCTGGTTAAAAAAATCGGGCTGTATCAATTGCAAGCCCGGCTGAAAAAGCTCCGCCCTGACAGTTAGAGCCATACAGCCGCCGATAAAAAACATCAGCAAACTGAAGCACAGGTATAGGGTGCCTATATCTTTATGATTGGTGGTATACAGCCAGCGAGTAATTCCGCTAGCCGGCCCATGATGATGTTCAGTGTGCACAGCCTGATCAAGCATACCCATAACGCATCCCCTACTGTATTCGCTGCTTTATCTGTAGCGGTGTAACTATGCCACCATCATTACCCCAGGCATTTCGCTCATAGGTAATTACAGCAGCCAAATCCACTTCGCTAAGCTGTTCAGCAAAAGCTTGCATTGCAGTACCTGAACGGCCATTTAGAACCATATCGACATGCTCATCGGACGCTCCCGCCATCAACGCACTACCGGCCAGCGCAGGGAAGGCCCCGGGAATCCCTTGCCCGGACAACTGGTGACACGCAGCACAACTGACTTTGTAGACCTCCTCACCACGAGCCATTAACTCGGCCTTGGTCCAGGTTTTTTCCGCTTCTGCCGCCTGCGCTTGCTGGGCTTGCGCAAAACTTGCCAGCCACTGCTGATAATCCTGTTCTGATTTCACTTCAACGACGATCGGCATAAAGCCATGATCCCTGCCGCACAGTTCGGCACACTGACCACGGTAGATACCCGGCTGCTCCACTTTGGTCCAGGCTTCATTAATAAAACCCGGGATAACATCTTTTTTAACCGCCAGAGCCGGCACCCACCAGGCGTGAATAACATCATTGGAAGTGAATAAAAAACGTACTTTCTTACCCGCAGGAAGCACCAGCGGCTTATCAACCTCTAGCAGGTAGTTCTCGCCTTTGGATTCTTCATTATTGATCTGCTCTTTCGGGGTCGTCAGATTACTGAAAAAATCAATATCCTGACCAAGATACTGGTAGCGCCACTTCCACTGATAGCCGGTAATCTGAATATCCAGGTCAGCTTCCGATTTGTCATACATTTGAATCAATGTACTGCTGGCAGGTACCGCCATGGCGATCAGAATTGCGAAAGGGATAACGGTCCAGATTATCTCGACCCAGGTGTGCTCATGAAAATGAGCGGCTTTAACACCGCGAGATTTGCGGTGATAGATAATTGACCAGAGCATCACGCCAAAAACAACCACGGCGATCGCCACACAGATATAGAATATGGTCATATGAAGGCCATACACCGAGCGGCTGATCTCGGTAGCCCCTTCAACCAGATTAAGCTGCCAATCGGCAACAGCAGGCTGTGCAAAAAAAAGCCCTGCAATCGGCAGAACCCATCTGTTACTTCTCATCTCCAGGCCTCCTTGCTGTCATTACTAAACAGCTGTTCCCCAAGGTCCTTTCCACGCGCTTAGTATGCCCAAGTAATGCACTTGGTTATGAGCAAGTATAGCAGGAGAAATTAAAAGACAAGGATTAAGTGCTACAAAAGGGAAAAATACGGGCCGCAAAATCTCCCGCCCCCCATAAAGAGCGACCCGTTGTTGGTCACTATTCTGAAAAACAAACTATCCAGCAATCGTTATCAGTAGCCAATACAGAAAAAAAATCAATGCAGTGAGAAATGCAGCAGAGGCCAGCAAGCTCCACAACAAGGATGGCACAGGCACTTGAAACCGCTTGCGCCGATCTTCTGGCGGCTCTGCAAAAAGCATTTTATAAACCTGAAAAAGCCTTAAACTCAATAACTTAACTAGAAATAACAGTTTTTCAGGCAGTTGTTCCGGCAGCATTGCTGTCCTCCCACCTTATAAAACTTTACTTGCGCCGATTAAGATATGGTCGATAACCCAGCATTAAACACTAACCTATTGATTTACAATCTAAATAAGCGCTTACTAAAAATCCGTTTACCATAATGTTTCCATTTGATTTATGGGATTTAGAACAACTGCATCTTCTAAATGTTCTGAGGCTAGGTGAGCATAGCGCATTGTCATATCGATTTTGCTGTGGCCCAGTATTCGCAATATTCGCTAGAAGGTAAGTATATTGCCGCCTCCCATAACGAAGTGACTAGCAAATGTATATCTTAGAATATGTGTTGATATCCCTGTAGGTAAGTCTAGCAGTTGATGAAGCCATCGCCGCCCCATGTCGTGACGGTTTCTGAATAGCTGATATTGCCTCCTGTTAAGTAGCTTATCTGCAAGCTCTTTTCTGATTGGTACTGTGCGCTTTTTTTTGGTTCTTTGTCAGATAGCGTGGATCTTTTGTAGAGGGCTGGTTAGCATGCCCCGTGAAACGCTTTGGGTATTGTATGCCCCGTGAAACGCTTTGGGTATTGCATTCCCCGCGAAGCATTCAGCGT
>JBALVQ010000132.1:0-9334 GCA_036960915.1 Amphritea sp.
TGGAAAGTGTGTATACCGCAAGGTATCGAGGGTTCGAATCCCTCCCTCACCGCCAATATTTCCTATCTATTTCAATGCTTTACAGCTGATTGTCTTTTTCTTGGGGCATGTGTGGGGCATTCTGATCTGAAAACCCCATAATTTTGTTGACCATATCTGCCATCGGCGGAGCATCTTCCGGTATCCATTTAGCGTAATGATCATCCAGCATTTTCGTACTGGTGTGACCCATCTGCTGAGCGATCCAATCCTTTGAAATCATGCCTGTTGATAATAGCTGTGAAGCAAAGGTATGTCGCGCATGGTTTGGGCCCCGATATCGAACACCCGCTTTAACCAGGTGATTCTTCCAAAAACGATCCCGCACTGTTCCGTCGCTGGCATGTGGTGCGCCGGATAAACTGTTTCTCCAGACTGGACGCCACGCTTCTTTATCCACAGTTCGGTTGTCTTCTTGGGTAACATCGATCTTCTCGGCCGGGATTAGATAGGTGTGTGGCTTTTGTTCTCTCAGCGCTTCCAGTGCCGGCTTCAGTAATTCCACTTCCCGAACAGAGCCGCGGGTCTTGGGCACCTTATAATAACCTTTAACCTTTGCTCGGCGTATTCTGGCAACACCCCTATCAAAATCGATATCATCCCAGCCCAGCGCGATCAGTTCCGACAGGCGGACACCGGTCCAGAAGGCAAACTTCATCATGGTGACTTCCTGGTTGCGCGGGGTCTTCGCGGTCAGTATTTTGTTGATCTCCGATTTAATGAACGGATCAGGTATTTGCTTCTTAACTTTCCGGTTCTCGATCAGAGAGAGCGGGTTAATGCTAACAATGCCATCAGCCGCAGCGTCTTTAAAAATTCCCCGGAAGACGATCATCACTTCATTGATGGTTTTGTTCTTCAACTCCTGGAGATACACCGCCGCCCATTGCTCAACTTCAGTCTTGGTAATGGTGCGAATCGCACGATCACCAAAAGCCGGTAGGATATGCGTGTTGGCCTTTGATCGGTAATTAACAAAAGTACTGTGTGCCAGGGTTGCTTCCTTGATTGCCAGCCAGTGCTTAATCGCATCCTTTACCAGGCGCTCTTTCGTCGCTCGGCCCGAGAACAGTCGCGCCTTATTGGAATCTGGGAAGTGATCGGCATAATCAAAGGTGCCTGTAGCAATTTCATGGAGAACCACGGAGCGCTTATTCGCGGCAAATTTGATATTAGGCTTAGTCGCCTTCAGTCCTTTGAGGGATTCCCGGCAGCGCTGACCTCGATACATGAAGACTATCCGTATCGTGTCAGAGCGTACCTCAACCCCCGTTGGCAGCTTGTTTGAAGCCATCTTCTACCCACTCGTCAATTGCGCGCCAATTAAAGTAGACGTTTCCGTCTGGCGCTTTTCTCCAGTGCAGGCCTTCAGCCCAAACACCGGTTTTCCTTTTGCCGTTCAGGGCGTCTGTGGTTAGCCCGGAGATTTGAGAGTATAGGCTTGCCTTAACCCATCTGGGTAGCATTACCGGGATAGTGTCTGTCATTGTTTATTCCCCTTATCCCATTCAATCAGTGTTAGTAGCATGATTGCCTCCCGACTATATGGCTAAAGCCTGTTGTTCGTATCCAAGCCAAACAGGATTACTGTTATAGCTTTCGATCCTTTCCGCTATTACTGCTGCTCTCTGCGCTGCAGTAGGCGGTATGTAGCTGCCAAACCGGGCAATAGATCCGCAATTAACAGCAGCATTGGTGCTGTCTGCACTGGTTAGTGGCGTTGATTTCTTCATAGCTGCCGTACTGAAGCGTTAGGTCTGAATCAACAACCTCTGCGGCCAGGTCCTGAATGTGATCTTGCTTCTGCTCAGCGCCTTCGATTGCCAGAAGCTTCATGCTTTCTACGGCGATAGCTGCTTGATTTAGTGTGTTCATGCTGTCAACTCCTTCTGTGCTTTGAGTTCGTTTAGCTGGGCAATTACAGCGTCCAGCTCAATGTTGATCTGTTGCTCCGTCTTAAAGGCTTCTGACTTCGTGTACAGGTACTTCGTCATTACGACGGCATCAGCTTGAGAAGCAAAAACATCAAGAATGCCTAGCTCTCCGTGTAGATGGAGCGTTACATCCGCAATACCGCTTTCGCTGATATCCATGGCCAGCCCTGTGATCTGCTGTACTTTGCTTTGAATGCTCATAACAGTGGCCTCACGCAACCCGGACAATGGGAAGGGGGAACTTACGCTCACTGTCCAGGTTGCGGATTGCCATTCTTTCCTGCCAAAGACCAAAGCGAAGAGCGTTCTGCCTGCGAAGTTCGATCCATCCGATCAGTAGTTGCTGATACATTTGGCTTGCTCCATGTAAATTAACTTAGCACTGAAGCAAGTGTAAATTTACTTACATGGTAAGTCAAAGAAGTTTTTTATTTATTTTTTAATTCGAGAAATGGCGTGTAAGGGAATTGCAGGCAATAAAAAACCCGCACGATGGCGGGTTAGTCTGAACTTTAGCCTGAACTACGGCTTATTTATTGTGGGAAAAGGGCGTAAGCCTCCTTAACAATGCGCTTAGCTTCCGCTACTGCAAAGTCACAGCCTTCCAAAAGGTTTTTGCTCGGAGACACATTCTCTACTCGACGCTGTATGCGATCCCTGGACTCTGTCATTACGCTGTTCTTTCCGTGGGCGTAATATTCGTAGAATGGATTGTCTTCATTGTAACTAAGAAATCCAGCGTACTCAGAAACCGCCTCTTGATCGGCGGGCTTTAGCGGGCATACATCCTGTAGCCGTCTGTAAACCGCTTCAATCCGGCCCTTCTCTAAAGCATGTTCCTGTTCAGCATTAATGCCGTCAAATTTTGTTTGCGTAGTTTGGCAGCCAGCGTAAGGCACGCGGCCGCTAAAATCATTTGCTTAAACATTGCATTTCCTTATGTAAATTAAAGCTCTCCCATGACGACACGTATAGCCCTGCCGATGACGCGTAACTGCTCTGCGTTATGAGGGGCAATGACTTCATCACAATATTCCGGGTTTGTTTTATTGTCTGAGCTGATCGTCCAGCTACCGTCCATGCGCTTGAAAAGACGCTTGATACGCAGCTCGTTATCTACAGAGATTACATAGACCTTACCGCTGATAGGCATGTTCTGTGAGGTATCCACTAGAACGGTATCCCCGTCCTGGATCCGCGATGCCATTGAGTCGCCATGCACCTGAACAGTTGCCAGCCGTTGCTCAGCCAGGTTGTTCTTATCGATCCATGCTCTACTAATAGGCACGTAATCAACAATATTCTCCTGATCAATAACACGGCCAGCGCCGGAAGAGAGCTCCACATTCAGCATGGGAATGTTAACAAAGTCTTCTGCCGGTGCGGCTGGCGCTTCTGAGCCCCAGCCATACTCCAGGTCACGCGGCTCGCAACCAAAGACTTTGGCTAAGTTCAGTAGAGTGTCACCCCTAACGTGGGTGGTAGGGTCGCTTTCTATCTGCGTGATACGGACGCGACTAATTCCCACGCGCTTTGCCAGTTCAACCTGGCTCCACTCGCGGGCTTTTCGTAGCTTTTTGATATTCTCTCCAATACTCATGTAAGCCATATTACGTAAATTAAAGGTAAATGATGTTTGCCTTTCTGGTGTAATTGTATTTACACTAGTAGACATAATAACGCCTTGGAGCTCGCTTCTAATGAAACCCGTTTTTAAAACCAAAGATGTGCTGAAGCACTTTGGGGACGATGTGCAAGTTCTAGCCACTAAGCTGGATTGCACTCGTCAAGCAATCTACCAATGGGGCGAGCACACTCCAAAAAATCGTGGGTATGAACTTCTACACCTTACCAAAGGCAAAGTTCCCCAAGTCCAGAAAGATAAAGCCGCCTAACCCAAAAGGAATTCACTATGCCTGCAAAGCTAAAAGACGAATCAATCCCGGTCCACATGCCCGCAGAAGTAAAGGCACATATTGCTGTGCTGGCTGAGCGAGCAGGAATGAGATTGTCACCGTTTTGTTTCCACCACATGTTTAAGTCCTTTTTGGCTGAAAACCCTTTGAATGATGAAAGTCTGGCAGAGAAACCGGAAAACTATAAGAAAATTAATAAATCTCTCCGATCTGTTGGGGCGTGAGCATAAACACAGTAAGACAACGCATATTAGAAATCGTCAGCGACGAGCCAATGACGGCGCAGGACATTTTGCAGCGCCTGGGCAGTGAAACAAATGCCGAAGCCGTGAATGCAGCGATTAGGTTCCTCACATCTAAAGGTGACATACAGATGAAGCAGTATGACCGCGGCGAGCTGCCAACCTTTACCGCTGCAGGCATTGATCTGGGCGTTGATGTACCTGAGTTCCTGAAGCGTGAGTCTGACCCGTTTGAGGAGGTGACTGAATAGCTTGAAGCGACTGGCGATGAGCTGCCACCACTGGTCGGCGCTGATCTGTCTGAACGCATCGAGGCTGAATTTATGGAAATGGACAAGCCCAAGTATGTACTGATGGATTTAGACCGTAAGACCGATCTACTGGACCGCCTGGCGGATTGTATAAGCCCGGCGATTGCGGAAATGCTGATGAATATAAGTCTTATTCGCCGGCTGATGCTTTTGAGGATGGCTACACCCCAAAAGAGCAACGGGTTGGTACGGCAGCTCCTGAAAAAACGCCAAGCAACATCTTGAAGTACTTCGAGTATTCACATCTTCCTGTCTTGCTACAAGACGTATCAGCGCCAATTGGTGAGTTGGCGAAAGCAATGGATCAGAAGCTTATAGATGGCCCTGAAAAATCTACGGGGCTGCGAAAGCTGCTAGAAGCAAAAGATTGCTTAGTTCGAGCTCGTCTCGGCTAAGTAGAAGACGGCCACTCCCAAGCTCACTAGGCATGGCGGGAGCGACCTAACAGGCAATAAAAAGCCGCTATCAATGGGGCTGCAACCCCTAAGCGGCTAATTACTAATTGAGCATCACTATGGCACAGACAGCAGAGATTATCCAGTTCGGCGCGAGGCGGAAGAGAGTGAGGGGCAAATCAGATGCAATCGAGGGCGGTTGGGTTAAGTCGTACCGCAAACTGCTTGAGGAAGAGTTCTCGCACTGTCCTATTAAATACGTCGTATGGGACTTCCTTTTGCTGAACGCTACGCACAAGCCGCATGAGACTCGTTTGGGCGCTAAGCCTATTACGCTCATGCCTGGCCAGCTGATAACCAGTCAGCCAAAAATTCGCAAGCAGTTCGATCAGAAGCTGGTAAAGGTGAGCCTGGACATGGTTCGCGGTGCGCTGGATTACTTTACCCGCGAAGGGATGATTACGACCGAAGGAACCCGCAAAGGGACCATCGTTACCATCGTAAATTGGGCTAAATATCAGGGTGAAATTGAGCCAAAAAACAGCGATTTTGCGCCCCGACAGGTCCCCGACACAATTCCCCGACACAAAAACATACAGGAAGCCAATGAATACTCGGGTTTGAGCGATATCGCCCCCGACTCATTCCCCGACACAAACCCGGAGTCATTCCCCGCTATACAAGAAGACAATAAATATACTACTGAACATTGTAGTAATACCTCTCTTGTACCAACTGACGTTGGAACGACTCAGAAAAAAACCTCAACTGATTACCCTGAAGAATTCGAGTGGATCTGGCAGAAGCGTCCTCGTCGACAGGGCGGTGATAGCAAGAAGAAAACTCTCCAGTGTTGCAATGCTCGCCTGAAGCAGGGATCAACCTGGCGTGAAATGGCAGAAGGCGTTCGCCGCTACCACAAGTTCTGCGAAGCCACCGGCAAGCTAAACACTGAATACACCATGCAGATGACCCGCTTCTTCGGCACTGAAGAGCAATTCAAAGAGGATTGGAGCTATGAGCCAGCCACGACCACTAAACAACCTTCTTCCGCAGGACAAGCAAAGCTTTCAACAGTTGACCGCCAGCACGCAGCAGCAGCCATCTACCTCGCGGGACTCGAGTGTGAGCAAGGAAGTCCGGCAGACGCTGGCGCAGTTGTGGCTACGTATGAGTGAGATCTACGGCGCGCAATTCGCCAACCAGTATGGCGCAGTTGGTGGTGAATCATTCCAAACCTGGGCGCTGGGTCTGCAGGATCTGACGCCAAAAATGATCAAGCACGGATTTGCAAAGCTGCTTGAGCGTGAAAATACGTTTGTGCCCAACCTGAACGAGTTCCGCAAGCTCTGCAAGCCGTGCGCAGAAGATTACGGGCTGCCAAGTGTTGATGCGGCATACCGTGAAGCTGCTCGCAACTCCCATCGGCCACTAGCTCATCAATGGAGCCATCCAGCGGTGTACTGGGCGGGCAGAGAGGTGAGCTGGTTTCGTCTGGGTTCCGAGATTCAGAAGGTGACCTATCCCGAATTCAAAAAAGAATACGAGAGCATCTGTGAGCTGGTTTACGGGGGGAAAGAGTTTTCCATGCCCGAGCCTGATGCAACCGCCCTGGAGCACCATACCAACGGCAAGAAGGTGAATACCGAGCAAAGCAAGGCGGCAGGGCGTGAAGCGCTGGCAGGTCTGAAGGGCAAGTTTAGGGGGATGGTGTGATGAGCATTCAGACTGAACAGCAATTAGTGTTTGTAGTGAATCGCCATGGAGTAAAACGCCGGTACTTCATTAAAGCGGCTGCAATCCATCGCTTGGCCATTGTAATGACGGAAGAGGCTTTCAGCCGCTCTGGATTAGATGCAACAAGCGATTGGGGTGATGGCTCCCAGCCTGGTGGGTGGAGCGATTCATTCATGGCGGCGATTAAACGCACTGAGCGTCGAATCAAGAAGCTGGAGGCGGTGGCATGAGCAAGGATTCTATTGAAATCATCATTCAGAACTCAGCTGTTGTTCATGAGCGCATGGAGTACGCCCGGGAGCTGGTCAATAAGGGACTCAAGGGCGGTGCGGTTCTGGTAACCCTGGGGAGAGAGAAGCGCACCCTGGATCAAAACGCAAAACTCTGGGCGATGCTCACCGATGTAAGCCGGCAGGTTAATTAGTATGGCGAAAAGCTATCTCCGGAAAGTTGGAAGCATATGTTTACTGCAGCACTGCATAAGCAAAAGACTGTGCCGGGTATCGATGGCGGCTTTGTCGTACTATGGAGGTCAACCAGCAGAATGAAAAAGCGTCCCTTCGCTGAGCTGATCGAACTGATCTATGCCTTTGGTTCTGAGCATGGCGTTAAGTGGTCGGAGAAGGTGGGCGACATGATTGCTGAGTATCTGAAGTGGCTGGAAGAAGAGCGTTCGAAGGAAGGGAGTAAGGCTGCATGACCAAATACGATAAGCAGTGGTTAAGCGATGTAGCGTCTCTGGGGTGTGCTGCTTGCAGAAATCTTGGGTTTGGTGAAACGCCAGCAGAAATACACCACGAGCGCACCGGTATTGGTAAGGGGCAGCGTGCCAGCCATTGACAGACCATCCCACTTTGTCCGCTTCATCATCGCATAGGGAGTGAGGCTTTCCATGCGGCGCCGGCTACCTGGTAGGAAGTGCACGGCACTGAGATTGAGCTGGTGGAGCAAACCGTAAGGGAAGTAACTGAGCTGCGCCAAAGCATCATAGGAAGGTCGGCATGATACTAACTGACTCAGAAAAGACAGCGCTAGTGATTGGTCAGGTGCTTTCAGCGCTGATGATTGCAGCATTGATCGCGTGTGCTAAGTACAGCTAAATAGCAAAATAGGGCAAGAATAGGGCAAGGGGTAAGGGAATGATTATAGGCATCGATCCAGACTTGGTTAAAAGCGGTTTGGCAGTGGTGCAGGGTGGTCGTATTAGCTCATTGCACGCTATGACATTGTTTGAACTGGTCAAGTTTATTGATTACCACAAGAAATGCGCAGAGTTTGTTTTGGAAAATGTCGAATATGACAAAGTAACCTATCCACGCAAAGGCCTTACAAAAGCGGCAATGCTCAAGGTTGCTCAAAATGTCGGGATGGCTAAGTTTGGTCGTCCAGCTAAGCTTACTGAGGCTAAGAAGGCTGAAATACGCGAACGTGCTTCTGACATAAATGTCAGTAAAAAAGCTTTACTAAAAGAATTCAACATCAGTAGATCCACCCTGTACCGGGTGTTGGATAATGTCGGTGTTTAACCAGCATCCGCATTACGTGTAATTGTGCAGGTTTTGACTATCAGTGTCCTACGTTGACACAAAGCGACCAACAGAATTGATCAGGTACTCAAATCATCATTTGGTCGCTTATCGCCACACTGGAGACTTACTGGAGTTAGTCCGCTTCCGCCACAAAGGAGACTTAGTAAGTGTCTTATCGTTTCCTGCGTTATTCTGCCTTCGGACTTCATTGTTCAATATCAGGACAGCCGTAAAACTCTAATTATGGGTGTAACTAATCAGGGGAGGTTTACACCTTCTTGTATGAGTGATTTGGGAGCTGGCAGCTAACCAGGTTCAGCACTCTCATCAACTTGCTCGCGCGGTAGCGACACTGAGCGGCATACCACGAGCCGTAATGATGCACGCAATGGTTAGAGCGCCTGCTGAGTCGTTACTATCCTCATGCGCAGTCCGAACTTCACTCAACAGTTTTATTCGCTCTGCTGAAACCCTGCGCGGACGTTTAACCCAGTATTTATAACTGCTGCGATGCACCCCAAACACATCAAAGATTAACCGTTCGGCAGTGGACAGTTTTCATTTCCGTTTAAGCGAACGTATTAGCGAGACAAATCGGCTACCCGAAGTTAAGACGTTTCATGCGCTGGGTTACGGTGCACTGATTGAGTGGGCCGATAAAGGGCTGATTAAGCCTCGTAGTCTGGCTAAAGAGTGGGAGCTGCAGGCTGCGGCCGGTTGGTTGGCATCCGCAGCTCATCAATCACTGCCGGAAAAGATTCGCTCCCTTGTCGGTCAAGTTACGAACATGCGTGACCTGACGATCGCGATGCTCGATACCGATGCAGAGCCTCCGCTGGTGGATCTGACCCAGCCCCCTAAAGCCATTCTTGAAAAGTTGGACTTTATGACCAATCTCCAGTCCTCGTTGGCGTTTGGGGTGAAGTGTAAATTGCTGCAGTGGCTGAACACTGAGCACAAAATGACCTTTAGGCAGATGCTGACCTATCCGGTGGTGCTTGCTGAGCGTTTGGATGGGATGCTTAAGTGCCTTTGGTTTGGCTATGTACTTATTAACTGTTGAGGCTACGCTAGTCACAAGCTGGGAGGAACGAAGTGATTGTTGAGAAGACAAGTAACCCCAGGTTCCGCTTATGACACAATGTATGGACTCCTCCCTCCCCGCGAGACACTAAACTTAGTGTCAACCAAAACGCTAAAAGAGGAATTCACACATGGCTAAGGTTAATAC
>JBALVQ010000133.1:0-8767 GCA_036960915.1 Amphritea sp.
CTCATCGATAATCATGCTTCAATTCTTGCATAACAGGGACTTATTCGCAGCTTCCCTAGCAAAGTGCTTAAGTGGTTAACTTCAAAGGCGCGCACTATCTAAAGGACGTGATTCTCTACGCGGTGTTTTTCTATGTTATATATGCGGTGTCGTACCGCGATCTTGATGAAATCATCGCGGAACAAGGCGTGTCAGTTGACCATTCTTCTCTCAATCGCTGGGTCGTTCGTTACTCACCCCAGTTGGCGTGGGAAGCCAAGAAACGAAAGCGGCCTGAGGCAGGCTCGTGGAAAATGGATGAGACTTATCTCCGGGTTAAAGGCGAGTGGGTTTATTTGTATCGTGCCATTGATAAGTTTGGCGATACCGTCGAATTTTTGCTCGCTGAAAAGCAAGATGAGGCCGCGGCGATTAACTGAACTTTCGCGACGAGGCGCCGCTCCCACTGGGTTCACCCCGTTCAACAGCACCACATGGTCCGCAACCGGTGCGGTTCATGCTTCTACCCAAAACGCTTCGCGGGGCATGCAAACCGTCACCCTACAAAAAGCACGCCTCCCACAAGCTTCACCAACTCCCAACCTGTCTCTCACAAGGGCGGGACTTTTTTCGTAGGGCTGAGTCCCGCCAAAAGGCTGTGCACCATAGATGTGGCGCCCCAGGTGGTATCTACGATGCTTAATATCGCCTTGGGGTAGGATATCTGCCTGAGAGAAAAAGATATCAGTCAGAAGATTTAAGAGGACTCCCCGGTAATCAACGATGAGCCTTAAAAAAACCCGCAATGCCGTGACAGAAGGAAAGCGTGTTCAAACTGACACGCCAGGCAACAAGTCCTCTGTCATAAAACGCTTAAATTGGCCACTTGCAATTACCGATTTTGCTTTTTCTATATCGGGAGAAAAGTAACGATCTTTATAATAAAATGGCACTACACTGCGCAGTTCTGTTTTTGCGATTTCATGCATTTCAGATGCTTTTAACGGGGCACAGAAATCCACACCTTGACAGCTAGCCAGCAGCTCTAAAGCCAGGATTCCTGCAGTGTTGTCGGACATGTCTTTCAGGCGTCGGCTGGCAAAAGTTGCCATCGATACGTGGGCTTCCTGATTCGCGGAGGTGGGCAGGCAGTCCATAGATACGGGATAAAACCACCCTCTTACTACTGACTGGTAGCAGTTATCAAAACTATAATGGATGTACAGGAGGTCAGGATGACAGAAGTAGAAAACATAATCGTTAAGCATTATGCAGGCTCTATTGCATACGGTACTAACCTGCCGACAAGTGATACGGATTTCCGAGGTATCTTCTGCGCTCCTAAGGCACAGATCGTAACACCGTTCAATCCGGTACGTGAGGTCACCATTGAGAATGAAGAGGATTCTAAGCTATACGAACTGAGCAATTTTATGAAGCTCTACACTGACTGTAATCCGAATATCATCGAGACACTTTGGGTAAAAAAAGAGCATATTACAGAAGATTCTGTCGTATATTGGTTTCTACGCGATCATGCTGCTGATCTACTTTCTAGGAAAGTGCGTTGGACATTTACCGGATATGCTGCTTCGCAAATGAAGCGCATTAAAGGCCACAATAAGTGGATCAATAAGCCTCAAAAGGAAGAAGCGCCGGTTCGCTCTGAGTATCTTAAGATGGTGCATAACTTCCGTCCTGAGCAGATCTTCCCGAATAACTTCAATATCCAGGATTATAATGAAGGTTATCTGCTGATGCCATATGGTAATGACATCTATGGTCTAGTTAAGGATGAGGGGCGTGCTGTAATTAATCGTGATGGTACCCTCAAGAAGTATGACTTCACTACATTCAGTGAGGAGCTCAAGAAAATAACTCCTGAGTTCATCATTAAGATGTGTGAAGATGAGTACAAGACTGCAAAGGAGACTCATACTAATTACTGGAAGTGGAAAGGTGCTCGTAATGAGAAACGTTCTGCTTTAGAGGAAGAGCATGGCTATGATACCAAGCATGCTATGCATATCGTACGGCTTCTACGTATGGGTGAAGAGATTCTTCGCGATGGAGTAGTTAATGTATTCCGTAAGGATGCACAGGAACTGCTAGATGTACGTGCCGGCAAGTGGACTTATGAAGAGCTACTGGAGTTCGCCGAGCATCAAGAGAATGAGATCGGGAAACTGTATGATAAGTCATACTTGCGTAAGATTCCTGATCTGAAGTTAGCGGAAAGAGTACTCATGGAAGCACAGGAGATGGTATGGTCGAAATGACGAGCTCCGTAACGGCCGCAAATTTTGTGCCTGTACTTAGAATTGTGGGGCGACACGAGGCTGTTCCTGTGCTTGTTTCAGCCGATTAATATTGGAAAGAAACCTACTGTCTCACCAGTAGTTCCCTACCCAGCATTTTATCTAAGATAGTGGCCGGTGTAACGGTAGCTAGGTGTCCGACAAATCGGGGTAAAACCAGCTAGCCTGATACCGGATCAGAGTGAAAAAAAATGGTCCCGTCTCAACACTCAAAACTGATTTCAATATACCCCATGATCTTGAACTCCTCTGTTCTGGCTTGAGGGTAGCTATCGCCGATAGCGGTATCACAGTAACCATGTTAGAAAACAGAGGATGTAATTAAGCCTAACTAAGGTTAGGTTTTTACACGCTACCTTGGGGAACATACAAATAATCACTTTTGCCATGGTATGACCATAAGCACGCTAGAGTACTGGTGGGACATGTAGGAGGCGCGCCTCGCGGCGATTAACTGAACATTCTCGGCGAGGCGCCGCTCCCACAGGGTTCTCCCCGCGTACCAGCACCTAAAACCCTGCTTCTACACAACCCGGTGTCCGCAGGCCCTTTCTTGTTAAAGAGCTGCATCCATGTACAAAAAAAGGGGAAGCAGAGCTTCCCCAAACAGCTCTCATAAGAGAGCCGACGGTCGCAAAAGATTTGGTTAACTAACCTGCGTACGGATCACCTTTTTGTTGATCTTGCCGACGCTGGTTTTGGGTATTTCAGTCACTACATTGATCTGATGTGGAATCGCCCATTTGTTGATCTGACCGCTATCGACAAACTGCATCAGATGACTCTTGATCATGCTGTCATCTATCTCCGCACCGGCTGCCGGCACAATCAGGGCAAACGGACGCTCGCCCCATTTCTCATCGGGGACACCAACGACTGCCACTTCAGCTACGTCAGCGTGCTGGCTGATCAGGTTTTCCAGCTCCAGCGATGAAATCCACTCACCACCGGTTTTGATCACATCCTTGATGCGGTCCTTGATTTCCAGCACCCCGGTATTGTCGATGGATGCGACATCACCGGTATGCAGCCAGCCGTTCTCCCATAGCTCGGCGCCCTTCTCAGGCTCTTTGTAGTAGCCTTGGGTCAACCAGGGTGTACGCACGACAATCTCGCCCATGGCTTCGCCATCGTGCGGTACATCGTTGCCATCGGGATCGACAATGCGCAGATCTACCAGACCGATCGGTATCCCGGTTTTGATCCGCTGCGGCATCTGATCGCTCATGCCCTGCTCGCGCTCGGCGGGATGCAGGAAGGTGGTGCTTAACAGCGGGCAGGTTTCCGACATGCCATAGCCTGTATGGAACAGGATGCCTTTATCAGCCATCTGCTCAGCCAGCGCCAAAGTCGGTGCACTACCACCGGTAAGCAGTTTCCAGCCAGCCAGGTCGGTTTTTTCGGCTTCTTCGCAGTTGAGGATCATCTGCAGCACTGTCGGTACACCGTGAGAGAAGGTAACACCCTCTTCGCGGAACAACTTCACCAGCTTGTTGGGTTCGTAGCGACCCGGATAAACCTGCTTCACCCCCAGCATAGTAGCGATGTAAGGCACGCCCCAGGCATGCACGTGGAACATCGGTGTCATCGGCATATAGACATCGTCGGAGCGCAGCAGCGGCTGGCCTTCATACAATCCAAGGGTGGCGGCACCGTTCAACGTATGCAGCACCAGCTGGCGGTGAGTGAAGTACACGCCTTTCGGTTTGCCTGTAGTACCCGTGGTATAGAAAGTAGTTGCTACAGAGTTCTCATCGAAATCCGGGAAGTCATATTCTGCTGCGGCATCCTGAATCAGAGCCTCATACTCACCCAGCGTTTTCAGGCTGGTAGGTACTGCTTTAGCTTCATCAGTCAATTGAATGTAACCGCGAACTGTAGGCAGCTCAGCAGCTAGTTGCTCTGCAATGACCACAAAGTCATCATGAACCAGCACCAGATCGTCTTCTGCATGATTCATGGTATAGCCAATCTGGTCGGCACTGAGTCGAATGTTAACGTGGTGCAGTACAGCGCCGATCATCGGCACCGCAAAGTAAGCTTCCAGATAACGGTGGCTGTCCCAGTCCATCACGGCAACGGTATCACCAGCCTTTACACCCGCGTTGGTCAGTACATTGGCCAGCTTACAGATGCGCTCATACAGGGTGCGATAGTCATAACGGATCACATCGCCGTAGACGATCTCCTGACCCGGCTCAAAACGCTTGCCGGATAGCAGCAGGCTTTTGATAAGTAGTTGGTACTGGTGTGCATTCGCAGCGGGTTCGATTATTTTTGTTTGCATCTTTTATTCCCTTATTTTCAGGACATTTTAGGCCAGCATTGCTCAATGCCACTTACCTGCTTACCCGTATAGCAATAGCCTTCGAGTTGGCATAAATGGCAAAAGGGTGTTTTTGCTGTCCTAACTGTAATTAAGAACTTGGATTAAGAATTGTGATTAATGGCCTGCCCATGAATAACTCTGAGCAGGCCTCATGCGACATTTAGCTGGAGGTCAATGGTTCGGAAGCCTTGTTCTGGCTGATTGGCTCAACAGATTCGGGAGCCCCCTCATCAGACGAGCTTTTGAGCAGAAAGTGAGCCAACGCCGGCAGCAGGGTCAGCGAACCTACCATGTTCAGCAAGAACATAAAGGTCAGCAGGATACCCATGTCGGCCTGGAACTTAATCGGCGACAGCATCCAGGTCGCCACACCGATGGCCAGTGTCATACCGGTAAAGGACACCGCCTTACCGGTGGTTTTCAGCGCTTCCAGATAGGCCAGACGTAGTGGATGACCCATCTCCATATAGGAAACAAGACGGCTGTATATATAGATGCCATAGTCGACACCGATACCCACACCCAGCGCGATTACCGGCAAGGTCGCAACCTTAACGCCAATGCCCAGCACAGCCATCAGCGCCTGACACAGCAGCGAAGTCAGCGCCAACGGCAGGAGGATACAAAGTACAGCTTTCACCGAACGGAACATCACCAGGCACATCAGCGCCACAATGCCGTACACATAGGCCAGGATCTCGTACTGAGCGCTGTCGATAACCTCGTTGGTTGCAGCTTCATACGCCGCATTACCATCACCCAGGCGGAACCAGATTTCGGCATCATCATTGGCCGAGGCAAAACCTCGTACAGCCGAAACCACGTTCTGCAGAGTTTCCTGACGGTGATCGGTCAGCTCCAGATCAAGTCGCTGCTGGTTACAACTGGTACTCACGCCGGTGGAAGTAAATCCGGAATACGCGATAGCACGGCTGAGCACACGCTCGTCACGTGGCAGCGACATCAGCTTAAGGTTACCTTCGTTACCCAGATAACGGTTCAGTTTGGCACGGGTTGCAGGGGAAGAAACCGACTTTACGCCTGCGGTATTTTCCAACTGCCAGCCCAGGCGGTCAGTCAGGTCGATTGCCTTAAAGGTTTCGCACTGACCTTCCGGAGTACCAACAAACACCGTCATCAGGTCGGTACTGGTAGTGAAGTTACCGGTAATATAGTTGTTGTCCAGGTTATAGCGGGAATCAGCACGTAACTCCGGGGCACCTTTGTCCAGATCACCGATTTTCAGTCCCTGGCTGTACCAGGCACCCACACCGGCAAGCACCAGTGCTGCAACCATGGCAATACGGGCCATGCGGGGTTCGGCAAAGTGGGACAAGCCATCCCACAGTGCTGTCTTGTGCTCCAGTTTATACTGGGCGTGATCAACGCAGCTCTGGGTCACGCCGACATAGGACATCAGCACCGGCAGCAACACCAGGTTAGTGAAAATAACCAGCGCCACACCGATACTGGCCACCAGCGCCAGATCCTTGATACCGCCGATATCAATCACGAAGAGGGTGGCAAAACCGATACCGTCACTGATCAGCGCCACCAGCCCTGCCTTATGCAGATGGTGGAAGGTTACCCGGGCAGCGCCTAGACGGTCTTCACCATGGGCAGTTTCATGGGCAATCGCGTTAATTACCTGTACGCCATGGCTGACCGCGATGGCAAACACCAAAAACGGTACCAGTACCGAGAACACACCCAAGCCATAGCCCATCATGTTCAGGATACCCAGTTGCCAGATTACTGCTACGACTGAACACAACAAAGGAATCAGAGTCGATTTATAACAGCGCGAATAGTTAAACAACAGCACCGCGGTAATGACAAACGCTGCCAGGAAGAACAGTGCAATCTGGCTGAAGCCATCGACCAGGTCAGCCACTTTCTTAACATCGCCGATGACATGCAGACTCAGCTCTTCAGTTTGATATTTCTGGCGAACCTCTTCAAGGCGTGCCGAAAACTCGTTGAAGTCCATCGGCTGGCGGGTAGCCGGGCTGATCGGCAGCACTTCAAAGTCGATCATGCTGGCTTTGAAGTCATTGGAGACATAGCTACCCACCAGAGCGGCACGGAATACATTGGTACGAATCAGGTCCATCGATTCCGGCGAGTCATTGAAGGTGGCGTTATCGATAACCGGTCCACTGCCGAAGCCTTCCGGGGTAATCGCAAACCAAAGCATGCTCGGTGCCCAGAGGGAGTTGACACTACTGGTATCCACACCATCAAGCAGAGACAATTCATCACTGATTTTCTGCAGGGTGACCAGGTGCTCGTAATCAAAGATTGTGCCCTCTTTGAGAGATACCGCCACCCGGATAACACTGCCGCCACCGGCAGTGTCGGCATCCAGAAACCCTTTGGCATTAAGGACAAACTCATGGCTGCCCGGAATCAACCGCTCAAGGCGGGTATCGGGGCGTACAAAGCTCGCTTGCCAGGCTAGATAGAAGGTTGCCAACAAGCTGAATAAAATTATGGCAAAGCGAAAACGAAATATAGTATTTGTCAACGCGGAAAATTTGAGGGTATCGTTATTACTAATCATGCTGTGTCACCTCCCCTACCTGCAACGTTTGAATACCGCCAAGTCCTACCAGTACCAGGCCATCGTTCTCTGTTGTAATCACATTGCTCAGGGGCAAACCGTTGTCACGTTGAAATTTTTCCACTGATGACAGATCCGGGGAAATTCTCAGCATTACACCATCCGCCCCGACAATCAGTGCCGAACCATCGGGTAACCAGCTACCACCGGACAGCCCCGCTTCGGTGTGGCTATCAAGCTCACTCCAGCTGTTACCAGAATCAGGGCTGACAAATAACTTACCGCCAACACCAGATAACAGCAGACGGTCTAAGCCATCCGCTCCTCGCATTGCCAGCACACCATGGAACGATCCATCGTGATCGGTTTGCAACTGCACGAAGCTGTCACCGCCATCCTGCGAGTGAAATAGCAGGCCAGATTCGGAAGTCACGTAAATTACCCCTGCTGCCGGGGAGGTCATGGAAAACAGATGCCACTCATCCAGGTTATCGGCATGCTCCTGCCAGATCTCCCAGGATTTACCGCCATTCTGGGTGTGATAAAGCTTGTTAAACACGCCAATAGCCAAGCCTTCACTGGCATTCTTGAAATAGACGTCCAGCAAGGGGCCTTTCATATCGGCATCGCGAGCATCGAACTGTTTCTGCCAGCTAAGGGCACCATCGCTGGTATGCAGGATCACGGCATCCTCACCGACCGCCCATCCCTGCTGATCATCAACGAAGAAGACCGCATTGAGTTGTGATCGAACAGGCACCTGCGACAGGGTCCAGTTAGCACCCTGGTCATCGGAGTACAAAATATGGCCACGCTCACCCACGGCAACCAATCTGTCTCCGGCGCGGGCAATATCCAGTAAGAGTGATTGCGCAGCAGAAGCCATCGGCAATACTTCACTCTCAAGGGGATCTTTATAGTCCGCATAAGCATTGCTTAAGCTGCCAAAAGAAATGGCAAGTGCAGACAGTGTGCAAACAGCAAGTCTTTTAATTTGTTCAAGACTGTTAAAACGTTCAAGACTGCTAAAACGTTCAAGACTGTTTAAACGTTTACGACGAGGTATATTTATTATTTTCATAGTGCGACCTACACGTGTTGATTCTGCTGAACCAAGTTGTGTCCTTTCAAAACTAGCTACAGACAATAGAAAATAGCGGTCAGACCCGAGAAGGAGCTCAGGCCTGACCGGTAGCCGTAGTTTGCCCCACAGAGCGGGCTCTTAAACCCGCTAACAACTCATGGGGCCTATCGGCGGTACTAATTAACGTCCGCGGCGACGCAGAGCGCTGGCAGTATAGTAAGAAGATTTCTCTGGCTGCTTAGCGAAGTCAGTACCTTTACGGTTCTTACCCAGTGAGGTAAACGCAAGGTAGTAGCCGTTCTTCTTCAGATCGATGTGGACATAGCTACCGCCACCAGTCAGCGGCATTTCGGAAGCCACAATCGGATAGGCAAAACCAACACGCCACAGGTTACCATTACCGTCATACTTGTCGGTCACCATCACATTCCAGCTATCCTCATCCACATAGAAGCGGCGCTTGGCATAGATATGACGCTTGCCCTCTTTAACGG
>JBALVQ010000134.1:0-8730 GCA_036960915.1 Amphritea sp.
GGCTGTGCACCATAGATGTGGCGCCCCAGGTGGCGCCCTACAATACTTAATATCGTCTTGGGGTTGGATCTGCCTGTCTCTCACATGAGTAGGGCGGGACCCGGCCCGCCAAAAGGCTGTGCACCATAGATGTGGCGTCCCAGGTGGCGCCCTACAATGCTTAATATCGCCTTGGGGTAGGATCTGCCTGTCTCTCACATGTGTAGGGCGGGACCCGGCCCGCCAAAAGGCTGTGCACCATAGATGTGGCGCCCCAGGTGGCGCCCTACAATACTTAATATCGCCTTGGGGTTGGATCTGCCCGAGTAATAGGTACCAGTCAGAAGATCTAAGAGGCGCTCCCCGGTAACCAACGATGATCCTTAAAAAAGACCCACCAAACAAATAACTTAGCTTTGGCTCTCAGTGTAATTAGCTGTCAGGGAAGGGTTGCAGTCATGCGGGGGATGTCTGAAGTCGTTGGCGAAGAACACTTATCACTAACAAAGCCACAGGGAACACTCGGGCCGTATTCACAGATCAGCTGAAGTAGTTCAGCAGCTCCGGTTATCCTTTGCGTACTCTTCTATGCTACAGCGCCAGCTTGGAGCCTCTATCTTGTCAAACCTTGTTAATCAAAGCCTTGTAGATCAAAACCTTATTGACGGAAGCCTTGTTGATAAAAACCTTGTTGATAAAAACTAAGGAGCTGAAAGCATTGCTCCAGAGCAGGCAAAATAAAGGATGGGGATGAGTGTTGTACAGACATAGTCATTGCCCTTTTGGAAATCAATAAAACCCTGTACAGAGTCAGGCGCTAACAACCTGTGTAAATTGTCCGCAGCCTGACGTCAGAATGTTGCAGGATTACCTAACCATTACCGCATCCATATTGAATACACTGGAGACGGCTTGCCTATTGGGATGATTATTATTCTGAACCCGAAGTACCGGGCGGGAGAATTTCTTGTCCTTCAATAATCCACCGACCCCCATCGCGGCAATGTCGGCGGGTTGTATTGCCTGATCAGCAAGCAGACGCTGAAGAACCCAGTCAAAACCGTTCATTTTCAGCGATCGAGCGCAGCCCGGAGCAATTACAACCGGCGTCTGCTGTTGATGCGCAAGTAGCAGCAGGTTACCGGGGTCAGCCGGCATACCGAAATAATCGATCTGGCCACCACTATCCTGAATGGCTGCGGGTACCAGATCGCGTCGGTCAACGGTCGCGGTGGCACCACAAATCAACAGCAGATCACAGCTCTGCGACAGTGCATTCGAGATAGCGGAGGCAATTTGTCGGCGATTGTGTTCACAGCGAGAAACCGATTGTAACCGGGAGCCGAGGGATTCAATTCGGGTTCTGAAGGCCGCTTCAGCCTTGTTCAGAACGGCTTCCTGATTATCCTTTGTATGCGAGTAGCTATGGGTAAGAATTAAGCTGACGGATTTACTGAGCAGCGGTGCCATTCGACAACATTCGCGTAAAGATGCCAGTGATACCGCCTGGTCAACATTCTGTCTGGATGCAGCAAACGGAATAATTTTTATTGTCGCTACGGTCTGTCCTCGGGATACGACTTGATAGGGGGCAGCTGTCGCTAGCGTAATGGACTCATCCACGGCGTTAATCTTGTTAATCATCTGAGGATCAAGCACCAGCAAGCCGTCAACTTCAGCCACCAAATTGCAACGCCCGGTGGTTGCAGGGGTAGTTTTCAGGCCAGTACCCGCCAGTGCCCGGGCAATTTGATCTGCCGCTTCATCTTCGTGCAAGTCATCAGCTTCGAGACGTGCGCCTACTACCGTGACATAACCGACAGTCAACAAGTCTCGGACATCTTGTCGCTCGAGCAGGCGGCCTTTCTTTAACTGCCTGCCCGGCAATTTCAGGGTATGGGCCAGAAGCGAACCCTCTGCTTCTTTGACAGGTATCTCTCCAAAAAACATAACGTTCACCTTTAGCCATTTGTTATTTTTTATCCTGACGATTTACGCCATAAGTGATCTGCTAGCGATCCGCCTTGGCATATATCAGTCAGCTCTGGGAGTTCGTGAACCGACAAACCTGTTCTCCAGTCAGTTGGCAGGTCCGCCGGTTCACACACCATCCGGGTAGCGGGATAGGCTACCTCAGGACTGTGCTTCGGCTTCCTTTAAAGCGTTGACAATCTTTTCCGGTGTGAGAGGGAAATCCATTACCCGTACGCCAATTGCATCCGCAACGGCATTAGCCGTTGCCGGCGCAACGGGGGTCAGGGCAGGCTCACCGATTCCTTTCGAACCGAAGGGACCAAGGCCACTGCGGGATTCCAGGATAATTGACTTGTGTTCCTGAGGCGTGTCCATAGATGTTGGTATCAGATACTCACTGAATGACGGGGTCATCAGCTGACCATCTTTGTAGATCATCTCTTCACTCAGCGCATAACCCAGGCCCATCACTGTACCGCCTTCAATC
Organism: Amphritea sp.; assembly: GCA_036960915.1. Classification (GTDB taxonomy): domain Bacteria; phylum Pseudomonadota; class Gammaproteobacteria; order Pseudomonadales; family Balneatricaceae; genus Amphritea. The sequence goes on from JBALVQ010000134.1 coordinate 2,441, forward strand.
TGACCTTCGACTGCAGCGAGATTGATACACTGGCCCACATCATGTGCAGCAACACTTTTGAGTACCGTTATCTCACCGGTTTCGGTGTCAACTGCGACCTCGATGGCCTGAGCGCCATAGGCATAGTCGGGATGTACCCGCCCCTGCCCGGTTTCAGGATCGATTGGATCGCTGAAGGGCGCATTGAACTGAACCAGCTCAGAACGGTGAATACCTTCTGTAGCCGTGATGGCAATCAGCTCTCTCAGTGACATAGACTTTTCAGGTTCGTCGATCACAAAGGCTTTATTATCAGCCAGATCGACCTGGTCAGCTGCAACGCCGAATTCCTTCGCCGTACGGGTGAGGAAGCGCTCACGGATGGCCATAGCTGCGTTTTTACACGCATTTCCGGTCATATACAGCGCCCGCGATGCGGTCGAGGTGCCTGCCAGCGGAGTCACCGCAGAGTCACTGTTGTAGATCACCACCTGATCGAGATTCACACCCAGCAACTCGGCTGCGATCTGTCCCAGTGCGGATGTCTGTCCGGCACCAATGTCGGTAACGCCGGAGCGCACCACCACCGTACCGTCCATCTCGACACCAACCCAGCACTCCGACGTATCGTGCAGCCATGTCAGGCGACCATAACTCTGCTGATAGGCAGCCACGCCACGACCAATTCTGATATGCGGGCCGGAGGGTTTAGTCGGCTCACCCAAACCTTGCATGGCCTGATCGACGCACTGCTCAGTCCAGACGGCACTTTCAATCGGCCAGCCGGTACAGGTTGTCTCACCGGTTTTAATGTAGTTTTTACGACGAAACTCTACGGGTGACATACCAATGACATTAGCAACCTCGTCCATCTGCTGTTCATAGGCAATGGCGGCCTGACAGGCACCAAATCCCCGAAATGCACTGGTATACATATTGTTGGTGGAGACCGATACAGCATCGATATTGATATTATCGACACGATAGGGTCCCTGAGAAGCCAACGTACAATACATCAGTACATAAGGACTCAGATAAACATACGCTCCGGAGTCGGAAACGATATCCACTTTAACAGCGGTAACCTTGCCATCGTTGGTTACACCGGTACGGTAAGTGATCTTATAGGGGTGACGCTTACCGTGACCGAACCAGGAGTCCTCGCGGCTGTAAACCATCTTCACCGGTCGTCCGGTGCTTTTGGCCAGTAGCGCGAGGAATACTTCAACGGTAATATCTTCCTTACCGCCAAACCCACCACCAACCATCGCCCCCATAATGCGGACCTTATTGTGGGGGACGCCAACCGCCTCAGCGATGGTCCGGAAATGTTCGATAACCTGTGTCGATACCCGAATATTGATAACATCGTCTTCATTGACCCAGGCCAGTCCCACCTCCGGCTCCAGAAAGGCATGTTCGATAAACTGGGTGTTATAGGTCCGTTCAACAATATGATCAGCGGCTGCGAAGCCCATATCGATATCGCCTTTGCGAACCTGATGCTTACCGATAATATTGCCTTTGCCCTGCACCTGAGGCGCGCCAGGCTTAAGCGCGTCTTCGGTGCTGAATACGCCTTCCAGAGGTTCCAGATCGTATTTGATCAGCGAGCGGGCTTTCTCGGCGATCGCTTTGGTTTCCGCCGCGATCAGCGCCATCGGCTCACCGTGGTAGCGAACCCGGGTATGTACCAGAATCTGGGAATCAGTATCCAGCCGCTTACGGCCTGTCTGCCCCGGAATATCGGTTGCTGCCATCCCTTCGGGAAGATCTTTACCGGTGATGATACAAACAACGCCGGGCAACGCCTGAGCCTCGGAGATATCAAGACTCTTAAGCGTGGCACTGGCCAGTGGGGAGCGCAAAACCACTGAATGCAACATATCCGGCATCACATAGTCGCCGGCATAACGCGTCTTACCCATAGCTTTACCGGGAGCGTCAGTACGCACCAGAGGGCGGCCTACTTGTTTGTGTTTAACATTAGACCCGGTCTGTAGTTGACTGGACATTATTCACCCCCTCCGTCACGAATTTCAGTTGCGGCGCAATCCACCGCTTCAAAAATTTTCGTGTAACCTGTACAACGACACAGGTTACCGCTCAGCCCCACGCGCATATCATCCATCGAGGGGTTCGGATTCTTATCCAGCATCGACTTGGACGCCATAATCATCCCCGGGGTGCAATAACCACATTGCACTCCCCCTTTTTCTATAAAAGCTTTCTGTAAAGGATGCAGGTTTTCGCCATCACTCAGCCCTGCCAGTGTAGTGATTTCGCGCCCCTGGGCAGACCAGCTCAGCATCAAACAGGTATCAACGGCTTCGCCATCCACCAGCACTGCACAGGCACCACAATCACCTTTTTCACAGCCGCATTTAACTTCAAAGTGGTGCAGTTCACGCAACGCTTCCAGCAACGTCATATTACTGGCTGCCTTAAGTGATTCTTCCTGCCCATTAATCTTGAGCGTAATCAGTTTTAGTTCTGACATCGTTTATTCCTCTATCAGTCAATCAGGGCGGCAGCTTGAAGCAGCAAACGACAAACAACCTTTTCAACGGTGTGTTTGCGGTACTCACCGGTAGCTCGCACGTCATCGATGGGTGAGGTTTCATTAGCCGCGACTTTTGCAGCTTCATAAACCAGGTCTTTGGACAACTCGCGCCCCTGCAGAACCGCTTCGGCTTTTTTCGACCTGAAGACCATCGGGCCGACGGCGCCCATAGCAATTCGAACCCCGGAGCAAACACCGTTATCCTGCTGCAGGGAAACGGCGACACCCACCACGGTGATAGCATCGCCCTTGCGGCGCCCAACTTTGTAAAATAAGTTACTGGTACCGGCTTGAGGCCTGTTCCAGCGAATGGCTGTAATCAGTTCATCCGCACGCATCACGTTCTGCTTATAACCGGTAAAGAACTCGTTCAGCGCAACCACCCGTGTTTCCCCGGCATTCTGTAGCACCACTTCCGCATCCAGCGTAAGAAGAGGCGCAATAGAATCCGAAGCGGGAGAGCCACAGCCGATGTTTCCTGCCAGAGTCGCGACGTTACGGACCATCTGTCCGGCAAAGACTCCGGCACACTGCACCAGGGCAGGCGCGTATTGTTTCATTTGCGGGTGCTCCAGAATGTCTGAAACAGTCGCACGCGCGCCTACGGTCACGCTGTCGCCCTCGATAGTGATACTACGCAGTTCCTGCAACGCCCCCACATCCATGAGAACATCAGGCCCCTGGCCGGACGCACGCATTTCAAGCATCAGGTTACTGCCACCAGCAAAAGGAACGACCCTGGTGCCATTGTTGTTTTCAGCCATTAGCTCCAGAGCTTCACCGAGGCTTTGCGGCTTTTTAAAATTAAATTCAGCAAGCATCTATTCATCTCCCTCAATATTTAAATCCGTGCAGTGATGCACTTAACCTGGTAATAGCTGGCCAGCGCTGCCAGGCCCTTTTCACGCCCAAAGCCACTCTCTTTCACACCGCCGAACGGCGTCTGGATGCCACCGGCGTAATACTGGTTAATAAACACCTGCCCCGCTTCAACATCCCGCGCATAACGAAGCGCCTTGGTGATATCCCTACTGTAAATGCCTGCGCATAATCCAAAGCGAGTGCTATTGGATACGTTGATGGCTTCTTCAGGAGAGTCGACAATCTGCACCGCCAGTACGGGTCCGAAAATCTCTTCCTGCACGCATTCATGATCCAACGGCAGGTTGTCAATAATTGTTGGCGCATAGAAACACCCGTTTTCCAGGCCTTCCAGTTCCAGGCATTTACCGCCAGCGACGACTTCAGCACCGCCCTGACGGGCACGGTAAACAAAACCGGCAACCAGGTCGCGCTGCTGATGGGAGACCAGCGGTCCCATCTGCGGAAGGTCCAGACCATGCCCGATGGTCAGCGCGTTCGCTCGCTGAACCAACTTATCCATAAGCTCACCATGAATAGCGCGTTCAACAACAAGCCGCGAACCCGATGAACATACCTGACCGGCATTCATGTAGATCGCCTTCAGTATGCCTTCCACCGCCGCATCAATATCGGCATCGGCTAGCACCACCACCGGTGACTTACCACCCAGTTCAAGTGTCACCGATGCAAGCGCTTGCGCAGCCCTGGCCATCACTGTCCTACCGGTCTCGACAGAGCCGGTAAAGGTAACGTGGGAGATAGCGGGCAAAGAAGTGAGAGGATCACCAACCACGCGACCCGAACCGGTGACTACGTTATTTACCCCCGCAGGCAGCCCCTCCTGCTCGAGAATATCAGCCAGCATAATTGCACTAAGCGGCGTTTGCTGAGCCGGCTTAACCACAGCGGTGTTACCGGCCGCCAGCGCAGGGGCCAGACCACGTGCGGTGGTTACCAGTGGAAAATTCCACGGGATAATATGCGAAGTAACCCCAACAGGCTCCCTGGTAGTAAAGGACATAAAGTCCCGACCCAGAGGAATGGATTCCCCCTCCAGCTTATCGGCAATACCTGCGTAGTATTCAAAATAGCCGGCTGCAGTTTCCACGTCCCCCCGAGCCTCACTCAGTGGCTTGCCCGAGTCCAGCGTTTCAACCGCCGCAATACGTTCTGCATCTTTGCGGATGCGTTGCGCCACCCGGTTCAAGAGGCGCCCGCGTTGCGTCGGCGTCGTCTCGCGCCAGGGACCTTTCAGCGCTTGTTTCGCGCAATCTACCGCACGCTCTACATCTTCAATTTCAGCCGATGGAACTGTTCCGATCAGCTTATTCGTCGCCGGGTCAAAGGTCTCTATGACATCACCACTCGAAGATGCCACCCTTTCACCACCGATAACCATATAGTCAGGCAACTGATCGGGAATTGGTCTTTCTGAATACTTACTCATCGATATAACCTCCAATCACAAACAGGGGTGTCTTAAACGTCCCAGCCACCATCAACAGCCAGCTCCTGACCCGTAATCTGACGAGAGTCAGGACCTGCCAGGAACAGAACAGCGTTGGCAATATCCTGAGGATCGGTCACACGCTTGAGCGCCATATCCTGAACGTATTCATTCCACACCTTATCGAAGGTCCAGTCGCCACCGCGCTGCTTAACCTTGCCGTGGCAGAGCTTCTCCATCCGCGGCGTTCTGACGATGCCGGGACATACAACGTTAACGTTGATATTGTTCGCACCCAGCTCCAGCGCGACGGTACGGGTGATGCCGCGAACGCCCCACTTGGAGCAGCTGTAGGAGGCGCGATTGGGATAGCCGCGCAGACCGGAAGTACCGCCGATATTGACGATGTTGCCGGCGTTTTGCGCCTTCATGATAGATGCAACATATTTGATCGGCAGAAAAGTACCACGGGTGTTAGCAGTGACCACGTAATTGAAATCATCCACTTCGATGTCCTCAACCCCGGTCTCGATAGGACCAGTTACACCGGCTACATTGACCAGGATATCAATCCGACCACCGTGAAATTCACTGGCTGCCGCGACCATATTCTTAACCTGGTCTTCTTCGATAACGTCACACTTAACCACCAGTGCTTTACGACCCAGGGCTTCAATTTCAGTCGCCACATCATTCAACGCCGCTGTATCGCGACCGGTCAGCACGATGTCTGCACCTTCACGGGCGAGTGTCAGCGTGATTGCGGACCCCATACCCTTGGCTGCGCCAGTAACAATTGCTTTTTTACCTTCAAGTTTCATCGGGTATTCTCCAGATTATTATTTTGACTAAATAGATTATTTAACAGATACCGAAGTGCGCTTGTATATAAAACTTTCGACACCGTTTGATTCATAACCAGACTAATAAACGCTATTGAATTTGTGAAATATTATAAAAATATGTTTTAAATATGTTTTTCTGATCTACCGGCCAGCGTAATAAAACAAAACAATTCCACTAAAAAACGCCATCTAAAAACAAATAAACGATTCAATTCACATAAAAAACAAATCCAGACACAAAACCCGAACAAGAACAGCCTACAAAATAGAAAAAGATAAATATTTAATGAGACTAACAAACAGCTTATTGAAAAATAAAAACAGACAAACAATGCAAATAAGAAGTTACCTTAACCCCATAAAAAAGGCTCATCGTTGATTAGCGGGGAGCGCCTCTTAAATCTTCTGACTGGTATCTTTTTCACTCAGACAGATCCTACCCCAAGGCAATATTAAGCATCGTAGGGCGCCACATCCATGGGCACAGCCTTTTGGCGGGACTCAGCCCTACGAAAAAGTCCCGCCCTTGGAAGAGACAGGTTGGGCTCTGTTCAGCTTAAAAGTTGTTACACCCAGTGTCCGGCAATTCGCT
>JBALVQ010000011.1:0-77498 GCA_036960915.1 Amphritea sp.
CCCGTTCAACAACGGGATAATGTCGCGGCTACGCGCGACATATCCTTATTCGATAGACGTTGCACCATCCGCCATGGTCCGCTCGAAATGAGGGATACCGCCAACAACATCGACACCCTTATCAAGAGCTCTTAGCAGGTTTTCCCGGGAGCGACTGTAACGCAGGTAGCCATCCTGGGGAAAAGCAACCAGTTGCAGGTCGATGAAGTCTTTCATCTCCTCCCTGACTTCCAGCAGCGCTTCAACAGCCAGTAATCGGTCATCGCAGATATCGACATGGCTGCGAATACAAAGGGTGCCCCGGGCAATAGACCAACGACACATCTCACGCGCTCGTTGTTTTATCGCCTCAACAGTGAGGTGAGGTTTTAACTCGCCCCATAGAGATATTCCTTCAAGTAAAGTACCGCTTTGATTCAGTCTCGGATTGCCTAAGCTAAGAGCAGAATCCATATGAAAGTGACTATCAACAAAAGGCGGGCAAGCCAGGTATCCATTACCATCAATTTCTTTTGCCGCCTGACGCTGTATCCCGGCTGCTATCTCGAGAATTTTGCCGTCTTTAACCGCAATATCAACACCCTTGCGGCCATCCGGCAAATTCACATTACGCACAAGCATATCCAGCATGCTTAATTCCTCAACATATAACGCTATGGTTATATTTATTTATAGACCGTGGTCAGAGAGATATGAGAAATATCTTTTCTGCAGTTCAATCAATTGCTAATAACAATTGCAATTAAGCATGAGCTATTAGCGCTGATAGAAGGCAGCAGAACAGGCTCTAAATTAATTAGAGCGAGTGAGGACTAACTTAGAGGATGATAAAGGCGAATAGCTTGGTCTGTTTAAGATTAAACAGGTAGATAGATGGCAAGAAAGGAGGATATTTTCTGAAAAGGGAGATGCCTTCCAGATAGTTAGCAATAATAGTAGATACGACAGTAAGGTGTAATTGGAAGATATTTAAAATAGCTGATGAACAACCGAACAGGTGATCAGTCAGCGATACCCTGGGGGTAAAGCTTCGCGTAAATGCTTGATTGATCACTAAACTGTTCATTGCAACTACAACCCAATTATTATTAAAACACCCAGGTTCTACACCGGCTAACCTATTAATGGCAGCAGTATATTTAGCACTGTTATAAATCTACCTACTTTTTACCTAATGGTCAATATTGTTTTTAAAGAATTTATCACTAAACATATAACCAAAAAAATCAATAATAATCAATGACATAAATTCCTGCTTAAGATTCATTATGCCTAATTTTAGAAATTCTGAGTTAATCTCTAGATTATTCATTACGACTTTTCTGGTAGACCACACTGCAGCGCTCCCTAACAGGGAGCGCTGCATCTGGCCTGACACTATCATGCCGGTCAGGCTGCTTCATTCAGCGCCGCTGTAAGCTCCATGATCGCCTTCTTGCCATCGCCAAACAGCATCAGCGTATTGTCCATAGCGAACAGCGGATTGGGCAGACCGGCGAAACCTGCGCTGAGGCTTCGCTTAACCACCACCACGGTTTTCGCCTTATCGACGTTGAGAATTGGCATGCCGTAGATAGGGCTGCCCTTATCCTCACGAGCCATCGGATTGGTAACATCATTGGCGCCGATCACAATAACCACATCCGTTTGCTCAAAGGTCGGATTCGCTTCTTCCATGGTACGCATTTTCTCGTAAGGCACTTCAGCTTCGGCCAGCAGTACGTTCATATGCCCGGGCATACGCCCCGCCACCGGGTGAATCGCATACTCCACCTCGATACCACGACTTTCCAACGTGTCCGACAGATCCCGCACCGCGTGCTGAGCCTGAGCCATCGCCAGTCCAAAGCCGGGAACAATAACCACCCGACGTGCTGTCTCCAGCATCATGCCCACCTCATCCGGTGAGGAAGACTTTACCTTGCCGGCGTAGACCTCGTCGGCGTCCACTGTTTCACCGCTACCTTGCGCCATCGTGCCGAACAATACATTCAACAGGGAACGGTTCATCGCAACACACATGATCTGGGTGAGGATGATGCCCGAAGCGCCAACCAGTGCACCTGAGACAATCAGCACCGTGTTGCCCATGATGAATCCAGCGGCGGCTGCGGCGATTCCTGAATAGGAGTTCAACAGGGCAATCACCACCGGCATATCGGCACCGCCAATGGGCATAACCAACGTCACCCCCAGCAGCAACGCCAGTACCACAAGACCAATAAAGGCTGTCGGTCCGGCTGCACCTGCTACCATCGCATACGCCACAGCCAAGGCTGCCAGCAATAACCCCAGATTCAGAAACTTCATCCCCTTAAACCCGATCGCCTGTCCGGAAATAAGCTCCTGCAATTTAGCAAAGGCCACCGCGCTACCGGACAAAGTCACCGCACCAATCAGCACAGTTAAGGCTACAGCAACCTGCGTTACCAGCGGCTCTGCTCCGGTTATTTCAGCGGCACTTCCTGTAACAGCACTTCCAGCAGTAACAGCACTTCCTCCAACAACCGCAGCAACTGCAAAATAGCTGGCACCGGCTACTCCCAGCGAAGCACCACCACCAAATCCGTTGAGCAGCGCCACCATCTGCGGCATCGCCGTCATCTGCACTTTTTTGGCCATCAGGAAGCCTATCACCGCACCCAGGCCGATGCCCAGAGCGATCAACTCGTAACTGATTACCTGGCGATCCAGCAGCGTCACTACCACCGCAATCAACATGCCTACCGCGGCCAGAGTATTGCCACATACAGCAGTACGCGGCCGCGTCAGCCCTTTAATCCCCAACACAAACAGCAGAGCGGCGAGCAGATAAAACAGATCTATAATCATAAGATTCATGATTTAGTCCCTCCGTTTAAACATGCTGAGCATGCGATGGGTCACCAAGAAACCTGCGATGACATTGATGGTTGCCAATACAATTGCGACAAACCCCAGACTCTGCACCAACAATCCAGCTTCATCAGACCCGGCAGCTAGCAAAGCCCCCACCAGGGTGATACCCGAGATGGCATTACTGCCTGACATCAGCGGTGTGTGCAGTGTTGGCGGCACTTTAGTAATCAGCTCTACGCCCAGAAATACTGCCAGGGCAAAGAGAGACAGTTGCATCACAAAGAGTTCCATCAGGCCACCTCCTCTACTACTTCATTCGGATTGATCAATGGCGGCAGATCCAGCAATTCGCGAATCCGCGGCTGGCAAACCTCTCCGTTATGACTCATGACCGTTTCCTGAATAATTTCATCATTGAAATCCAGGTTGAGTGAACCGGATTCATCGATCAGATGACTGAGTAAGTTTTCAATGTTCTTGCCGTACATCTGGCTGGCATGGTGAGGAACAGTGGCCGGCACATTCTCTGGCCCGATAATGCTAATGCCATGCTCAACCACTGTTTCTCCGGCACGGGTTAACTCGCAGTTGCCACCACGTTCAGCAGCCAGATCAACGATTACCGCGCCCGGTTTCATAGCGGCCACCATCTCTTTGGTAATCAGTATCGGCGACTTCGCACCGGGAATGGCAGCAGTGGTTATCACTATATCCTGCTGCGCCAACACTTCAGTCATCAGCTCGCGCTGACGCTTTAAAAAGTCTTCACCCTGTGCTTTCGCGTAACCACCTTTACCTTCTGTTGCCTCGGCTTCCAGTGCCAGCTCGATAGGCTTAGCGCCAACGGAAATAATCTGTTCACGCGCAGCGGGACGAACATCATAGGCTTCCACTACCGCGCCCATCCGTTTGGCAGTTGCTGCCGCCTGCAGACCGGCGACGCCGACGCCCATAATAAATACCCGTGATGGATTCAGGGTTCCTGCGGCAGTCATCAGCATCGGATAGATACGCCCGGCTTCATTGGCTCCTAGCAATACCGCTTTGTAACCGGCGATAGTCGCCATTGAAGAGAGCGCATCCATGCTTTGAGCACGGCTGATTCGGGGAATCAACTCCATGGCGATGCTGGTAACATTCCGATCGGCGAGTAATTGCGCCTGCTGCGGATTCCCCAGAGGATCCATTAAACCGATAACCAGCTGCCCGGGTCGCAATTCAATTGGCGCCTCGGCATCGGCCTGACTGTTGACCTGAACCTGCACAATCAGCTCAGCCTGAGCAAAGATTTTGGCACGCTCATTAACCAGCTGAGCACCGGCCTTCTCATAAGCAGAATCCGGATAATCAGCCGCCTGGCCTGCACTGGTTTCCACCAGCACTGAACAGCCTCTGCGGCATAAAAACATAACATTAGCCGGAGTCAATGCGACCCGGTTTTCACCCTGAAGAGTTTCTTTTGGGATACCTATTATCATTATTTTTCTCCCATGACGTCTTACCCATACCCACCAGCAAAATTCAGACAAAATGATCCCGCTGCGCGTTTCCTATCAACGCACAGGGGAGCAAATTTCGGGAAGGAATGGATTCAGACGATCATTGATGACGTCTTAGAATTGTTTGGGAAACTGCGGATTAACCGTCAGCCTGGATGAGTACAGCTTGCAGCAATACGTTACAGCCCGCCGCCAGGTGAGCCGGGTCGGCATTTTCAGCTTCATTGTGGCTAATACCGTTTTCACAAGGCACAAATACCATTGCCGTTGGTGCTACACGTGAGATGTAACAGGCATCATGGCCAGCACCGCTGACGATATCCCGGTGGCTATAGCCGGCAGCTTCGGCACCGTCACGAATAGAATCCACACACTCCTTGTTGAAAGGAACCGGTGGAGAGTGCCAGATCTGCTCAAACTTCATTTCCAGTCCGAGGTCTTCGCTTATACGCTGACTAATCTCACGCAATTGGTGATCCATCTTAGACAGCACTTCTGCGTCCGGATGGCGGAAATCTACAGTAAAGAACACTTCACCTGGAATCACGTTGCGGGAATTTGGAAACACCTGCAGCAGGCCCACGGTTGCACAGGCAAGTGGCTGATTGGTCAGGCCGATCTGATTCACTTCATCGATAATCTGAGCGGCACCGACCAGAGCATCCTTACGACGCAGCATCGGCGTTGGCCCGGCGTGAGCTTCCTGACCGGTCAGGGTAATTTCATACCAGCGCTGACCCTGCGCATCGGTAACCACACCGATGGTAGTGCCTTCATCCTCAAGGATCGGGCCCTGCTCAATATGGGCTTCAAAGAAAGCTTTAATAGGCCGACCACCCACTTCCTGCTCACCGGCATAACCGATACGCTGTAGCTCCTCGCCCATGGTTTTGCCGTCCAGATCGGCACGGCTCAAACCGTATTCCAGATCGAAAACGCCGGCAAACACACCAGAGGCAACCATCGCCGGTGGAAAGCGCGAACCTTCTTCATTGGTCCAGACTGACGCTTCAATAGGCGCATCTGTTTCGATACCGTGATCGTTCAGGGAGCGAATAACCTCGAGCCCGGAAAGCACACCGTAGACACCATCAAACTTACCGCCTGTTGGCTGGGTATCCAGATGGCTGCCCATCACAACAGGAGGCAAGCTATTATCCCGGCCAGCACGGCGTGCAAAGATGTTGCCCATCTTGTCGACCGTTACCGTACACCCGGCTTCCTTACACCAGGAAACGAACAGATCACGTCCCTGCTTATCCAGATCGGTTAAGGCAAGACGGCAGCAACCGCCTTTTTCGGTCCCCCCAATCTCGCCCATTTCCATCAGGCTATCCCACAGGCGCTGTTCGTTTATTTTTATATTATTCATCAGTAACTCGCTCCTTTATCTGCTGCAATCAGGACCCTGTAGACCCGTTTAGAGCAGGGTTAAGTTTGACTTGGTAAAACAGGTAACAACCAAACATATATTTACCTATTGGTAAAAGTAGCACTAATTTTACCTTTTGGTCAAACTTTTAATTAAACTTTTTCCAAGCAGATAATTACGCCGTTAGTGCCACCTGATTGGGATAGAAAAGTACACATGAGCTAAACAAGTAGAACGAGATTTATCCTGCGCTCTCTGGAAGAATTGAAATCTGTTGTTCCAGCTGATAATTCAGGCAGATAGTTAGCAGGCTCTACAACCTGCCTGCCAACTGCAGGCCCTGTTGCAAAGGTCAGCTACCAAAAAGTTTTCAGAATACCTTTGAATAACGAAGGGTAAGCTTGTTACCTTCTGTACGGTTCTCCGCATTAGACTCAAAATAGGCATTCAAATAAAAGAAATTACCTTGGTTGGCATACCTCAGCCCGGGTCCAATAGCAAAAACCTGTTCTTTAGAATCCGCCTGCTCTACACCATCGATACGGTGTTCAGTCAATTGCTGCAAATAATAGCCAGCAACCCCAAGCCGCCAGCCAGGCTTAAAGGCATAGGAAGCTGCGTAATTCATATGAAAAGCTTGACCTGGCTGAGTGTCATCGACGGCCACCATGGGACTGGGGTCCTTGTTTTTTGAATTCCAGAGGTAGTGCAAGCGACCACTGACTTCAAACTCAGGACTCAATTCCAGGGTAAAGGCGTAATAAGGGTTAAAGCTCAGCACATTATTGCCGATGTTGACGCTTTTGTTTTGCTCATACTCCCCGGTCGGTAGAACAAAATTAATATTCAAGCGATGCCAATAGGGTTTTCCGAAGAGCTCACTATCAGTCCACTGTATAAGCAATGGGCTAAAAATCAGATCGCCGACTCCGGTTGTATCCCCCTGGGGACCAAAGTCTGTGCTTATATCTGCCTTGACTACCGGCAACAGAATTTCAGCGCCGTAAAATCCCCCCCAGAGTTGCTTCTCTGTAATGACTGCCAGGTGACTCAGTGCAACTGTGATATCCGACTCGTTATCGCCTGGAATATTCCCTCCCTGACTATTGGTGAAGTCAGCAATGCGATAATGGGAAAGTGTCTCCTGAAAAAGCCAGCCAGGACCCGCCACACCATCCATAAAATTAGAGTCTCCAAGATTAACAGGCGGCAAGTTCACTTGCCCCACTGCAGGAGAACCTGCTAAAACAATCGTTAGTACCGAACTTATACTGAAAATCCGTCTTATCGCACGGTGTTTTTTTTGTAACGACAAGCCATTAAAAACAATTTTAGTAATGGTAATTAATTTACCCATTAAACCTATCCTTTTTAAATCCGGTAATCATGGATACAAAATATTTATTCATCTGGCCTACGCAGATAATTAATAGAAAATTGATTTTCCTGAAACATTCAGTCGGGCTTAATCGCATATTTACCGCTACCCAGCAACACAATGTTAAGAGCGCCGAATAAATATAGCGCCTGTAACTCAAGCGCCCAGCCGCCTTTAGGAGCTAAGCTAGCAAAATGCTCTGTATGCACCAGTAAAACTGCAACTACCATGGTGAATGTGGTAATTAAAGCGCCAACCCGGGAATAAAACCCAACGATTATCATGACAGGTGCAATAATCTGTCCGATTAATACACCGTAGGCTATAACTGATGGCAAGCCTAAATTGGCGAGTAAACCGCCTATAAACTCAAGGGCCTCTGGATGTATTGCCTTAGATACGCCATGAAACAACATCAGAATAGCGATCGTTAAGCGCAACAATAACTTACCTGCATCGTCATTTTTAAACTGTTTGAGCACCTGACACTCCTTTCTTGTATTTAATTAAAGTCTGGCTACGTAAGCTTTCTACTCATAGCCACTTGCTGTAGGCAGCTCACAAAACCACCCATATATTCTTGAGATAAAAGCAGGTCATTTAAAACTCACTGTTTATTAAGTTTAAAACCTATTTATGCCTGTCTTTGTCGCTCCCGGACATCCATGTCCCCGCGACATACCGTACATCCTGTACATAGAAAAACACCCATCCCTGGCTGGAATGGATGCCTTTTAATCATTAGAGCGTTTAGAGATTACCCGGTAACGCCAATTGGTCTCATCCTGTATAGGTTTACTTCAACCCTATTTGACGGTTCCAATCATCGTTATCCCAGAACAGATATTCTTCTGCTATCCGTCCGTTCTCCCAGCGTGCAATCGTTGCAATCTTCAAACTCACTGGCTGACCTGTTGGCTCAAGAACAGTGCCATCCTTCAGGGTGATCGGTTTCACCCAATTGCCTTCAGAGATACTGATACCAGCAGTCCATTCTCCATGACCAAAACCAACAATGTGTTCGGCCACCTTAAAGTTGAATGTATCGAAGAGGAACTCAAGCTCCTTTTCATGGGGCGGAAAGGGGGACGTCTTTGTACCGTCCGGGTTATGAACAATTACGTTATCAGCGTGTATTTCACCAATACGTTTCATATCGCGGTTGTTGAAAGCCTCCAGGTCCAGTTCATCGAATATTTCCAAATGACGTTTGGTCTGTGCGCGCTCAAGTTCGTGAACATCGACTTTTGCTTGCAGCTCAATAATTTCGGCTTTTAGCTCCTCGATACTTTCACCCGCGTTAGCATTGAGGGTAGACGCCGCTAGGGCGGGAACTAGCAAAATAGATAAAAGTAGTTTTCTCATGATCTTTCTCCGATTGGACGTTTATGGTTCATTAGGGAACCTACGAACAAGTCCCATACGCCTCTGGCTTTCAGAGCGATCTGAGATCAAGACAACGATTGCAGGCATACTGGTTGTCTGTCGATAATCGTTAACACAGATATCGGGGCGCTCTGGAAGCCCCTAAGGGCGGGCTCTATAACGGCCACCTGTTTTGTCAGCCAGTTTGAAAAGGTCCAGACATTTCACTGCACTGTCTTTCACGCATCTGGCCGTTCTATAGCCCGCAGAGAACATAATGGACTTATTAGCAGGTTCCTTAACTGCGTGGTTGCAATGATTTACTGGTTCAGGGGGTTATTGAGGCCACCCCAGGCCCTGAGCACGTTGCCGCTCTCATTACCTTCTATTGCTGTTACATAGTGCTGAGCTACTTGCTCGGCACTGACCAGGCCAGTACGAACCCGCTCTGGCTCTACAACTGGTGCGGGGCTCACCACGTTCAAACGTAAACCGCGCTCTAATAGTGGGGCTGTATGCTGCACAAAGGCATCGATGGCTGCGTTGAACGGCCCGGTCGCAATACTGTGAGGGTTGGGGTAATGGCTAAGAAAACCACTGGTCAGCGTGACTGATCCACTATCGTTCAGATACTTTTCTGCTAAACGAACAATGCGGAACTGAGCAATCAATTTGCGTTCAGCGCCAAAGCGAAAATCATCATCGACTAAGTCTTGATAGGGCTTGAATGCACTATCGCCGCCTACGACAGAGACAACAGCATCCAGATTACCGATTTGCTTAAAAACCGACTTAACTGATTCTTCATCGGTGAAATCAGCAATGACATCACCGGAACGAGAACCAATTTTTATTACTTCATGTTTATCTGATAACAGCTCAACAACACGGCTGCCGATCTTTCCTGATGCTCCAAATATTGCAATTTTCATGTGCTTACCCCGTCACCACCAATTCAATGAGGATAAGCTTAAGTGAATTATTTATTTTTCAGAACAGAAGCAAATATGAAATTTCTTTTTGCATAACGCGAAAAATAAAAAGAAACACATGCACTTTGTCTAAGGGTTACCTGGTGGCAAGAGAGAGGAGACTGGAAGTGGAATTCAAAGTGAAGTGCCTGGATAAGGAGCGGTTATCAAGGCACGCATGACTTATATAGAAAACGTATAGGAGTCGATCTTTATGTTCTCAGAAAGATAATCAATTAACACTTTCGTGGCAGGATTCTTAGTACCTTTCTGATGATAAAGCAGTGAAATATAAGCATCGTCAATAGAGTACTCCGGTAACAGCTCTATCAATTTCCCCTCCCGAATAGAAGCATCAACAAAAAAATTGGGTATTTGCGAGATGCCCAGCCCCGACTCACACAGTAAGGTAATACACTCCGCATTGTTGACGTCAATCGGTCCATCAATATGGACCCCCAGGCTATCGCCATTGGGCGCTCTGAACTGCCAACGCCTGGCATTCGCCGTCGAACTGTCAATCAGGCATACATGACGATTCAGACTCTCTGGCGTAAGCGGAGCACCGAACTGTTCTATGTAGGTAGCGCTTGCAACCAGCTTAAGGCTCATTGGCCATAGCCGCTTAGCTATAAAGTTAGAATCAGGCAGGCGAGAAACACGCAGTGCAAGATCAAAGCCTTCTTCAACCATATCGTTGAAGTCGTCATTCAGAACCAGTTGGATTTTAAGACCCGGGTACTCGTTATAAAAACCAGGTAGAAGAGGAGAGATGAGTTTCTTGCCCAGAATAACCGGCGCAGTCACTTTAAGTGTCCCCTTGAGGAGCTTGTTTTCCAATTCCACAGGACGTTCAAGTACTTCAACCCTGCTGATAATGTCCCGAATCTGCTCAAGATAAGAGTGCCCCTCCTGACTCAAACGCAAACTTCGGGTGGAACGGTATATGAGCTTTCGGCCTAACCAGTCTTCCAGTTCGTTCAGGTTCTTGGTAACCACCGAATTCGCGATACCTAAACGGCGAGCGGCAGCAGACATGGAGCCCTCTTCAACGACTACCGCAAATATCTTCATGGCTTTGAGTTGGTTCATATTAGTAGATCTACATCTTTCTTATTTTGAGAAAAGTAATTTCACCTTTACACCTATTAATAAGAAAACTCAAGTCACATACAATTCATTCACTAAATCTAAGTAACGCAAGTCTGCCTTTCTCCAACAGTATAAGGAGGCCATTATGAGCCGTTTAACCAATTTACCTCCCCGCATTGGGGAAAAACCCATCACCAATCCACAGCCGCCACATTTGCAGCATAACCAGCATAGCCCCAGGGCTATCTATGAAAAATTGGCCGATTGGATGTTCCATTCTTTTCCTAAGTCACGCGAGCATGAAACCTGGATTTCAGTTCCCTCCAGCCGTGCTATGTGGCTAGACGAAAACATCAAGAACACTCCCAATGATGGTTTTATGCCTCCTTCATCCAGCCGGGAGTATTCCCACTTACATCTGGACGGCAGCATCCATGTTTGCTTACCCGATGATGATGTAAATCAGGTTTATCAGGCTAATTGGGGAGAGCCTCATCCGTATAAACACATGGGCGTGAACGAGATATTAGTCTATGCCCCACAAAATGAAGAAGAATTAGCCATTTTGCAGCAAGTTATTGTTGCTTCATATGAATACGTAACCGGAGAAACTTACCAGCATTAATGCTGATGAGTATCTGATACAGGAAAACAGGAAATAATCATGAAAAAAATTCTAGCCTTTTCTGGCAGTAATAGCTCTAAGTCAATCAATCAAACACTGGTAAAGCTGGTCGCCGATAAGATCGAAAATCACCAGGTCGAAGTAATCGATATCCGGGATTATCCAATGCCGATTTACAGCAGTGATATCGAAGAAAATGAGGGTTATCCTGAGAACGCCAGAATAATCAGAAACCTGCTTGCAGATCATGACGCATTCGTAATTGCTTCGCCTGAGCACAATGGCTCTATGCCGGTAGCCTTTAAAAACCTGATTGACTGGGTTTCTCGCTTAGGTGATATGGAAAACCCAATGTTCGGCGATAAGAAACCTCTGTTATTGCTCAGCACATCTCCGGGTCCAACTGGCGGCGCAACCAACCTGGCGAATCTGGCTAATCTTATGCCATGGTGGGGAGCCGATGTACGGGGTACATACAACCTGGGTAGTTTCTATGACAACTTTGTTGACGGGAAACTGAGTCCTGAAAAAGACCAGGAGTTAACGAATCTGGTTACTCAATTTACGGCACAACTGTAAATAGATTCTGCTATTAACCCGGCAATAATTTTCGTCGGGTTAATAGCGCGGCACAAGGATGTGCCGCCGCTGGCCAAGGCCAGCGCGAGCCCATGAAATACAAGGAGATTGACACATCTTCGCCAGTATTTTGTGGGCGACAATCAAATCGATCAGGACGAACTATTTGATTGCCAGGTTAATAGATGAAATATCCCCCTGGGTGCGAACGTTAGCAAGTAACGTTAGATGTCTATAACACCTGTCTATAACACCTGTCTATAACACCCAGGGTTTATCCGCTACAGGCTAGATTATTGGAGAAATGTTATGGCGTATATGAAGAAAGGCTGCTGGCTTCCGGATGAAGATAGCGAAGGTTTAAGTTATGTCGATACCTTTAACGACTTAGCCGAAGTTGAAGCTGATCGCTATCATCTGTACGTTTCTCTCGCCTGCCCTTTTGCACACAGGCCTTTACTGGTGCACAGCTTATTAGGATTACACGACTCTATTTCAGTATCCAGTGTGGCGCCGAAACGCTATGAACAGGGCTGGGCATTTGATGCAGAATACCCCGATCCGTTGTCCAATAAGTCACATCTCCAACAGATCTACACAGCAGCAAAGCCCGATTACAGCGGGCGAATTACCGTCCCTGTGCTGTGGGACAAGAAACGACAATCCATTGCCAGTAATGATTCTGCTGGTATTGCGCAGTGGCTGGCTCAAGAATGGCAAGGCATGGCGGAAAACTCGTTCGATCTGCTTCCTGAAGACAAGCTTGAAGAGGTAAATGTCCTTTCAGAGTGGATTCATAACCGGGTAAATCTTGCGGTTTATAGCGCAGGTTTTGCCACCGAGCAGGCAGCCTATGATGCTGCTTTCGATGACGTATTCCAGGCGCTCGATGAGCTAGAAGAACGGCTGTCAGCACAGCGTTATTTGCATGGAGCGAACATCACCATGAGTGATGTAAGGCTGATACCCTCTTTAGTACGCTTTGATAGCGTCTATTACACACATTTCAAATTGAATAAGAAGCGAATTCAGGATTATCCAAATTTATGGGGCTACCTGCTGGAGATGATGCAACTGCCAGCCATACGGCAAACCGTGAATCTTGAACATATCAAGCTGCACTATTTCTATGCACATAACTTTATCAATCCCCATCGTATTGTTCCAAAGGGTCCTGATATTGATTGGCAGCAAGCGCACAATCGAGACAGACTCAGTTAAGGCTAATTTCGTTAAGGATAGTTTCGTTATTGTAGACGATATATATAGTGCCCCATGCGCTGCTTTTTGGTTTCCAGATAGCCAGCGTTTTCCTTCACCTGTCCTACTTCAATAGGAAGACGCTGTTCCACCCGAATACCCTGCTCAACAAGCGCACTGACCTTGGCTGGATTGTTGGTTAGCAGGCGGATATGTAGCAGGTTCATCGATTTGAGTATTGCGCCCGCCAGGTCATAACTCCTTTCGTCAGCTTTGAAACCAAGCTGCAAATTCGCATCCACAGTGTCCAGGCCACTATCCTGTAGCTGATACGCCTTGAGCTTATTACTAAGCCCGATCCCACGCCCTTCCTGACGCAGGTAAAGCAATACACCACTGCCCTCTTCACTGATGCGTTTAAGGGAATAGTTCAACTGGGCACCACAGTCACAGCGCCTGGAACTAAATAGGTCCCCGGTGGCACACTCGGAATGCATCCGCACAATAGGAGCCCTTTGCCTTTCCAGCTCCCCCATCTCCAGTACTATATGTTCGCGCCCGTTCTTCAGTTCGGTATAGACCGTCATGCGAAACTCACCGTATTCGGTCGGCATTGGAACGGTTACCGATTTTTCGAACTGCTGGGTATCTGTGTATAGTGACATAGACAGCCTCCTACAACTCTTTGACTGCCTCACGAAGCCTCGACTCTGAGCGATGAAATCTGAACTCTGAGCTTTGAACTTATTAACGACTAAGTCCGCAGGCTAAATGAGTGATTAACTTAAATGATGGGGCATTGGCCCAATAAGGGATCAGTGAGCCAATGCTTACCGGATAGAGCGATTACTTCTGAAACTTAGGAATGATGTGCTTACCGTATTTTTCAACGATATTCTCTTCATCACCGTTATCCAGGTAGATATTGAACTGGGTCGTTCCAGCCTCTTCCAGATGCTTCAGTTTGGCAATATGATCATCTACTGTGCCCAGAACACAGAAGTCTTCCACAATATCTTCTGTGATGAAGTCCAGGTACGGGTTGTCACTCTGACCATGTTTGGAATAATCGTAACCTTTACGGTTCTCGATATAAGAAGTCAGGCTTTCCGGCACCAGGCCACTGGTTGCGCCATATTTTTCAACAATATCTGCTACATGGTTACCGACCATTGCCGGGAACCACTTAGTTGCTTCAAGGCAACGCTCTTTGGTACCGAAATAAGCAGGTGCGGAAGCAATAACCTGATAGTTACTCATATCTCGGCCTGCCTCTTTACCGGCTGTGATTGCCTGGTCCTTGAACCATTTCACCAGTGCAGGTGAACCGATCTGCAGTACTACACCGTCGGCATTCTCACCCGCAGTCCGCAAAGCTTTTGGACCATAAGCGCCAATGTAAACAGGCAGCTCATAGCCTTCAGCCCATGGGAACTTTACGGGTGCTGGGCATTCGCCATACATCACCTCTTCACCACGAACCATCGCTTTAACCTTTTGCGTGAATTCAGCTACGCGGGCCAGGTTCGCCGGTTTTTTACCCAGCACCCTTACACCACTATCGCCACGTCCCAGACCAATATGGAAACGACCATTACTCTGCATCGCCAGGCTTGCAAACAGGCTGGCGGCCTGTGACCAGTCACGCGCATTAGGGTGCGTAACACATGGGCCAAAGCTGATCTTTGAAGTATGCTCCATACACATGGCGATTGCTGGATAGCACTCACGCCACAAAACATGAGAATCATAGAACCAACAGTGAGTAAAGCCAGCGTCTTCAGCCTGCTTAGCCAGGTTACGCGCACGTTCAGGGCTGATAAAGCCTTTAAAAGTAATACCGAAATCCATAATTATTCTCCTAACGAGGATAGTTTTATTTTTGTTGTGGTGTTGCAAACTAGTGAGTTAACAAGCCAGTTAACTTCCGGGTGCCCAGATCTTGATTCCCGCATGGGAGAACGGCACCTTCTTGGAAATATTCAAACGAATAAGAATCGGGGTAATTGCTTCAATACAGCGGGCATTGACTGCAGGACCGGCGTTATATGCCTGGACATCAAGGCTTGAGATCAGCGCCATAACCTTCTCTTTAGCTTCAAGGTTATTGCCACAAACCAGAATGTCGCAGTTAATTGCGTGGTCGAGGTTATTCAATGTTGCAGCGGAAACATTATGCAATGCGCCAACAACGGGAATACCATCACCCAGCAGTGCCTGTGCAGCTTCTGTAGCAGAGCCCTCTGCCGGCATAGCAACCGCCTTCGGATCACCATCGGCAAGCGGTACCACGATATCGACCAGAATCTTATTGGCCAGCTCGCCCTTAATCGCTTCCAGGGTGGCATTGTGAGCTGAAAACGGCACCGCCAGGATAACGATTTCATCCGCAGCTGCTGTAGCAGCCGCATTATCAGCACCACTGATTACACCGGAAACGCCATGTTGCTGCTCGTTTAACTGCGCTGCGATTTCAGCCGCCCGGTCGCCATCACGTGAACCTAGTGCGACATCGATTCCCGCTGCAGCAAAGCGCAAAGCCAGTCCCTTACCCTGTGGACCGGTGCCACCTAAAATAGCTATTTTCATCGGAATAAATCCTCCTGTTGGGGTCGTATAAGGTCGAGTGCCGAGCTGTCGCCGGGAGTCCACTCAACACCCTTAAAAATCAGTGCGGGCTTTTTGCCCTCTTTACTCATCAGCAGCCCGGAAGCTGCTGCCAGCTCATCGGCTAACGCCGGTACTGTTACCGAAAGTTCCCGGCCATAGGCATCCTTCTCACCTGCCATATCAATCTTGCTGGGTACCTTCGCCAGCCCGACAGCGACGTTCACCAGGCCCATCCGCCAAGGTCGGCCAAAGGTGTCAGTAATCACTACGCCCAGCTGTTTACCGGTAGATTTCTCCAGTGCGGAGCACAGTTGCCAGGCACTTTTATCCGGATCTTCCGGCAGTAAAATGACACTGCCTGGGCTATCCACGTTGGATTCATCCACAGCCGCATTGGCGCAGATAAAACCCAGTTTGTGTTCCGCTATCAGCGTGCCCTCTTCTTGCTGAGGCCGTTTAACCGCCCGAACCACCCGCTTCGATTCACCGAGGATCACCTCGATTTTGCGCGGATCTTTGTTAACGGTTTGTGCCAGCTCCAGCGCTTGCGCAGAAGGCTCTACATCGGCCAGACGCACAATGCGCCCTTCGGCCTTGGAAACCACCTTGTGGGCAATCACCAGAATGTCACCGTCATCCAACTCCATCTGCGCCTGATCCATTGCGGCCAACAGCAACGCCACCAGATCATCGCCCGGCTTTATATCCGGCAGGCCGGGAACTACCTGAATGCTGACGGCCTGCTCGACCGACTGTCTAACCATGGGTTTCACTGACTGTTCCATAAGCTCAATACCTCCTGGGCGGGAACTCTGTTCGGCAAGGATGCCAGGTGTTCAAGGTCATCCGGGTTATCAACGTCAAAAGCGAGATTCTTCAGCTGCAACTGGGTGCAGTGCACGCCGCGCGCCAAAGCAGCTGCAAGATGGGCACGACTGGAACGAATACCAAAACAAAAAGGCACGACATCCGGCGGCGAAGTCATCAGGGCATTGGTACCGTCATCGCTGGACGGGCAGATCACCACCGAAGGTGTTGACCGCCGATGGCTCAGCAAGATTTCGATCTCTTGTTCATCCAGCACGGCGATATCAGCAGGTATCAGCAGTTGCGTATCGAATCCCTGAGAACAGCACCATTGTGCTGCCAGGTTAGCGGCTCCGTTGAGTCCATCAGGCTGGGTTTGCATCAGTACATGTGCATCAAAACCTGCGGCAATCTCTTGAATGCATGCTGAGCTCGTTACCACCAATACCGGGTAATCCGGAAAATGGCGACGCAGAAAATCAAGCGTTTCCTTAAATAGGGAAAGTGCCAAATCCTCCCGGTGACTCGAATCGAGCACTGCGGATAAACGCTGCTTGGACTGGCGCGGATCTTTCATCGGTATGACGATACAAGTGTTCATCGCATCGCCTCCTGCATGCCAGTGCCAGTCATCGGTTTTAATCGGTTCTGTGCGACAGGGTGATGCGCAGCGACCCCATTGCCCTTAACTGCTATGTCCTCAACTGTTTTGCCCTCAGCTATTTTGTACTCAACAATACGGGTCTGTTGATCCTTAGCTTCACTGCGCTGACTCTCATAAAGATGAATCAGGGTGTCTGCCAGACGAATCTTGTTTTCCAGTGAGTACATCAAGGTATCGGTGGCCAACACCTGCAATCCCTTGGCAGCAAGTTCTGGCACCGCATCCCGATCCAGTTGATCGATCACCAGCGCGTCGAGCAGCCCTGCGTAACAGTCAGCTACACCCAGCACATCGCTGCTATAGCCTGCCGCCGCCATCATCCGGTCAGCCGGTCCTTTAACTGTTTGTCCGTTGATAATTGGAGACACCGCAACTTTATAGGCAGATGACTGCGCAAGTGCCTGACGAATACCGGGTACGGCAAGGATTGCACCGATACTGACAATAGGATTGCTCGGCGCAAAAACGATTAGATCGGCCTCGTTTATCGCCGCCAGTGCCTCGGGCGTCGGTTCTGCCTGTTCAATGCCGTCGATGGCAAACTCTAAAATTTCAGGCTGACAGGCTTCGCGTACAAAGTAGCTTTGAAAATCCAGCCAGCCCTGAGCAGTTTTTACCCGGTTTTGAATGCAGTCATCGGTCGGCAGGATAATATCCGTGTGCACTCCCAGGCGTCGCGCAATATGACGCGCTATTGTGGAAGGCCGTTCGCCCTTAAGGCGCTGTCCGGTGCGGTATATGTGGGTGGCGAAATCCTGGTCGCCCAGATACATCCAGGTATCCGCGCCCAGTCGGGTTAGCGCATCCAGCGTACGGCTACTCTCCTCTTTAAGACCCCAGCCTTTTTCCCGGTCGATCATATCGGCCAGGGTATAGGTCAGGGTATCGATATCCGGGGATACCCATAAACCGTGGAATTCCTGGTCATCTGCGACATTACCGATGATGCTTAACTGCGCGCCGTAGCGGCTGCAGGCCAGACCCTCAGCCATCTTGGCGCCGCCCACACCTCCCGCCAACAGAACAATTTTGTAATCATGCTGCTTCGAGGTTCTCATGCCACACCTCCCGCGCTGGTAGCGATCAACTGATGGCCATGCTGACTTAAAGGTGTGCTCCGGGAGCGACTATAGTCTTTCAGGTTTGTAACCTTCTCCTGAACGTCTAAGTCCTGTTCTTCTAAGTCATGTTCTTCTAAGTCATGAGCCTCTAAATCCTGGGCCTCGAATACTTCCAGCGCCTGATACAGTGTTCCACGGCGCATCGGAACCCGCCCAGCGTCGCGGATCATCCTTATCATCTCTTCGGGTACGATCTCCTGACCGTGCTTACCGCCAGACGCCCGGGAGATGCTTTCGTTCATCAGCGTGCCACCCAGATCGTTAGCACCGGAACGCAACATTTGCTGAGCATAAGCAGGCCCCAGCTTGACCCAGGAAGCCTGGATGTTATCGATCCAACCGTTGAGCATCAGACGGGCAACCGCATGCATGCGGATGTTCTCATTGGCTGTCGGGCCAGGCCGTACATTTGAATTATTTACATAAAGCGGTGAGTCGTAGTGAACAAACCCCAAAGGAACCAGCTCGGTGAAACCTCCGGTCTCCTTTTGAATATCACGTAGCTTGGCGATATGTGCCGCCCAGTGGCGTGGCTCATCAATATGCCCATACATAATGGTTGCAGTAGTCGGCAGACCCAGACGGTGGGCCGTTTTAATAATATCCACCCACTGCTCTGTGGTGAGCTTATCTTTCGTCAGCTGCTGGCGGATCTCGACATCGAGAATTTCCGCCGCCGTACCAGGCATCGAATCCAGGCCGTGATCGATCAAATCCTGAATAAACTCGGCAGTCGTCATCTTACTTTTAAGGGCACCGAACCAGATCTCAAATGGCGAGAATGCATGGATATGGATATCCGGTACTCTTTGCTTGATTGCCTTGAGGATGTTGCGGTAATGGCTGCCATCGATATTGGGATGCAGGCCGCCCTGAATGCAGACTTCTGTCGCGCCCTTATCCCAGGCCTCCTGAGCACGATTGGCAATTTCATCCATGGATAGTAGTTCCGCCTGAGGATCTTCCTTACGCTTGGCGAAACCGCAAAACTTACACCCCATGTAACAAACATTGGTGAAGTTAATATTACGGGTGATGACAAAGCTGGCGCGCTCCCCTACCGCTTGTTCACGCAAATGATCTGCCGTAGCAACCAGCGCCTCAAGTTCAGCTCCTTCGGTTTGAAACAGGGTAATGGCATCCGCTTCACTCAGCTCCTGACCGCCAATCACATTCATTAGGATTTGACGGATTCCCGATTCGATTCCCTCCAGGCTTTGCAATAAGGCACCGCCGATAGCGGGCATGTGACTCGGCTGTTGAGTCGCTACAGTTTTATAGGTGCTCATGTTGAATCTCCTGCATATTGATCAGGGATACGAAGGACTTGCATGAATAAGTAAGGCGATCCCCGGCGAGGAAATCCTGTGTTGCCAAGGCTTGCATCCGCAGCGTCTCTGACTCGATAGCTGTGGCATTGCCTGGTTTCAGTACTTGTTCGTGTAACAACATTTCAGTCGGCCTCCGTTATTATTTTTATTTACGGATTCTGTTGGATCTCGGCATTTGCACGATTGCCGGTTCGCTCAAGAATTAAGTTTTACCGCTTGGTAAAGTTATATTAGACGTACTTTTACCAGATGGTCAAGGCTTTTTTGAAGCATAACAAAACCTCTTTTCCGAATGCATGGAAACAAAGGCGTGGCCTAAAGCACTTGGATTGTTAAATAATTGGCGCCAGGAAAGAGAGTAAAGAACAGGATTAAACTATTGATTAAATTAAGAATATTGCATAAGAAGCAATAAACAACAGACAGCTGGCAGACAGCATTAACCAAGGCTACAACAAGGCGAGCAGTAATGAGGAGTAAATAATTTAATGAAGGATAAGCAGAAGGAATTGGGAAGCACCCGGCATTTAGCTAACGGACCTTCCCTCAATATTCAGAAGAAATTACCTTAAACCGATTCCTTTCAGGATCACATGAGCAAGGAAATCGCTGGCGTTCTGGAAGTCTTCTGCCTCCAATTCCTCTTTGCCCAAAGACAGCTTAATCTGGGTTGAAAAGTCTGCATAGGTTTGTGTGGATGACCAGATTACGAAAAACAGATGGTACGGATCAATCGGATCCATTTTGCCGTCGGCGATCCAGCTTTTTACCAGATCCACATCCGCTTCAAGCGTTTTTTTAAGATGGGATTGCAGATAATCCTTGAGATACGGTGCGCCGTTAATGATCTCATTGGCAAACACCTTAGAGCCATTGGGATGGGTACGTGAGAGCTCGACCTTGCCTCTGATGTAGTTCTCCAGCATTGCAGCTGGATCCTCTCCCAACTGATCCAGCAACACCATTTTCTGCAACCAAAGATCAACTATCTTTTCCAGCACTCGGCGATAAAGGATCTCTTTGGAGGGAAAATAGTAAAGCATGTTCTGCTTGGACATACCTGCCTGCTCGGCGATACTCTCTATTGCGGCGCCGTTGTAGCCGAACTTTGCAAAGATATCTTCAGCAACACCCAGAATACGATCTTCATGAGCCTCACGAACATGAGAGCGACGACGAGGCTTTTTCTGTACGACTTCTTCCGTTGAATTTGACATTAACAGGTTCCAAAAAAGCATTAGTAGTAAGACATTTGAAACATTTTACCACATGGTCATAGCTTAAGCACTTTGCTATCCGAATTCACGCAGTAGCCGTATGTGGTTTTCAGGCTTCTGCCGTAAAGCCCTCACCTGGCCTGGGCGCTGCGCAACGTGCCAAACATTCTTTGTATCTTTACGGCTGTCCCGTTTGGCGTTGCTTTTATCATTGATAGGCACCCCAGCCCATTTTTTTAACCCATACTCGTGTGAGGACAAGATGGACAATACCCGCAAGTACACAAGAAGGTAGAGAAGCTGAAATGAATTGAAAAATAGATACGTTATCGAGCGTCTGAGGGTTGAAAATCAGCACATATACAACAAATCCTGACACTAGAGCCAGTAGCGCAGATGGGTTGAATCCATTCAAGTATTTATACGGTGACAGGTCATCACTGGCAAATACACCCCGCAGATTGATACGCTGAGCTCTTAGGAAGAAGTAATCGGCTATACCAATCCCTGCCAGCGAACTATTCAGTGCTGACGTCCAAACCAGAAAGATAAAGAATCCGTCGTAGATACCCGGCGCCAGAAAAACGATAGCTATTGGCGGCAAACAAAAGGCCACCACAAGGAAGCCCCATTTGATCTCTCGTAGCTGTTTGCCTATCACCTGCCGCAGACCGACAATAGAAGTGTAAAGAATATTTATCATGCTCGTCACGTTTGCAAAAGCAACAAACCCCAGTGCTATCACACCGAAGACTATTCCACCAATATGCGTCATCCAAACGGTTGGATCACTATCACCAAATGCTGCTGCAGCCAGTAACCCTACTACCTCTCCAAGTGCTGCAGCAGCAAAAACACCAATAAGATTTGGCCAAAAAGCTGTGCGCTCATTTTTGCTGAGCCTTGCAAGGTTGCCCAGATATGGCCACCATGAAAAGCCCGCAGCCATATTCACTTCTACGGCGATCATGAAGTTCACTCGCTTGTCTTCAAAAGGCGCATCCAGTGCCGACAATGCCATCAACTCATCAAATGTATGGTTACTGAAGATCAGGTACAACATCGTACCCATAATTAAAACCAGGGTTGGTGCAACAATGGTATTGAAGACCTTAATTGATGTAGGGCCTTTCACGACCACATAAGCAGTCACCAGAATTGATACAAAGGCCGCGATATACACCAACAATCCCTGGGGTTGAACTTCACGCTCTGTCAGTAATCCCGTCAAACCGTCTATCGATCGGCCAAACATTAGTCCCAGCACTGCCAGCCAACCCATAGTAAGAAAAACGACGGCCAACAAATAAACTAAACGACTTCCGTTTGTTCCAAACATACTTCGTAAATATGTAAACTGTTCAGTACCGTATTTACCACAAGGGACACAGGTAGACATCGCCATGACGACAACACCCAGGATGTTACCGATCACGATGGCAGCAATACCCTCTTTTGGGCCGACAAACAAAGCGGTCGCACCACCTATCAAAAAAGCCCAGGTAGCAATGGCCAGTGCAGAGTTCGCATAGGAAAACTCCCAGAAACCCCACATCCGTTCTGAAGGCAGAAGCGGCGCATCGCCACGCTCAGCTGCCACTCTCAAATAAACTTTACTGTTCGACGACATTCTCAATACGCCCAGGTATAGAGTGCTATAACAAGCCCCAGTGTCAACATAACCAGAACGGCATAATCAATTAATTGTAGAGCGCCACGCCAATCATTATTTTCTTCCATTTCTTCATACACGCGTATGCGTCGCTCAAGGTCTTTGGCGCGCCTCATCGTTTCGTCATCACTCATGGGAAAACCTCTCTTGGTTTATAGTTATTATACAAGTGATGTATTTTGCCGCGCATTCCCAGGGAGCCTACGATTAAACCCTTTTCAGGCGAACTGATCCTACGTGCTGACCATCTGGCCCACGTCCTTACGAAGTCTTGTCTTTACGAAGTTTTATCCTTACGAGGCGTTATAGGTAAACAAATCCAGAATGGGATAAAGAAGGAAGGGAGAATACGGTTTCGAGCAACAAGGAGGCTCTTCACAGCAATTTTTTAACGAAAAAAGACAGGCGCCTCTGCAAAGAGGGCCTGCCAAAAAATGTCGGTTTTAGGAGCTGACTCTAACACTCCTGTTACCGCCTGAAATGCTCGGTATAACCTTCAGGGCTTCTTACTTTAAAAGCATGAGAAGCGCCTGAAGGAGTCTCTGGAGAGAAATGTATTAGCTTGGGAAAGCGAACGATACGCCTTCACGCACACCGCTTGAAGGCCAGCGCTGAGTGATCGTCTTGCGCTTGGTGTAGAAACGTACCGCATCAGGACCGTAGGCATGCAGATCACCGAACAGAGAGCGCTTCCAGCCGCCGAAGCTGTGGTAGGAAACAGGTACCGGCAGCGGTACGTTGATACCAACCATACCCACCTGAATGTTGTCAGAGAAGTAGCGTGCTGCTTCACCATCACGGGTAAAGATACAAGTACCATTACCGTATTCGTGATCGTTGATCAGCTGCATCGCTTCCTCCATGCTGTTGGCACGAACGACTTGCAGTACCGGCCCGAAGATCTCTTCCTGGTAGCTCTGCATCTCAACGGTTACACCGTCGATCAGGGTTGCACCAACGAAGAAGCCTTCTGCGTAGCCTTCAACCTGAGGGTTACGGCCATCAACTACAATTTTACAACCGTCCTGCTCAGCGCTGTCGATATAACCGACAACTTTCTGCTGGTGCTGGCGGGTAATTACCGGACCAAAATCGTTGCTGCTATCAGTCGCGGCACCCACTTTCAGTGACTGCATGGCAGCACTCATCTTGGCAACCAGCGCATCAGCGGCATCATCGCCTACGGCAACAGCTACAGACAGCGCCATGCAACGCTCGCCGGAAGAACCAAAGGCAGCACCCAGCAACTGGTTTACAGCGTTATCCATGTCAGCATCAGGCATTACGATAGCGTGGTTTTTCGCACCACCCAGCGCCTGGCAACGCTTGCCGTTAGCATTGGCAGTGCTGTAGATATACTCGGCAATTGGCGTAGAACCAACGAAGCTCACTGCTTTGACACGCTCATCGCGCAGCAGTACATCAACGGCTTCCTTATCACCGTTTACGACGTTCATTACGCCATTAGGAAGGCCGGCTTCCTGCAACAACTGCGCAATAAACAGAGTGGAGCTTGGATCACGCTCGGATGGCTTCAGTATAAAAGTGTTACCGCAGGCAATCGCCATTGGGTACATCCACAGCGGTACCATTGCAGGGAAGTTAAACGGCGTAATACCGGTCACGACACCCAGTGGCTGGAACTCGCTCCATGAATCGATATTCGGACCAACATTGCGGCTATGCTCGCCTTTTAGCAGCTCGGCAACGCCACAAGCGTACTCAACATTTTCGATACCACGCTGCAGCTCACCGGCAGCATCATGGCTGATCTTGCCGTGCTCTTCGCCGATCATCTGAACGATTTTTTCAGCATTTTGTTCCAGCAGCGCCTTGAAGCGGAACATCACTGCTGCACGCTTGCCAACTGGCGTATTACGCCATGCAGGGAAAGCAGCCTGTGCCGCGGCGATAGCTTCTTCTACAGTTTCTTTAGACGCCAGAGCAACCTGCTTGGTAGCAGCACCGGTAGCTGGATCGAATACATCTTGGGTACGCGCTGCATCGGTACGGTTTTCACCGTTAATCAAATGGCCTACGATTGTCATCTTATTTCCTCAATTTTTATTTTTGGAGCCTCTGAAACAGTCCAGAAGCTCCTGAGTTCTCGCTACTGCTAAAGAACTTAATCTAATTCGTTAATGGAATCGCCAAGGGCGTTAATTACACGATCGATCTCATCGATCTCAACAGTAAACGGCAGACCCAGCTGAATGGTGTCACCGCCACAACGTACATAGAAACCTTTCTCCCAGCACTTCATTGCAATCTGGAATGGACGCAAACCAGGCTCTCCCGGAGCAGACTCAATCGTCAAGGCACCGGCCAGTCCGTAGTTACGAATATCCGATACATACTTAGTGCCCTTCAGGCTATGCAACATTTCCTGGAATTGCGGCGCTATCGATTTTACCCGCTCGACCAGTTTGTCATTCTTCAAAATATCCAGAGAAGCCAGACCTGCTGCACAGGCAACCGGATGCGCAGAATAAGTATAGCCGTGTGGCAACTCCAGCATATATTCTGCGCCACCCGCTTCCATGAAGGTATCGTAGATTTCCTGCTTGGCAACCATTGCACCCATTGGTATAACACCATTGGTCAACTGCTTTGCCACGGTCATCATGTCAGGTACCACACCGAACTCTTCAGAACCGGTATTTGAACCCATGCGACCGAAGCCGGTGATAACCTCATCGAAGATCAACAGAATATTGTGCTTGTCACAGATCTCACGCAGACGCTTCAGGTAGCCTTTTGGTGGCGGTATAACACCTGCAGAGCCCGCCAGTGGCTCGACAATCACCGCAGCAATATTAGATGCATCATGCAAGGCTAGCATTGCTTCCAGCTCGTCCGCCAGATGGGCGCCGGTTTCCGGCATGCCCTTAGTAAACAGGTTTTCTGGCAGCATAGTGTGTGGCAGATGAACAGCATCAATACCCTGACCGTAGAGCACACGGTTACCAACAATACCACCGACGCTTACGCCACCCCAGTTAACCCCGTGATAGCCTTTAGCCCGACCGATGAAACGGGTCTTGCTAGCCTGGCCTTTCTTGCGCCAGTATGCACGGGCAATTTTCAGCGCGGTTTCAACAGACTCGGAACCTGAACCGGTAAAGAAGACTCGATTGAGACCCTCTGGCATCAGCTCTGTAATGCGGTGGGCCAACTCAAAAGACTTGGGATGCGCATATTGAAAGGCTGGTGCGTAATCCAGTTCTTTAACCTGACGGCTTACCGCTTCAACAATCTCCGGGCGGCTGTGTCCTGCACCACAGGTCCACAGACCAGAAAGGCCATCAAATATTTTTCGTCCATCAGCAGAGGTGTAATAATTGCCCTCTGCGGAAACGATGAGTCGTGGATCTTTCTTAAATTCACGATTGCCAGAGTATGGCATCCAGTGAGCATCTAGCTGCTCCTGAGATAATCCGCACTGGGCCAGGGCTTCATTTTTATTTTGCATTTGCCACCTCAGAGGTCTCATAGTGTTTGTTCAAAAGTTGACTCTATTATGACCAGACTGATAGGTTATTAAATTCAAACATTTTTAACTTATGTTAAGTAATTAGTTATCTATCGATTTTATACTTTGGACAGTCTTATGAATCGCACAGGAAACCTGCTCCCCCGTCAGCTTGGCGATGCGCACATCCGCTTACTACGTATCTATAAAGCAGTCATTGAATGCGGCGGATTTGCCGCAGCCGAAGTCGAGTTGAATATCAGCCGGCCAGCAATCAGTCTGGCGATTACCGAATTGGAAACTCTTCTCAATATGCGGCTTTGCCACCGTGGCCGCTCAGGTTTTTCGATCACCGATGAGGGGACTCAAGTGTATGAGGCTGTGCTGCAGCTATTAGCAAATCTGGAAGCCTTCAGGGCGCAAATCAATGCCATCAATACCGAATTAAAAGGTGAGTTCAATATCGGCATCACCGACAATACGGTGACCATCCCCCAGATGCGGATAACGCCGGCACTATCCGCATTAAAAGAGCGCGGCCCGGATGTGATTGTCAATATTCGCATGATCCCCCCCAATGATATCGAAACGGCGATCCTCGATGGCCACTTGCATATCGGCGTGGTGCCGGACCTTCGCGCCCTGCCGGGACTGAATTACTACCCACTCTATAAAGAGCAATCCCTGCTCTACTGCGGCCAGCAACACCCGCTATTTGAGCAGGACGACACTAAGCTAAGCGAGCAGGAACTGGGCGAATTTGATGCGGTGCTGCCGGCTTATCCGCAAGCGGCGGAGATCAAGCAGCAGCAAAAAATACTCAAGCCCACAGCCAGTTCAACAGATCGGGAAGGCATCGCGTTTCTAATTCTCAGTGGCCGCTATCTCGGTTATCTGCCCACCCACTTTGCCGAACGCTGGGTTAAAGAGGGTAGATTGCGCGCCATACAACCCGACAAGAGAGGCTTCCATACTCACTTCTCGGCCATTACCCGCAAAGGCGCCAGATCCAATCTGATTCTAGAGGCCTATCTTGAAGAGCTGCAGAAAACAGAAGCGTAGATAAAAACTCGTTGTTCGTTGTAGTAAAAGTTCTATCTTTGTGGGAGCGGCGCCTCGCCGCGAGGAATTCGCAGGGAATTAATCGGCGCGAGGCGCGCCTCCTACAAAGCGGTAGGGTGATTGGAGTGATGCACAACCTACTCGTTATTCTTTTTGGCCGACAACCTGTAAACATGCCCCACGCAAACATATAAACCGATCAAACATTCGGTTTATATGTTGCAAAACAGGAATTTACAAAGCACCATATACCGAATAATTATTCTAATTCATTTCGAGCTCTGTAGGTTGGGGTGAGTGAAACGATGCCCAACGCCTAGTCATTAGCACATTGAAGCTGTTGGGCATCACTACGTTCACCCCAACCTACTCGTTGCTCGTTGCTTAATAAACGGTCATTCCCGCGAAGGAACTTCATTCCCGGCTTGATCGGGGGCCGGAAACAACAAAATGTTTTGATATGTTGGGCATCGCTTTGCTCAGCTCAACCTACCCCTTTGTTTCCTCCCATTTCAGATCGGGGTGATATTCTGATTCACACGGAAAAAGTTATCCGGATCATAATCAGCTTTTATTTGCGCCAACCGATCATAGTTGGGGCCATAGGCACCATCGACACGGTCCTCATCCTCACTGATGAAATTCACATAGACGCCACCGGTAGCAAATGGTCTGGTCGCCTGGTAGAAGTCACGAGCCCATAAGACACATTCATCATCCTGATCTGCATGATCCCAGCGGGTATGTACATTCATCACAAACTCAACATCGCGATGCGGGTATGCGGTAGCCTCAGCTGCCACCGTGTTGGTTACGCCGCCCATTTGAGCAACAAAAATCTCCGATTGCGGACTCGGCAATCTGGAACCATAGTCGACCAGCTGATCGATCAGGCCATCGCTTAGTTCGGTAAAATTATGCGATTTCCAGTAATTACGCACGCCTGGAGTCAACAATGGATCGAAAGCCTGCTGAAATCCGACAAACGGGTGTGGCGCAAAACCATCAGCGATGGGCTGTCCCAACTGCCGCAATGGCGCCAGGGCCTTCTCCCCTTCGGCCATATCCCCGTTATAAAGCGCAACCAGAATAAGCACCCGGGTACCGTGAACTTCCGCTGCCAGAAAAGGTAGCGGCGGCGCATCACGAATTACCGCCCAGACGGTTAACTTCTCGGAGCAGCTAGCGCAAAATTCACGGTAGGAACGCAGCACTGATGCGGCTTGATCAAAGGGGAACACAATCGGTCCGGACATTACTTCGGGACCAACAGGGTGCAACTGAAATTCGAACGAGGTAACAATACCGAAGTTACCCCCTCCGCCACTGATCGCCCAGAACAGATTAGCATGGTTAAGTGCGTCACAGCGTAAGCGTTCGCCCGCTGCTGTTACCACTTCAGCAGCAACCAGGTTGTCCACTGTCAGGCCATAGCTGCGACTGAGCCAGCCAAACCCGCCACCGAGTGTCAGACCGGCAACACCCGTGGTGGAGTTAATTCCCACAGGTACCGCTAAACCGTAAGCCTGGGTCTCATGATCCAGATCGCCCAGCGTAGCCCCTGGTTCTACAATCGCCTGGCGCGCCTCAGGATCAACCCGGACTGATCGCATCGTGCTTAAATCGATCAACAACGCACCATCATACAGGGACTTACCGGCAATATTATGACCTGCGCCACGCACTGAAATAAGCAACTGATGCTTTCTGGCAAATTTTATCGCGTGTATTACGTCGGCCGTACCGGTACAACGAACTATAGCCGCCGGACGACGATCTACCATCGCATTCCATATCTGGCGTACTTCATCGTAATCATCATCGCCGGGCAGTAAAATCTGGCCGCGAACCTGTCCTCTTAAACTGCTCAACGCCTCGTCGCTGAGCTCCTTCATTTCGCCAGTAAGCGAACGGGCTTGAATCTCTGGCATAACCTGTACTCCCTAGTTCTGAGCACATACGCCCAGTCTTTAGCTACGGATACACTGAACACAATGTTGTACGTAACATCCATCAGGCAACAGGCTCAGGGATGAACTCAGACAGCATAATCCGACTTATCCCAACAGTATTCATAACGGCAGTGTGAATCTGGTAAAACATCTAAGGCGCAGAGCGCTATGTCGACACAACAGAAAAACGCAAGGCAATACCAGGCTTGCCAGTGTTGGAGTTACCAGAGAAAGGGCATTTTCAAGCGATGTCCCCTGATTAACAACGCAACTTAAGCACGGAATCAAAACGGCTATTTTTTACTGGCACCTTTGTCACACATTTAATCACGTTATTGCGTAGCAACCGGATCGATTGCTATCCCACAGTGTAGACGCCCTACTCTGAAAAAGCGTAAGCCGGATAAAAGCCTCTTTTTTCGAGCAGTAAATTCTTCCCTGTAAGCACCCACTGCGGTACTGTCTTAGCCACTCCAGAATCAGGCAATATCGAAACAGGTCACTGCCGTGAAAAGAATAGCGATTTTCGTCGACGTACAGAATATTTATTACACCACGCGACAAGCCTATGGCCGCCAGTTTAATTATCGCAAGCTGTGGCAGCGAATAAGTGCCGAAGGGGAGATCGTCTCAGCCACCGCTTATGCCATTCACCGCGGCGACAATCAGCAACTGAAATTCCAGAATGCCCTTAAACACATCGGTTTTAACGTCAAACTCAAACCCTACATCCAGCGTAGCGATGGCTCCGCCAAGGGTGATTGGGATGTCGGCATTACCATTGATGTGATGGAAGCCGCAACAGGCGTCGATACTGTAGTACTGCTTTCCGGAGATGGAGACTTCGACCTGCTACTGGAAAAAATCAACACGGATTATGGCGTAAGTACCGAAGTTTATGGCGTAGCGGCACTCACTGCCAATTCTCTCATCGATGCTGCAGGCATCTATAACCGTATTGAAGACGATCTGTTACTGTAATTTTTGTTAATCTCAAACGTCCATTGCAGCAACATACAGCAACATTGGAGACAACGTATCTATACACTTTACTGGGATCGCGGTGGGGCAAACATGGCCTCTCATGCTGTACTGGAAGAGCTGGGCGTCCCCTATAAGCTCATTGAAATCGACTTGGCTCGCCAAATGCAGCGAACGCCTGAGTATCTGGCAATCAATCCGAACGGCAAGGTCCCCACGTTGCTGCACCAGGGTGAAGTTATTTATGAGTCGGCGGCAATTCTGATGTACTTGCTGGACCAGCATCCACAGGCGGGCTTGTCTCCAGCACTTCAGTCACCGCAAAGAGGCCGTTATTATCAATACCTCATCTGGATGTCGAACACCTTGCAGGAAGCTGCTAACCGCTGGGCACACCCCGAACAGTATGCTGGCGACGAGTCAGATTTAACCCAGGTAATTGACAAAGCTACTGAGGAATTGACCCGCTGCTGGCGCATCATCGACGATGATTTACACTGCAAAGGTCCCTGGCTACTGGGCGATACATTGAGTGGCGCGGACTTTCACTTATTCATGATTACCTACTGGAGCCGCCGCTATGGCAGCCGCGCCCAGGACTGGCCGAACCTGCGCCAGCACATGCAAGCCATGCTCGCACGCGATTCAATAAAACGAATGATGAGCCAGGAAGGACTTACTTTCGAGTTATAGTCTGAATCTGCGGTTTTGCCTCCTTGGATAAGAACGCAGAAGGCGACTGTTTGGATTGCCAACGACTCACATTTAGCGGCGTTAAATGACTCCTCTTTTTGACACACCCATCAGCTTAGATTATCCCCTTCAGACCCACAAACACACTTAAATCCCGCCAAAAATATCGTGCAAAGTTGTAAAACCTTGTAAATAGATTGTAAATAGCACTTGCTCTTCTACTGTTTAAAGCACTAACTTATATACCTATAATAAAAATAATCCGTATTGAGGTGCTGTAATATGATGCGCGACGCAATCCAAGGTGCTATCCCATCATGAACGTAGATGCCAGGATCCTAGTTGTCGATGACGAAGAGCTTACCCGCCAATGCCTGAGCAGCTATTTCGAGCAGGAAGGCTATACAGTGTTTTGTGCAGAGACTGCAGAGCAAGCTGAAGGAATCCTCAGCAGTGAAGCAATTGACGTTATCCTTCTGGATATCCGCCTGCCCGGTAAGGATGGCCTGACCCTCACGCGAGAGCTGCGGGTGCACACCGAAGTCGGTATTATTCTGGTAACGGGACGACTGGATGAAGTAGACAGGCTGATTGGCCTCGAATGCGGCGCCGATGAGTATGTCACCAAGCCCTTTAACCCCCGCGAGATTCTCGCCAGGACCAAGAATCTGGTACGCCGGGTACGCCACTGCAATACAGCCAAGCCAACCGACGCCCTGCCCCACGCCTTCAAGAGTTTCGAACGCTGGAAACTGAATATCGATCGCCGTCAGCTGATAGATGAGAAACAGCAGCAAACGCAACTCACCGAGGGTGAGTACAAACTACTCGACTGCCTGATGACCCACTCGGGACAAATCATGAGCCGCGAGCAGATTCTCGACCAGATCCGTAACCGTGAATGGGTGCCGAGTGATCGCACCGTCGATGTACTGATCGGACGACTGCGACGCAAACTCGATGACGACCCGGCCAATCCCAAGATGATCATGACCATACACGGCGCCGGTTATCTGTTTACACCAAAGCCCGTAGATATGGCATGAGTCAATCCAGGCCTGATATTCGACGTCTGCCAACCCTGCTATACCTGTACCTATACCTGATAATCACCATACTCGCCCTGCTCTCTACATCTCTTCAGGCGCGAACTCTGAAAGCCTGTGGCCACCCTTTTTACCCACCGGTATCCTGGGTCAGTTCGGGGCAACTGACGGGTCTTGCTCCGGCCGTCACCCGGCAGCTGTTCGCCGAGCTGGGATATAATGTGCAATTAAGTGCTGAGAGTAACTGGAAGCGCTGCCTGCTGGAAGTTCAACAGGGAAACGCAGATATCGTAGTGGCCGCTTACCGCATCGCAAGCCGCGAAAGCTATCTGAGCTACTCCGATCAACATATTATTGCAGACAAGGTGACGCTGTTTGTTAATCGCAACAATCCAATCGACTTTAATCAACTGGAGGATCTGCACGACAAAACCGCAGGGCTTCTGTTGGGTGATAGTTTCGGCGATACGTTTGACCGTTTTATCCAGAAAAATAGTCATATCGAATATGTCTCCCGTGGTCGGCAAAACTTTGAAAAACTGGCATTAGGACGCATCGACTACATGCCTCTGGGTCAGCTCAGCGGTCACCTGCAAAGTCGCAAGCTTGGGTTTCACGATCAGGTAAAGCCACTGGACGTTACAATTGCCACCGAGTTTTATTATCTGGCAGTGGGGCGCAACAGTGACCTTCAACAACACCTGCCTTTTCTTAACCGCCGAGTGAGCGAAATGCACCGCGACGGCACCATTCGACGGCTGACAAACCTGTACAGTTTGAAGTACCTCGACACCCTCTGACATTTGGAATGCATATGAGCCAGCCAATCACCAACCGGTTACGCAATTTAGCTCGTTATGCCCAGGACCACCCATTAGGCTACCGCATGATGGTGTATGTCACCGCCTGCAGCTTTGCCTTCATTCTGTTCTCTACAGCCTTACAATTGACTCTGGATTATCGGCGGGAATTGCGTGCCGTTGATCAACAAATTGAACTGATCCGCAGCAGCTATCTGGCTAGCCTGGCGAAAAGCCTGTGGGATCTCGATCAGGCTCAGATAGAGCTGCAGCTAAAAGGCATCCAGACACTGCCCGACGTGCTTTATCTCAAGCTTCACGACAACAATGCAACGGCTACGACCGGAATACCAACCCAGCAGCCACCAGCCCCCGAACACCGTATTCAACAGCACAGTTTCAACCTTATCCATATCACCGCCAGTCAGCAGCAGAGGCAACTAGGCCGCCTGGAAGTCAGCTTCGATCTGCAAGCACTGTATAACCGGGTCTGGCAAACCGGCATAAATACACTCCTAAATCAGACCCTATTGGTATTACTGATTGTGGTGGTTATTCTGGTTATTTTTCAGCGGCAGATCACCCGTCACCTGGAAACAATGGCTAACTACAGCCGCTCAATAGGGGCTGGGGAGCTCGACCACAGCCTGATACTGCCGCGACGTAAACCCAAGCGTCCGGATGAACTCGATCAACTGGCCTCCGCCCTGAACGAGATGCGTCAGGCGATACAACAGGACATCCTGCGACGCGACCAGGAACAGCAGGAACTGCGCTACAATCGTGATCAATTGCAGGCGATGGTAGAAAGACGCACAGAGAGCCTGCAACGGGCAAAAGAAGCCGCCGAAGAGGCCAATAATGCCAAATCACAGTTTCTCTCGACTATGAGCCACGAAATCCGTACACCGATGAACGGCATGCTGGGTATGATTCAACTTCTGGAAAGTAGCGACCTGTCGCCATCCCAGCATAAGCATATAAAAGTACTGCATGACGCCACCGATGCACTGCTGGAAACCTTCAACAATGTATTGCAGTACGGACGGCTGGTTGAAGGCGCCTACACCTCTAGAGAGACCCACTTTTCACTCCACGAGCTACTGGACAATCTGATCACCCTGATGACGCCCAGCGCCGATCAAAAGCAGCTGACGCTATCGCTCGAGCAGGCAGCTGAAATATCTGACCCATGCTACGGTGCCGTTGGCAGCTTACGACAGATACTGACCAACCTGCTGGCCAATGCAATCAAATTCACCGATCACGGCTTTGTTAAACTAAGCGTTCAGCTTTTAGATGAAACCGATGACGTGCAGTACCTGCGCTTCGAAGTTGATGATTCTGGTATTGGTATAAAGCCAGAACTCCAGACTCATATTTTCGACCGTTTCACCCAGGCTGATGAAACTATCACCCGCCGCTTTGGTGGCACCGGACTAGGACTGGCAATCTGCAAAGAGCTGGCTACCGCACTGGGCGGAAACATCGGCCTGAAAAGCACTCCCGGTAAGGGCAGTCAGTTCTGGCTGGAGCTGCCACTGGCCATTGGACAGATAGATGTACAGACCGAATTGACTGAGGTTGAAACGCAAGCCCAGCCACAACAGATATTGCTTGTCGAAGATGTTGAAATCAATCAGCAGGTGGTGGTGGGCTTACTGGAAAAACAGCATCATCAGGTTGCTATTGCAGCCAATGGCCCACAAGCATTGCAATTGAGCCAACAAAAACGTTTCGATCTGATCCTGATGGATATGCATCTGCCTAGTTTGAGTGGCATGGAAGTGAGTCGTCAAATTAAACAGGATACGCGTTGTATCAACTATAACACGCCGATAATAGCCCTGACCGCCAGCGTACGCCCCGAAGATATACACCAATACCTTGGCATAGGAATAACCAGCGTCATCGCCAAGCCGGTGAAGAAAAACCAGTTATTGCAGGCGATCGCTAATAAAGATCATCAAACCGGTCACACGGCCACTGCGATTGAACCAGAAACAGAAAAAGCCTCAGCCGCATTACTGGATAACTCGATAATCGATGTCCATCGCCAGGTATTGGGAGAGAGTAAACTCGCTGAGCTGATGCAGGGCTATTGCTCCGTACATGATGAACTCTGGCCCCTGCTACAGCGAGGTATTGCTACACAGGATCAATACGACTGTGCCCAAATAGCCCATAAACTGGCCGGCGCCTGCGATACCATGGGGTTTGTACGCGCC
The DNA here is from genome assembly GCA_036960915.1 of Amphritea sp. Lineage (GTDB taxonomy): Bacteria > Pseudomonadota > Gammaproteobacteria > Pseudomonadales > Balneatricaceae > Amphritea. The sequence goes on from JBALVQ010000011.1 coordinate 34,576, forward strand.
AGCCAGTTACTTCGAACTCTGGAAACTGCGGCCGAGTCGGGAGAACTAAGCGGCATGTCCTCTTTAGCGGAAGAGTTGAAAACGGTTATGGCGCAAACCAAACAGATTGCTCAGGAACTGAGCCTAACGAAATCGGACTATTAATCCAAACAGAGTCCGATTACACATAACGGATAATAGCAATGAATCAAATCGTATAAGATCTGATTCATAAAATAGCACTGTGCAAATGCAGCAATCAATAACTTAGATGTGAGAACGGTCCTAAAATAGACCCATATGAAACACTTTAGGGGATAGCGATTCAGGGGAAAATGTACACTTTCAGCCATAAACGACCAACTAATGATTCAGGTCTGTTTACTCGTACTGATGGTCGGTTTGTGCCAACTCCGGACCTTTAGGGGCCGCTAAAATAGCATTGCACCTGCCAGCCCTCTGCTCCAATAGCGGACGATGAATATTTACCTATCAGAGCTTCAGCTTGCGGCTCCTGTTGTTAAGGGTTATCAGGTGCCTGTCCCCTACTGTCCCACTCCCTGCTATCGCCCTACTGTCCATTCATTGTGTCGAAATGGCTCTAAATCTTGGCTTGATGCAGTAAACAAATTTAATTGTATTGCCTTTTTAGTCCCACTATCCCCAAATGTTTTTGTTCTTAGAACTTCCACTATTATCGGTTGTGATTTTACTTGATGCCTTATTATTAGGTTTTGATGCTGATTTAGCCGTAGGCTTACTCTTACGAACATAATTCAAAATTGAAATAGGCACTTCTTTTCTAACTGGAAAGTTTTCAATCTCTTTTCGATCAATTAAGTGGTTTAAGCGGCTTTCAATTGCGCAGAGGTTTTTAAAATCGCCCATTGCAACAAAAGAGATAGCTTCACCTGCCTCGCCAGCACGGCCCGTTCGACCAATACGATGAATGTATTCTTCTGGTTTGAAGGGTAGGTCGTAATTAACAACACGGCTAAGTTTACCTATATCAATGCCGCGAGCTGCTACGCCAGTGGCCACTAAATATTTCAGGTTTCCAGATTTGAAATCGGCCAATATTTTTTCTCGCATGGCTTGGCTTCTATCCCCATGAATAGATTCCGCTTTAATACCACGTTTTTCTAGCTGGCTCACAAGTTTGGCAGCGCCGTGTTTCTTTTCGATAAAAATGAGCGCCTGATCCCATTTTTGTTCTTTAATTAAATGACTAAGTAATGCGGACTTTGTGTCCTTGTCTACCGCGATTAACCATTGCTTGATCGAGGGAGCTGTTTTCACGTTAGATGAAATAGATACCTCAACCGCCGTATCACTCATCTTGCTATCAGAAAAACCATCAGCCAGCTCCCGAACGTCGTGGTTCATGGTAGCCGAGAATAATAAGTTCTGACGTGTTACGGGTAAGCGATCAATAATTTTATCTATGTCACCAACAAACCCCATATCCACCATTCTGTCAGCTTCATCCAATACAAGTACTTCAAGTTCATCAAAATGCAACGCGCGTTGATGAGCCAAATCAAGCAGTCTGCCTGGTGTGGCGACTAAGATGTCTATACCTTCAATTAAACGCTGCTTTTGTGATTCCGAATCAACACCTCCATATATGGACATAGAGCTTAGGTTTAAATGTTTACTATATTCAGTAATATTAGCTTCAACTTGTACCGCCAGTTCTCGGGTAGGCGTAAGAATGAGCGCGCGTATGCGTTTACCACGGAGCTTACGGTCTTTATTAAACATCTCTAAAATAGGCAAAACAAAAGAGGCAGTTTTACCAGTTCCGGTTTGGGCGGTGGCAATTAAATCTTTACCAGAGAGAATAATGGGGATGGCTTGTTTTTGAATAGGCGTAGGGGTTGAATAACCTAGGTCTTCAATGGCTTGTAAAATAGGATCGCACAATCCAAGATTTGAAAATGGCATGGAGTCTCAGATAGATAGTCAATAAGGAAAAGAGCCGTAAGTATAGCAGTGAGGCTTATTTTGTAATAGGTGAATCAACCTTAGTCCACTTAACGCCGCCAGCAGGGGCTGGTTTGAATACAAAGCTGTGGTCATGACACACCTCCCGATGCAGATCTCCTACATCAATTTTAGAAGTGTCCACAAAACTGGGGTAGGACCTAGGAGCGACCAAGCAGCACCAGAAGTAGAAGCTCAACGATCAGGTCGCTGTGGGTCGAAAACGGACACCAGGTAGCAGGGCCTATGAACCCGGATAGGGCATAGCGATTCGTACTGCCATAAACCTTTTCAGTGAGCTGCAAGCTCACTAAACAAAGCCGGATTTTCCTGTATCGCTGCCAGAACCTTAGCAGCAAGACCTGTTGGATTTCGGCGTTTACTCTCCCAGCTCTTGATTGTATCAACGCTGGTTCCCAAAGCGTCAGCAAACTCCAGCTGAGACACATTGAGCTGGTCGCGGATAACTTTGACATCAGCCATCTCATAGCGAGTTACGCGCGCGGCTTCCTTGCGTCCTTGTTTAATCTCAACAGCCTCCTGTAGAGAAGCTTTAAGCTCGTTACTAATACTCATTTTAAGCCTCGCCATTCAGCAATTTGGTTAATTTCTTTAAATCTGTTTTTTCCGCATTGGTAAGGCTATCTTTCACGCTCTTTGGATAAGCCAACACCAAGTAAATTATCTCATCGGTAGCCAGAAAATAAATCACACGTACACTTCCGCTTTTACCCTGGCTGCCGATAGCCATCCTGACTTTGCGAAGACCTCCCGTACCCTTAATTACATCGCCCTTTTCAGGCTGAGCAATAAGTTAAACTTGCAGATCTTTTAATTCGTCGTCGGTTGCGATTTCCTTGATTTGCTTTGTGAAGACTGAAGTCTCGATGAACTCAATTGCATGACTCACCCGATGCTAACTCCTTGCATTACCAGCTCAGGTGTACAGTGTATCGGAATTTCGGTCAACCTGGATTGATCTTATTCAGAGCGAAACCAAGTAGGTAGGTTTGGTTCGCCAAGCCTACCATTGCGTCCGCTTTTCGTTGTGGTTTCAATGAATCGTCGCAACACACTCTTTGAATCTAGCTGCACAAAGTAGACAAAGAGACCTATAGCCCCAGTTTGAGTTAATAGCCCTGAATTACATCCGTAAAACAGTTGTTAACTCAAACCCTCCTGGCGCTTTAGCTGGGCAATCTCCTTGCAGAAAGCATGATCAACAGGGAAAGATAAGGCCATAAAAGTGGGCCTTAGTTTTTCATGATAATGGATCTCTTATTCAATCCAAAAAACACTTACTCTGGCTATATCAATCAAATCCCGGCAACTGAGTCCCTGACTCAATGGACTGTATGGAGAAAGTTACCACCATGGATAATCAACAAACCAGCTCAAACCAACCGATAGGTTTTGCGGTTGATGGTTGGCAGGCACGTCCCTACCCGCCACGCACATCAATGCAAGGTCACTATTGCGAGCTGCAGCCTCTGAATTTCGAAGAGCATGCAGCCGATCTGTACGACGCCTTTAGAAAGGATACGGATCACCGCAATTGGACTTACCTGCCCTATGGGCCATTCGACGATTTTGAAAGTTTTGCAGATTGGCTAAAACAGAGTAGCCAAACTGAAGACCCGTTGTTCTTTGCCATTCTTGAGACAAAAACAGGTGATGCCGAAATAGCCAAGGCTGTTGGGATTGCAAGCTATTTACGTATCGACCCGGCGGTGGGGGTTATTGAGGTAGGCCATATCCATTACTCACCCCTGCTGCAAAAAACGCCAGTAGCAACCGAAGCGATGTACCTGATGATGAAGCGCGTGTTCGATGAGCTGGGGTACCGTCGCTACGAATGGAAATGCGATGCGTTAAATGAAGGTTCAGTCAAGGCAGCCGGTCGGTTGGGATTTGAATTCGAAGGCATCTTCCGCCAAGCCACCCTGTACAAAGGGCGCAATAGAGATACCGCCTGGTTTTCGATTATTGATAAAGAGTGGCCCGACTTGAAATTAGCTTTCGAGCACTGGCTTAAACCTGCGAACTTTGATGCTGGAGGTCAGCAGGTGCAGCGCCTCAAGGTGAGCCGCTAAACTGAATCAATATCACTACCCGAGACTGATTAAAAATGAGTATTACAGTATCTGAGCTATGCCCGGTGGATAGAATGCAATGGGAAACACTCTATTGCGGATACGCCGATTTTTATAACATGCCCATGCAGCAGACAACCCTGGATACCGTCTGGTCGTGGATTTTTGATGACAACAACAAGTTTTTTGCTCTAATAGCAAAAACAGAAAACGGCGATGCGGTAGGCCTTATGCATTACCGGGAAATGCCCTCTCCACTAAGGGGCGCAACCGTAGGTTTTCTCGATGATCTGTATGTAATTCCCGAGAGTCGAGGGCTTGGTGTCGTTGATGCGCTCTTTAAGGCACTGAATGAATCGGCACAGGACAAAGACTGGCCCTTTGTGCGTTGGATAACAGCAGACAACAACTACAGAGGCCGCGCCGTGTACGATAAGCTTGCTGATAAAACCCATTGGGTGACCTATCAGATGCCCGTCGAATAATTCAAAGCCCTCAGCTGTTGTGAACAACAGCTGAGGGCTTGAGTCAGCATTGACGGTTTACCCCGACGTTACCCCAGGAAAAGTTCCGGCAGGAACAACGACACCTGCGGCACATACGTTGTGACAATCAGCGTGGGAATCCAGGCAAACAGAATCATGATCAATGTCGGTTTAAGCATGGCACGCACCGGTACTTCAGTAACCCGCGAGCCCAGATACAGCAGTGGCGCGGTTGGCGGAGTGATGTTGCCCATACCCAGATTCACCCCGACAATTGCAGCAAACTGAATCGGGTCGACCCCCAGTTCGATAACGATTGGGAACAGCAACGGCGAAGCAAGTAATACGCCGCTGACATCATCCATCAGCATGCCGATCAGGATCATCACCACGTTGATCATAATCAGCACCACTATCGGATTATCAGACACAGAGAAAATCAATTCCTTAGCCAGGTCTGGAATATCTTCAAAGATAAACAGGCGACTAACGATCATCACCATAAAGAACATCACCATCACCACGCCGGTGGTCGTAGCCGATTGCACCAGCGCTGCTTTGAAGTTGCTTATATTCAACCCTTTGTAAATAAAGAAGCCGACAGGAATAGCATATACCACGGCGATACCCGCCGCTTCAGTCGGTGTCATGATGCCACCGTAGATACCGCCCAGAATCATGAATGGCATCAACAGAGCGGGGAACGCAAAGCGTGTTTTCTTGACCACATCGCCGACAAAATCATCAGACTTTGGCAGCACTTTAATATCCTTGTGCTTGCGTAGCATCACATAATTCACGATGCATAACAGAACCACCAGGATGATGCCCGGAACAATAGTAGCCAGGAAGCATTTAAGCACCGATTGGCGTGTCACCCAGGCGTAGATAATCTGAATCGCACTGGGCGGAATCAGAAGCCCCAACGGCGCGGCATTGGTAATCAGCGCGGCAGATAAGCCTTCCGGGTAGTTAGCTTTGCGCAGTTGCGGCATCATGATGCTGCCAATGCAGGTCAATGTGGCGGTGGCGCTACCAGCGATAGAGCCAAAAACTGCGCTGGCACCAACAGCGGTATAAGCCATACCGCCTTTAAAACGGCCGACAAACAGTTCGGCGAGTTCAACCAGAGGCTGCGCGATCTTGCCGCGCTCCATAATTGTCCCCGCGATGATAAACAGTGGAATGGCCAGCAGAACCAGCACGTTCATGCGCCAATGGCCGGAGGTTAAAAAACCTGCCGGATCATGATCACCGGTCAACGACATATAGATAAGCGCGAGGCCGAAGGCGAACGGTACCGGAATACCGGCCACCAGCGCTACGCAGATCACCAGAAGTGTCAGCAGAATTAACATAATATATTTCCGTCAGTGTAATGCTTAGAAACAGCGGCTATAGACTGTGCTTACAAACAATGTCTATAAATGCGCCCTAAAGATGAGGCGGGGCTTCGTCAGATTCCCATTCCGGCGTCGGCCCATCGCGTAAGCCGCTGTACAGATGCAACGTGGTATAGAAGGTCATCAGAACAAAACCGAGGAAGATTCCAAGTTTGGGAAGAACGAACGGCAACTGCAACCCGGTGGTGGTCTGCCAGTTGGGGTAGGCATCAATCTCTTCGAACAACATCAACCAGCCCCAGTAGGTCAGTACGACACCTATCAGTATTTCAATCAGCAGGGTGACATTAATCACGATCCATTTGGTGCGCACGCTATCGATCAGCGAGAGCAGAAAGTCTGCTTTAACATGGGTGTTTTCATAACTGCCCATCGCAGCGCCAAGAAAATAAACCCAGAATGCGATTATCAGTACCCACTCTTCATAGGCAAAAAGATCTGCCTGAAACAGATAGCGCAAAATAACCACGAAGAAAAAAACAAAGGCCAGAATAAGGCTAAACGTTGCCAGCACATATTCTTTGGTTCTGAGAAGAAAATTTACCAGTTTACCGAGCGGCTTAGGTATATTTAAATGCATACGCCTTCTCTCTTTTTATTATAATTGATAGACATAAAACGTAATTCTTATATTCGACGTTTCAATATGGTGATATCAATTCAGAAAATAGTGGAACTCTTCATATAGAAATGAAGAGTTCCACTAGTGCCAGGTACTTATTCAGAGATGCTTACTCCGAAGTCCTTACTAAGAGTTCCTTAAAGATCGGCGACAATCTTGTCCAGAATGTCTTTACCCAGACGCTCTTCCAGTTTTGGCCAGGTTACCGAACGAATCTCAGTGGCAATGGTGTTACGTTCAGTATCGGTCAGCGGCAGAATCTTCACACCGAACTCTTCCAGCTTCTTCAAATTAGCCGCATCATTTTCACGGCTCCAGTCGACAAAGGTTGCTGCGGCTTTGGCGAACACCTCTTGCACAACCTTGCGCTGTTCTGCGTTAAGCTTCTTTTCCCAGGTTTTCTTACTGGCGTAGTAAGCGGTATTTTCAACAAACGCGTTGTAAGGCACGTAGTGATTGATAGCCTCTTTGAATGTGGTGTAAGTGGCCTCCGGCGTTGCGCCGATCATGCCATCAACCACACCCTGTTGAATTGCCGGGAATGCATCACCCCAGTCGATCGTAGTGGTGTTGTATCCCATATCGTGAGTTGCCAGTTTAGCGGCCTGAGCACTCCATACGCGGACATTCTGACCTTTAGCGCCGGTGGTACGGTAATTTTCAGGTTCGGAAGAAGACATCACACCAATGAAGCCTTCACCGGTAATACCCAGCAATTTCAAGCCCAGGTTATCCATGCGCTGATCAAAGATAGTGTAGAAATTTGATCCCGGGCTGAAGACTTTTTCCATCTGATCATAGCTGGAAACCAGATAAGGCAACGAGTTAATCTCCAGAATCGGATCTTTATGGCTATACACAAAGGCGTGTACGATATCGATACTGCCACGCACCGCTTCGCCCATTAATTGCTCACCGGAACCCAGCTGGCTGGCCATATAGAGTTTGATTTTCAGATCAACACCGGCACCCTCCAGATCTTTTTTCACCTGTTGCATCACTTCCGATGCATACTGATCAGGAGCATGAGTGGTGGCAATACGCAGGGTGGTAGCGGCCGGTACTGAAGTTGACAAAACGGCACCCAGCATCAGGGTAGACGCTGCAATAGTTTTCAGGCTAAACCGGTTACGAATATCTTTCATGTTTTACTCCGCGGCTTCCGTTTGGAAGGTTGTTTTTATATTTCGCGACATATTTCTACGACATGTATTGAATATACCCTTACGACTTACTGATTAAATATCTGACAGACAGACATCTAAAACGCATTAATCATAAGAACGATTTATTTTATACATCTAATAAAAATAGGAAGCCAGCCAGCGAAATAAACACAAAAACCATAAAAAATAATAACCGAAACACCGCTTGTAAACACAGCATTACAAATCAAACAAAAACAGTGACGCCAAGCAATTTAATTAATATTTAAGTGACACAAAAAACACAAATGTAATCAATAAAAATTATGTATGTGAAATTATTACCTGATCTGTTTACATTTTTTTACAGAGTTTTACACTACTTTCTAAGTTCAAGTCACTTTCAGTGGCTAGACTATTAATATGCTGCTATAACAGTCGCCATTATAAGAATCGTCCCCTGAGGTTGCTCGATGAATGAGTCCAAAGAAAAACGCCACTTCAGCACCCTGATGCGCGATGCCAACAGTGCCTTCCTGCCGACACAGGAAACACCAGACAAACCCTTGCGCGTTGGCTTTGTGCTGCTAGAGCATTTTTCAATGATGGCGTTTACTGCTGCAGTCGATGCGTTAGTCACAGCTAACCTGGTACGAACCGCGCCGTTGTTCAGCTTCACCACCTTCGGATTGAACTCACAGACGGTAAAAAGCGATCTGGGAATCGACATCTCCACCAACGGTGTAATCGATCACCTCAGGTTGGAAAGCGCGAACGAAATTGATGTTCTGATTGTATGCGGGGGTTTTCGTTGTTCGCTTTCAGAGCATAAGCCTTTAACCGCCAAGCTAAAAACGGCTGCCCAGTACAAAATGACTCTGGGAGGTATCTGGAACGGCGCCATCGCACTGGCCTATGCAGGCCTGCTGGATAATCAGAACTGTGCCCTGCATCCGGACAACCATGCCTTTATGCGGGAGAAGTTCAGCAAGGTAAGGGTCTCCGAGCAAGTACTCGTGATCGAAGAACAAAGAATCAGTTGTGCGGGACCGGTCAGTGCACTGGAGATGATGCTCAAGCTGATAGAAGATGTTAATGGTAAACAAATTACCCGGGCTATTCGTGAGATCCTGAGCAGTGATCAGGTTTCCGAGAGTGGCGAAGACAAGCTAATCCAGGTAAGCGATGATCCCAGCTTACCGGAAACCCTGCGTGATCTGATGCAGCTTATGGGTTCCAATATAGAAGACCCACTCAGCGTCGACGAACTTGCCTCCTGTATAGGTATCTCTCGACGCCAGATCGAACGCCTGTTCCAGAATCATCTCGAAACCTCACCGGGGCGCTATTACCTTGAGTTGCGTATCACCCATGCCCGTCGGCTGTTGCTACAAAGCCACGACTCCATCACCAATATCGCCCTGGCCTGCGGCTTTGTCAGCACCAGCCACTTCAGCAACTGTTACAAGGATTACTTCGGTGTCTCGCCAACCCTGGCAAGAGAAAAGCACCGCGGCTAAGCCTAAGCCTGTGTAAATTAGCAGAAAATTCTATAGCCACGAATCCAGCTGCTCGCGATAAGGCTGAATATCACCGATATGCTCTGCCACCCAGGTTTCGTCATAGTAGGTATCCAGATATCGCTCGCCGCTGTCACACATCAGGGTCACGATCGATCCGGTTTGCTGCTCGCGCTGCATCTGCCGGGCTACCTGTATTGCGCCCCAAAGGTTAGTGCCAGTGGAAGCTCCAGCTTTTCTGCCGATCAGTTTTTCCAGCCAGTGGATCGTCGCCACACTGGCAGCATCGGGAACCTGCATCATCTGATCAATCACATCCGGCTGAAACGACGCCTCTACCTGGGGGCGACCAATACCTTCGATACGGCTACCAATGCCGGACTTAATACTACGGTCCCTGGTTACAAAGCAGTCGTAGAACGTTGAATTTTCCGGATCGACCACCAGCAGTTGGGTGTTATAACCCTTATAACGGATATAGCGCCCCAGCGTTGCAGAAGTGCCTCCCGTACCGGCACTCATTACCAGCGTTGCTGGCACTGGATGAGGTTCATGTTCCATCTGCTTGAAGATGCTCTCGGCAATATTGTTATTGCCACGCCAGTCGGTTGCCCGCTCAGCATAAGTAAACTGATCCATGAAATAACCGTTGATCGATTTCTCCAGCTCGATGGCAGCACTGTTCATCTGTGTCGGGCAATCAACAAAATGACAACGCCCACCGTACAACTCAATCTGCTTGATTTTGCTGCGTGCAGTACTATGTGGCATTACTGCAATAAATGGCAGGCCAATCATGCGGGCAAAATACGCCTCGGATACCGCAGTACTGCCAGAGGAGGCTTCGATAATTGTCGTATCCTGATGGATCTTGCCGTTACACAGGGCATACAAAAACAGTGAACGCGCCAGACGATGCTTAAGGCTACCGGTTGGATGGGTGCTTTCATCCTTTAGATAAATATCGATTCCCTGCAAAGAGGGGATCTCAAGTTTGATCAGATGCGTATCTGCAGAACGCTGATAATCGGCTTCGATTTTATTGATTGATTCGGTGACCCAGCTATTCATTGCCCTGCTCCATCAAACTTAATTAACAATGAATTAATTGTATTCTCTGTCACGGAGAAAAACATTGCTTATTGTTTACCAATACCAGCCCGTAGTAGAATTATTTTCTATGGAAATCATCAAATAGGAATTATTTTTTATGGATAGCACAGATAAGAGAATCCTTAATCTCCTCCAGGAAGATTCTACCCTGTCACTGAGCGCTCTGGCTGAACAGGTAAACCTGTCCACCACACCTTGCTGGAAGCGGGTAAAACGCCTCGAGGATGAGGGGATCATCAAGGCGCGAGTGGCCCTGGTGGATGGATCAAAAGCACAACTGGGCGTATCGGTTTTTGTGCATATCAAGACCCAGCACCATGACAGCGAATGGCTGGAACATTTCGCTGCGACAGTGAACGCCTTTGATGAAGTCGTCGAGTGTTACCGCATGGCCGGCGAGTGGGATTACCTGCTGCGCGTCGTGGCCAAAGACATCGCATCTTTCGATCTGTTTTACAAAAAACTGGTCAATAAGGTGGGCGGACTGTCTGATGTGACATCCAGCTTTTCGATGGAAGAGATTAAGTACACCACCAAATTGCCAATTCGCTAGTGATCGTGAATTAAAGTCCGCTAACCACTTTCTCAGACACGACCTTCATTGACACAGCATTCATCCTGCAAAAAACCGATCAGGTTTTCCAGCTGATCATACTGGGGCACGCAGTAAAGGGTTCTGCCTTCACGGCGCTGCTCGACAAGCCCTACTGAAACCAGGCGGGTTATATGATGGGACAAAGTCGACCCGGGTACCTCCAGCGCAGCCTGAATCTCGCCAACAGGCACCCCCTGCCTGCCCCCTTTCACCAGATACCTGAAAATCTGAAGACGGGTAACATGACCCAGTTCAGCCAAACGTTTAGCCGCGATGTCGATCTGCATTGTCAGTCCCTCAAAATCAATTCATTTCCATATTACTAGAAATATATTGACACAGGAAGCAGATGATCATTATTATGTTTCCATGAACTTAGAATTATAGAAATAAAGCGAGGTAAAATTATGCCAAACGATGTTCTATCCATGTTCAAAGAAGCCTTGGATATGTTTATTTTCCTGGGTGTCGAGCTGACCGCTCTGTTTCTTCTTATCAGCTTTCTGGTTGGCGTGATTCAGGAGTATATTCCCGCCGGTAAAATCCAAGCAATCCTCAGCTCAAAAAGCGGTAAGGGATACTTTTCTGCTGCCATTTTGGGAGGGGTTACGCCGTTTTGCAGTTGCTCCACCATTCCTATGCTGACCGGGCTGCTGAAAGCCCGCGCAGGCTTCGGGCCGACCATCACGTTCCTGTTCACCTCTCCTCTGCTGAATCCGATCATCATCGGACTATTCCTGGCGACCTTCGGCCTCAAAGTCACTTTGGTATATGCGGCTATCGCGCTATTAGTTTCTATATTCGCGGGTTTTCTGCTGGAGAAAATGAATTTTCAACGCTTCGTCCGCCCCGAGGTATTCGGTGACAAGCCGGTGTCCGGATGTGGTAGCAATCCAGAGCGGGCAACAGCCAGAAAATCCTCTTGTGCTAGCGCAGCTGATGACAATGAAAAGGAACTAATCGCTCCGGCCTGTGGTGATGGCACCGCCACCCTGACAACGGTAAACGACAACCGCTGGCGCCGGATCTGGAGTGAAACCTGGAGCCAGTTCACCAAAGTACTACCTTATCTACTATTAGGCATCGCCATTGGCGCCTTCACCTATGGCTTTATGCCGGCTGATCTGATCGTCAAGTATGCAGGGCCTGATAACCCGTTGGCGATTCCTGTAGCTGCCATCATTGGAGTACCTCTTTACATTCGGGCTGAAGCGGTAATCCCGCTATCAGCAGCCCTTGCAGCAAAAGGAATGGGGATGGGGGCCGTTATGGCGCTGATCATCGGCAGTGCCGGCGCCAGCCTGACCGAAGTCATACTGCTACGCTCAATGTTCAAAAACCCAATGATCATCGCGTTCCTGGCGGTTATTTTCTCCATGGCAATACTCGCAGGCTTGCTGTTTACGCTGTTTTTTTAAGCCACCTGCATAAAAATTGGTTTTACTTTTATACCCCTTAGAAGGATCAGCTCATCTAACCCACTCAAACTTACAATTTGCCCGCTCAATGAGCCAGATGAAAAAATCCGATAAACGAGTTCTGTGGGAGGCGCGCCCCGCGCCGATTGTTGAGCTATTCGCGGCGAGGCGCCGCTCCCACCAGGTTTCGCAAATTGTCCGGCAGAAAAGCTCTTCACATCGTCGCTCCAGGACATCCATGTCCCCGCGACCCAGCTCTCGTAAAAGAGCGTACATCCTGTACAGAACCCTACTCCTGCGCATCCATACGCCCGTAGGATAAATGCGTCCTGTACATCGTCGCTCCAGGACATCCATGTCCCCGCGACATACCGTACATCCTGTACGTAAAAACCCCGCCATAAAAGCGGGGTCCTGTTCCCTGTCCGGCTGCATCTCTTTTGAAGGGGGTAAAGAGATCAGAACGTCCGTGAAACGCTCAGCAGTAAAGTTTCATCATTCTGAAACGCGCCGCTATCTACATCCATACCATCATCGACATCGTTGTAAAGGTAGGCCACCGATAGATCTACACTGGCAAAGCTGCTGGAAACACCCGCTGAGTAATCGGCATAGTCACCAATATCCAGGTCATCCCAGTAATCACCGAAACTGTAACCAGCATGCAGTTCTACATTCAGGTTCTCAATAACTGCCGTGCTGTAATCCAGTGCAACATACTGGCCTTCTTCGGACGAATTCACATAGTCGTTGGAGTAGGCGTATTCGAGCTTAAAGTCACCGTAATACAGGTTAAAATCGATCTCGGCATAGTCGATATCGGCCGCGTCATAACCCGGGTAGGTGTAGTAGTACAGCGTCGTATCGTAGCTCAACGCTTCAGAGATCTCGCCAGCGTAACCCGCGTACCAATCGATCTCGAGGTTTGCATCATCTTCAAAATCCACGTTGCTGCCCCACGCACCGATATACATACCGTTGTCGAAGGCTACATCCATACTCCCCTGAATAGCCGCATCACCAGCGGTTTGCGAGATACCACGGAAACGGTAGTCATTGGTAAAAGACAGCGTGCTAGAAACTTCCGCAGCCTGTACAGCTGAAGCAGTAAACATCACCAGTGGCGCAATCCATTTTAACTTCATCGATAAACCTTATTTTTAAACCCGTATCACAAATTTTGCACGCAGAGGCCCAGCATGCTCATGGCACAAAGCGGCCTACCGCACAATCTGAGTAACAAAGGTAAAATTTAAAAAGTGGATAAAAAACGTGATAGAACTGCCTGCGGAGCAGTTGCTCCGCAGGCAGTTATTGAGCAGAGGAGTTAATCCTGGAAACTAATCTTGGAAACTAATCCCGATAACTAATCCCTATAATTAACACCTGGGAAAACGCAAAGCATTTCATAAAGAAGGTTGGCACCCAGCAGCGCTGTATTACCGGTGGTGTCATAAGCAGGTGAAATCTCCACCATATCGCCGCCGACGATATCCAAACCGCGGCATCCGCGAATGATCTCCAATGCCTGTGGCACCATCAGACCGGCAATTTCGACAGTGCCGGTTCCAGGTGCATACGCAGGATCGATACCATCGATATCAAAACTGATATAGACCGGACCACCGGCCACTTTTTCCCGCACCTCGGCCATCAGCGGCTCCAGCGACTTGTACCAGCACTCCTCGGCGGTAACTACCCGGAAGCCCTGCTCGCGGGGCCAGTCGAAATCATCCGCAGCGTAGCCGGTACCGCGCAGGCCGATCTGAACTACCCGGTCACCATCGAGCAGACCTTCTTCGACAGCACGACGAAAAGGCGTGCCGTGAGCGATAGGCTCACCAAACATGTGATCGTTAACATCGGCATGCGCATCAACATGAATCATACCGACCGGGCCATATTTCTCTTTCAGAGCACGCAAAATAGGCAATGCGATCGTATGATCACCACCCAGAGTCAAAGGCTTGCAGTTATGTTCCAGAACATCCGCGTAGAATTCCTGGATAATATCGATACTTTTTGACAGATTGAATGGATTGATCGGCACATCGCCGATATCAGCAACCTGCAGACTGTCAAAAGGCGCCGCCCGGGTGGCCATGTTGTAAGGACGCAGCATACGAGATTCATCACGAATCTGACGTGGAGCCAGGCGTGCTCCGGGCCGATTCGATGTTCCCATGTCAAAGGGGACACCGATAAACGCAACATCCAGGCCTTTAGCAGTTTCCTGGGCAGGAAGACGCATCATGGTTGCCGGGCCACCGAAACGTGGCATTTCATTACCGCCCAGAGGCTGATTCAGTTTTTTATCTGACATAAATATTTACCTGACTATATTTTGCGTAAAGCGCATTTAAAGAGCACTTATACAGAGCTCTACGCTGAGTTCTTATTATCGGTTCTTAGCAGTCTAAGAAAGCGGGAATCCCAACATAGTGACAAACTTCAACCATGGGTTGCGCCAGCCGCCTTTTTCATCCGCGGTATCCAGCGCATTCATGGTGATCATGGCACCGCTCCAGCGGAATGGCTCTGGAGGCATCCAGTTAGGCTCGGTGGTCGCCAGTTCCAGCTGACACTCGGGGGCGTTAGCTCCGTTGAGAATTTCCAGTCCGACACGAGCACCGAAGCGGCTGGTCGATACACCAAATCCGGAATAGCCACCGGCATACACCATCTTGTCGTCATAGTAGCGCTGAAAATGCACAGCCATCCGGGTGGTCAGAGCAATAGGACCACTCCAGGCATGTCCGAAACGGACATCGTCCAATTGCGGGAAGGTGTTGAAGAATGATTCACCGAGTCGCTCGTAGACTTCGATATTACGATCAGTTTCAGGATCGGTATTATTGTTGAAGAAATACCCCAGACGCCCGCCAAACAGGATGCGGTTATCCTTGGTCAGACGCATATAGTTAAGCTGGGTACGGGTATCGTAAACACCCTGACGGTTAGCCCAGCCGATTCGATCCATCTGTTCATCGCTTAACGGTTCAGTCATCAGGACTCGGTCGCGAATAGCCGCTACCCGCTGCTTAATGCGTTTATGCCCCTCAGCAAAGGCATTGGTCGCCAGCAGTACTTTTGGCGCCTTCACTTCACCATCGTGGGTTTTAACCGTAATAGTAGTGCCATTATCGGTAATCTTGGTCATTGGCGAGACTTCATACAGACGGACACCCAATGACAATGCGGCCTTCTTCAAACCCCAGGCCAGACGGGCCGGATGTACAGTACCGCTGTTCTTTTTGTTCCACAGGCCACCGGCAAACAACGGTGAGTTAAGCTGCCCACGAACGCCTTCTGCGTCCAGAAGCTCGGCTTCATGACCGTGCTCGACGTGCAGGTCATATTCTTCCTGAATAACGGGAACATGCTCCTGACCTACTGCGACAGTAAGCTCGCCACCCCATTCCTGATGGCAATCAATATTGTGTTTTTCCAGAGTAGCGGTGAAACCCGCCATGTTGTCATGCCCCAGCTGCTCAAGCATCTCCATATCTTTCGGGAAGATGCGAACGGCATTGGACAGACCGTGCATTACAGATGTAGAAACAATGCCTCCGGGACGACCAGAAGCACCATAAGCGACCTTGCCGGCTTCAACCAGTACAACATCCATCCCAGGATTCGCTTCTTTGGCCTGAATGGCTGCCCACAGGCCTGTAAACCCACCACCGACAATAACCAGGTCAGCCTCAGTTTTACCAATCAGCTGAGGTTCCACATTTGGCGCATCAGGACTATCCAGCCAGTATGGGAATAAAGTTGTATCTTGCAGAGCTCTTTTTGCTAAATCATTCATTATTGTTTTACTCCAGCCATGGGATGCTACAGCTTATCCGGCAGTGCTATCATTTGATCAGTTTTAACTAATATTCTGGCGGGAGCTATCAGCCTTATCCTACTGTAGTTCCCTCATAAGTTTCCTCATAAGCGATGGCTGGTAAAAACTCACCGGATTCGGCAGTTAAATGCATCACTCATATTGAAGCTATTGGTGCGCCGCCAACCCGCGACACACCTTACCTGCATTAGTCAGGCAACACTTAATTAGTCAGTGCTTATTCGGCAACGATAACGTAGATCTTACGCAGGGTTTCCAGCACCTCAAAACGGCCTTCCCAACCAACAGGCAGTACATAAGACTCACCGGCTTCAAAGGTTTCAACCGAGCCATCAGAATTAGTCAGTGCAACCTTACCTTTCAGAATAGTTGAGTATTCTGCAAAATCAGGGCAGCTCAGGATCTCGGCATAAGGCGTGCATTCCCAGGTACCAACGGTGAGTTTGCCTTCACCAGCTTCAAAATGAACTTCACCGCTTTCGTTTGCAGCACCGCTCAGAACCGCTTCAGCCGGTACTACAGAACAAGCAGCCAGACCAGCTACGCCGGAACCATCTTTTTGAATGCGAATTACAGAACTCATCAACTTATCTCCAAAATTAAAAAATCGTTGTTATATCTATCGCCCGATACGCCTAAGAGCTCTCAGGGACTTACAGACTTATATAGCCAGAACTGTGCCAAAAAAAACTAACCCATAAATTACAACAAGTTAACTAATAATTAAAAAGCAACGATTCTTTTGTGAATCACTTAACACTGGAACAATGATTCATTTTTGACTTATAGTAATAGTAACGATGACTTTTGCTGCACCGCCATCCTTGGCTTGTGCAGCCCATAGCTTGCTAGGGAGCATCCATCCCTGGATATAACAGGAGATACACCCAGTGACTACCGATGCAGAACTGGAACTTAATGCGGTGCTCGCATGGTCCCATGGCAATATTGCTATTTCCGACGCGAACGGGATCATCATCAAAGCAAGCGCCAGCAATGCAGCTATCTACGGCATTCCTCAGGAAGAGTTTGTCGGTGCCTCACTCAAGGATCTGGAAGCAAAAGGGATCTTAACCCCCTCCATATCTCTGCAGGTCCTGAAAACAGGAAAAGAAGCCCAGGTGATGCAGGTTACCCATACCGGGCGGGTATTGATGACTGAAGGCTATCCGGTGTTCGATGAGCAGAATAAACTCTACCGGGTAATCAGCTTTGCCACCGACCTGACTGAAATTCAGCTGCTGAAAAAAGAGTATGAATGGCTGCAGTCTCAGTTCATGCGCCAACCAACCGAACCAAAACCGGCCCTCAAATCGGCGCTGAAATTGCCTTCGAGAAGCCCCCTGATCAGCAGGATATATGAGCTGCTGGAGCGCATAGCCAGTTCCGATGCAAGCATCCTGTTTCTGGGTGAATCCGGAGTCGGTAAAACCGCCTTTACCCAGCTGGTGCATGATTTAAGCGATCGCAGCAAAGGCCCGTTTATCGAAGTAAACTGCAGCACCATTCCGGAAACACTGTTTGAATCAGAGATGTTTGGCTATGCCCCCGGAGCCTTTACCGGCGCAACCAAACAGGGAAAAGCAGGGGTAATCGAGCAAGCCGATGGCGGCACCCTGTTTCTGGATGAAGTCGGTGAACTGCCTCTGTCAATGCAGGCAAAACTCCTCAAGGTTCTCCAGGATGGCAAGGTAAGCCGCATCGGCAGCACCCAGAGCAAAGTCATCAACTTCAGACTGATAACTGCAACCAATCAGGACCTCAGCCAACGGGTTGATAACGATGAGTTCCGGCTGGACCTGTTCTATCGAATCAATGTCGTTCCTATTGTGATTCCACCGTTGCGAGAACGTATAGAAGACATCCCCCTGTTGCTTGAGCATATCCTTGAGCGCCTTAATAAACGCTATGGCCAGGATAAGGAACTGTCGACAAACTTGCGCAAGCAGTTCATTGCCCATGATTGGCCGGGTAACGTTCGGGAACTTGAAAACGCGATGGAACGCTCCTACCTAGCCAGTCCCGGCAAGTTAATCCAGCCGTACAATGATCTGTCATCTCCGATTATGGAAATTCCGGATCTGCAGGCAGAGCCAACCAGCCATCGCAGCGAAATCGAGGAAACCATTCAGATACCGACGCTGATTCCGGGGGAAAGTACCCTGAATGATGTGATCGATAAGGTTGAGAAACAGCTGCTTGAAGAAGCACTGCAACATTGCAAGGGCACCTACGAACTGGCACGCTACCTTGGCATCAGCCAGCCAACCGCCTCGCGTAAACTGAAAAAGCATGGCCTGAACTGAGGAACCAGATCAGGACATGCTTTCTTATTGATAACGACCAGCACGCCATTACAGCCAGGCTGGTCGAAGCTGCTACATCTTAGACAGTCTTGGCTGCAGACAGGTTGTGTGCCTGCTTGCGCTTTTCACCCATGCGTACCAGAATCTCACCAACAATGAATGACAAGAACAGACCCGTACCCACCTGCGCCATATACTGCATATCCAGAGGCTCACCCGGAATCCAGACGAACAGGACAATAGACAGACAAAGTACAAAGACACAGACCCCGGTCAATAACAGAGCAAAGCCGTTACCACCAGGCAGACGGAAAGGACGCGGATGATTTGCGTCGCTGAAGCGCAGCTTCATAAAGGCAAGATGCATACCCACATAAGGCATCAGGAAGATAATGGCGCTGAAGGAGAACAGCGTCCAGAACAGCTCTTCTGCTGAGCTAGCCATGAAGCCATAAACAACCAGAATCAAGCCGCTGATAACACAGGTAAGAATAGCGGAGCCAACCGGCGCGCCATGAACTTTGTGCTCAATACCGAATACTGCCGGCATCTCTTTTTCCTGACCCGCTTCAGCCATAGCCGTGTTACCGCCAAGCGTCCAGGCAACCATGGTTGCAAAGAAGGTGTACAGAGTCGCGATCCCCAGCACTGCTGTAATCATCTGACCTTCAGGCGTATCGCCAAACAGCTCCTTCAGAGTGACTGCGAAGATATTAACAATCTCAACCTCTTCAGCAGGAACGGCCGCAAGAATACCTGCGGTACCAAAAATGTAGAAGATAGCAGTCAGAACACCGGCGATAATCATTGATTTAGGAATATTTTTTTCCGGTTCAATGATGGAATCGCTTTCAGACATGATCAGTTCCAGACCCAGGCAACCGTAAACGATTACAGGAATATAGGCCAGACCACCACCCAGATCATCCATCGCTGCACCGAAATCCATGCTATTGGCAAAGCCGTTTTCCAGACCGTAGTTCAGACCGGCTGCACCGATGATCAGGATGATAATAAACTTAAGCGGCGTCGCCAGGTTAGGGATCCACTTGGATACGCTCAGCGGCAGGCAGTTTGCCCAGCCCACCAGTGCACACAGGAAGATACCCAGGCCGATCTGCTGCCACAGGGTCATTTCCGGGAAAAACAGCGCCGAAAGCATACCGGCAAACATGATGAATACCGATGGTACCCACAGCGCGATATTGATCCAGTACAGCCAGGTGACCCGTGCAGCCCAGCGGGTACCGAAAGCATTTCGAATCCAGGCATAGATACCGCCCTGTTCAGGATACGCGGTACCCAGCTCGGCAGTAACCAGCAAGTTAGGAATCATGAAGATAACAATAGTGACTACCCACCAGAAAACCGCATGAGGGCCAACTGAGGCAGACAAGGCAATCTGATCGACCAACAGTATGGCCGCAACACAGTAAAGGACGATGTCCTTAAAACCGAGTGTTTTAATATGGGGGCTTGAGACGGACATAAACGTAAATCCTCTAATTATTTTTCTATTATGAGTTGGTAATCTCGTTGATCTGATACCAGCCGAAGTTGCTAGAAGCTGCTATCAGTTCAGTTTTATTACCCGGTTTATAGTGGCAATCGAAAAGGCCCGGTGCGGCGTAGCCCTATCGATTTCCACAAAATTCATTCCACGTGAAGGCATCTGCCTTCACAACAGCATTAGCCACCGATGATGGCTTTGGTTTCCAGAAACTCCTCCACGCCCCAGTCACCCAGCTCACGGCCATTGCCGGATTGCTTGTAACCACCAAAAGGCGCTTCGTTATTCCAGAAACCTTCATTTACATACACCTGCCCTGCGCGTATTTGGCGGGCCAGGTTACGTGCGTGTTCTGTATCTGCAGCCCAGACACGGGCCGAGAGTCCATAGGGAGTATCGTTCGCTATAGCAATAGCCTCATGCTCATCCTGATAAGGGATCATGCACAGCACCGGGCCAAAAATTTCTTCCCGGGCAATACGCATCTGATTATTAACATCAGCAAAGATAGTCGGGCGTACATAGGCCCCAACTTCCATACCAGCTGGGCGCTCTTCGCCGCCGGTAACCAGGCGGGCACCCTCTTCAATACCGATACGGATATACTCCAGCACGCCCTGGCGCTGTGCTTCTGAAGCCATAGGTCCGATCATTGATTCTGCGCGTAACGGATCACCGACCACGAAAGATTCAGCATGCTGCCTGGCGATTTCAACGGCTTCTTCATAGCGCTCAGCTGGCACCAGCATACGGGTCAGTGCCGTACAGGTCTGGCCGCTGTTGTACATCACATCATCGACTCCAAGCTGCACGGCTGCTTCCAGGTTGGCATCTTCGGCAATCAGGAAAGGCGACTTGCCCCCCAGCTCCTGGCATACCCGCTTAACTGATGGCGCAGCCAACTGAGCAATTCTGACACCTGCACGGGTTGAGCCGGTGAAGGAAACCATATCCACTTCCGGGTGTGTACATAACGGCTCACCGACCACTTCGCCAGTGCCATTCACCAGGTTAAATACACCGGCTGGCAGGCCTACTTCGTCGATAACTTCTGCCAGTAGAAAGGCATGCAACGGGGTCTGTTCGCTTGGCTTAACCACCATCGTACAACCCGCAGCCAGAGCAGGAGCCACCTTGCCAATCATCTGATGCAGCGGGTAATTCCAGGGATTGATAAAGACACAAACACCAACCGCTTCCTTTATCGCTACCGCATTACCAACAACCCGCTCGTGATCAAGCATAGCGGCGCGATCGGCATGTTTGAGAAGCGCATCAATAGGATCTTCAACCTGCACCTCGCGACTGAAAGCAAGGGGCGCGCCCATCTCTGCGGTGACGATCTGCACCATCTCTTCACTGCGCTCAGCGAGTTTGTCGGCAATTGCTTTGATATAGCCTGCACGTGTTTCAGCGCTTGTTTGAGACCAATCGGCAAAAGCCCTGCGTGCAGCCATTACAGCGTGATCAACATCGCTTGCGTTAGCTGCTGGAGTGGTTCCGATAACCTGGTCGGTTGCCGGATTAATCACATCGATCGAAGCAGATCCATTCGGTGTAGCCCATTGGCCATCGATATATAATTTGTTATAGGTTTTCACGCCGACTCCCGATTATGTGAATGCTTATTATTAACCCTAGTAGCTTTTTCATAGCCCAGTACCTTTCCAGACACACGTTCCTGCATCAGACAGTACTTTGTCATATTCACCATACAGCTAATTTTACGCCAACTTTTTTTAATCAATTAAAATCAACTAGTTATATAATACTGATTCAATTTCGAAGGCGTTTTTAGAGATATGGATTCACTTGTAATTCACTATTGAATCAACATTCATCATTGAATTAAGCGACCGGAAGGATAAAGAGGGATAGACGAAGACAAACATTCAGGATTGAAGCGTTGGATTTGATGCGGCTTATTGCAATAGAGGGGGAGGACAGATCCAAGGGATCATCTTCCTGCGTAATGCAGGAAGGTTTAAGCCAACATGATCTGTCCCAGATACCAGGAGTTCAAGAACTACTCAGACACAGTGAGGCTAAATAATATCGGGAAGATTATTCACTTCTGTAAGAGAGGTATCTTCAGCCTCAGGATAGGGTAATTCCAAGTCATTGCGGGTCCACCAGTAACTGAAGCCGTTGGCAGTCAGCCATTGGGCCGCACGGTCCAGTGTCGACCATTCCCGGCAAGCCCCCCTTGCGCTATTTATGCGTAACGGCAGGGTATCGACATACACCAGAATGGCCCAGGCAAAAGGATGCTTACTCTGGTCTCCAAAACCGCCCCCCTGCTTGTTCCTGTAGATACGGTAAACCACCGCATACTCTCCCATACGGCCCTGCGAGCGAACGATCGGGAGCTCCGCCTGGGTGATAACTCCGGCGACGCCCAGGAAGACTTCTAAACTCTCGTTGTCATACATCATGGATCATAGTGTTGATATTTTAAATGAATGGGCATACATTATGATCCATGCTGTTGAGTTCTACAACTTTCCAATGCTGCCTGATACGCTGTTCAACGATCCTAGATCGGCCTCTCTCAGCCAGCTGATAATCCAGAACTCAGAAAAAATGATAATAAGAGAAGTCAGATGAATCTAATCCAGAAATCTGCCGTTGAACTGATCGCAGATCTGCAAGCACAACGAATATCCGCCATCGAACTGCTGGAAGCCACGATCGAGCACGCTGAGCGCGTCGCAGAAGCATTCAACCCCTTTGCGGTCAAACTCTATGACCGGGCACGCCAGGCAGCGGCGGCCGCCGATGAACTGCTGGCAAATGGACTGGGCGGACCGCTGTGTGGCCTGCCCGTTACTATCAAGGACTCGCAATGGCTGGCTGGGGTACCCTGCGCCAATGGCTCCTCTACTCAGATGGATTTCATTCCCGATGAAACCTGTGCCGCGGTAGAGCAGCTGGAACGGGCCGGCGCGGTTATTTTCGCCAAGACAACCTGCCCGGAATTCAGCCTGATGGGAATTACCACTTCCAAGCTGTATGGCCCAACCTCTAACCCATGGAATCCGCAACGGACCTGTGGAGGTTCATCCGGCGGAGCCGGTGCAGCAGTGGCAGCCGGAGCGGGCACTCTGTCACTAGGTGGCGATGGTGGCGGTTCAATCCGTATTCCTGCGGCATTCTGTGGCATTGTTGGCTTCAAGCCCTCCTTCAAGGCTGTTCCAAGAGAGCCCTGCTTCCCTTCCTGGAGTACCCTTGTCTCCTATGGCCCGATGGCCCGCAGCGTTGCCGATGCTCGACTGATGTACTCGGTACTGGCGAAAAATAACGATCAGCACGCTTATCAGGATTCTCTTGCTGCACACGCGCATCATCCGGTGAGCATAGTCGGCATGAAAATTATTGTCTCAGAAGACCTGGGCTTTGCCCCAATTGATGATGATGTTCGCCAGACCTTCCGTCAGACCGTTAAGAGACTGAAGGCCGCCGGGGCTGAAGTGATTAATGATCACCCCCACCTGCCAACCTCGGTAGTGGCCTGGGCCACTAGCGCACACTTTGACTCCTGGAGTTTCCAGAAACAGAAAAGCGCGCCCCACAAAGGCCTGGAAAAAAACACCCAGGAGATGATGAAGTTTGGTGCCAGCCTGACGGAAGAGGAATTCAACGCAGCTGAAGAGCACCGTAATGCGATCCACGATGCTTATATGGCCATGTTTGAACGCGCTGGCACATCTGTTTTCATCACCCCGACCTTGGGTTGCGAGGCCTTTAAACAGGGTTTCCGCCATCCAAAGTATATAGGTTCAACCAGGATCACCTACCCTTGGCTGGACTGGGCCACCTTCCTCTACGACGCCAATTTAATCGGTATGCCGGCCTGTGCCTTACCAATGGGGCTGGGCAACGAGAAGCTGCCGCTTTCAATTCAGGTGGCAGGTCCTGTTGGTACCGATGCAACCGTACTGGATATTGCTGAGCAACTTGAAGCATTGATCGGCTGGGATAACTCACCTCAAGGCACTGATTTGCCGCAAACTACCGCAGACACAACTGAGTAAGGAATCAGAACCTTCCGGAAAAACTCTGGCATGCGAATTGCTGCTTTAGACTGTTTTGTACCCGATACAGTTTATGGCAGCAAATTCGATTCAAAATTGAATTTTGCGTTAGGGAGATCAGCTCGAATGAAAAACTTACAGTTTGAGGTTATCAAAGAGAATTATCCAGCTGAAAAGTTCAGCCAGTTATTTAAGCAAAACTGGCCGGCATACCGAGCCTGGTATCTGGATGAAGGTGAAGCTGCACGACCCACCTATCTTGAATGTATCCAGGCATTAAAACAACATATGCCCGAGCTGTACCCGCTGTATAAAGATATCCTTAAATTACTCGATTGCGATGATCTTCAGGCCCGTTTTTTAAGTCTTTACTGCCCGCCCCCGTTCTTCTCTGGCTGCTCCCAACTGATTGTAAAAAAACCACAACCAGCCCTGATTCGAAATTATGATTTCCCGCCCATTTTATGCGAAGGCACTATCCTGCACAGCAAATGGCTGGGTAACAATGTAATTGCCATGGCTGATTGTATCTGGGGCGCGCTGGATGGCATGAACGAATCCGGTCTGGCGGTATCTATCGCCTATGGCGGCCGTCTGGTTGAAGGCGTCGGCTTCGGCATCACCATTGTTATGCGCTACGTGCTGGAAACCTGTTCCAGCGTTGAGGAAGCTATTGCCGCCTTCAGCCGCATTCCGATACATCTGGATTACAACATCGCATTAGTGGACAGCAGTGGACAACACGCCACTGTGTTTATCGCACCTGATCGGGAAACCTGTGTTACCCGAGCCACCACGTCAACCAATCATCAGGGCACTTCAGAGGACGATAAGGCACTGTTCCTTGCCGACTCAATGATCCGCCTGGAAGCCCTGAATGCGCTGGCCGCTCCGGCTGCTCCCTCGAACCAGGATGCGATACTGAGCTTTTTAAATCCGCCTTTATACCGCCCTCATCATGTGTATGACTCGGGCACCTTATATACCGCAGCCTATTATCCGCAGGAAGGAATAGTCAATTACCTCTGGCCCCATAACAGCCTCAGCCTCTGCTTTGGTGAAACCGGCCAAACCAAATTACAGATTCATTATGAATAACGCTCAAACAATGAAATCAAAACAAACGAGTTCACCTCAGGAATTCAAAATTGGTGAAGACAAATGAATCTAAAACGATCAACCAGCGAGTCATTGATAAGAAAAACATTCAGAACAGCTTTGCAAATTGTGCTGAAAATAATCCCCCCTAAAAAGAGCATAAGTGCCGACAATAATTCTAAAGAAGGTCTTAATATGAAAAATAAAAAAAAGCTGATAGGTCTATCTGATATCTACCGTTTTTTCCGGAAAAACCAGACGCCAATATATTTCATTTCACCTACCGCTTATAACGTTCTGGGGCTGGGCCAATGGGTTCAAAGCTTCAAATATGTTACCTATTTTGATTCTTTCGATGGCGAACATTTTCGGGTCACTAACCCTGAGCTAAATGGCGAACGTGAATTCCAGTCAATGGAAGATATGGTGAACTATTTGCTGAGCCATAAGGAAACCATCGATCTGATCGAAGCCAACGGCAAGGGAAAACTGCTGACAGTGATGTTCGATGAAAAGACCGAACAGATTGCCGACAGCCTGGGCCTTGAAATAGCCCTGCCTTCAGCCAGCCTGCGTACCCATATTGATTCCAAGATAGTCACTACCCAGCTGGCCAATGAAGCCGGCGTACCCAGCGCACCGAACCTGGTCGATGTTAAAGCATCAAGTTTCCAGGAGCTGATGGAACTGGCGAGCAGTAATAACCTCGGTTCCAACCTGGTAGTGCAAACTCCTTACGGTGATTCCGGTAAGACAACTTTCTTCATCAGAAGCGAAGCCGACTGGGATAAGCACGCCGATAAGATCGTTGGCGAAACCCTGAAGGTAATGAAATATATCAACCACATTCCGGGTACGGTTGAAGCCGTAGCAACCCGGTGCGGCACTTTAGTCGGACCGTTGCAAACGGACATTACCGGCTACGAAGAACTGACACCTTATAAAGGCGGCTGGTGCGGTAACGATATCTTCCCGGACCTGCTGCAAGGCGAACAGCGCGATAAGATCATCAACATGGTTAAGGCCATGGGCGACAAGCTGTATGAAAACGGCTACCGCGGCACTTTCTGTTTCGACTATCTGGTGGATACCGACGATGGCGAAGTCTACCTGGGTGAAATCAACCCACGCATCAGCGGCGCCAGCCCACTGACCAACCTGGTGACCTCCAAATACGGTGGCGCTCCCCTGATGCTGTTCCACCTGCTGGAATTCATGGATGTGGACTTTGAGATAAACGTCGATGAGATCCAGAAGCGCTGGGCGGATTACGGCACCTGGACCCAGCTGGTGCTGAAACATACCGAAGACCAGGTGCGCATGATCACCAAAGCACCGCAGTCCGGCATCTGGAATCTGCAGGAAGATGGCAACATTGAATTCGTTCGCAAGAGTATCGACTGGAGTAATGTCGGCGACGAAAGCAATGCATTTTACCTGCGCGTTTACGGCGAAGGAGAATACAGTTATCTGGGCGCGGATATGGGCATCCTGGTGACCTGTGGCCGAATGCAATCCGATGATCGCGAGCTACTCCCTCGGGCACACAACTGGATCAACGCCATCAATAACCAGTTTGAATTTAAATCTCTGGAAGAACTTGAAGTGCCGTTTATCCCCAATGAAAGCGTACGCAAGATGCTCTGATTGATTCAAGTTTAATCGGTTAGCTTTCTGACCTCTGGCCAGTAAGTTAATACCGGCTCGGCAGTCTCCAGCTAAGCAATGGGTGACTGGCGGGTCGCATCAGGAATCAAAATTTCACTGTAAGGCCCTTGCCTTTAGCGCAGAATTAAGTTTGCTTCAGCCATAAAGTTGACTTTCTCATTCGAAACCTAGGGTGCTTCCGCATCCATCCACCCCCCAAAATTGGACATAAACCTAAGCTTCAGAGTTGGGTCGCTAAGTGCCAAATCCGGATTTTTAGTATTCGCTAATATAGCATTCTATCTGCTTATCCCCAGCTCTAAGAGCGGACTCTGAGTTACCCAACTTATGGAGATTACCTCTATATACACAAAAAAAAGGCCTCCCTACTAGCAGGGAGGCCAAAAAAGAGCAGCATAATGACAATCAAACTATGTGCTCGAAAACCAAGATAGGATGAATAGCCGCGACACTTTATCCACCTAGGATAAAGGCCCCGACAGCGCTGAAAGAAATATCGATAAAAACTTATTCCGCTGAGCCGGTATATTTGTATAGGATCAGTGATTGAGTAACTTGTCTAAAATAAACTGCCCCGCAAACAGGTCCTGAGCGACGATCCCCAGTGACTTGTAAACAGTGATCTGCTTACTATCGAGTCGCCCGTGGAGTTCACTGTTCAGCACTGCGCCAATCTCACCGATAACATGATCCGGTTGTATAACCCCCTCGGCGAGGGGGATCAGAATATCGCCGGCCTCATTGTTACAGGATTCCATAAGATCGACGTACACTGTCGATTTAGCTATCAGCGCACTATCCGCTTCCCGAGTATCTTTGGCGTAGGCACCGACTAAATTAATATGTGTTCCGGGCTGTACCCAATCCCCTTTTAAAACTGGGCTCTTCGCACTGGTTACAGTACAAACGATGTCACACCCGGCGGCCTCTTCTGGCGCATCCGTTGCTCTTATATTCAAGCCGGTTCTGTCTGACTGCTGCGCTGCAAACTGCCTGGTTTTGCTGTACTCCCGACCACTGATCACAATTTCTGTTAAAGGCCTGACAGCATTTATGGCATCGATATGCGCTGCAGCCTGAATCCCGGTACCAAAAATGCCGCACTTAGCGGCCGATGGATTTGCCAGAATATCTGTAGCCAGAGCAGAGGCTGCTGCTGTGCGGATTTCCGTTACCGCCGCACCATCGATTAATGCCACCGGCTCTCCGGATTCCCGGTCAAACAGCAATACACCTCCCTGGATCGCGGGCAATCCCCTGGTTGGATTATCCCGGTGCTCACTCAGGATCTTTGCCCCATAGTATTTAAGCTCCTGGCTAGCACCAGGCATCAGGCCAAACCACCTGGAATCATCATCAAATGGTGAAAAATATAACCTCGGAGGTACGTTAACCTGCCCGGCAGAGGTTACAGCCATAGCCTGTTTCATAACTTCTATACAATCAGGCACTGTTAACAGAGAGCGCACCTGCTCTCCAGAGATAAATTTAAAAGACAAACTAAACTCCGCTTATCAAAAGGCCCTGTATAACCTGAAATCAGAGGGTATGGGTTGAAAAACCTTCCATGAAATTACGCTGCAGGAATCTGAGGAAACGATCACGGAACAGGCACATATGTTCGTGGGCGATTCGTTCGGCAGCCTCGACATCCTGATTAATGATCGACTCCGTCATTTTGCTGTGTTCATCCTGCTTAATATTGTCCTGTTCTGCCTCCATCAGGTATTCAAAATGAAGGTGTAGCATGCGCTGCCCTTCATCCAGCAAGCGGCGGTAAAAATCTGCCACATAGGGGTTCTTACTCGCATCGGCTATCGCCATGTGATACGCCTTGTTAGCTTCGGACATCGCCAGATAATTCCCCGGTTTAACCGTTTTCTGATATTCCTCCTGGCGAGCCCGAATCTTCTCGATATCAGCCTCGGTCCGCAGTTGTGCTGCCAGACGGTTGATCATTCGCTGAGTTACATCCAGGGATTCGATATACTTTGGAAACAAAGAGATATCTAATGGCGCAACCTGGTTAGTCCGGTTTGAAGGACTAATGACCAAACCATCACCTGACAAACGTATCAGCGCTTCACGAACCGGAGAGCGGGACAGATGAAAGCGTTCTGCGATCTGATTCTCATCAAGGAAATGTCCTGGCGGTATTTCCAGAGTCAGAATCTCTTGGCGTAGAGTACGATAAACTTCCTGAGCACCAGAGCCTTTGGCTAATTTCCGGGGTGCTGTTTTTTTCTGAGCTGTTTTAAGTGTTGCCATAGAATGTATGCTTCTTTAAATTCATAACGTAACGGTAGCAATGAGAGCAAAGCCGCCTCCTTACATACCTTAAATACACATACAGTATACATTAAAAACTCAAGATTAATCAGCTTTCTGCTTTATACCAGCCCCATGGCTCAGAGCTGTTAAAATCAGTGATCTGCTTGGTGCTGAGGTAGTTGTCCAGCCCCCAGCGGCCCAGTTCCCGGCCGATACCACTCATCTTTCGACCACCCCACGGGGCTTCAACAAAGGTCGGCTGCGAACAGTTAGTCCAGATAATACCGGCGTTCAGGCGACGTGCAACACGATCCAAACGGACTTTGTCCGCAGACAATACAGCACCAGCAAGACCGAATTCAGAGTTGTTAGCAGATGCAATCGCTTCATCTTCTGTTTTGAAAGAACGAATAGCCACAACAGGGCCGAAAATTTCTTCCTTCCAGATAACAGCGTCTTCAGAAACATCAGCAAAGACAGTAGGTTCAATAAAGTAGCCTTTATCAAAACCTTCTGCAGCCTTACCACCAGTGACCAAACGATTACCTTCGGTGATACCAATATCGATATATTTAAGCACTTCCTGGTACTGTTTTTCGCTGACCTGAGGCCCTAATTTAACATCCTCTTCTAAACCAGAACCGATCTTGATTTTGGCAGTTTCAGCAGCCAGTTTCTCAAGAAACTCTTCGTAAATGCTCTCCTCAACCAGAACACGTGATGTAGCAGAACATACTTCACCTTTGTTCCAGAAAATACCGAACATGGTCCACTCAACAGCGGCATCCAAATCAGTATCAGCAAAGATAATCATTGGTGATTTACCACCAAGCTCCAGCGTAACTGGTTTCACACCTTCAGAAGCCGCTTTCATTACGCTGCTACCGGTGGCAACACTGCCAGTAAAGGCCAGCTTATCAATATTCTGGCTCTGAGCCAGTGCTGAGCCCGCACCGGTAACGATGTTCAGCACCCCAGCAGGTAGACCAACCTGCTCGGCAATTTCAGCCAGTTTCAGTGCTGTCATCGGCGTCTGGTGTGAAGGCTTCAGAACACTGGTACAACCGGCAGCCAGTGCCGGAGCAACTTTCCATGCTGCCATCAGCAGTGGAAAATTGAACGGAATGATCTGACCCGCTACACCGATTGGCTCACGAATCGCTTTACTGGTGAAACGCTCATCACCCAGTACAATTTCTTCCGCAGGCTCATCATCCAATTTTTCTGCCAGGCTAGCGTAGAAAGAGAAGCAGTCAGCAGCATCATCAATATCCCACTCAGCCTCTGGCAGTGGCTTACCGTTATCCAGGGTTTCCAGGCGACTGAAAGCATCACGCTGGGCACGGATGCCATCGGCGATGGCATACAGGTAAGCGGCGCGCTCTTTACCGCAAAGGCTTGGCCATGGCCCCTCATCGAATGCTTTGCGGGCAGCATCTACTGCACGCTCTGCTTCGGCAGCACCTGAAAGGGCGATAGTCGCCAGTACAGATTCGTCAGCTGGATTGATGATATCCATTGTCTCGCCGCTATCTGCATTCAGGAACTCACCATTAATATAAATCTGATTTTGCATAATAAATCCTCTAAAACGTTAGATATGGCGTGTGATGCCACCATCAACGCGAATGTTTTGCCCGGTTATATACCCCGCATCATCGGAGAGCAGGAATTCGACTGTCGCAGCGAATTCATCCACTTTGCCGATCCGTTTCATCGGCACGCGATCAGCAATAGTCTGCGAGTGATCCAGGCTGTCGATAAAGCCAGGCAAAGCACAATTCATACGTATACCAGCCGCGGCATAACGGTCTGAATATAGCTTTGTAAAACTGGCAATACCCGCGCGGTAAACACAAGAAACCGGGAAGATCAGTTCCGGTTCGGAACTGGCATAGGTAGTAATATTGACAATAGAACCACTGCCCTGGGATTCCATGTAAGGTGTAACCAGTTTAGCCATACGAATAACGCCCTGAAGCAACATCTCATGCCCTTGCGCCCATTGCTCGTCGCTGATTTCAAGCAGATCACCTTTAGGTGGATGGCCGGTATGGTTGACAACAGCATCGATCCTGCCAAAGCGGTCAACAGTATGCTGAACCAGCCCTTCCAGGTCGGATGCAGAAGCGGTAGAACCCTGCACTGCCGTCGCACCCAACTCATCAGCTAGCGCGATACAGTTCTCCGACGGTGACATCAACACCAGCTGGTAGCCACTGTGTTTTAACCTGCGGGCGATAGCTGCACCAATCCCTTTGCCGGCAGCGGTAACGATAGCTACTTTATCTGTTGTCATAGTCATCTACCCGGTTTCGGTATCTTCAATGGCTTAGAAAAACTGGCAGGCTGCTAATACAGCTTGCCGGTTTATTTAAACCGCTTCTGCGATAGCAAAAGCCGCTTTCATATCGGCCTTCTCTTGCTCAGTCAGAGGCAGCAGAGGTGCACGGCAAGTGCCTGCAGGAACTCCTGCCAGCTCACAGCCGTACTTCAGCTTCTGGATGAATTTAGACTCTTCCAGACACTGCATTACTGGGAACAGAGCCTTAATAATGCGCTGCGCTTCTGCCAGATTGCCTTCCTGAAAAGCGTTATAAAAACGAACCACTTGCGGAGCCAGGAAATTAGCAGGTCCACAAACCCAGCTGGTAGCGCCCCACAGGAAGAAGTCCAGAGCCTGGTCATCGCTACCGCAAGACAGCTGAATCTTGTCACCGAAAGTAGAGGTGATATCCATAGCTCGCAGCAGGTCGCCACTGCTTTCCTTGAT
Organism: Amphritea sp.; assembly: GCA_036960915.1. GTDB lineage: Bacteria > Pseudomonadota > Gammaproteobacteria > Pseudomonadales > Balneatricaceae > Amphritea. Next base: position 66,448 of record JBALVQ010000011.1, read on the forward strand.
ACCCAGTACACGGCTGTTATCAGCAAAGGCTTTCATCACTTCCATACCCACTTCAACTCCGGCACGGATTGGGTAGTTGTACAGCACTACGTTAACGTCACAGGCATCCAGAACTGTATTGAAGTGAGCGATCAGCTCTTCGTTAGATGGCAGTGCGTAGAAAGGGGCAGACAACAGGACGTTGTCGTAGCCGATCTCTTGAGCAGCCTTGGTCAGCTCGATTACTTCGCGGGTTGAAGGCGCGTTTGTACCCGCAATCAGCGGAACGCGGCCGTTAACAACTTTCTTAACGAAAGCCAGCACTTCAGCACGCTCCTGATGGTTCATCGCGTAGTATTCGCCGGAAGTACCCAGCACAGCAAAGCCGTGAACACCGTCCGCCAGCTGCTTCTCAACAATTTTTTCCAGTGCTCCGAAGTCAATGTTGCCTTCGTTATCAAACGGAGTGATCAGTGCTGGTAAGATGCCTTCAAGTTTCATATTTATTCTCCAGTTTTCTGTGTTTCTGCCTGCAAGTGCGCAAACAAGAACTGTACATACAATTAATATTTAGTGTGCATACACTAAAATTTGGGCAAAAAAATCCTCAAACTCCCCTGCCTGAAGCAGGAAAATCTGAACCTTTATCGGTTAAGTTTGTTGGTTATTGGTCTATTTTGAGCTCATCAATATAGGGCCCCCAGGTATCCGACAGGACAAAGCCCTGCTGGAACGGATCGCTGGGATCCAGTGCCAGTTGCTGTGTACCGTAAATCCAGCCTCTGCCAGTGATTTTCGGCAGTACTGCTTGCTTATCGCCAATCGTGGTCACACCATCCAGCCTGACCTTGAAGCGACTACCGATGATCGACTGGCTGAACAGTTCATCCCCTTCTTTTACCAGGCCACGCTGATACAGAGTGGCAAGGTTTGCTGAGCTGCCTGTACCACAGGGAGACCTGTCACAGCGTCCGGGTTTCAGAGTGGTACAGGTTTTAATAACATCGTCCTCTACCTGTCTGAACATGACATAAGAGAGCTTATTCAGTGTGCTGTATAAAGGATGCTCAACGCTGATACTGCGGTTAAACAGCTCGACCAGCTCGACCCCTTTAGCAAATAGCTCACCGGCATTGGCCGGATCGATTGTCAGGCCCAGTTGCTCAACATCAACGATGGCGTAGTAGTCGCCGCCGAAAGCGATATCGCCGCGTATTGTCTGCCCCAGGTAGCTCACTTCAAAATCCAGCTGTTCGACAAACGAAGGCACCATCGCCAGAGTCACATCGACACACTTGCCAGCCTCACATCGTGCTACGGCCTTAATCAGACCGGCCGCAGTATCAAGAGTGACAACAGTTTCCGGTTCCTGCATCGGTACAGCACCGGTTTCCAGCAGTGCCGTTGTTACGCAGATCGCATTCGATCCGGACATCGGATGAGCACCGTCGGGCTGCAGAATAATAAACCCTGCATCAGCCTCAGGGTGGATGGGTGCAGTGACAATGTTAAACGAACCGTGAGGCACACCGCGGGGCTCGAAGCAGAGGAACCGTTGCAGATCCCGGCCTTCGTTATTAAGGTAATTCAGTTTATCCAGCATGGTTTCGCCGGGCACATTGATCACCCCACCTAGAACGACGGCACCATTTTCGCCTTCACAATGAGTATTAACAACGTTAACCATCTTTTTCCAATGCATAACAGACTCCTCAGAAACGTGTTGCCCGGTATGGCGTCATATCCATACGCTCAGTTGCACCATGCTGAACCAGATCTGCCACCAGCTCACCGGTAATTGCGCCATAGGTGATTCCCAGCTGACCGTGTCCACAGGCGTACACTACATTATGGAACTTAGGTGAGCGATCAATCACCGGCAGAGTATCAGGCATCATTGGTCGGTAGCCTACCCACTCGGTCTTCTCAGTAATTTCAAGACGCGGCAAAATATTCTTCGCCTTACGGGTGATCGCACGGACACGGTTATAATTTGGCTTACTGTTAAGACCACCCAGTTCCAGTGTACCGCCGACCCTTAGCCCCATTTCCATCGGAGTGATAACAAAACCACCGTTGTGATGCAGCAGCGGATGCTTAACGGTCACATTCGGATCGATAATGGTGGTGTTGTAGCCTGCCATCGCCTCAACAGGAATAAAGTCTCCGATCTGCGCTGCAAGTTTGCGGGACCATGCTCCTGTAGCCACAACAAACTTATCGGATTCAATTCGCTCACCGTTAGTCAGTACAACCGCTTCAACCCGATCATCACGCTTGGCGAAGTCTTTCACCTCAACCAGCTTAATCTCACCTCCGTGACTGCTGAATGTATTAGCCAGTTCCTTGGTAAGACGGGCCGGGTCAGAGAAGTAATCCCAACCTTTCATCAGCATACCGCTATCGATATTGGAACTGATTTCAGGCTCCATCTCCCGCAGAACATTGCCTTCCAGAAACTCAGTTTCAAAACCACAGTCATGGCGCAGATCCCATGAAAACTGATCATGTTTGATCTCACTACGATCATCAAACAGATAGATCACTTCATGTGGCTTCAGGATATCTTCAATACCACTCTCTTTAAGCAGAGGCGCATAAGCTTCGGCTGCTTTGTTCGACAGCTGGGTCAGCCCTTGTGCAATCTCCAGCACTCGGTCTTTTCGACCTGCGCGAAGAAAACGCATGAACCAGGGCATCATAGTCATCGCATGCATAGGACGCACCGCAACAGGTCCTTCCGGATCCATCAACCAGCCGGGCACCTCAGACAGCACACCGGGCTTAGAGATCGGCACGATCTCACTCACAGCCATCAGACCGCAGTTGCCGGTAGAAGCACCGGCGGCTACGCCCTCTTTATCCAGTAGTGTTACCTGATAGCCTTGCTTCAGCAGGTTAATCGCAGAGGTTACTCCGACAATACCTGCACCGATAACCACTGCTTTAGGTTTTTCATTCATAGTTTGCATCATCAGCCCACTCACCTAGTTATCCGATGACGGATTAAATGGCTATTTTATGGATCAGCTTGCGTTCCAGCATACTTACTGAACGAGTCAGCGGGAAAGCAATAATAAAGTAGATAAATGCAACAGCTGTCAGCATCTCTACCGGCTTAGCGGTTACGCTGGAAATGTTCTGGCCGATATACATCAGATCAGCCATACCTACTGCTGATACCAAAGCACTTTCCTTAAACAGACTCACTGTATTAGAAAGCAGTGTCGGAACCGCCCGCAGTACTGCCTGGGGTAAAATCACATACATAATTTTAGTCAACGGCCCCAGTCCCAGTGCAACACAGGCATCTGACTGATCGTTATCAATCGACAGCAATGATGCCCGGAAGGTCTCACTGGAGATCGCTCCCATATACAGGGTCAGCGCAATTACGGCAGAAGTAAAGTTGCTGATCTCAGTACCCAGAATCAGCGGCAGGCAGAAGAAGATCCAGAATAACTGAATCAATACCGGCGTACCGCGGAACAATTCTACATACACAGTGCTGGCAGCGAAGATCAGTTTATTGTTTGAAATCCGCATCAGGCTAACCAGAAAGCCCAGTCCCAGACCCAGCAACAAACAGAGTCCGGTTACCTGCAGGGAAGTTATCAGGCCTCCAAGCAGCGCATCCCAGTATTCAAGCAGAAATAGAAAATCAATTGTATAAGTCATGATAGATCACCTCAGCTATTAGCCGCTTTATAACGCTTTTCAAGACGACTGCTCAGTAGCATCACAGGCAAAGCAATTGCGAAATACATCAGAGCAACGAAAGTAAAGGTTTCTATCGGACGATAAGTTTCCGTAGAAAGCAGTTTACCCATATACATCAGATCTTCGATCGCTACGATTGCCACCAGGGCACTCTGTTGGAAGATACTGATCGCATTGGTCACCAACACCGGCATTGCCAGACGTAGCGCCTGCGGCAGAATGACATACAGGTTAGTCTGTAGCGGTGTCAGACCCAGTGCAACAGAAGCATCCAGATGCGCCTTCGGAATCGCCTGAATAGCCGCCCGGTAAGCTTCCGCATTAAATGCAACCAGGTTTAATGACAGCGCCAGAACTCCCATCACAAACGGATCCAGGAACACATTAAACAGCATCGGCACACAGTAGAAGATCCAAACAATCTGTATCAGGGCCGGAGTACAACGGAAAATCTCAATAAAGGTCATTGCTGGCAGTCTGAGCAGACGGGACTTACTCATCACCATCAGGCATACAAGGAAACCACCAGTCACGCCGAACACCACTGAGGTAGCCGTCAGCTGAACAGTAACCAGCAACCCTTCCAGTAACTGGTCGATCCCCTTAAGCACATAAAAGAAATCTATATCGTAATTCATAATCAGTGACCTGCATGCAGTACGTTTTCCAGGAAATCACGGGTACGCTGCTCTTTAGGGTTACCGAACAGCTGCTCAGGTGTACCATCTTCAACAATTACACCGCCAGCACAAAACACAACTCGGGTGGCTATATTCTTTGCAAACCACATGTCATGGGTCACGATCATCATTGGCATCTGCTGTTCAGCCAGCTGCAGCATCACAGACTCAACTTCGTTAACTAGCTCAGGGTCAAGCGCAGAGGTAACCTCATCAAACAGCATCAGCTCAGGTGACAGCATCAGAGCCCGGGCAATCGCCACTCGCTGCTTCTGACCACCAGACAACTGGCTTGGATGCGCTTTTGCCTTATCAGAAAGTCCGAAACGCTCAAGCAAACCCATCGCTTTAGCTTCAGCGTCCTGACGACTGATACCACGTGACTTAACCGAAGCCAGGGTCAGGTTGCCAAGGATAGTCAGATGCGGAAACAGGGTGTAATGCTGAAACACCATGCCGACACGTTTCTGGACATCCTTATTGAGGTTATTCCTGCCTTTTTTTGCAGGAGCCGCTGAAATGTATCCCTCCCCCCCCAGAGTAATATCACCTGCAGCGATTTCCTCCAGCCCCATCATGCAACGCAGCAGAGTACTCTTACCGCCACCACTGGGGCCAATTACCACTATCCTGTCACCAGGCTGCATATCCAGATCCAGCCCTTTGAGAACATGAATATCCGGTCCGTAGCTTTTCTCCAGCCCTCTGATTGAAACAAAAGCATCAGCGTTCTCATTGCTTACATCAGAAGTAGAAGCGCTCATCTCAAGGTGGGTATTAATACTAGACATGGTTAATTCCTCTAATGCTCCGTATCAGGGTGAGGTTTGCCCTCACCCTTCCCGGAATCTAATTATTCTGCTGCTAGAATCGCTTGCTCGGTGTACATCGCAGCCAAACGCTCTACATCGCCCTTAGCAATTTTCTCTTCCAGATAGATATTGAAAACTTCGATATCAGACCAGGAAACACCTTTACGAACAGCCAGGGCAATACCCTGCTTCAGCAGTGCAGGAGTTGGGGAAACTGAAACAGCCCAATCCTTATTAGTCGCAGCGAAGATACGGTTAGTGTCTGCCGCATCAACCAGTACATCAGCACGACGGGAGATCAGGGCCAGACGAGTTTCGTCGTTAGCAGGAAGGCGCAGGATCTTAGCGTTCTTAATAACAGCGGTCAGGCCCTGCTCCTGAACAGTACCGGACATAACAGCCAGTGTAATACCCTTCTTATCGAAGTCACTCAGACGCTGAGCATTGGCAGGGATCTTAGAATTTTCGCCGTTGTATACGAAAGAAACTTCCTGATACATCGGAGAGATAGAGAAACCTACAGCCATCGCACGCTTAGGTTTACGGTTCAGTGCCAGAGACATATCCCACTTACCCGCCTGCAGGCCGGCAATAATGTTATCCCATGTAGTATCTACAAATTCAGCCTTAACACCCAGATGCGTCTCTGCAAACTCTTTACACAGATCAACATATACACCGCTGTACTCACCCGTCTTCGGATCACGAATGACATACGGAGGGGCAACTGCAGCACCACAGCGTAATGCCCCACGTTTCTGAGCATTTTCCCAAACAGGCTCTGCCTCAGCGGCCGCAGTAAAACCTGAAAATATCATCGAAGCCAGTAGCGATGCAGCCAGTCCGACTTTCTGAAGTGATTGAACCAATTTCATGTGTATCTCCTACAGTTATTGTCTTTTTTGAGGTAGGTATGATCATCATTGGAAGATCGTTGATGACCCATCCACGAAACACACTATGAATACACAATGAAAACACGTCAAGCACTTTCTGTATATTTCTTGAATACACGAGAACAACCGTCATCTTAAATTAGACATATGCACCCACACAAAAACCTTCACTGAATTAATCACAACTACTTGTTTTAAAAGTCATTAAAGCATTAAACATCCATCCACAACTGCACACTAAACCCTACCAACAGTGCTCATTTTTTATACAAAAACATTAGTGTCATATAACTTATTAAACTCACTTAAGCGATCAAATAAGCCTTGACTTTAGCTGATAAGTGCGAGGAAATGACAGTCATCGTATACACAATAAACACAAAGAAGTAATACTTATGAAGACTAGATTTCAGAATAAAGTAGCAATCGTAACTGGCGGTGCCGGCGGTATCGGTACAGCCATCTGTGAACGCTTAGCAACAGAAGGAGCAACTGTTATCGTTTGCGATCTTGATATTGCAAACGCAGAGCTGGTAGTTAACCAGCTTAAGGAAAGAGGCCTTAGTGCCGAAGCAGCAAAAACCAATATCGCGGATCAACAGGCCTGCCAAGCACTGGTGGATGATGTTATCGCCCGTCACGGCAGCATTGACCTGCTGGCTAACAACGCTGGCATCAACCGTCGCGGAGACCTGCTCTCACTGGATGAGAAAGACTGGCTAATGAGCTTTGACGTTAACGTCCACAGCATGTTCTATCTATGCCAGGCAGTACTGCCTCATATGATTAAAGCTGGCGGCGGAGCTATAGTGAATACCGCATCCCAGTGGGGTCTCCATCCTGCTCCGGGCCATATTGCCTACAACGTCACTAAGGCTGCGGTTGCTTCTTTCACCCAGAACCTGGCCCGTGATTATGCGCCTCAGAAAGTACGCGTAAATGCGGTTTGCCCTGGCGAGATCCACACGCCTATGCTGGAACAGGGTGTTGTTCGCTCTGGCCGCACCATTGCTGATCTGGATGCCATGGTGCCATTTGGCCGTATCGGTAAACCCGAAGAAGTTGCCGCATTGGTAGCATTCCTGATGTCTGACGAAGCTGCATTTATGTGCGGTTCGCTAGTAGAGATCACCGGCGCCCAAGCCGTAGCCTGAGGAAATGATCATGTCTTTACTACCTCTCGAGAACAAAACCATCCTGGTAACCGGCGCTTCCCGGGGTATCGGCCGCGTTATTGCCAAGGCACTGCATAGAGATGGTGCGAACGTGATAATTCACTATGGCTCCAACCCTACGCCAGCCCTTGAGCTTGAGGCAGAATTCGGCAACCGTGGACTGGCGATCCGGGCCGACCTGTCCAACCCGGATGAAATTCGCACCCTCTGGAATACAGCGCTGCAATGGCACGGTCGTATCGATATTCTGGTCAACAATGCAGGCGTTTATGTATCCTCGCATATTGATGACGATAACGACTGGATCAACGGTTGGAACACCAACCTGCAGGTCAACCTGAATGCTGCAGCCGATCTCTGTCGCTATAGTATCCAGCACTTTGAAACCATTGGTGGCGGCATCATCATCAATATGGCTAGCCGTTCATCCCACCGGGGTGATAATGCAGAACATTTAGCATACGGCGCAGCTAAAGGCGGCCTGCTGGCCCTGACTAAAGGGATTGCCCGCGGCTTTGCTGAAAAGAATGTACTAGCCTATGCCCTGGCTCCAGGCTGGGTCAGAACCGAGATGGCAGAAGCCCATATCGCCAGTGTTGGTGAAGAAGAAGTCTGTGCAGCCCTGCCATTAAAGGAGGTTACCCCCCCTACCGATATCGCCGAGATGGTCAGTTTCCTGGCGACCGGGAAAGTAAGGCATGCCACCGGCTCAACCATTGATATTACAGGCGCCGATTACGTGCGCTGATATTTTTCGGTTTAAGTTTTTAGTCAAGGGGCGGTAATAACTGCCCCTTTTCTTTTCCCGCTATCGGACCCCCTATATGACTATCCGCTACCCGATTTTAAGTGCGATCCTGGTTACTGCTATCTGGGGCCTGAATGTTGTCGCTATAAAAGTAGGAGTAACAGAGGTATCTCCCGCTCTGTTTAATCTGCTCCGGTTCAGCCTGCTATCACTGATACTTTCCCCCTTTTTTCGGGTACCCCGGACCGCCCTGAAGCCCCTTATCGCTCTCTCACTGCTGATGGGTATCGGGCATTTCTACCTACTCAGCGTGGGCGCTAGCTATGTCGATAGCAATACAGCGGTGATCATTATAATGCTCGGGGCCCCGATATCTTCCCTGCTGGTTTTCCTCATGGGACTAGAGCAGCTGTCCAGAACTCAGGTAGCCGGAGTGATTGCAGCTTTTATCGGTGCAGCGATGCCACTACTGCTTAATGGCTCCATCGATCTGCAGATCGGTGCAGTTTTTCTTGTCACTGCAATGGTTGCATGGGCGTGTACCAATATTTACGTTCGCCGACTGAAAGATGTATCGATAATCAGCTTTCAGTTCTGGATCGGCTTTGTCACGACACCTATTTGCCTGGCCGCCTGGCTGATGGAAGGCGATGGTACAAGCCTACTACAGCAACTAAATATTAGAGTGTTAGCTGCTGTAATCTATATGGTGCTGTTCTCATCCATCATCGCCTACGGCCTCTGGTTTGCGACCATCAGCCAGCATGGCGTGAATAAAGTAGTGAACATCACCCTGCTGCAGCCGGCTTTTACCATGCTGTTTGCCTATCTGATCCTGCATGATCTGCCGACTCGGGCCCAGCTGTTCGGCGGCACAATCACTATACTCGGTATATATCTCTACTACTTCCGTAGCCTGAAGAGACATTAATCCGGCCTGCAAGAATCCGATCTATTATCATATACTGGGTTATAGGTTCCGACACAGGCCAGCTTCATGGAAACAGAGCAGTCCCACCCAAAGCCCTCACTGCTGATGGCTTTGCTACCCGTTGTTTTAACGATTATGTTGCTGGCAGTACAGCTGTTTGTCTTTGAAGACTTCACTCCTCACATTCCACTTACTATTGGTATCGCCATTACAGCTATCTTTGGTTGGTTGAGGGGGTATAGCTGGATAGAGATGGAAAAAGGCATCTGGCACCTGGTTTCAATTGGGATGCCAGCCATGGCGATCCTGCTGGCGGTAGGGATGCTGATCGGAGTCTGGATCATTAGCGGTGTAGTTCCGGTTATGGTTTACTATGGGCTCTCATTTCTCAGTGCCGATACCTTCCTGCTCTTCACCTGCTTGATCTGCTCAGTCATCTCGCTGGCGGTCGGCACCTCCTGGGGAACTACAGGTACTGTGGGACTGGCCCTGATGGGTATCGGTGCCGGACTGGGGATACCCGCCTATATGACTGCGGGGGCAGTGGTTTCCGGAGCTTTTTTTGGCGATAAGATGTCACCACTGTCTGACAGCACTAACCTGGCAGCAGCGGTAGCTGAAGTTAATCTATGGACTCATATCAGAAATATGATCCCCACCACAGGCCCTGCTATGCTGTTGGCCCTGATGGCATACACCGTTTTAGGCTTCAACATCACTGAAAATCAGGTCTCAACCGAGTCCATAACTCCCATACTGGAAGCTCTGGAGGCAAACTTTAATCTAAACCCGGTGATGCTGTTGCCTGCGGTTGTAGTGGTTTTTTTGGCGGTCAGAAAGTTTCCCCCACTACCTTCAATTTTTACCGGAATATTCCTGGGTGGCCTGTTGGCAATCTTCGGCCAGGACCGGTCACTGCATGAAGTATTCAATGCCATGCAAAATGGTTATGTCAGCAATACAGGTATAGAAACCATAGACAAACTGCTCAGTAAGGGCGGACTGGTATCGATGGCCTGGGTAATCCTGCTGGCGATTATTGCCCTCGGTTTTGGCGGCATACTGGAGCGCACTCAGTGTCTGAAAACCATTCTGGAAGCGGTAATGAAAAAATGTCATAACCGGTTTGGTGTGGTATTTGCGACCATGGCCAGCTCCTTAGGAATCAACATAGCCGCAGGTGAGACTTATCTGGCGATCATGTTACCAGCAAGGATGTACAGCCCGGCATTCCGCAGTCAGGGGCTCTCTGCTGCCAATGCCGCCCGTTGTGCAGAAGATGGTGGCACCCTGATGGCCCCCTTGATTCCCTGGAATGTTGGCGGAGTCTTTGTTGCTACGACCCTGGGTGTTGAGACTCTGGCTTATGCTCCCTACGCCATCGGTGCCTGGCTCGCTCCGGTATTTGGTCTGATCTGGGCTTACACAGGCTACTTTATGCTGCGCCCTGAGCAGGAATAAAAAAGGTTCTTCGTCAGATAGCGTGGATCTTTTGTATAGGGCTGATTTGTATGCCCCGTGAAACGCTCAGCGTGGCCCACGAAGTGTTCAGCGTGGCCCACGAAGTGTTTTGGCCATTGGCCATTGGGTAGAGCGGAACCTGTGGGAGCGGCGCCTCGCCGCGAATGACCTCCTAACCGGCGCGATGCGCACCTCCCACAAGATTCACCAGCACCCTGTCTCTCACAAGGGAGGGACTTTTTTCGAAGGGCCCCCAGTGGCAGGATAGTTGTCGCCAAAAGGCTGTGCACCATAGATGTGGCGCCCCAGGTGGCGCCCTACAATACTTAATATCGCCCTGGGGTTGGATCTGCCTGAGAAAAAGATACCCGTTAGAAGATTTAAGAGGCGTTCCCCAGTAATCAACGATGAGCCATAAAAAAGCTGCTAGCCCTTATGACGGAATTTTATTCCTGAATAGATTTCTACTCTGCGCCGCTTGCAGACCCTCAGTACGTAACAGCCTATGTCTGTTTTAAGATTCCAGGGAAACTGACCCAAACGAGAATAACCGGAAGCCTCAAGCCCCTTTTGGCTCACAGCAGACCGAATTACCTAGGAGCCTGACCGAGAATAACTGATTTGGTATTTTGGTATATGATGGGTACCT
>JBALVQ010000135.1:0-8241 GCA_036960915.1 Amphritea sp.
CAAGAAACATACTCTGAGCATAGCTCACCAACTGCTAACCCCAACAGAGCCCAGCCACCCTGTTTAGTTTTCAGACGAAATTCGATTTCGACCGATGAGTTACCCAGCAACTGCGGCATGAAGTTGATATAGAAATCAACCCGATCATCAGGGTGTAGCAGAGATTTAAATACCCGCTGGTCCAGCTTGAACTCGTTGTCAGCATAGCCCAGCATGAGATAGCATTGGCTATTCCAACTAATTTCGTTGCAGTGTATATCCCAGCTCCAGATACCTGTTCCGGTGGCTTCCATGGTCAGTCGATAACGCTCTTCGGATTCACTTAATGCCTGCTCATTCGTGAGTCGGGCATTATGTAACGCGTTGAACGATTCAATAAGGTTGCCGACTTCATCGGTTTTGACGACATTGAGCTCATGCGCCGGCTGCTGGCCAGTAGCCATATCCTTGATTGTTATGGAGGCTTGTTTGAGCGGTGTTAGTTGCTCTTTAACCAGATAGGCGATGACCATTGCCATAAACAGCATCAGTGCAATGATCATAAGGGTAATTTTAACGGTTAAGGCATCGATCGGATCTGTCGCCAGCTCAAGCGGGTAGGTGCGTATCACCAGCCACCCCATCTGCTTTATTTCAGCAGATGCGAAGAGCACTGCATTACCATCAGTGTCAGAAGTAATGCCGGAAACATGTCCTTCAAGAACCTGCTCGATACAGCCGCAGGCATTGTCTTCTATATAGCTTTTAAGCGGCACACCCTGATCAGAATTCGTGACATAGATTTCCAGGTTCGGATCAATAATCAATAGTTGACCTTCATTGCCAAAGGTTTCCTGAGAGATACGTTTCAGGACATTATCCTTGGCGAGTACGTTGACCCCAAAGATGTAACCCAGGAGCTCATTTGAATCTGAAAGTATCGGTGTATCAACTACAAACAAGGGGGTTTTAAGCCCCTTGCCGATAAGCGGACGACTTATGACAGATGCCTTGGCTTTTCGTGCATTTTTGATATGGCTGCGGTCAGAAAAGTCGATACCGGTTCTGCCTGTAACGACCGGGTAGTCGGCAATCGAGGTTGCAGTGGCATCGAGAACCACCAGTCCGCCATTAAACAGGTGCTGCAGGTGTTTCTCGCGGTCTAGTTGTTGTTGAATTATTTCGATAGACAGCAACTGATCATTCTGGGAAAGCGTAGAGGCAAATTGCTCGAGGAAATCTACCCGCTCGTGCAGTGCATTGGCCATACGCTGTACGACCATGTTAACCATTGATTGCTGTTGCTGGATCAGCAGTGATTTAGCGTCGTTATGAAGGTATCCAACCACCAGAACAACCAGTGTGATACTGGTAATTAAAAAGCCCGCCAGAGTCATCAGCAGGATGCGATCTCTCAGGGACGTGATCTTCAATCGTTGCAGACTCTTCACGCAGTTTCCTTAGTGATTTGCGATTGATATAGGGTACAGACCGACTTTACAAATCAGAGTTCAAGCAAACTATCGGGTGTATGGTAAACGCCAGGTTACAGCATAGTCGATTGTCTATTGAAGATGGACCGAAAACCTCGAAATGGGTAACTGCCGTATTCCCCCATACGAGTTGATTGTTCAGCGGCCGCAGCCATGCTGCTACTTATAATCAGTATGCCTGTCAGTGCCGGTTTAATCTCTCCTCATCGGGGAGATAATCCGAGAGTCCGCAACACCTCTTTGGAGCATTTCTGCCAGCTATTTTCGCGACTGCTGATCGGGTTATTAAGCGCTGTGAACACTTGAAGCTAGGAGCCTGTCGGGCTTGGCCGATCGTAGCGAGGGGAAGGCGATTTGAGGCAGATTTTTCGATCTTTAGTGGCGAATAGCCAGCTATTTAACGCCAAAGATCGGAAAATATGACCAAATTCTATTTTTCCGCAGTAGATTAGTGTTAAGTCCGACAGGCTCCTAAATCGCTTTGAAGTAGTGCTTTGTGTTATCCATGTCGCTTTACAGTAAGGGATTAAGCCGGGGATATAGAAAGTGCTGTACTTGTTCAGCGGTTAGGAATACCGTTCCGCAAAATTGAGAGTTTTTTGTTTCGCGTAAAGTTGTTTCGCATAAAGTTGTTTCAATCGGGAACAGCCAATCATCGTATAGAACTCCCCTGGGTAATTAGAATGGATCTACTGGTATATTTGAACGCCATCACGGCGTTGTTTGTCATTATCGACCCTATTGGCGCGGCACTTATCTTTCACTCCCTGGTGCCCGCCGGGGAGTCTCGTCATCGCGCCGTTATGGCGGTTAAATCTATACTTATTTCGACGCTCTTGCTGATTGTTTTTGGCAACTATGGTGAACTGTTCCTGGGAAAATTAGGGATCAGTATTGAGGCGCTGAGAATTTCCGGCGGTTTGCTGCTGTTTTATACCGCATTCAACATGATTACCAAGGATGTTGAATACAAAGTGACGACCGCTAAGAAAGATATTTCGGTATTCCCTATGTCTATTCCCCTGCTGGCGGGGCCAGGATCGCTGACCTTGTCGATTCTGTTGTTTTCCAATTCATTATCCCAGGCTACCAATGTAGCGATACTACTGGCAATCCTGACTATCAGCCTGATAACGCTGGTTCTGATGTTGTTGTCGGGTTATGTGAAAGTTGTGATTGGCAGAACCGGCGATGAAATTCTGCGCCGCTTTCTGGGGGTTATCCTGGCAGCTCTGGCTATTCAGTTTATCTATGATGGCATTGTGCAGCTGGCAGCAACTGCCAGTTAGTTAGGTTCTTTAGTAACGCGACTAGGAGCACTGGTGTTAGCCCTGGTTAAGGCCTGTGCTCAAACTGAGTATTAAGTTAATGAATTTGCCCGAATGTAACTCGCGATCCGCATCACAGCGTGTTAAAAAGAGTTAACTTTTTGATAAGTCGTTAAAGTGGTTTCAGGTGCAGACCTGAGACCGGGCAAATGGAATATTGCACTTACTCCCAGGTTCATGCTCCCAGAGTCAACCTCCCAGAGTCAGTGTTTTGTATAGCGTTATTCATTGGAAGAGAGCGGTATTGCAACACGATCATTTTCTCCCAACAGTAAGCTAAGGGATGGGGCTGGAGAGCCCAACAAGTTCTCTCACACCGCTTAGCTGACCAATACCGCTCAATATTCCTGGTATTCCAATGGGTAGACTCAGATTGAGACGCAGGCCATAGAAGTACCCGCTGAAGTTCTTCAGGGTTGGCAACAGACGGTTGATCTGATTGCTGAAGTCGTGGATATACCCGCTTGCTTGATAATGCGGGTACACAGTGACGAGATAGAAGTTTTTATCAGCAGTCAAAGCCCGGGTAATCCCTATCCGCAAAATGAAACGGCAGAGTTGGGCTTTGGTCTGTATTGCGAGACAGTTATTTATAAACGCCAAGAGCTACTGGTGCCCAATGCACTGACTGATCCGGCTTGGGATAAAAACCCTGATATTCCGCTGGGGATGATTTCTTACTGTGGTTTACCGCTGTACTGGCCCAATGGCAATCCTTTCGGCACTATCTGCATGCTCGATAAGCGTGAGAATAGTTATACACCCCGATCAAGGCAGTTATTGGCGCGTTTTCAGGCAGCCATAGAAACTGATTTGATTACCCTGTATCAGCAGGCTGAGTTAAAACTGGCCAATTTGCTGCTTGAACAGCGGATTCACGACAGAACCATCGAGCTAGAGCGGATCAACCATCAGTTGGCCCTGGAAATTGATACGCGTACAGCGATGCAGCGCTCGCTCGAATACCATCAGCAGTATGATTCGCTGACTGGGTTGGCAAATCGTTTTTCACTGACTGACAGATTAACAAAGATGCTCCAGCATCCGGATGATGCTAAGAATGGATTGGCGGTTATCTATCTGGGGTTGCGCAATTTTAAATCGATCAATGATAGCTATGGTTATGTAATCGGTGACAAGGTACTGGTGGAGTTGAGCCACAGGATTCGGCAACAACTTGCCAGCGATCATTTTATTGCCCGTGGTACGGGGGACGAGTTTGTTGTACTGATGCCTTCGGATGATGCGCCATCTCAGGCACTGGAATTGGTAAACCGACTTTCTCAGTGTATTACCCGGGCTTTTAATATTGAAGACCACTCTATTACTGTACTGGTTAATAGTGGCATAGCGCTGGCCCCAACTGATAGCCGCGAGGCCGTCGCGCTGTTACAAAAAGCCGGGGCTGCAATGTCGGCCAGTAAAGAGCTGGGGCGTTATCTCAGCTTCTTCAGTACAGCGACACAGAACGCGATTGATGAGCGCTACCAGCTTGAAACTCATCTTGTTGATGCGCTTCGCAATAATGAACTAACTCTGCATTATCAACCGCTTATCTGTATCGAAACCCGTAAGGTGTTAGGTGCAGAAGCATTGCTACGTTGGCATAATCCGGTATTGGGGCAGGTTGCTCCTGACCGGTTTATCGGCCTGGCAGAGCGCAATGGACAGATTATTGAGATCGGTAACTTTGTCCTGCGAACTGCTATTGAGCAGGCAGAACAATGGCAGCAGCTAGCCGCGCCGTTTCGCATTGCGGTAAACATATCGCCCGTGCAATTCAGAGATGATCAGCTAGTCGATTATATTCAGCATCTTTTAACCTGCTATTCAATGCCGGCGGAGTGTCTTGAACTGGAGATTACAGAAGGCGTTTTACTGCAGGACGAGCATCAGGCGAGCCGGATGATAAAAGCGCTACAGGCGTTAGGGTTACGTATTTCTCTGGATGATTTTGGTACGGGGTATTCTTCATTGAGTTATTTGCAGAAGTACGCCTTCGATACACTCAAGATAGACCGCAGTTTTATCGGCCATTTGGCTGATCGAGAGCAGGATCGGGAGCTGGCCAGAGCAATCATAGCGATGGCAAAAAAACTCAAGCTGCATGTTATTGCCGAAGGGGTGGAAACTACCGAGCAGGATCAGTTCATACTGGCTGAAGGTTGTGAAATTGGCCAGGGATATCTGTATGGCCGGCCGGTTCCTGCAGACCAGTTTACCCGGCAGTATCTGAGTGATACGAATGATCTTTGAGAGCAGCGTCGAGTACTACTGTAAACGGAGTTGTTGCCTAAAGAGTATCCTAAAAAACATCGATAATATTTAACCTTAGACAGGGAAATACGGCGCTGTCATTTCTCTATTTGGAATAGGTCATCAAGATGGTTGTTGAAATAACCAAAGACATACGCCTGGTATCCCTTCAAGTTAGTGACGCCGGTGAAATGTTTCGACTGATCGAGGAAAATCGGATTGGTCTGGGGCTGTATTTATCCTGGGTTGATGCGGTAATTGATATCCCCTCAACCGAAGCGTTTATCGATGAGCGTATAAATAGCGGAATTGCGGGTGCTCAATGGTAAGGGAACCTCTGAACAAGTCCCGCAGACCTCTGGCTTACAGAGCTGTTCTAGATCAAGGCAACGCACCCGGAGGGCATGCTAATTACAGGCATGCTGTTGCCTGTCGAAAATCGTTAACGCTGATATTGAATTGCTCTGTAAGCCCCTCCGGGCGAGCGTTATAAAGGCCATTTGCTTTGTCAGACAGCTTGAAAAGGACCAGCCATTTCGCTGCGCTATCTTTCGCACAACTGGCCTTTATATCACCCGCAGAGAGAATACGGGACTTAATCAGAGGTTCCCACAGTAATCTTTCAAGGCTCATTGTGTGGGATGTTTGGAATTAAATCCGTTACCAGTGATGATGGAGTCGCCGAGGTAGGTTATTGTCTTGCAGGCGCTGTGCAGGGCAGAGGCATCATCGCAACAATCATAAACGCAATGTCGCCATATCTGGAGACTGAGTTAGGCACACGAATACTCGAGTTTCGCTGTCTGGATGCCAATCAGGCAAGCATGAATATTGCCTTACGCGCAGGTGCCGTACTGACCCAGATAATACCCGGATTCATGATGCTGAACGGCACTAGTCATAACCTCAATGTCTATCAGCTGCGCCTTAAAAAGGCTAAGTTATCCGGGATGTAAGCCGCTTGATAAAAACTCTCTATCCAGTGAAGATTCTCTATGAGCTGCAAACTCATGTTACCCTGTGCCAATCCTGTCAGGTAAGTTATGACAGGTAAGTTCTAACAGGTTTGAACCTCCTATGTCCTGGTCCCTTGGATTTCTGAATGCTGAATTTTTTTGAACGACTGATAAGTCCTTTCCCTCCTGAACTGCCGGATCAGCCGCCACAGGGGATTTACGCTTTTTGCCGTCATTATGCTAGCGGTATGGAAGTGCCATTAATACTGATGACTATCTGTACCGCGACGCTGGCCATTCTAGAAGTGGCGCTGTTCGGCTTTCTTGGCCAATTAGTAGATTGGCTGGGAACGAAGCAGCCCGATCTGTTATGGGAGCAAGAGGGGGATACGCTAATAGGCATGGGGTTGCTCCTGCTGATTGGATTGCCGTCGCTGGTATTCCTGCACGCCGCGATTATTCACCAGACATTGCTGGGGAATTTCCCGATGTCGATTCGCTGGTTGGCACACCGTTATTTGTTAAGGCAGAGTGTTTCGTTCTATCAAAATGATTTTGCCGGGCGTATTGCCACCAAGGTGATGCAAACCTCACTGGCGGTGCGCGAAACGGTGCTTAAGCTGCTGGATGTGCTGGTTTATGTGGCGGTGTATTTCCTCGCCATGCTGGTACTGGTTGCTCAGGCTGATGTTCGTTTGATGCTGCCGCTATTGGCCTGGTTAGTGTTGTATATCGCACTGATGATTGGTTTTGTACCGCGCCTAAAGCGGGTTGCTACCCTGCAGGCCGATGCCCGCTCTTCAATGACCGGCCGTATGGTTGATAGTTATACCAATATCTCTACGGTTAAGCTGTTCTCCCATAGCCAGCGTGAATCTGAATACGCGCGTGAGAGTATGGATGAGTTTCTGGATACGGTTTACCGGCAGATGCGTTTGGCTACCGGCTTGAATGTGATGGTACAGAGTCTCAGCTACTTACTGGTGTTTGTAGTGTCAGCGACATCGATATGGTTATGGATGGACAGCGCTGTCACCATTGGCGCCATCGCAATTGCTGTCAGCCTGGCACTGCGATTGAACGGTATGTCTCAATGGATCATGTGGGAGATCAGCATGCTGTTCGAAAATATCGGTACCGTCAATGATGGTATTACTACCTTGTCACAACCTCTGGACGTTGTAGATGAACCAGCAGCCATGCCCCTGGAAGTGACCGCAGGCGAAATCAGCTTTGATCACATCGCCTTCCACTATGGTAAACCCAGCGGCATCATCGATGACCTTAATTTGACCATTAAGCCTGGTGAAAAAGTGGGGCTGGTAGGACGTTCGGGAGCGGGTAAGTCGACGCTGGTTAACCTGTTGTTGCGTTTCCATGATCTGGCCGATGGTGCTATCCGCATCGATGGTCAGGATATTAAGACGGTGCAGCAGGAAAGCCTGCGCTCACAGATCGGCATGGTAACCCAGGATACATCTCTGCTGCACCGCAGTGTGCGCGATAACATTCTCTACGGCCATCCCAGCGCAACGCAGGAAGATGTAGTAGCTGCGGCACACCATGCTGAAGCTCATGACTTTATTCAGGAGCTAAGCGATCCGCAAGGGCGTCAGGGATACGATGCGCAGGTGGGCGAGCGGGGTGTCAAATTGTCGGGTGGGCAGCGCCAGAGGATCGCTATCGCGCGGGTTATTCTAAAAGATGCGCCGATCCTGATTCTTGATGAAGCAACCTCGGCGCTGGACTCCGAGGTGGAGGCTGATATTCAACGCGGCTTATCCCATCTGATGGCAGATAAGACGGTGATTGCCATCGCGCACCGTTTGTCGACTATTGCCGCAATGGATCGCCTGATCGTATTGGAAGAGGGCTGTATCGCCGAGCAGGGTACCCATCAGGAGCTGATTGCAAGCGGCGGCATATATGCCAAATTGTGGGCGCATCAGTCTGGTGGCTTTATTGGTGTTGAGCTCTAGCGCGATTCCTGAGCGCAATACTATAGGAAACTGCATATTGTCCTGAGGCTTGAAAGTGGGTTGGCACTTAGGGAACCTGCGAATAAGTCTAATGCTTTCTCTGCGGGCTATAGAACGGCCAGTACCCAGAGGGCATGCCAATGCGCGAAAGACAGTGCAGTGAAATGTCTGGACCTTTTCAAACTGGCTGACAAAGCAGGTGGCCGTTATAGAGCCCGCCCCCTTTTTCTTTCAAGAAGGGGGCTTTCAG
>JBALVQ010000012.1:0-76891 GCA_036960915.1 Amphritea sp.
GTAGAGCGAATTGCCGGACACTGGGTGTAACAACTTTTAAGCTGAACAGAGCCGCTAACCTCCGTTAATAAAGCGGCACCCTGATCCAACTTTGCTTATGGCTTTACAATCATGAAATGCCACATAAAGCCAACGGTGGGAACCACCCTGATGATCCCTTGGCACCCGCCTAACTATGCTTGCTCGCCTCTATGAGGCCTGTACAGCACAAATCGCACGATAACGTTGCTCGATCAGCTGTTCCAGTTTAGTTTTATACTCATCACTGATATAGGACTGGGTGATCAACGCTTTTATTTTTATTAGTGCGCTATTTATCGACTTAAGAGACTTCTCTGCGGCTTTAGCGGGTAATCCAATACCTTCAGCAAGAGCTATAAAATCCGCATGAGTATAATACCCGTAATAATCATATGCCTTCGAGAAATTTCCTATTTCATCTCTATCAAGCAGTGGCATAGCTAGATAACCTATCATACCGGCGTTATAAAACTCCGTACAAAGATTGTCATAATTAGGGCTTAATTTATCGTAAACCTGTTCCGTATTATCTGGTAAGCGCATAACACTGATGTTCTTCAGGTGTAGGTCGTCGTTACCTATCAGGTATGCCAACAATACTCGCTTGAAGAAATCATCTAATACACCGATTTTCCCTCCTGTGACTTCTGACAGGACGCGGCCTGCCGTTTCATAGGTGCTTTTGTACTTATCTTCTTTTAGCTTGTCGGAAAGAGAACACAAATCTTCAATATGTAATTTTTGATTTCCTATACGATCAAACCTTTTGGTAATATACGCGAGTTCCCCATCTGAGAACTTCACTAGGCCGCACAAGGCTGTTTCTATCTTCAAAGCGCGGCTTATTTCCATACACAAATGTTCCATCTCGGCGCAATAAGGTAATCCATCTGGTGTAGGTTTCAGGATATATTCCCCACCTGTGCTAGTCGGGACCAGCACTTTAGTGGCCAGATCAAGCTTTAAAGAAAGCTTTTGCTGTACGCCAGAAATTGACATACCTTTGGTGAACCGCACCCCCTCTGCAAACAACTCTTGCCGGGATACATTCAAGTGTGCACTTACCGCACTGCTGCCGAACATTTTGACTGCTGCCGAATCTTTCATATGAGGATTCTTATTGCGCTCAAGAAGGGGATCTAGCGTAATATAACAATGCGTCATGTTCCGTCCTTCAATGTCACTGCACCGATCAAGTCGTCACCGTTATGTATCAGTAGGCTAAACGCATCGCGTTCATCAATCTTCTGCTGGCTAGATTGTATTTGCTTCAGCCACCCTTCAGATGCCAAATTTTCAAAGAATGGGAAAAGAATATCTGATCTAAACTCTTCACGTTGTAGGGGCAAACGGAAAGCCAGAGGTGCCCCATAAGCCAAATAATCCGAATCATACTGAAAACGATACTGTTTTTCTTCAGTTTGGGTTAACGTGCCGGCCCGATGCCCGTTATAAAAAACATTCGCTATCCGATCCATAACTTCATTCCTAGGGCAGAAAGAACGGCTAGCAACGTTTCCATTCTCACATTGAGGTTTCCATTCTCAATCTTACCAATAGTCACAGACGATACGTTGCTATAAGTTGCAAGTTCTTCCAAGGTCAAGCCTTGACGGGTCCGTACCTCACGGATTGTTGAGCCTATCTTATCTGCAGGTTTCACATACCGTTGACTACGCAGTTCTGCAATATCACTAGCCTGCTTTTCCACATACTGACTAACAGAAGAGAGCAGTTCACGAATTTCTACGAGGGAGTTAGGAGTATTTTTCATAAAATATTAAGCTATCTTTATTTTTTAGTTTTTTTACAGCAAATTCATAAACAAATATAACACAAAAATAAAATCACAAACAAAACTTTGCAAATATCTTTATAATTTAGGTAAATGTTAATATTTCTTAGCCGCCATCTGGATGCTTTCAATATTTCTCTCTTGCTTTCTACTTTCATTCCACCTCAAACCTGCAGATCTGCAAGCCACCGGAAAATCGAGGTCTAGCCTGACTTAGCAGATACAGAGCCACCAGCCCCCCAGCAATTAATTAGGTGCCATAGGGTTCGCTTCACGCAACGACTATTTACCGCAGCTCTTCTCTTACTTTCTGATGTAAGAGGTCGATACTATCGATATGCTGAGCTCGGCCACTCAATCCAAGATCAGCAGTAAAAGCCTGAAGCAGAAGAGTCACTGGAAGCATATAGAATTATTCTGGAAACAGATTCGCTAGAAACGTCAGGGAAGCGAAGGAAAACACAAACAAAGAAATACAGCGTCAAACCTAAAAACCCTGGCTAAGCATTAACAGACCCACACAATCAGGATTGCATGGTGCTAATTAAAAATTAGTGAACTATTTTGAGACTGCTATTTGGGAAAAAAAGAATGGAGGGGGTAGCAAGAGTCAAACTCGGGACCTACTGATTACAAGTTAGTTGTTCTACCAACTGAGCTATACCGACACTATGACCATAGTCTGAACTACTCAATTCTTCACTAATACCTAGCCGCAATATGCGTCCATAGTTTGTGCAGATAAAACTGCTCATTCCTAATGGAATCAGGGTGTTACTCTCAATTGATAATTGTGACATGTCCGAAGGGAACAAGACTTTCCTCGGACCTCGCTTAAGGCCCGAATCATAAGCTTTCCATAAAATAGAACCAAGCCAAAACACATCTGATTAATCAGCATCTTGACTAACAAATAATACCAATTCTTACGCACCGCTGGCACTACACCGGTCTAACTGGATATTCAAACCAAACGGTTAATTTATATAAGCCTCAGCCCATAAATACAGACAATATAACCGAACGGTTATTAACTATGCATTACAACCAATAAAACCTTCATAAAATAACCGTACAGTTATATTTTGTGGCAAATCACAGCTCTACCATTGTTAGTTACGTTTATCAAAAATACGAATACTGAAATTATTGATAGTCATAAAGAGAAAGATCGATGCTGCAAGGAGGATTTGGGGTGTTAGTTGAAAATGATGCGTTGAAATCGTTAGAGATCGTGCTACATCCTTCGGGTAGCGGATACAAACTCTTGGTTATCGTGGCAATGCTAAAAATGTCCCGCCGTTACGCCGGGTAACTTCTCGCATAAGGATGCTAAACCGGTTAGCCGATTGATTGGATAGAAATCCGACACCGTGCACCTTAGCGAGCGTCTTTCCATTGATTCTATTTGTATTAAGCCGGCTAAGAGAATTGATAACTTTATCGTAAGAAGAACCAGTATAGTCATCGCCGAATATATATATCGAAAGACTGGCACCCGCTTTGGCATAGGTCTTTAGTGCTACCTCCAATCCCTCAACCGGACTACTGTTTGATGCTTTATTCCACTGCCGCAAGGCGTCTATGACATTTTTTCGACGTTTGGGAGTGTCCTTAATCCACTTCCCAACATAAGCCGAAATAAGGTAACTTCCGTTGTCATTGAGGATTTGAAAGCCTTTAACCTGAGGATGAATATCCAGGATATTTTCCAGTTCTCTAATGACCCGACCCCAGATGTTTTTCATACTTCCGGAGGTATCGATTATGAAGATCACGTAATCGCTGTCCACAGGAATTCCGCCGACTTCAATGTCACGTTTGTTCGTCGTACTTATAGGCGTGGAGGTTCGTTTCAAAGAAGCTTGGATCAATTCCAGACTTTTTGAATCGTTCTGCAACTGCACACTCAGCCCTTCCTTGGCACTCAGTTTTTTCTGAATCTGTTGTTGCTCAACGTTGAGGACTTCTTTGTTTCTACTATATTCCGCCAATTGTTGTTCAGCTGAATCTAAGGCCTTACTCAAATCAGCTAACCTTGCTTCGGCCATAAAAACATTGCGTAAAAGATCGGTTACTGCATTGAGTTCACTGCTTGGTTCTTGGTCTGACGTATTTGAAATCAAGACCAAGAGAACTACCGCGCCAAACCCGCAGGAAATAATGTCTAGAAAGGAAAGATTAAAAATTTCAAATTCACGCCTCACTCTTCTCATGGCCAGCTCTCTGCCGGGCTGATGAGCAAACCACCACTAGACGCAGTCCAATTCCAAAATTCCGGCGCGGCTTCCGGATCACCTTCTATTGGCAGGAGGATTACATTGACCCTGACGTTAGCTCCTAGCGCGGCCTCCTTGATAGTTTGACGAAAAAGTTTCACGCGGCACTCGCCGGAAATCGTTGTTGCTCGCCCGAGTAAAGATGAGCATTTAGAGAATGGATTGAGCCCCGCATAATTAGACATTCCTGTCGTCGGCAGACCATCAGTGATGACATACAAATCACTTATATTCGGCTTAAGTGATTTAAGTTTTTGCAACCCACTGTGTAAGTTCGTTGGTCCACTCGGAATGATCATATCCATATCGGCATAAATACTGCCAATTTGGCCGCCCTGGGCAGCACTAAACCACGAAGATTCACCCAAGAAAGTCGACGTATTGTTAAACGACACCACCGAAGCTTTAGATTCCTTGGGCAACCGCGCTAACAACCAACGCATGACTCTCTTGGCGCGCTGCCATTTCGGTCCCTGTTGTTTTATCTTGTCTGAACCGGCCTTACGTCGAATGACGTCGATTAGTTTTTCATCTGTCATCGAAGAGCTACTATCGAACAAAAACCCAATCCGTGAACCTTCGACCCTGAGACCCAGTAAATAATTCTCTTCTCCGAGTTTGTCGTCTTGAATGACATCATTCGATTTCTTGATTGGCGTAATCTTTATTTCGTTTTCTAAGCCTGCGATCTCGGACTGCTGTTGCCTAACCTTCATGTCGCTCTCATCAAAGAGAGCCTGGATGCGTTGAATCTCAGAGCGGATGGTCTGAATATATTTCAACTCGTTATCAGCCGTCGCCTTAACGTCAGCCAAAGACTGCTTAATCTCTCTCTCCTGATTGGTCAATTCATGAAGTTCAGAACGTAGCTTTTTGCTTTCATCGGGGGTAATTTCCGAGCTGTATTTGACTAACATAAAAACCAGAATAATGGCCCCCAATCCACAAGACATGATGTCTATGAACGCGAGATTAAAGCCTTCAGTTTTACGACGAGGAAGCAGCTTGGAACCTATCGGCTAATGCGGTTAAGTAGGAATTTTTCGCAGTAAGCCTGGGTATCTACCACCAAGGCATCTTGCAGGCGTTGCAGCTGATGTAACAAGAACATCAATACAATGCTGATAAGTAAGGCAACGAGAGTCGAATTAAAGGCTACCCCAAGACTATTAGTCATACCTGCGATATCTCCCGCCAGAGCCTGATCGGCCTGGGATAGAGCCTGCCCGATCCCCCTTACAGTTCCGATAAATCCGATTGATGGAATGGCCCAAATCAAATAGCGGATCATAGAGTTGTCCGCTTCCAATTTCACAGCCAATGCATCTACATTGGATTGGATGGCGTCCGAGGTATTCTGAACGTCGTTAGTAATTAAAAATCGGCGAACACTTGCCATCAAGGTTTGGACCAAGGGAGTCTCGCGCGCATCGATGGGTAGTTCCTCAAGACTGCTCAACGCCTCTTCTAGACCAGATATTCCTTCTCCGTTTTTTTCCAACAAATCAACGCTAAACAAATATCGGTCCTTCAATAGAGTTAGGCATTTAGTAAGGATCAAATAAGCACCCCAAGCCATTAAGACCAGGCAAATTTCTTGTTCATAATCCTTCAGGATCACGAACAAGTCTCGCGGAGCGGATTGTCCGAGGTTTATGGCAGCTTCGATGGCAAAATCAGCCTGGGGGCGAATGATACTGATATAGAAAAAATGTATAACCACGACCGATACAACCAGTGCAATCAAACTTTTAATCATTTGTGACATGTCAGATATCCACAGGAAAAGACGCGGGAGAGTTCAAACTAATCGTTGGAGCCTGAGCTTGAGCAATTGCCAAGCCCGTCAATAGTGCTCCAATAGCACAGACGACTGACAGAACTATTTTTTTTCTGAGCTGAGGTGGTGTTTTATTCATTTACTGCTCCATACAAATAACGTGCTACCCTGAAACCTATATCTTCGCGTCCCCCGAGCATACCTTCCCGGAATGAAGCTCGAAGCTCCGTCAAAGTTCCTGAGTTCCAGTTTGCCCCTTTGACGACGTGATTGGAACCAACTTTGGCCCCAAGAGGATCATATTCAACACCATTCTGGCGCGGAGGAACCAGCGAATAGAAATCATGAACCCATTCGCTGACATTCCCTGCTAGATCGAAAAGACCTATTTTGTCTGCGGCATAACTCCCAACCGGAGCAAGCTTGGCAAAACCATCGTTATAGTTAGGCACATAGAATTTAGCCTTTCCTCTCACGGTTTCATCGGCAAAATTACCGCTATTGGGCGGGATAACCTGATCGTCTCCCCAGACAAACTTACTTTGTTTCATCTTACCGGCCTTACGAGCAAGCCACTCCCATTCGGCTTCACTTGGCAGGCGATACCCATCGGAAGTGGCATTAAACCCGAGATAGTTACCCTTGCTGAATAGGTAGAACGGTGAAAGTCCTTCCTTTTTACTCAACCAATTGCAAAATGCAGCGGCGTCTTCCCAGTTTATCGATGTGACAGGCAGGTTACCTGCTCCGGCCCCCCCCTTTTTAAATTGTGAATATTGAGAGTTCGTCACCTCGTGAAGACTTATGAAAAATGGTTTTTGCAATATTATGTCTCGCTGAAATTCATTAGCGCGCTGACCTTTCTCATGTCGGGGCGCACCTAGTGAAATCCCACCAGGCTTAAACAGCTTGAATTTCATTCCACTCTCGTTTGTGAAATGCGTTTTTGTCTGCTCAAGGCGCGCCTGCATCTCAGATTTCAATACAACATCAATCTTCTTAGTGGCTTTGCTCGATGGTATCACTTGCTTCTCGTAACTCCGGTAGCCTAGGCGTACCAGTTCGATTTTTTGAGCTACGGCGGGTAGATCGATACTCACCGGGGTCATCCCAACGGGTTTCGAATTAATCCAAACTTCAGCCTTTGGACGGGAAACGACTTCGACCTTACCTTTCTCGGGGCGCAACTTTATCGCTAGTATTTTCTCCTCACCGGAAGCCAGGTGTATTCGTGCCGTTTCGGTGAAATAGCCCGCTTTTTGATAGCTCAGCCTATGGGGTTTGTTCGCCTCCAACTTCAGACGATCAAGAAAGGATACCTTCTTACCGTCTACCAAGAGCACTCCGTTATTTGGACTTAGGGATATAACCAGATAGCCCTTTTTTGCTTCAAGCCGATAGTTTCTCGAAGGATGGGATTTACGATTGGAAATCTCAATATCATCAAACACGGTCTCATGATCTGGGGAACTGACCTCTACGTGATAAACACCCCCTGACCGGGCCAAAATCAAAGGAGTCTGACCAACCGTCTCAGCATTGACCTTCACTTGCGCTCCAGCAGGTGTGGAAGCAATTTCCAGCTTTCCTAGAATTGGTTTGAGATTGAAGTTTAAGAGTTTTTCTTCTCCTCGAATTAGTTTAACGTCTAATTCTTGCGGCTCGTGATAGGGGTTATCAATAAGCAACCGGTGAGTTCCAGCTTCGAGCTCAACAGAAAAGTCAGGGCTCAAAGAAATCAACTTCCCATCAACATACCACCGTGTATCCGGATCAGATACATTATTGTGGGCCGAAATTTTTCCAGGCAAAGGCTCTAAAGTTACAGCGATTCGGCTACCGTCCTCTCTCGGTGAGAAACGATGAGTTACCATCTTAAAACCTGATGCAGCCACCAAGACCGACACTTCGGCGCTAAAAGAATAAACGTTGCCTAACAGGGTAAAACCGGAGCCTTTTTCAAGATATAACGAGGCATGATTTCGAGCCTCCTCAGGAAAAATAACGATCGCACTACTACGCATGAGACCAAGACCAAGACCAAGCATAATAACCAACCCGATCATGGCTAGACTTGTTGCAATGACAATATAGAACTTGCGTTGACGGGATTTGGCTCGTTGTATCTCTATACTATATTGGCTCATCACACACGATTTCTACTGTTACTGGCAAGTTATTAATTGGGATCTGAACAGTAACAAGTTTTGACCGAAAGCCTTCTCGTTTGCCTTCAAATATATACTCACCCGGCTTCAATTTTATTGAGCGCCCTGCGGTAATCCCAACTTGACCCACGCCCCGAACAACAATATACGTTTGATTATCTGACTTAAGGAAAACATCAATGGAGCGACCATAGGCTTCCAGAAGTTTCTCAAGCTGATGCATATTGCTCAGTAATGAAAAGCTCTGGTTGGATAGGTTTTCAGCTTCGTTTAGTATTTGTTGCGCGCGTTTTGTTACGTTTTTAGAAGAGAGCCGCTGGTGATATTTAATGAAGTCTTGAATGGCCTTCCGGGTCAAAATAATTCGCTCAGCCATATTAATACGATCGAGCAACGTTCGATTTTCTGGATGAACCTTTAGGCCTTTTTCGGCTACTGAAAGCACCGTTTTCCAGTCATCTTTTACGATTGCAGATTGAGATTTATCAAGAGCCTGTTCCAAGAGCAGCCCTTTACTAAACGCATCTATATTGGCTGCCAACAGGTTTACTTCACTACGCGCAGGATAAATTTTTCGTGCTTCCGCCAAGCTTGATCGCGCCTCATGAAGGCGACCTGCATTCACATGCCCCAGCCCTTTATCTATGAGGGAAGAAAAGCGAATATCCATCAGCTGGCGTTTCAAATTTTCTAAGTCTATAAGCAACTCCACACGTGCAGGATCAAGCTCCACTACACGACTAAGCAGGGCGAACTCCTTTTGTAGATCATTTTCTAGCTGTGCGACTTTAGCTTCCTCAAGCAACTTTACAATCGGCAGCAGGCTATCTATACGCTTCTTAAGCTCGAGAGCCTCACCATCATCCGGTTTTAAGGCCAGTGCATCTTCTATTTTTAATTTGGCTTTGTCGTAGGAATTTTGGTTAAAGAAAACCAAGGCCTGAGAAAAAAATTCTTGGAAGTTATCCTCCCACTCAGACAGAATATTTTCCGCTAACAATTGAGTCTGGGCCAAGCTTTTTAGAGCAGAACCATAATCGCTTTTAGAA
This sequence comes from Amphritea sp., assembly GCA_036960915.1. Classification (GTDB taxonomy): domain Bacteria; phylum Pseudomonadota; class Gammaproteobacteria; order Pseudomonadales; family Balneatricaceae; genus Amphritea. Next base: position 9,093 of record JBALVQ010000012.1, read on the forward strand.
AAGGCACTTAGTGCCTGCCCCTTAAGTGAAGTGATATCGCCTCTAGCTTTCGGATTCCAGGCCTTCAAATTTGCCGTAGCAAGTAAGCTTTCAGCCCCCTCTTCGAAATGGCGTAGACGCTCTTTGAAACGTTCACGCGATGCTTTATCCGCAGTTTCTTCCATTGCTGTAGACAGAGAAGGCCTCGGCGGAATCGTTCTCACCTGAGCCGGTGTTGAACTGGGGTCCAGACGGATCGAAAAGTCCACAAAGCTCAGGCATACAAGAGCAATAACACCAGCGCCGACTGCCGCAGCGCCAATAAAAAAATAACGACGACGTTGAAAAGTGACTTCTTTACTGGCTTCGGCGAGTTTTTCATTTAGCATAAACAAGCGTCACTATTCAAAGCTGAAGGTCCGGTGTAGCTTCTTCCAAGTAAACCTGCTTCAAAAAAGCTCGCCATTGCGCGAATTGTTCGCTTGCATCGCCAGTCAATTCGACAGTTTTCTTTTCAAACTCTACGACCTTTGGAGCTAATTCAATATCCATAGATTTGCCCAACTCTTCCAAAGCATCCTTGTGGACCTTAGCCTCTTTAGAAGTTTTAAAACTATTGCTAAGCAGGGCCACTCCTCCTATACCTGCGCCTATTGCAGCAACGTCTTTTCCAGGAGAGTAATTACCGTATTCTGTATTTGAAGCTGCAGTAGCTATAGCCAAACCTACCAATAGCGCCCCTGTGATCCCCTCAAATGCAGATTTGATATTCGCTTTTCGAGCCGCCTTTACTTCGAACATGCTTTCTTTTTGCCAAATTGCATAGCTATCATTCATACTATAATTAAAGGCTTCATACTCCCCTTGCAATCGATCAACAAACAACTGATCTCGCACTCGAACAGCTCTAATACGCGCAAGCATCGGATCATCCTCACTTGGCAAGCCGATCAGGGTGACCTTCTCCCCATCAAAGTTAAGATATTGCGCAAAAACTCCATCAGAAAAACTTGCCCCAAAGCGGAGCTCTGTTACTGCCTTCAAATTACTCAACTCGCTAGCCGAAAAATCTTCAAGCTGCTCAACGATATAGGTCGCTGCTTCTTCAAATACTGGATCATATGGGTCCTTGCCTTTGTTTCTGATATTCTCGTGAAAATAGCTGTCAACCTCATGATCGAAAGACTTGCTAAACCAGCGCGTGCCCGAAATATCATAAAGTGTAAGATCAATTTCAACCTCTTCTCCATCAGACTCTTCAATCCGACCCATTATGTAAATATCACCAGTTGCACTTTTATCTGGCGTTACCCGTACAGCACCAAATTTATTGGTCTTTTCCAACGCGTCTTTTAATTTTAGTGCGTAGCGGTTGGCCTCTGCACGTCGCAGCTCAGGCCAAACCCCTTCATTATCATAATCTTTTTCATTTTCAGGCAACCCCGGATCGAAGACAGGAATAATCACGTCTAGTCTTGGTCTTGGAGTGGAGGGATCAACAGCTTCTTTCTTGGAGAACATAGATGATAGCTTCGGCCCTACAACAAACCCACCACCGCCCTTGGTCCCTGGTGTTGCACAAGCTGACAAAAACAAAGCACAAGTAACAATGACTGCGACTGCTTTTTTAAACCCTGTACACGCCCTCAAACACTCACTAGTTATCATTTTTCACCATTACTAATCCCCTTATACTTTCGGTACTCATCCCATAGTTTTTCGCGGATTTCTGGATCTGATTCATTCGTTGCAGCATGACGAATTTGAGCTTCGAGAATGCTATCATTATCTGCTGAAGGGATATCTTCTGGGAGTTTACCGTTTCTGACATGGGCAGCCGAACCAGCTCCCACTGGAACCAGTGCATGGTTTGGATCAACTGGTATTCCATTTAGCTGGCTTGGCCCAGCCAAGTCACCCGATCCTTGATCAGCAGGAGCCTCCGTTCCAGACATTCCGCTACTTGCAGCCGAGCCTCCTCCGCCCGGATTTCCTCCTTCCTGAGCACCACGATCTGCAGACGAAGTATTAGCCGCTGAGTTCTGACACAAATCAAACTTATTGAGAGAGTCGAAAAAAGCTTGATCCATCAGTTGAATCTTTTCTGCTTGTGTCAGAGCTTTGTCGCTTTCATAAGCGATATTCACTTCGGTGCAATCCACACCGGAACTAAGACCGTTAACGACCATACGTTCTTCACGTTCCTGAGATTGCGCAATACTGCTGCAACATCCAAGAGACAGTGCCCCTACAGCCAAAAAAACTGAGAATCCTTTGTTCAACGCACCATACCTAAGCGGGTTGTATTGTTCGAACATAAACACGAAACCTTAGTAGTTTATATAGGAATCAGGGAAAACGGGAATTCAGGTGAAATGTAACATTTGTAACCCTGTTAGTGATGTGAATTAACTCAGTTTGGGTACTAGAAAATATTGGAGGTCTACACTTAAATTGAGGAAAATACAGAGGGTATCTTGTGAAGGGGCAAGATACCCATGCAAGGTAATTAGAAGTTAAATGCGATACCTGCTGAGATCATATCGACCTCTCCGTCATCAATCTCATACCTTCCGATTTCAGCGCAAAATGATACTTAATCCACTGTGTATACAGCGCCAACTCCGTACGTCGTGTCGGTTCCATCATCAATGCTAAGAGATGACCCCAAAGCTTCAACTTCAATATCCCAAGCATGGAAATCCACTTTGCCGAATAGCTCGAAGTTATCAGAAACTGGGATGATACCCGGGGCAGAAGCACCAAAACTATCTGCTCCTACATCAACAGAGAGTACGACGTCACTTAAAGTAATGTCTGCTAAATCAGCGTAAAAATCTTCAAAGGCAAAGTTCTCATGAGCGCGATAACCAGCAAATTTTTTTGAATCCAGTATCGTTATCATCATCTACAGATACGCCTTCTGTAGCTAATAACTCAGCTTTTTCTGCGTCAGAAATCCCAAAGTCAACTTAGCCCATGATCCGCCAATATAAAAATCTTGTGCACTAGCTACAGCCGGTGAAAGAGCAGCAATGATACCTAATCTTATAAGTGTCTTTTTCATACGCAATTTCCCTATGACATTGCGCCAACTCGCTTGTCGCGATAGTACTCTTGATAAACAAGTGGAAATATAGGAATTATTCCTATTTTTTAAGGTGCCATACAGTAAATCTGTAAGCGAATGATTGAGATCAATATGTTGATTTTCTTTTACAATAAAATCTTATATTGTTTATTTGTGACTCGTTGAGAGACTTCTATAGCAGATGTGCGCCAACGCTACCCTCCTGGTGTCCCTTTGAGTCCGCTGGTTCCATGCATAAACAATCCGGCAGCGATAGAAATACGCCAGTGAATTACACAAGCCATTGATTAAAAGTGTGCTATCGGTGTGCTAAAACGAAGAAAGAATGAAATCTAAACTAAGGACCTACCGCTGAAAACCCTATAGTTTAAGGAATATTAGGATGGTGCCGGCACCAAGAGTCGAACTCGGGACCTACTGATTACAAGTCAGTTGCTCTACCAGCTGAGCTATACCGGCGATGGTAATATTGGCAAAACCAAAAGTTAATTTCCTGCACCCACCTTGCACTAACCAAAAGGTAAAGTCTTAGAAAGAAAATTATATATAACTCTTTGATTTTATTGGTCGGGACAGCAGGATTTGAACCTGCGACCCCTTGCACCCCATGCAAGTGCGCTACCAGGCTGCGCTATGCCCCGACAAAGGCCTCTAAAACAGGCCGCTATACTACGCTAACGACTTGATTCTGAAAAGTTCTTTTTAGCAAGATTTTAACAGTTTGTTAATCTCATCAAGCTCGTTGATGGTCTGACGCAGCAATTGCTTATAGCGTGCAGTATCATCTTCAGCCTGATCCCCACCCAGCCACTGACGGGCTCCGCTGATGGTATAACCCTGCTCATACAGCAAGCCTTGAATCTGCCGAATAATCAGCACATCCTGACGCTGATAGTAGCGACGGTTATTGCGTTTCACAGGACTAATCTGTTCAAACTCTTGCTCCCAGTACCGCAGCACATGGGGTTTGAGCTCACACAAAAGCGCTACTTCACCAATGGTGAAGTAGCGCTTTTTGGGAATGGGTGCCAGATCATCCGAGACTTTTTCAGTCTCCTTCATAAGCCTCTACACGATCCTTCAACTTCTGCCCCGGCCGGAAGGTGACTACACGGCGTGCCGATATAGGCACCTCTTCACCGGTCTTAGGGTTTCGGCCCGGACGCTGACGCTTATCACGCAGGTCAAAATTGCCGAACCCTGAGAGTTTTACTTGTTCATTTTCGGAGAGGCTTGAACGGATTTCCTCGAAGAAAGCTTCCACTATCTCCTTGGCTTCCCGTTTATTAAGCCCCAGATCTTCATACAGGCGCTCAGCCATATCCGCTTTAGTCAAAGAGCCCATCAGAATCACCTCTGTCGCTTACTCTCTTAAGGTAGCACCGTACTGCTTTTTCAGTGCAGACACAACAAAATCAATGACTTCGTTGACTTCTTCATCATTAAGAGTGCGCGATGGATGCTGCCAGGTCAAGCCCAATGCCAAGCTTTTTTGTCCAGGCTCTACGCCTTTACCCTGGTAAACATCAAATAATGTCACCGCTTTCAGGTAGTCTCCGCCCTGTTCCCGAGCGACTTTTCGGATCGATTCAAAGGCAACGCTTTCGTCGACCAGCAGCGCCAGATCACGACGACTTTCCGGGAATTTAGACAGACTGTCAAAGCGTGGCAATGCACCGGAGAGGACTTCAGACTGAACAATCTCGAACACAAAAACCGGACCATTAAGACCCATGGACTTGATCAGTTCGGGATGCAGCGCACCAACATAACCAACGACTTTGCCATCACGCTGTATCGCCGCTGATTGTCCAGGATGCAACGCAACATGACGTTCGGCAACAAAACTGAACTGTTCAGCACAACCGCCCAGCTCCAGCAGAGTTTCCACGTCACCTTTGATATCATAAAAGTCCACAGGCGTATTATCTGCCGTCCAACCTTCCAGTTGGCGTGGTCCGCTAATAATACCGGCAATCACATTTTCCTGGATTAGCTCATCACCTTCCGGCAGGAAGCGCTGTCCAGTCTCAAACAGACGGACACGGGATTGCTGACGATTCTGGTTATACTGCAGCGCTTTTGTCAGGCCGGGCCAGATACTGGTACGCATCACCGCCATTTCGGCAGAGATCGGGTTAGCCAGGGCTACCGCTTCATGCTTGTCATCAAACTGTGCAGCCAGGCCTTTTTCGATAAAGCTGTAAGTAATCGCTTCCTGATAACCGCGAGCAATCAGCTGGCGGCGTACATCACGCAGCACAACTTTTGACTCGTCATCGGCAATCATATTCAGTTCGGCGGTTGGCACCTTTACCGGCAGGTTATTATAACCATAGACACGCGCCAGCTCTTCGATCAGATCCACTTCGATACAGATATCGAAACGATAGGATGGTACAGCCACACTCCACTCGCCTTCCCCGCTACGCTCAATCTGCATACCCAGACGAGTCAGAATCTCTTCGATCTCTTCAGCGGGCATTTCGAATGCAAGCAGTTGATTTACCTTGCTTTGACGCAGAGTGACCTGGGCCGCAGCCGGCAGGTGCTCTTCACTGACCGCTTCAACCACAGGGCCGGCTTCACCACCAACAATGTCCAACAACAGCTGTGTGGCACGCTCAGTCGCCTTACGCTGCAACTGCCAATCGACACCACGCTCGTAACGATGCGACGCATCGGTGTGCAATCCGTAGGAACGGGCACGCCCAGCAATAGTGATCGGGTTGAAATAGGCACACTCCAGGAAAATATCCTTGGATTCAGCAGTGACACCGGTATCATCACCACCGAAAATACCGGCCATTGCAACCGCTTTTTCCTGGTCGGCAATCACCAGGGTATTGTCATTCAGCTCTGTTTCGCTGCCATCCAGCAGGGTCAGTTTCTCTCCTTGCCTGGCTTTACGCACAACGATACCGCCGTTCAGCTTCGCCAGATCAAAGGCGTGCATTGGCTGCCCCAGCTCCAGCAGAACATAGTTAGTAATATCCACAACCGGATCAATCGAGCGGATGCCACAACGACGCAGCTTCTCAACCATCCACAGCGGTGATGTCGCCGTCATATCGACATTGCGGATAACCCGGCCCTGATAGCGCGGGCAACCTTCAGGGTCTTCCAGCGAAATAGGGAAAGTATCATCGATAGAAGGAGCAACCGGCTCAACCTCTACAAAGCTCACCGGCGCCTTATTCAGCACACCCACTTCGCGGGCCAGACCTGAAATAGACAGACAATCGCCACGGTTCGGTGTCAGATCCACATCGATAACATGATCATCCAGAGACAGGTACTCACGCAGACTGTTTCCCACCGGCGCATCTGCAGCCAACTCCATGATACCGCCATGATCATCAGAGATGTTGAGCTCATCTTCGGCACACAACATACCGAAGGACTCTACCTGACGCAGCTTGGCTTTCTTGATTTTAAAATCACTGCCATCCGGGCCTGCCAGCACGGCGCCCACTTTGGCAAAAGCTGTTTTAAGCCCGGCACGCGCATTCGGGGCACCACAGACAACCTGAAACTTTTCGCTGCCATCGCTAACCTGACACACCTGCAATTTATCGGCATTCGGGTGGCGCTCGGCAGACAATATCTCACCGACAACAACCCCGGAAAACTTACCGGCAACCGGCAGTACTTCATCTACTTCAAGACCAGCCATGGTGATCTGATCAGCGATCCCTTGCGTATCGATGGCGGGATCTACCAGTTCGCGTAACCATTTTTCACTGAATTTCATCTGACTATTCCGAAAATCTTTTTAATTACCGTTTAAACGTCCGCTAGCTTTTCTATCTAACAAAGCCAAGCCGTTGAGCTGGGCTTAGTTAAACTGGGCTTAATTAAACTGCCCTTAGTTAAACTGGCCCAGGAAACGCAGATCGTTTTCAAAGAACAGGCGCAGGTCATTAACGCCATAACGGAGCATTGCCAGACGCTCAACCCCCATACCGAAGGCAAAGCCGGTGTACTCTTCCGGATCAATACCGGCATATTCAAATACTTTCGGATGCACGATACCGCAGCCCAGTACTTCCATCCATTTGCCGTCGCCACGATCGATATCCACTTCGATAGATGGCTCGGTAAACGGGAAGTAAGACGGACGAAAACGTACATTCACATCGTCTTCAAAGAACTCACGCAGGAACTGCTCAAGGGTGCCTTTGAGATCCGCAAAACTGATGTTCTTATCAACAATCAGCCCTTCCACCTGATGGAACATCGGCGAGTGAGTCTGATCATAGTCACAGCGGTAAACCCGACCCGGACAGATAATCCGGATTGGCGGCTTCTCGGTTTCCATGGTGCGCACCTGAACACCGGAAGTGTGGGTACGCAACAGAGTATTCGCATTGAAATAGAAGGTATCGTGCATGGCACGTGCAGGGTGGTGCGAGGGAATATTCAACGCTTCGAAGTTATGATAATCGTCTTCGATTTCCGGGCCTTCAGCGACGCTGTAACCAATACGCGCAAAAAACTCTTCGATTCGCTCCAGCGTTTTTGTCACCGGGTGCAAACCACCCAGAGACTGACCACGCCCCGGCAGCGTCACATCGATAGTTTCTTCCGCCAATTTAGCTTCAAGTGCGGCAGACTCAAGGCTTTGCTTACGCGCATTCAACACGCCCTGCAGCGCTTGCTTCGCTTCATTGATTTTGGCACCCGCCTGTGGGCGTTCTTCTGCTGAAAGCGCACCAAGGCCTTTCAATAGCTGGGTAAGATGACCTTTCTTACCCAGATACTGAACCCGTACCTGATCAAGATCCTGCGTGCTAGTTGCCTGTTCTGCAGCTTGCTTGCCTTCTGCCAACAGGATTTCAATGTTTTCCATTTACCGCTCCAAATAAAAATAGGGGAAGAGTTTGCACCCTTCCCCTATTACAACGATCAGTACTTACCCAAGGGTAAGGGTGTCTTACAGTGCAGCTTTAGCTTTTTCCACGATAGCAGCAAATACATTTGCTTCGTGTACAGCCAGATCAGCCAGCACCTTACGATCGATTTCGATAGATGCTTTCTTCAGACCAGCAATAAAGCGGCTGTAGGACAAACCATTGATGCGGGCAGCAGCATTGATACGAGCAATCCACAGCGCGCGGAACTGACGCTTACGCTGACGACGGTCGCGGTATGCATATTGACCGGCTTTGATAACTGCCTGCTTAGCTACGCGGAATACACGGCTGCGAGCGCCGTAGTAGCCTTTAGCTTTTTTCAGGATCTTCTTGTGACGACGGTGTGCGATAACACCACGTTTTACACGTGCCATAACTTATTCTTCCTAACTTAATTCAGTGACTACTTCGACTTAGATATAAGGCAACATACGCTTGATCAGCGCTTTGTCCGCTGCATGAACCTGCAGCAATGGACGCAGCTGACGCTTACGCTTAGTAGACTTCTTGGTCAGGATATGGCTTGTGTGAGATTGCTTGTGCTTAAAGCCACTCGCAGTCTTTTTAAAACGTTTCGCAGCACCGCTGCAAGATTTCATTTTAGGCATTACTAAATCCCCACGCATTCGTTAATTATCTTTCGCCTGAACAAACAATAAAACCCGCGCCTGGCTCAATACGAGTCAGCACGGGTCCTATTCCTGGACAAACTACTTTTTCTTTTTCGGAGCTATGACCATGATCAATTGGCGGCCTTCCATTTTTGGACGCTGCTCAACGACACCCAGCTCAAGCAGATCTTTTTCGATCCGGTTTAATAACTGCATGCCTAACTCCTGGTGTGCCATTTCACGACCGCGGTAACGCAGGGTTACCTTGGTCTTATCGCCACCTTCAAGGAAACGTATCAGGTTGCGTAGTTTTACCTGATAATCCCCCTCTTCCGTCCCGGGACGGAATTTGATTTCCTTAACCTGCATCTGCACCTGTTTCTTCTTCTGTGCATTTGCCTCTTTCTTCTTTTCGTACAGATACTTACCGTAATCCATCACCTTACAGACGATTGGATCTGAGTCAGAAATCTGCACCAGGTCAAGGCTTACTTCTTGGGCCGCCTCGAGGGCGTCCTTAATAGGGACAACCCCTATCTGTGTTCCATCTGGACCAATCAATCGACACTCGCGGGCGCTGATGTTTTCATTAATCGGCGGTTTAGACCGCTCGCCACGCCCTCTTCTGTTATCGCGCTTGATAGTGGTATCTCCAATAAATTTATTAAACTTTGCGGCCTTTCTGGGCAACATCTTGCGCCAGGTGATCACAAAACTCTTCTATCGACAAAGTGCCGAGATCTTCACCGGTCCGAGTTCTTACAGCAACGGACCCGGTTTCAACTTCCTTATCGCCGACAACCAGCAAATAAGGAACCTTGTTAATTGTGTGCTCGCGGATTTTAAAGCCGATCTTCTCATTTCTCAAGTCCGCACGGGCAAAGAATCCAAGATCTGTCAATTTTTCTTCAATTTCACGGCAATATTCGCCTTGTTTGTCCGTAATATTCAAAATCGCCACCTGCTGAGGTGCTAACCAGGCCGGTAATGCGCCTGCATAGTTTTCGATCAGAATACCGATAAAGCGCTCAAACGAACCCAAAATTGCACGGTGTAGCATTACCGGCGTTTCACGCTCACCTGCTTCATTGACAAATTGTGCACCCAGACGTCCCGGCATAGAGAAATCGACCTGAATAGTACCGCACTGCCATACACGGCCCAGACAATCTTTCAGCGAGAATTCAACCTTCGGTCCATAGAACGCACCTTCGCCCGGCAGCTCATCCCAATCCAGACCAGCCGCGTCCAGCGCATCGCCCAGCGCCTTCTCAGCCTTGTCCCAGACTTCATCTGAACCAACACGCTGCTCAGGACGGGTAGACAGCTTGTAAATCACCTCATCAAAACCGAAGTCTGTATACACTTCATGCAGGAAATCAATAAAGCTGGCGACTTCACTCTGAATAGCAGTTTCTGCGCAGAAGATATGTGCATCATCCTGAACAAAACCGCGCACTCGCATAATACCGTGCAAGGCGCCGGAAGGTTCATTACGGTGACAACAACCAAACTCAGCCAAACGCAGCGGCAGATCACGGTAGGAGCGCAGCCCCTGGTTGAACACCTGCACGTGACACGGACAGTTCATCGGCTTGATGGCGAAATCACGACTCTCGGAGTGGGTGGTAAACATCTCTTCAGAGAACTTATCCCAGTGGCCGGACTTCTCCCACAACGACCGCTCGACAACCTGCGGCGTCTTGATTTCATCATAGCCGTGCTTGCGCTGTTTGGTGCGCATATACTGTTCAATCGTTTGATACAGCTTCCAGCCATCCGGATGCCAGAAAACCATCCCCGGCGCTTCTTCCTGCAGGTGGAACAGGTTTAGCTGCTTGCCCAGCTTACGGTGATCACGCTTCTCAGCTTCTTCCAGACGGTGCAAGTAAGCCTTCAGCTCTTTCTTATCGCCCCAGGCCGTACCATAAATACGCTGCAGCATCTCGTTGTCAGAGTTACCACGCCAGTATGCACCGGCAACCTTCATCAGCTTGAAGGATTTAATATGCCCGGTGGAAGGCACGTGCGGGCCACGGCATAGATCGATGAAATCGCCTTGCGAGTAGAAAGACAGGTCCTCATCACCTGGAATCGCTTCCAACAGTTCAACCTTGTATTTCTCGCCTTTCTCTTCAAACAGTTTCACCGCATCATCACGGCTCATTACAGAACGGCTAACCTGATGATTCGCTTTAACCAGCTCTTTCATCTTAGCTTCGATCTTCAGCAAATCTTCCGGCGTAAACGGACGCTCATAAGCAAAATCGTAGTAGAAACCATCTTCGATAACCGGACCGATAGTTACCTGGGCACTTGGGAAAGTAGCCTGCACTGCCATCGCCATCAAGTGGGCACAAGAGTGACGAATCACTTCCAGACCGGCTTCATCACGCGGAGTCACAATTGCCAGCTCAACATCGTCGGTAATGGTATGGCTGGTATCCACCAACTCACCATTAACCTTACCGGCCAACGCTACTTTCGCCAGACCAGCGCCAATATCGGCAGCTACATCGAATACAGTGACGGCGTTGGCAAACTCACGTTTACTACCATCGGGAAGAATAATAACAGGCATTTTGTTTCCTTGCTTTCAGTGGTGACCCCTACCAAAGGCCACTTCATAAAAATTCTGTTTTACAGGTACAAACCAGGCACCTGTAGAAGGTCGGCAATTCTAACGGATAGAGGCCTATAATGCTATTTCAAAACAGTGAATTCGCAGCTTTAAGTAGGACAGTTTTAAGCGGGACTGTTTTAAGCGAACAAGAGTCAGAACAGCACAGCTATGCTATCGATTACATTAGCCTGAGTAGGCAACCGCTGCAGATCCGCAGGTTGAAATTTACCGGTTTTTACCAGCGTTGCTTGCAGCCCGGCATCCAGTGCCGCTTTGACATCGGCCTGCCAATCATCGCCAACCATCAGGCACTCTTGGGGCAGGCATCCGGTAGAGGCCACCGCCTGAAGAAAAAACGCTTTGCTGGGCTTGCCTAATACAATTGCCCGGGTATCAGCGGCCCATTCCAGCGCCAGTACAAACGGACCAGCATCCAGTTGCAAGCCTTCATCACCCTTAAAATATCGATTCATCCCAATCGCAATAAGTGGTGCGCCTTGATGACACAGACGAAAGGCACTGTTGAGTGAAGCGTAATTCAGTGCTCCCCGGGCATCACCAAGCAACACCGCATTTGCCTCGCTCTGATCATAGTGTTGAAACTCATCTTTAATGGCAGCCGGTAGCAGGCAATACGGTTTGAGCTGATGCTGATTGATATAGGCTTTAGCCGCCAGCGGCGCCGTAAAAAGCTCATCGGGTGCCACCCGGATACCCATCCGCGTTAATTCAGCGATAATAAGGCGGGTTGATTTACTGGCAGTATTTGTAACGAACCGCAGTACCAGCCCCTGATCTCTGGCTGACTGCACAGCAGCAGCTGCCCCTACAATAACCCTGGAACCTTCATAGAGCACTCCGCTCAGATCAAGCAGTAACGCTTTATAGCTAAGATTGGCCATAGCACCCACTCAAAATAAACCCAGTGTAAGTTTAGTGGATGCACGCGCCTGTGTTTCTTGTTCTGTATTTCATATTCTATGTTTCATGCTTTTTGTTTCAACTCTTTATTTCGACTCTTTGTTTCAGCTCTTTGTTTCGACTCTTTATTTCAAATAAGGGTCAATCACCTTCAAGATGACGGCGGGTGTACAAAATATGCTCAATCGCTGCATTTCGGGCGGCATCCGCATCTCGGTGCATAATAGTCTGATGGATTACAGAGTGCTGAGAGCGTATGCCATCAGGGTAACGACCATATTTTTTCAGCGTGCGCGATAAGACGCCATAGATTGCATTAAAGAAGCGGCTGTAGAAGATCTGGCTAAACGAGATTATCAACAGGTGATGCGACGATTCAGCAATCATCATATGAAAACGCAGATCATCCTTTGCCTTGGATAAGGTGGTATCCCCCTGCCCCCGCTGCCGCATCAGCTGATACTCCCGATCCAGCGCCTGTAATTGTTCATCACTGGCGCGCAGAGCCGCATAGTAGGCTGCTTCGCCTTCCAGCATGGCGCGCACTTCCATTACCTGCAACTGGAACTCAAGATTATCCCCCAGGCCCTCCGGCGGTAGATCAAAATAGGGTTCCAGCAAATTGCTACAGCGGGTTTTACCACCGTGCTGCACATCGATGAAACCTTCTGATTCAAGCTGCACCACCGCCTCACGCACCGTAGAGCGGGACACCTGGTAATGTTCCGCCATCTTGCGTTGTGACATCAAGGCATCACCCGGTAGCAGATCACCGCCGTACAAAAGCTCTTTCAGATCCTGAAGCAAATCATTACTTAATGGCTGGGACATCCTTTGAAAACACCTGCGCTATACTTTTGGTCAGACCAGTTAGCAGTGTAGCATTTCTTTTTGCCTTCTCCTTAACTATCTTTTAGCCACAGTTAAGAGCATAACCGCTCGCACATTAAGCCTAAACCAGCCCGTTGCGATATTAGCTTCGCGTTAAAAATTATAAGAATACAGGTATATCCGATGTCTAATTCAGATCAGAGCCCACGTGTCGGCCTCTTTGTCACCTGTCTGGCAGATATGTTTCGCCCCTCAGTAGGTTTTGCTACCGTCAAACTGCTGGAACAGGCTGGCTGCACCGTTGAAGTGCCGGAACGCCAGACCTGCTGCGGCCAGCCTGCATTTAACTCCGGCGATCGCAACACCACCCGGGACATTGCACGCCAGACGATCGAGGCCTTTGATGGCTACGAGTACGTTGTCGGCCCTTCCGGCTCCTGTATCGGTATGCTGCATCAATATCCAGACCTGTTCGAACAGAATGATCCGTTCTTCAAACGCGCCACTGAGCTGGCCAGCAAGAGTCATGAAATCACCGCCTTCCTGTGCGATGTGATCGGTCTGGAGAAGATTCAGTCCAGTCTGGATAAGCTACGCTTTGATGGCTCTGTCACCTATCACGACTCCTGTGCTGGCCTGCGAGAGCTGGGCATCAAAAACCAGCCAAGAACATTACTCGGTCAGGTTGATGGTCTGGATATCAAGGAGATGGACGAATCGGAGACCTGCTGCGGTTTTGGCGGTACCTTCTGCGTCAAGTACCCGGAGATCTCCAACCGTATGGTGTCAAACAAAACTGAAAATATCGCCAACAGCGGCGCCAAAACACTGCTCGCTGGCGACCTCGGTTGCCTGCTCAATATGGCGGGCAAATTAAAACGCGAAGGCCAGGCTGTTGAAGCCCGCCATGTGGTTGAAGTACTTGCCGACATGACAGACATCCCCGCGATCGGTGAAGCCGATTACGATCTCGCTCAGCAACTTTAAGAAAGGACTACAACATGCAGATCACTACCCCCTTTTTTAAAGAGAATGCCAGCAAGGCACTGCACGACAGCAACTTGCAACGCGCCCTGGGCAACCTCAAAGCCGGCTTCCCGGAAAAACGCGCTATCGCTGTCAGCCGGATGCCTGAGTTTGAAGAACTGCGCGATCAGGCCCACGACCTGAAGAACCATGTTCTGGAAAACCTGGACATCTATCTGGAGCAATTCGAGTCCAGGGTGACGGAGAATGGCGGCCATGTACACTGGGCGCGAACCTCCGATGATGCCAACCAGATCATTCTTGATATCTGCGAACAGGTGAACGCGAAAACGGTTACCAAAGGCAAGTCGATGGTCTCCGAAGAGATCGGCCTGAATGACTTCCTGGAAAAGAATGGTGTACAACCGATTGAAACCGATCTCGGCGAATATATCCTGCAACTGCGCCATGATCATCCCAGCCACATCATCGCGCCGGCCATTCACCTCAACCTGGAGGATGTCTCCGAGGTGTTTCATGCCAACCACCACCGCCCGAAGTCGAATGACCCGGCAGTATTGATGCAGGAAGCCCGCGAAGTACTGCGGGAAAAATTTGTCGCCGCCGATGTCGGCATAACGGGTGCCAACTTCCTGGTGGCCGAAACCGGCTCCACGATTATCGTCACCAATGAAGGTAACGGTGACCTCACCCAGACTTTGCCCAAAACGCATATCGTGATCACCTCTATTGAGAAGGTGGTACCGACGCTTGAGGATATGACCCTGTTCCTGCGTCTACTGGCTCGCTCTGCGACCGGCCAGGAATTTACCGTATACAATACCCTGTCAACCGGCCCGCGCCGCGAGGGGGATCAGGACGGTCCCGATAATTTCCACGTCGTACTGGTAGATAACGGCCGCAGTGAGATGGTAGGCACTCAGTTTCAGGATATGCTGCGCTGCATTCGTTGTTCCGCCTGTATGAACCACTGCCCGGTTTACGGCGCAGTAGGCGGCCACAGCTACGGCTGGGTCTATCCTGGTCCGATGGGATCTGTGCTGACACCGCAGATGATCGGCATCGAAAAAGGCGGTCAGCTACCCAATGCCTCGACCTTCTGCGGCAAGTGCGAATCGGTTTGTCCGGTAAAAATCCCACTGCCAAAACTGATGCGCCACTGGCGCGAAGATGAATTCGAGAAGCATCTCAGCCCGAAAGCTGTGCGCTACGGTATCGCCGGTTGGGCCTTTTTGGCCAAGCGGCCGACAATCTATAAACTCTACACCCGCTGTGCCACCTGGTTTATGAAGAAATGGGCCGGCAACAAAGGCAAGATAGAAAAGATGCCCTTAGCCTCCGGCTGGACGGACTGGCGGGATATGCCAGCCCCTCAGGGCCAGACCTTTATGCATCAGTGGAAACAGCACCAGAAAATGACGGGGGAGAAGTAACAGCCATGAGCCAAGTAAATACAAAAGCGAGCCGAGCAGAGATTTTTGCCAATATCCGTCGTGGCCTGCATCGTAACACCAAGAATGGTGAAGCCACTACAGAGCAGCAGCAAGCCGTGCAGAACCGCCTCAGCGCCCATGCGGATAACCTGATCCCCAAGCGCGCCCAACTGCCCCACGACGAGCAGGTAGAGCTGTTTAAAGCGATGGCGACTGAAGCGGTTGCCGAGCTGATTGAACTGGAATCCATCAAGGGTGTTCCCCAGGCTTGCACCGATTGGCTCAAGGCACATAATGTCGACCAGCTCATCAGCGCCAGCAATAGTGAAATCAACGATCTGGATTGGTCCGTCCTCGGTGATATTAAACGCACCGAGCGTGTCGCGCAGGCCGGCGATATCGCCAGCCTTACCAGCAGCTTTGCGGGTATCGCCGAAACCGGCACCCTGATGCTGCACTCTCAGCCAGAGAGCCCAACAACGCTGAACTTCCTTCCGGACAACCATTTAGTGATTCTGAAGCGTTCAACCATTGTCGGTGTGTATGAGGAAGCCTGGAAAAAACTCCGCAATCACTTCGACGGCAAAATGCCCCGCACCGTCAATATGATCACCGGCCCATCGCGCAGTGCCGATATCGAGCAGAAGTTACAAATGGGAGCCCATGGGCCAAAGACGTTAGTTATTTTTTTAATAAAGGATGACTAAAATCCGTAGTTCGACCGTCGCAGAAAGCGCGACTCGTTCGTAGTTCGTTGTGCGTAAGAGCATAAAGGAGGCGCGGCTTCCTTTATGCATATACCTTCATATCAATCTGATCGTAAGGCGCAACCGGTACTGTTGTCCTACCCTCTTTCCTTAATTCAACAATCCCGAACTGTTCCATTTTTTTCAGGGTGCGGGAGAGATTGCCCTGGCTACGGCCAACCAGATCGGCCAGAGAGCTGACACTGTTGGGGTGATTTTCGCGAATGGTTTTCAGGATAGCACGGTTTTCTTCGCTCAATACTTTGGCGAGGGATTCCAGTGATTCAAACCAGACCTTTGGATCATCAGAAGAAGGCGTGCGGCGTCCCGCCGCAATATCCAGGGCACGCTTTCTGATCTCCTGTTGGGATGCAATACCTATACGCAAGATAGTCATCTGTCACTCCGCTAAAGCAGCCAGTGCTTTATCCACTTCTTTGAAAAAGTCATCAAGCAGCTTTTCAGCGCTCTCGTATTGGTAGGGTATGATGATATTGGTGTGGTTAGTTTTATGACGATGATCCCACTCCAGCACCTTACGGGTGTTATATCCACGACCTTCGGTAACCTGATGAGCATTATCAAACCCAAGCACTCGTTTGCCATCCGGATGATGCAGAGTCAGGGAATACTTAATACCCTCGGGTCGCGCCGGCGATACTGTTACGCACTTCGCCTCTATCTTGACATAAAACCCGTTACCCTGGTCCCAGATATTGCCATCCAGCTCTAGAAGGTACTGAACTCCATTCATAGCCCTGCCCTTAAAGTATATCCTTAAATGATATACATTCAATAAAATTCTAAATTCCCTGCATCTAACGATCTTAGCATTAAGCTTGGGGAGTTATGGGTATAGATATGAAAGAACGCAGTTGGCACAGTCTGCCAGCCTCTCAGTTGTTGGGCATCTAAGCGCTCTACCCAAAACCTACGATTCTTACGATGTGATGGATTCGAATCCCGGTGGCCGCATGTTATTAACTCACTGTTTGGTGGCGATCCTGGGCTCCCGCCTTCGCGGGAGCGACGCATGCTACTCGTTGGGCATCGCTTCGCTCAGCGCCAACCTACAAATTAACCCAGCGCGCCCGTAGGGTGCAGGTTTGCATGCCCCGCGATGCGTATTGGGTAGAGGCACGATCCGCACCAGATTTGCAACCGTACATCCTGTACATCGTCGCTCATGCACGTCCATGTGCCCGCAACATACCGTACATCCTGTACATAATAAAACCGGAGTCTGTTACCAGGCTCCGGTTTTTTTATGGTTCATCGTTGATTACCGGGGAGCGCCTATTAAATCTTCTGACTGGTATCTTTTTCTCTCAAGCAGATCCTACCCCAAGGCGATATTAAGCATTACAAGGGCGCCACCTGGGGCGCCACATCTATGATGCATCAGCCTTTTGGCGGGCCGGGTCCCGCCCTACACATGCGAGAGACAGGTAGGGTGCCGGTTTGCATGCCCCGCGAAGCGCTTTGGGTAGAAGAATGAGTCGCAGCGGTTGCAATGGAAAAGAGATAATAGCCACGTCTGTGAATAAGCATTTAACGGCGCATATGATGCGGTTTGCTGTCTTCTGCCCAATAGCCAATGGCCAAAACACTTCGTGGGCCACGCTGAGCACTTCGTGGGCCACGTTGAACGCTTAACGGGGCATGCAAACCAGCCCTCTACAAAAGATCCACGCTACCTGACGATGAGCCTTTTTTATACATGGATGCTGACTCCTTAAAAAGAGAGGGCCTAGTGACCACAGGTATGGTGCTATCTGGTTCGCCCGGAGCAATGGTATCGACATTAAAGCCTTCAGTGTCGGTAGCGGTGGCGCTATTGCCTGCAGTATCTGATGTGGTCACGCTGGCCTCGACAGTTGTATCCGCATCACTGACAAGAGCGCTACCGGGTACTTCAATACTGAATTTCAGCGTGCCGCTGTCATCAAAAACCTGGCCGGTGCGGGTAGTAGCAGGGTTACTGCCATCATTCAGGATTAGGGTGACCGTATCACCCACTTTGACATCCCCCCCGACCATACCGCTGATCGCGACGTTACTGCCGGCTTCTGCCGCATTAACAATATCGTCGTCGGTAATATTTGCATCCAGGGTTATGGACGCTGTTGGCGCCGTAGTATCCACTACGGCGGTAACTGGCACACTTGGCTCGCTGGTATTGCCCGCCGTGTCGGTCACCTCTGCGACAACCGTATACGTGCCATCAGTATCTTCAGGCGGTATGCCAGTAGTAGGAATTGTAACCTCGGACACGCCGTTGGTTGCTTCCACAGGGGTAACGGTATGGCTTAGCTCTTCGGTGTTGCCATCAGGCTTGGTGATAATCAGGGTGAGTGTGTCACCAGGTTCAGTACCAGTCGGCAGGGTAACTTGCGTCTGCACTCCATCCTCGAACTCTTCGGCGTTGATCCCGTCCACGCTTTCGGGGATAGTGACCACAGGTATGGTGCTATCTGGTTCGCCCGGAGCAATGGTATCGACATTAAAGCCTTCAGTGTCGGTAGCGGTGGCGCTATTGCCTGCAGTATCTGATGTGGTCACGCTGGCCTCGACAGTTGTATCCGCATCACTGACAAGAGCGCTACCGGGTACTTCAATACTGAATTTCAGCGTGCCGCTGTCATCAAAAACCTGGCCGGTGCGGGTAGTAGCAGGAGTGCTGCCATCATTCAGGACCAGGGTGACCGTATCACCCACTTTAACATCACCACCGACTGTGCCGGTAATGGCGATACCTGAGCCAGCTTCTGCCGCGTTGATAATGTCATCGGCAGTAATGTTAGGATCCAGGGTTATGCTTGCTGTTGGTGCAGTAGTGTCTACTACGACAGTAACAGGTACGCTTGGCTCGCTGGTATTACCCGCTGGACCGGTCACTTCGGCAACAATGTTATATTCGCCATCCGGGCTCAGAACTTCTGCCGGAATGGTGATATCGGCCTGGCCGGATGTAGCCTCTTCCGGGGTGACGGTATGCTCAATGACATTAGTATTACCATCGGGATTGGTGACCGTTAGGGTAACGGTATCGCCCACTTCGGTGCCGGTCGGCAGGGTAACTTCGGTTTGAGCACCGTCGGTTAGCTCAGCTTCGTTGATACCATCAACTGCTTCGGGGATGCTGACAACCGGAACGGAGCCGTCGGTCTCACCCGGAGCGGTAGTATCGACTTCTACTGTGATTGGTACGCTTGGGTCGCTGGTATTACCCGCTGGATCGGTCACTTCGGCAATAATGTTATATTCGCCATCCGGGCTCAGAACTTCGGCCGGAATGGTGATATCGGCCTGGCCGGATGCAGCCTCTTCCGGGGTGACGGTATGCTCAATGACATTAGTATTACCCTCGGGATCGGTGACCGTTAGGGTAACGATATCGCCCACTTCGGTGCCGGTCGGGAGGGTAACTTCGGTTTGAGCACCGTCGGTTAGCTCTTCTTGATTCAGGCCGCCCTCGGCCTCGGGAACTGTGATTACAGGCACACTACCATCGGTTTCCCCCGGGGCTGTGGTATCGACTTCTACAGTGGTTGGTACGCTTGGCTCGCTGGTATTACCTGACGGATCGGCCACTTCGGCGACAGTATCAAACTCGCCATCCGGGCTCAGGACATCGGCTGGAATGGTCACTTCGGCCTGGCCGTCGGTGATATCATCCGGTGTGACAGTATGTTCGATTTGTTCAGTACTGCCATCAGGAGCGGTAACTGTGAGGGTAACGGTATCGCCCGCTTCGGTGCCGGTTGGCAGGGTGATTTCTGCTTGAGCGCCATCGGCCAGCTCGGCTGCGTTGATACCATCAACTGCTTCGGGGATGCTGACAACCGGAACGGAGCCGTCGGTCTCACCCGGCGCGGTAGTGTCCGGAAAATTCCGCAGAACATCTTCCTCAAAGAGTATCTCGACCGCTGGATCTGAAAACTCGCCAGCACTGGTATCAAAACCAGCCTCTGCAAGCACAAACCGGGTAGATCGGGCAATATTAATGAACGGGGAAAAACCGGAACTGAGAACCGGCTCTCCGGCAGCCGGATTTTCCAGCAGCTCAGTAGGATCCCGGCCTTCTACGATCAGTTGCTGGATGAAATCTACGGCATCAGTTTGATCATCAACATCAACTTCCGCGAGAACCAGCCCATCTTCGAGGGGATCGAAATTAAAGAATACCGCACTATCACTATCCACTGTATGGGATTGATTACCGTCGGTATTGAGAGAAAAAGAACCGTTTGCCGGCGTGACAACGATATCACCACCACCAACAAACTCACCGGAATTCAATGCACGGGAATTACCTTGTGCATCTACTAAAATGACATCGCCTTCTACAGCAACAACTAAAACACTAGGTAACTTTGCCTGATCCATGCTTCCCCCCCGGGACAATAAGAGTAATGGCGTATTATTACTCTCACTGCTAACAATCCATGTTAACGTTTTCAGTAACGGCAACCCGCTACTGAGGTACATTCTTTGCGCAATTCTTCGCTCAATAATAGCATCACGCGTAATTAGAACGTACGAACAAATGCATTAAAAAGCCTATTAATAACGTATTCTACTGGTTATTTAGAAAAAAATCATCCACATAATAGCTAGGAATTTGTTTGAATTTCTTCAAGCCAGAAAATCTGTTTCTCACAGTAATTTAATGCATGTCCATGTCATAGAGCAATTAACAACCAATTATTTCTCCAAGTTAGCGAAACACTAATCTGTCGACAATAGCCCGAGAATACTATTGTACCCATTTTAGTTTTAGCGTCGATTCGCTTAACGGCACGCACAAGTAACATAGGGGCAAGCCTCCTGGCTGAGAACAGCTGGAATTCGACATTGATATTGCCAAATAAAGTGGGCGTTTACAGTGCTTGCTATTCAAAACCAGGATCTATGTACTTCAAGAAAAGATTAGAACATTTGTTTGAATTTCACACTTATCGGCCACTCCACCTTTTGGCGTCGACAGGGATCAAAGCCATACTCCTGGCAAACCAGCTAGCGTGATTCTGACTCAAAAAAACGGTGTTCAAAAAAGCTTGAACTGCGGCGCACAGATTGTCTCGAAATCATTCCCCAGGAAGACCAGTATCGTATCGACGATGGGCGCCAACTGCTTATCGATATAGTGCTGATAGTCGATAGTCGAGCTAACAAATTCGAGCGGTTGGGGCCCACTGACCGTCATTAAATATTCGATATGCATTCCTGCGGTAAAAGGAATCGGCTTACCCTGTTTCCGTAAGGCATCACGGGCTTTATGCGCCGCCTGAACATGCGGTGGACGCTGTTTCAGGTATTGCTCCAACGGGCGCCGCAGACGCTTGCGGTATACCAATTCAGAATCAAGTACGCCCACTTTAAGATCAGCTACAGTTTGCTGGATATATTCCAGATAAGGCTGATCATTGAAGACTAATTTATACAGCTCTTTCTGAAACTTCCTCGCCAGCGGTGTCCAATCAGAGCGGACTGTTTCCAGACCTTTAAAGATCATCTCTTCACGGCCATCACTGTTGCGCCTAATGCCAGCGTAGCGTTTTTTACTGCCTTTTTCGGAGTGACGCATCGTCGGCATCAAAAAACGCCGATAATGCGTCTCATATTCCAGTTCGAGATAACATTCCAGATCGAAACGCTGGCGCAGCTCTTCCTGCCACCAGCGGTTCAGATAGTCCGCCAGCCTCTTTCCTTCCGCTGCCGCAGAATCAAGCGGGTAATCATCGCCCAGCCAGACAAACACCGAATCGGTATCGCCGTAGATGACAGCATGACCAAACGCCTCTTCTATTTTTGCTTTCGTTCGCGTCAGAATTTCGTGTCCCCGGAGGGTGATGGATCCGGATAAACGTTGATCAAAAAAACGGCATACATTGGAGCCCAGCACGCCATAAAAACTGTTCATGATGATCTTGATTGCCTGGGACAGCGGCTGGTTATTCTCCGCCTTTGCCCGATCGCGCGCCCGCCAGAGTCGCTCAATGATCTCCGGCAAAATAGCCTGATTTCTTGAGAAAATCGCCCGATTAAACCCCGGCACCAGATCGTCCGGGTCACACTCGGCACCAGTTCCTTCAGCCAGACCGAAAGGATCTACCTTGAAAGTACGGATGATACTTGGATACAGACTCTTGAAATCGAGCACCAGCACCTGTTGATAAAGCCCTGGCTGAGAATCCATCACATAGCCACCCGGAGCCCCCATCTGCGACTCTCCGGAGGCATACACCCTTGCCACATATCCTTTGCGATGTAACCTGGGCAGGTATTGGTTATCAAACGCAGCAGCAGAGCCGCCCACTTTATCCAGCGCCAGGCCGGTTAAATTTGCGCGTTCGACCAAATAATGTAACAACTGGGCTTCACAAAAAATATCCCACACCAGTCGACAGTCTTCAAGATTGTACTCTGCCAGCAAGCGCGGATTATCCCGATAGGTTTGTTGAATCTCTTCACCACGATTCAGCCCGCTATCCACCTGATGACCAAGCAACTTGCCGCGTTTTAGCAGATGTCGCGAAACATATTCCAGGGAAAAACTTTCAAACTGGTAGGTGGCTCCTTTCAAGGTATCAATACCATCCAGCACCACACGACCGGCAACGCGGCAAAACCACTTCCCCTGCCCCGACTGAATAACATTAATGGTACTGCCATCGCGCCCCAGATTCAGTGGCACTCGCAGCGCTCTTGCCCTCTCCTGCAACACCCGAAAATCAAAGCCAACGACGTTCCAGCCAATAAAAATATCCGGATCATAATCAGTAACCACCTGTATCAGAGCCTTCAGCAAAGCCCTTTCATCCGGCAGATACTGCAACCAGGGCTCAGGCTCTCCCTGCCCAATAATCAGCACCTTCTCAAAATCAGCGCCATACAGCCCGATGGAGAAAACCCGATCCGCGTGCATCGTTGTTTCGATATCAATCGAGAGCATTCTAAGATCAGGAGAAAAACTGGCGGGTTTCAGGCTTGTCCCTTGAGACCCTGCAACCAATGTAGCGGCTCCCTGAACAAAACGCTCCATCAAGTAGCGATCAACAGGACGAATATCCTCTTCGATCATCGCGATATCGTGCTGTGCCAACAGCTCTATCACCTGCCGCTGCAGCGCCAGTGAGCGGCAATAAAGCCCATGTACGCTTTGCTGCTCCAGATCCTTCAGCGGCAGCTTTGCCAGACGCCAGCTGGATAATGGCGACAGCAACTGAGTAATAGCCTCGACATCAACATCAAATACAAAGAAAACCGATTCCTGAGCAGGAATCTTGACGGGAAAGGCTTCAGTTGAGCCTTTCAGCCAATAAGTCAGATTAATCCCTTGCGGGCCATCTGTTTGTTGCCGCGTAAGCAAGAAGCCCTTCTGCAAACCTTCTTCATCAATAGCCATTGGCGGTCATCACATCAGAAGCGACAAAAGGGAGACAAGGCTCATGCAATGGATCAGGCAAAAGGAGCAACTACTTCCAGATCAGGAAAAGCCCGCTTCACCTCAGCCTCGGCATCCACCGTAAACAACAGCTTGATATTAGGACCTGCGTCCATAGTGAAGTAAACCGGTACACCTGACGCCCGCAACTGCCAAATCGAATGCATTGCGGCAACAGAATTCGGTTGCCAGTAAAGCAGCGGGGGCCAGGACGCGATCATGGTGGCATGCATCGATAACGCATTCTGTTCGGCCGTTTCACCCAACAAGGTAAAATCACTTTCGTCGATTGCCTGATGCAGCTTTTCCAGATCTGCTGCGGCCTGTAATGGCCAACTTTGGTAAAGGTGAGCCGTCTCTACCGTACGATTCATTCCGGAACGGGAATCGACAGCCTTGGGGCTGGTGCTGACTTTCACCAGACCGACACGTAGATCAGGCCAGGTTGCCTGTAGCGGGATAGCATGACTGTCCATGCCGTCGTCCCGATGCCCCATCTGCCATTCGACGAAGCCGGTAAAAATAGACCGACTGGCGCTACCGCTGCCCATGCGGGCAAAAGCAGACTGCACTTCCAGCGGCAGGCCCAATCCATAAAACTTATCCACAGCCTGCATCAGTGCGGCAAATCCAGATGCCGATGAAGCAAGCCCCGCGGCAGTGGGGATATTATTCTCAGTCTCAACCTTCAGCGCATGCTTCTCGCCACAGCGAAACAATTCGATAAAGCTGATGACCTTACTGGCAAAACTGTCACTATTTTCAACCTGCTGGCCGTTCAGCCACACCTCATCCTGTCCGGACTCACTCAGCAGAATACGCGTGTGAGTGCCCAGATGCGCCAGAGAGATTGACAAGCTACTATTGATTGGCAGATTTAATTCCGCGTCACGCTTGCCCCAGTATTTACACAGCGCAATATTGCTCGGTGAAAACACCGCCGACTCCATATCACCGTTTACAGGCGCTACTTTGGGTGGCAGGTATGCGGAAATGACAGTTTGCTTAGAGATATTCAATGATCACACCTTGTGCTGAAACCGAGACAGGAATCTCTTCATAGGGTAAGGAAAGCGTAGCATCTTGTCCAAGGGCTAGCACGCAATCACCAAGACCTGAACCGGATATTTTTGCAGCCAATATGTGCTCAGACTCACGCAATGAATACACAATCTCAGACAGAACCTTGTCATTAACCCCCAGCGCATCCATCAACCCCTGATAAATATTCATCAGCTGGCCCAAGCGCGGCCAGTCTGATTGCTGTACCGCCTCTTCAGCCTGCATGGCGCATTGCCCCATTAGCTCGTAGATCCCCTGGTACAGTTCCGGCTGTTGCTGACTGCGCTGCTCCACGATGCGCAGTACATCCGGTGTGCGGGTCTTGTAGCCGGCATAAAACAAACTGATTTCGGGTAAACCCTGTAACGCTTTAATATCTGCCGGTGAATCAGCGGTTGCGACGCTATAGCCCACCACACCACCAAAAATACTGGCCACCAGATCGGTACCCGAGCCACGCCCCTGTACCTGATGCACGGTTGCCAACGCTTCTTTAAATAATCCGTTGCGGTTGGCAATATCAACACCGCAGAACGCGGCGATTGCCGTAGCAACCGCTGCAGTGACAGCAGCAGAGGATCCCAGCCCAACAGTATGAGAAAATTCTGATTCGATCAGTAGCTCAAAACCTGACTTCAAAGCTCTCAGTTGTCGCTCTATCGCTGCCAAAACAAAACTTAACCGGGGTTCGGGAGTTAACGCATCCAGATCGGCAGCGTATTGCGCTAACGCTGAATCAATACGTACCTGGCGATCATTACGGGGAGTAAGGGTAACTGAAATACGCTTATCCACAGCACAGGCCAACGCCCGCTGACCAAATAGAACGGCATGCTCGCCCAGCAGCATAATACTGCCAGGCGCGGTGACTTTAATTGCACCGCCAGTCGCTACGGCATCAGTTATGCTGCCGGAAGCTGTGTTCTCAATTACAGAGTCGGGCACCTTCGGAATCCTCTTCGATTGCCAGGAAGCTATAGCCAAATTTGTCACACAGGGAAGTAAGGTCGATATTCGGGGCATAAACTACCAGAGCGCCACCACCGTTGCCTCGAATCGCACCGGCACCACTGATTTTACCCGCTCCACCGCACTTTTCTAACTGTTCAATAAACCGGCTGACGGGTTCTGGCACCACACCTATTTGAGACAACAGCTGGTGATTTTCATGCAGTGACTCGAGCGGATCTTCCCGGCGCTTTATCTGCCTCATCAGTGCTTCAGTGATATCAGCAAACCGCTGCCAGATAAGATCGGATGCATGCTGCTGTCGAACATAATCGACACATTCGCCAGTGCCAACAGCCGGATTACCGCTGTTCACATAATACCAGCCATCGCCCAGCGGAAAATCAAGTGACTGTATTTGGCCGTCCTGTACCTGAATCAGTCCACCGTGGGTCACAGTTGCCGCATCGATCATACCGCCACGTCCATGACAAAGACGCTCACAGTAGCGCACCAACCGATACTTCTCAGTCAAAGGAAAGGCATGCCCGAAATAATCAGCAAACAGCGTTAATACTGAAGCGGTAGCCGCCGCAGATGAACCCATTCCAGCGCCGGCCGGCAATTGCGACTTTACTTCAAGGGAGATGCCAGTAGCTGGCAGCACGGCAGGCAACAGCTGAGCAACAGCATAGAGCAGCAACTGTTGGGGCGATTCGAGTATCTGCCCCACCGGTAATCTGTCCTGCTCAAAAAGCGTGTAACGTTGATCCAGATACTCTCCCAATGCAACCAGATCGGCCCAGGAGATTACACCCTCGCGCTTCAGGTCCGGCAGGGACCAGCTCAGGGAGGCAGAGGCTAGAGAGACAGACTGATCAGTGACAGCACAATGGCTGATAACATGACGCTTTACCGCCAATGCAATGGCTGGCGCTCCGTAAACAACTGAATGTTCACCACTGAGGATCAGCTTTCCCGGAGCGCAAGCTATCATTAGCAGGCGATATATTCACGCTTGTGGTGAGAGATACCCGCCAGACGGAAACGGCCGGTAGCACCCAAAGACTTTTCGTGGACGCCACCATCAACCGGATCAACATCGTTATACAGCTTCAGGTACTCGTCATAGGACACTAAACTACGTGCATCCAACATCGCCTGATGCATTTCACGGTGCAGATACTTTTCGTAACCGGCAACCACACGACCAGAGAAAAACTCAGCCACACAACCAGAACCATAGCTAAAGAAACCGACCCTTTTACCGGCCAGATTCTGTTTGCAGTTTTCCAGCAGGGAAACCAGGCCGATATACATGGACGCCGTATAGCTGTTACCGATGATACGGTTATACAGCAGGGTATCTTCTACCTGACCATCCAGCATTTCCGGTGACAGATCACTCTTGTTCAATTTGGCCAGATGCTTATGCGCCTTCTGCGCCATACGCGTAAATGGCAGGTGATAACAAAAATGCTGAAAATCACTGAACGCCAGTGAGCTGACTTCACGGAAGTTCTCCCAGGCCAGTTTCAGGGATTTTAAATAGATTTTTGTGGAGTATTTACCATCTACTAATGCGGTAGAACGGTAATTTGGACGCCAGAAGTCCATCACGTCTTCTGTGTAATTGCCGACTTCAGGATCCAGCTCCACCAGACGCGGATTAGCCGTTATCAGCATCGCGACTGCACCGCAGCCCTGCGTAGCCTCACCCGGCGTACCCAGATCATAACGAGCCACATCAGATGCGACCACCAGCACCTTTTTTTCAGGCTGGCGGGCAACCAGAGCACAAGCCATCTGAACGGCAGCTGTAGCGCTATAGCA
Source organism: Amphritea sp. (assembly GCA_036960915.1). GTDB lineage: Bacteria > Pseudomonadota > Gammaproteobacteria > Pseudomonadales > Balneatricaceae > Amphritea. Next base: position 36,524 of record JBALVQ010000012.1, read on the forward strand.
AGCCTGTTTCAATTCAACCACACGACAGTTGGAATTCAAACCTAACAGGCGGTGCACATATACACCCGCCGATTTGGATTGATCAATCCCAGTTTCAGTGGCAAACATAACAGTGCCTATAGAATCGACACCCACCCGCTCAACCAATGGCAAAGCCGCATTGGCAGCCATCGTCACGACATCTTCGTCGGGAGCAGGCATCCCCATCTTTTCCTGACCAATGCCATGGTAGTACTTATCAGCATCAATCTGCTGTACTTCTGCCAGGGTTTTAAGATCCAGGAAATAGTTGGAGGTGTAGAAGCTTATTTCATCAATACCGACGGACATACCCAATTTCAATCCTCAACGCTCACTCAGTATGAGAGCCCGATTCAAATATAAACTCTTAATATCCGACATGCCCAGCAGAAACATTGCTGTTACAAATTCACGTCGGATCTGCTCAATCACCTGAACAACAGCATCCGCAGATACCATTGCGGGCTTCAGGAAGGGTGCTGCCATCCCGCAGAGCGAGGCGCCGAGTATAACAGATTTAACCATATCAATCCCATCCCTGAGACCACCACTGGCAATGAAAGATGCCTTATTTTGATAAGGCTCAGCTAAACCTAATGCCACAGGTGTCGGAACACCCCAATCCTGGAAGCACAAACCCAGTTTTTCTTGCGGATTTTTAGTTCTGTGATATTCAATACGGCTCCAGGAGGTCCCGCCTGTACCTGCCAAATCAAAATGCTTAATACCTGCCCCTAGGCCAAGTTCAATGTCCTTCGGCCCTATTCCGGAACCAACCTCTTTAAGCAAGACAGGAACATCAACCTGCTGAACGATCTGAGCTATTTTATCTGCCAGATTAGAGAAATCAGTATCGCCTTCAGGCTGGATAGCCTCCTGAAGAGGATTCAAGTGCAGATAAAGCCCATCAGCTTGCAGACAATCAACGGCTTGCTGGCACTGCTCCAGCCCAAAGCCATAGTTCAGCTGTACAGCACCGACATTGCCACACAGCACCGTTGTTGGCGCGTATTCACGCAACTCAAAGCTTTCTCTGGCGGCCGGCTGCGTAAACATCACCCGTTGCGAGCCAACGGCCATTGCAACACCGGTCCGCTCCGCGGCGATAGCCAGATTACGATTAATCGTCTTGATTAACGCATGATCACCACCGGTCATCGATGAAATCAATAGTGGAAAACTCAGTTTTTTGCCAAGAAACTCCACCGTGGTATCGATCTGCTGCGGCGATATTTCTGGCAGCGCCCTGTGGATAAGCTGAATGCGATCAAAGTAACGACCGTCGCGATCTGTCTCAGGATCACGCTCAATCGCCCTAATGTGTTCGATTTTACGGTCGTTGGTTGCGTCAGCCATTATCTTTCCATCTTCAGATGGGATTCCATGAGTTCACCCGGATTAGTCTGGGCAGCCAATAATGATAGCTCCCCACACAGCACTGTCGCGGCACAGATAGCGGCCAGACGGCGGGAGTTTTCACCCGGCTCACGCGCCTCTTTACAGCCCAGGGCGCGTAAATTCTCTTCGACAAAGTCGATTCCCTTGCCGTTGCCCACACTGCCCATAATCAAATTAGGCAGGGTGCAGGAAAAATACAGATCCCCCCCTCTAACTTCAGCATGAACAATCCCTTGAGAGCCTTCAATAATATTAGCCGCATCCTGACCAGTCGCCAGATAAAAGGCCAGCAGCATATTAGCAAAATGCGCATTCGCACTGCGCAAGCCACCTGCCACGATTGTACCGATAAGGTTCTTCTTGATGTTCAGGTCGACTATTTTTTCCGGTGTGGTTTTCAGGCGCCGTTCACACACATCACGCGGAATTAAAATCTCACTGACGACGTATTTACCCCGTCCAAGAATACCGTTAACCGCCGTCGCCTTTTTATCGGAGCAGTAATTGGCAGAAATTGAGGAGTAACGCAGCTGTGGATATTCAGACAGTAGCCACGGAATCAACTTATCCGCAGCGTTGGTTACCATATTATGCCCGGACGCATCACCCGTGGTGAATTCCAGACGCAGGTAGATCAAATTAGCCACAATCTGACTGTTCATATCGATCAGCTTGGCAAAGCGACTGGTCTGGGCAACCACTGCATTCAGGTCATCCTGACGGGATTTTATAGACTGCAGGGCTTTCAGAGCCTCCAGTGCATCATCCGCTTCCAGAAGAATGGAACGACTCATGCGCTCATCAATGACGGTGGTCCGAATGCCATCTGTCAATGTGGAGACCCTTGCACCGCGTCCAACCGATGGCCACAGTGGTGTTTCATAGGTTGCCAAAGGTACAGACACCTTCTCATCGACAATATGGCCGGTCAATTTAATCGGCCCCACTGTCCGCATCGGGATAGGAGCTTGCTGAATTTTATGGGATTTCATAATAGTGTTTGCACAATAAAAAAGGGCTGCCGTAACCGTAAAAAACGATCTACAGTGCAACCCTTAAGTAGAAAACTGTTGAGTTAACTAGATTTTATCGATCCATTGGATAATATGCAATCAACCCTTCCTGCAATCTAACAACCGTCAAGATCATAATATCCCTATTCATAAACTTCTACACTCCCCAAACTGAAGCATCGCAGCTTGACCATAACAAAACAGTAGAGTCATACTTGCACAATTATCACAGCTTATCGCTAAACCTAACCCCGGATCTAACTATGTTTAATGCCATTCGAAATGCACAAGGACGCATCATTTCACTTGCCGAAACGCCTCAGGAGAATTCCACACCGGTTAATATTCACGACCCTGAGGTAATAAGTTTTCTGACCAAAGGCGGCGATAGCACCTCACCATTAGAGTTTCTACAGCAATCCGATGCCGAGACCAGCCGCATTATCGAAGATCTTATTGATCTGCTGATAGCAAAGCGAGCGATTCTTTTCACTGATTTACCGGAAATGGCGCAACAAAAACTTCTGCGACGCAAACTCGCTCGATCTGCAACCAGTAATGACGAAACGGGCAGCAACGCCCCCCAGTCACCAGACACCTTTATCCTTGTCGATGACGAAACAATTTAGGGAACCTGCGAATAAGTCTAATGCTTTCTCTGCGGGCTATATAACGGCCAGATGCACGAAAGGCAGTGCAGAGAAATGTCTGGACCTTTTCAAACTGACTGACAAAGCAGGTGGCCGTTATAGAGCCTGCCCTTCGGGGCTTTCAGAGAGACCGGATCTCAGCGTTAATGATTTTCGACGTACAACCAGTATGCCTGCAATCATCGTCTTGACCTCCGATCTCTCTGAAAGCCAGAGGCGCATAGGACTTGTTCGTAGGCTCCTTAGCCAACACAACGTAGAATGCAGATACTCAGCAACGCCTTCCACCTTCTTCGCAACTAGATCTGCGCCGTATAAAACTGTATGCGTAGTCAACCATACTCGAAGGAGGTAAAAAAAATATAACCAACTGTCAAAAAAAGACTGAGGACTAAGGACTAAGGACTGAGAACAGCTTCAGGAAAGTAATTCAGCCATCTCAATCGACCAGAGCCTGATCGCCGCTAAAGCTATCTGCGCCATCTAAAAGTTCCTTAATCATCTCTGCACAACGCTCCGTCAGGGTTATATAACGGCTTTTCTGGCGACTACCCAGTGCACCATAGTTAACCGAGTACAAAGCATTATCGCATTGCAGCAGTATTTCCTTACGCTCCGGCTCCAGCTCGTTTGCCTGCTCAAGCGCCGACTGCACCAGATTTAATACAACACTGGGATTATTTGGCAAGATACCATCGGCACGGACAAAAAAGCCCAGCGCCTTGCGGTATTCTTTTTTTCGATAATGCAACAGACCCTGAATATTCAAACGCCCCCAATCCAACTTTGCCATATCCTGGTTAATCTGCTGCTTTAAAGCCTGGGCCTCCATTTCGACATCACTACCCGCAACGTCATCCATCAAAGGATCAATCCACTGCGCTTGCTCAACTAACTCCAGCGCACAAAACAAGTCGAATGCATTCTGAATAGCCAGATTAGACCGTTGCACCGAACCAGCAGTCCGATACACGCTGGCAGCCATCAAACGGGATTTAAACTGCACAACCGGCTGCCCTGAGAAGGCAGCGACGACATCCTCAAGTAAACGCACAGCCTCAGTCTCAGCCTGTAACGATTCAGCACTGCCTGAATTATTAATGCGTGACAGCAAAGCCGTGACCAAACCAAAATAAAATACATCACTTTGAAAGCACCCCTGCGCGGAAAACTTAATTGCCGCGCGATAGGCATCCGTTGCAAGAGCCCAATCATTCGTTTGAGTCGCCAATCCACCTAAGGCAGCCTGAAGCTGAGGTATCGTTGGCTGTAGCAGAATAGCCTTGCGCAACAAGCCAATTGCGGTGCGCCACTCCCCCAAGGCTCGATGGGCACGCGCCAACCAGGCATACGCTTCAACACAGAGGTGAGAATCATCAATAACCTGTGTCAGAAACCGTTGCGCCTGACGATACTCACCTAAGTGACAATGCGCCAGGCCCAACCCGACCTTAGCCCAGGGGAGATCTCGATGCGCAATAAGGGAAGTAAACAGACGCACGGCCTCAGCATACAACCCCAACTCAATCAGTATGATGCCTCTGATACGCAGAATATAAAGATTAAGTCCCGGATATTCCTGTCCTAACTGCCGACACGACTCTAATGCTTTGTGCATCTCTCCCGTATCCAGCATCTCTTCCAATGGCTGTAAAACATGCTTTACACGGAGGATTTTTTCCACACGAGAACGTACCTTTGCCTCATCATAAGGCTTGGAAATGTAAGCATCCGGGGCACTGTCCAGAGAGCCAAAAAGCAGCTTTGAGCGGTCCGGATCGACAATCAAAATAAAGGCGCAGGAGTGTTGACGCGAGCCCTCAGCAGCCGCCTCCTGGATCAACTGCAAGCCATTTTTCTGATCCTTACCCAGATCAAAAACTATAAAGCAGATATCGTATTGTTCTTCACGCAGCAGCGCCAATGCCATGTTGACCGAAGAAGCCACCTGAATAGCGCCCACCCCCATGCGACCCAGAATTTTCTTGAACTCTCCAAGATCTTCCAGACGATTATCAACAATCAGAACCTTTTTATCTGAGTAACTGACTTCCATAGAATCTACTTCAGGGGGACAACTTTCAAAGTATCATATAAATCAGATAATTATAAAAGCAGGGATAAAAACAAAAGCCCCGTTATGGTGACATAACGAGGCTTTACGATTATCGATTCTGTTTAATGACAGATACTATGAAAGATCGCGCCCTTTACCAGCTTCGATACGCATACGCAGAGCATTCAGCTTAATAAAGCCAGCTGCATCTTTCTGATCGTATGAACCCGCATCATCTTCGAAAGTAGCAATACTCTCATCGAACAAAGTATCGTCAGAGCGACGACCAACAACGATAACATTACCCTTATAAAGCTTAAGACGAACATCACCATTAACGTAACGCTGTGACTCATCGATCATCTGCTGAAGCATCTTACGTTCTTCAGACCACCAGAAACCGTTATAGATAACTTTCGCATAGCGCGGCATCAACTCATCTTTGAGATGTGCAGCTTCACGATCCAGCGTGATAGATTCAATCGCCCGATGAGCACGCAGCATAATGGTGCCACCCGGTGTTTCATAGCAACCACGGGACTTCATACCGACAAAGCGGTTTTCCACGATATCCAGACGACCAATACCGTTTTCACCACCCACCTTGTTCAGGTATTCCAGAACGGTAGCCGGGCTCATAGCCTTACCATCGATAGCAATGATATCGCCTTTCTCGTAGGTCAGGTCCATGTAGGTTGCCTCATCCGGAGCCTCCTCAGGTGAAACAGACCAACGCCACATATCGGTTTCAGCTTCAGCCCATGGATCTTCCAGAATGCCGCCTTCGTAAGAAATGTGCAGCAGGTTAGCATCCATTGAGTACGGAGACTTCTTCTTGCTCTTCGCGTAATCGACTTCAATACCGTGATCTTCACAGTATTTCATCAGTGTTTTACGGGAAGTCAGATCCCACTCACGCCACGGCGCAATAACCTGAACACCCGGCTTAAGCGCATAAGCACCCAGCTCGAAACGAACCTGATCATTACCCTTACCGGTTGCACCGTGAGAAATAGCATCCGCTCCAGTTGCGTTAGCAATCTCAATCAGACGCTTGGCGATCAGCGGACGTGCAATAGAGGTGCCCAGCAGGTACTCACCTTCATAGATAGTGTTAGCACGGAACATCGGGAATACAAAATCACGCACAAACTCTTCACGCAGATCTTCGATATAGATCTCTTTAACACCCAGCGCTTCAGCTTTAACGCGCGCCGGCTCAACCTCTTCGCCCTGACCCAGATCAGCGGTAAAGGTAACAACTTCGCAGTTATAAGTTTCCTGCAACCAGCGAACAATAACAGATGTATCAAGGCCGCCGGAGTAGGCCAGCACTACCTTCTTGATGTCGGACATAGAGAGGCTCCAAACGAGTCTGAGCCCCGTAGCTAGCAAATAAAACCGCTACCGGACTACCTAAGAATTGGGAAAGGGCGAGATTGTACCATGAATCCACCTAAGAAAAAGACCCGGCATAGCCCGAATATTTCATAAAGGCGCTTAAAATAACGTAGCAAGCCTGATGGTGACTGAAAATGCAGCCAATATTAGATAGTTGCATAGTGTAACTATGTAACGGAACTATGTAACGGAACTATGTAACGGAACTATGTAACAGAGTAGGGCTGATCGGTTTTCTGAAAAATCTGGCGTTGCATTTGGCTCGATCTTCCTTGAGCCTTGGAGCAACCAGGGCTTTGCGGAAGATAAAGCCTACTGCTTAACCAGATTTCCCAGAAATCCCAATCCCTTCACGAAATATCCGGGATAAATTCCCTCCCTAAATCAAGGGATAATTAATCACGATCGAGTCGAATAGTCACACGACGGCTACGCTCGCGAGTCGCCCTATTACTCTTCTGTGTAACTGGATAACGCTCGCCATGGTAACGCGTTGTAATCAGGTCCGGGTTGATGCCCTTTTTAGTAAGATAAGCACTTACCGCCTCGGCACGCTTCTTTGACAAATCACGGTTAGCCAGACGACGTCCCTGACCATCAGAGTGGCCATCGACATACACCGATGTCACCGAGTCATCATTATTGACGTATACAGCCACCAGATCGAGGCGCGCCTTAGTGGCATCTGAAAGCTGCCATTGTGCAGAAGGGAACAACACCGCAGTCCGAGCTATCTGGCGATAATTAACCGGCAACAGTGTGGCGACACAGCCTGTATACGCCTCATAGGCAGGCTGAAAATTCGCTGCCGAAAGTCCGATACGAATATTCTCGTTAGTACCTGACCAGCCTGGTGCAAGAAAAGTAGGCTGCATTCCCTTATACAGCACCGCCAGCATCTGTCTTGCATAATCACTTTTAACATTGATAAAGCCATTTTCCGCTTTAAATTTCACGTCACCAATAGGCTTCACCGCAACCCCCGGCTGCCAGGGTGACGCCTCCGTCAACAGCTGAGCCTTACCTTTCAAACCATGTCCCTGCAATGGCTTAAGCGTAAAACGCACCTTTTCCCCTGCTTCATGATCGAACACTCCTTCACCAAACAAAGGAATCTGCTGGGAGAGGCGGCAACTAAACTTGGAAGCCTCAAGATCCCACTTGGACTGATCGATAGAAGCACTAAAGCTCACAGCGCCCACCTGCATCGACAACAACACGCCGACAAGAAATCCAATTAAACGCATAATATTGCTATACCCAATTTACAAAAATAACGCCACAGAGCCCGAAAACACTTAACAATTTATCGACCCAACCAGCAAAACCTTTAGATTCTAGCATTCCTGTACAGAATTCTATGCAACTGGAGTGTGAAACAACCAACAAAGACGGTAAACTGCCCCAAAGAGCCTCTAAGTAAGCAACCATTCATGGTTTCATCTGACACTCCAGATTGCTTATTTAGAGGTTCAGGACTCACACAATGGACCGCACAATCGCAGTCCTTAAGGACATATCTTGACTAAACAGAACTCTGCGTACCAACATCCGATGTCGAACCGCTTTCGCGGCTACCTACCGGTTGTCATTGATGTAGAAACCGCCGGTTTCAATGCCAAAACAGACGCCCTGCTGGAAATTGCAGCCGTTACCCTGACCATGGATGATGATGGCAATTTGCTGATCGACCAGAGCTATGAATTCAATGTTGAGCCCTTCGAAGGCGCCAACCTGGAAAAATCAGCCCTGGAGTTCACCGGTATTGACCCGTACAACCCGTTACGCGGAGCTATTGCAGAACAGGAAGCACTGGAGAAGATCTTTAAGCCGATCCGTAAATCAGTCAAGTCTCACAACTGCAAGCGAGCCATACTGGTTGGCCATAACGCAGCCTTTGATCATAGTTTTGTCACGGCGGCAACCGAGCGCTGCGATATCAAACGCAATCCGTTTCACCCGTTCTCAACCTTTGATACCGCCACGCTGGCCGGACTAGCCTTTGGCCACACAGTCTTGGCCAAAGCGTGCGACCTTGCCGACATCGATTTCGATGGCAAACAGGCACATTCAGCCCTGTATGATACGATGAAAACAGCAGAGCTGTTTTGCACTATCGTTAATCGCTGGAAAGATCTGGGCGGCTGGCAGATGGTCGAAGATAATTTTAAATAAGGTGAAATTATCTTCAGTGGCTCGAGCGTCGCATAAAGCGCGACTCGCTAGACTACAATGCAGGCATTGCTAGCTAGTTGCTAGAATAAGCAGCCCTAATACAAAAACAAAAAACGCGCCCAGAGGCGCGTTTTTGTTATCTAGCTACTAAGTGGATATCACGCAGTGATACGGCCTAGCCACTAGCAAGCATCGCCTGCGCGATGCATTCTGCATTACAGCTTGTCAGCGTTATCTGTCAGGTAGCTTGCAACACCTTCTGGAGATGCAACCATACCCTTATCACCTTCATTCCAGCCTGCAGGACAAACTTCACCGTTTTCCTGGTGGAACGCCAGAGCGTCAACCATACGCAGCATTTCATCAACGTTACGGCCCAGAGGCAGATCGTTAACAACCTGGTGACGTACCAGACCATCTTCGTCGATCAGGAAAGAACCACGGAAAGCTACACCACCTTCAGACTCAACATCATATGCCTGACAAATGCTGTGAGTCATATCAGCAACCAACGTGTAGTTAACTGCGCCGATACCACCTTCGTTGACCGGCGTGTTACGCCATGCGTTGTGAGAGAAGTGAGAATCAATGGAAACACCAATTACTTCTACATTACGCTTTTTGAACTCTTCGATACGGTGATCAAAAGCCAACAGTTCAGACGGGCACACAAAAGTAAAATCCAGCGGGTAGAAGAATACTACCGCTTTCTTACCTTTAGCTGCTTCAGACAGTGTAAAAGAATCAACGATCTCACCATTACCCAATACCGCTGGTGCTGTAAAATCTGGAGCCTGCTTACCTACTAATACGCCCATTTCTATATCTCCTTTAAGTAAAGCGTTACAAACAAAACTCACTCATTAAGAGCAAGTTTGATTAGGGAACCTCTAAATAAGTCCAATGTATTATCTGCGGGAGACTTGTTCAGGGGTTCCTTAGCTTAGTCGTAACAAACCTATAAGACTAATTAAAGACAACTATATAGCTGATAAACAATGCCTATAACAGCCTGACGGATTCTCTCTGAAACAGGTTTCAGAACAACCTGACCAAATTAACTTTCAGCTTCTTCCTGATCGCCTGCAGCAGAGCCAATCAACTCTTTCAGTTCGCCGTTGGCCGACATTTCCATAATGATATCGCAGCCACCGATCAGCTCACCCTTTACCCACAACTGTGGAAAGGTTGGCCAATTTGCATACTTGGGCAGCTCAGCACGAATCTCCGGACTTTCCAGAATATTGACGAATGCGAAACGAGCACCACAAGCCATGATGGCTTCAGAAGTACGCGAAGAAAAACCGCACTGAGGAAAACGAGGAGTCCCTTTCATGTACAGCAGAATATCGTTGCTTTCGATCTGCTCTTTAATAGTATCAACTACACTCATGAGTATACCTTTCCTAAATCTTAAAACATGTCGCCGCACTCTACGCACTATAAAATGTGGCCGATAAAAATCGCAATCCTAACATAAACCCGATCATTTTACTCGGATAAATAATGGCGCGTTAAGTTCCCTGGGGTGAACGATAATTTTTTTATGCGGCCGATCAATTTAAAATGCAACCCTACGGGTTTATATTGCTTATTAGTTTACAAATGCATAAACTTGCTCGTTTTTCGGTTCGGCAGCTTGTGGGAACCTGCGAACAAGTCCCTTGCGCCTCTGGCTTTCAGAGAGATTGGAGATCAAGACAACGATTACAGACATACTGGTTGTACGTCGAAAATCGTTAACGCCGAGATCCGGTCTCTCTGAAAGCCCCAAAGGGCGGGCTATAGATCGGCCACCTGCTTTGTCAGACAGTTTGGAAAGGTCCAGACATTTCGCTGCACTGTCTTTCGCGCAACTGGTCGATCTATAACCCGCAGAGAACACATTGGACTTATTCGCAGGTTCCATTGGCTGCCGTTTTGCGTTACAGAGAGGGATACGATGTCACAGCCCGTTATGAATACCTACTCACGCCTTTCCGTTGCTTTCGACCACGGTGAAGGGTGCTGGCTGTATGATACAGATGGCAACAAATATCTGGATGCTCTAAGCGGCATTGCTGTATGCGGTCTGGGTCATGCACACCCGGCTGTTACAACGGCTATCAGTGAACAAGCTGGTCAATTGATCCATACTTCTAACCTGTACACTATCCCCTTGCAAGACAGACTGGCCGAACGCCTGACCCAGATTTCCGGAATGGATAACGTATTCTTCTGTAATTCCGGTGCGGAAGCGAATGAAGCGGCAATCAAGCTTGCGCGTCGCTACGGTCACAAGAAAGACATCGACACTCCGGTAACAATCGTTATGGAAGGCTCGTTCCACGGCCGAACCATGGCGACGTTAAGCGCCACGGGAAACCGCGCAGTGCAGGCAGGATTCGAGCCTTTGGTCAGTGGCTTTGTACGCGCGCCCTACAACGACGTCGAAGCGGTTAAGAGCATTGCTGCAAACAACCCAAATGTTGTCGCAATTCTGGTTGAACCAGTCCAGGGCGAAGGCGGCGTGGTCATCCCAGCAGATGACTATCTGAACCAGCTACGCGATATTTGTGACCAGCATGACTGGCTACTGATGTTGGACGAAGTACAGACCGGAAACGGTCGTAGCGGCAGCTACTTCGCGTACCAGCAAAATAACATCCTTCCTGATGTAGTGACTACCGCCAAAGGACTGGGTAACGGTGTACCTATCGGTGCCTGTCTGGCACGTGGCAAAGCCGCTGAAATTCTGGTGCCCGGCACCCATGGCTCAACCTATGGCGGTAACCCGCTATGCTGTGCTGCAGCTCTTGCAGTAGTGGATACCATCAGCAATGAAAACCTGGCGCAACGCGCTGGCGTATTAGGTGACCGTATTGCAGATGGCTTTCGCGATCAACTGGGTGATGCCAGCTACGTAAAAGAGATTCGCAATAAAGGCCTGATGATCGCCATCGAGCTGAGCGAAGCAGGTACTGAGCTGGCGGTACTGGCCAAAGTAAAAGGCGTGTTGCTGAATATTACTGGCGGTGGCAAGGTTGTTCGCATGCTACCCCCGCTGATTATGTCCGACACTGAAGCGGACCTGCTAGTTAACACGGTATCGCGGATTATCAAGGTCTACATGGCCGACGATTAATCTCAAGAAAAGCACACTATGAGAAACGGCCTGTTCGCAGGCCGTGGTAGAGATATGAGTACTAGACACTTTCTGACACTGCTGGATCTGACACCAGAAGAGCTGCACCAGTTGATCCGTCGTGCGGTTGAGCTGAAGCAGATCCGTAACAAGGGCGAGACCTACGAACCCCTGAAAAACAAGGTTATGGCGATGATTTTCGATAAATCATCGACCCGTACCCGTGTCTCCTTTGAGACAGGCATGACGCAGTTCGGCGGCAGCGCTCTTTTCCTGTCGTCACGGGACACCCAGCTGGGACGCGGCGAACCTATTGAAGATAGCGCGAAAGTAATTTCCAGCATGGTTGATGTGGTCATGATCCGCACCTCTGGCCATGACACCGTCACTACCTTTGCCGCAAATTCCAAGGTTCCTGTGATCAACGCACTGACCGATGACTACCACCCATGCCAGCTGCTGGCTGACATGCAGACCTACCTGGAACATCGCGGTGAGATACAGGGCAAGACCGTAACCTGGATTGGTGATGGCAACAATATGTGCCATTCCTATATCAATGCTGCCCGGCAGTTTGATTTCAAGCTGAATATCGCCTGCCCGGAAGGCTTCGATCCAAACGCAGAGCTGGTTGCCGATAATCAGGATCGGATTCAGATCTTCCGCACCCCTGAAGAAGCTGTCAAAGGCTCGCATCTGGTGGTAACCGATGTCTGGGCATCCATGGGCCAGGAAGAAGAGCAGAAAGAGCGCGAAAAAGCATTTACCGGTTATCAGGTGACGACTGAACTGATGGATACAGCCGATAAAGACGCCATCTTCATGCACTGTCTTCCAGCCCATCGTGGCGAAGAAGTCAGCGCTGAGATGATGGACGATCCACGCTCTGTCGTCTTTGATGAGGCAGAAAACCGTCTCCACGCACAAAAAGCGCTGATCGAGTTTCTGTTGGTTAAATAACCCAGTTTAGACGCTCTCCCCAGCCCAGTGTCGCTTTCAATCGAAAGGGACACTGGGCAGACAATAAACCCTATGAACAAAATTCATACTATACTCAGATTCAGACTGAATTTAGTTGAGGTTAAGCGGTATGATTGAGCTGCGTCATTTGAAAACGTTATCTGCCCTGAGAGATGCAGGCAGTCTGGTGGAAGCAGCTGAACGTATCCATCTGACGCAATCCGCTCTATCCCATCAGATTAAAGATCTCGAAGACCGGCTTAATTGCTCACTGTTTATCCGCAAGACCAAACCCATCTGTTTTACCGGTGCCGGCCAGCGCATTCTCACCCTGGCAGATGATGTACTGCCCATGATTCGTAACGCCGAGCGCGACATTGCCCGCCTCGCCGGTGGCGAAGCCGGACGCTTGAATATATGTATTGAATGTCATAGCTGTTTCGAATGGCTGATGCCGACTATCGATCACTTTCGCCAGCACTGGCCTGAAGTGGAAATGGACCTGACTACCGGCTTCAACTTCCTGCCATTACCGGCACTGGTACGCGGCGATCTCGACCTGGTAATTACTGCCGACCCGGAAGACCGTAACGGCATTACGTATATTCCGCTGTTTACCTATGAGTCAGTACTGGCGACCAGCAAACAACACCGCCTGGTAGCACGCCGCCATATTCTCCCGGAAGATCTGGAGCATGAGACCCTGATCACCTACCCGGTTGAACAGCAGCGTCTCGATATATTCAAACATTTCCTTGATCCTGCCGGCATAGAACCCGGCGAGATTCGCACATCCGAATTAACGGTGATGATCTTGCAGCTGGTCGCCAGCGGGCGCGGTGTATCAGCTCTGCCTAACTGGGCGATTCATCAGTATCTTGATCAAGACTATATAGCGTCTCGCCCTCTGGGTGAAAAAGGCGTCTGGTGCACGCTATATGCAGCCGTTCGAGAAGATCAGAAAAATGCAGATTTTATGGTGGACTTCCTTAATACCGCCAAAGAAATCACCTTCCGTAATCTCAGCGGTATTAAATCAGCTTAAATGACTCCGCAACACATATTAGGCACCCCTTCAGCCAGAGTCATTCTGTACCTGCCAAACCCACCTCTACTGCCGGACACTCACGCTATCGACTTAACGGCACTGATCCAGCTAAACGGTAACCACTGGCGAAAAATACTGACTATTTTTGCCAAACTCTGTTCTGCGGATAACAACTGGCGAGAATATCGTGATCACAACCTGTTGAAAGAACATGAAGCCATCTGCTTCTCCGACCAGCTTCTACACAGCAACAACGGTCAGATTGTTCATCTCGTTGCGGGCAAGGCAAGCTGGACACGGCTGGACCTTAACCCGGACGCTTTCACAGCCTTAGACGAAGCAAGCCGAATAAGGATAAAAGATAATATAATCCTGACCCCCTATCCGGACTATCGACAGTTCCCCAACGCATTGATTGAACAGCTAAGACCATTGATCGCGAGCTAAATGCACTTGCAGAGCAGTTACATCGTGCCCTATGGGTATAACCGCGAGGCTTTGAATACAATCACGAACAATACCTAATCGCTAGGCACTTTCTTGCCACTCATCCAGCACCTCTTTGGCAGCCCGAAACGCCTCCTGGGCCGCTGGCGCACCACAGTAGACGATTGAATGTAGCAGTACCTCCTGTATCTCAGCAGGTGTGCAGCCATTGTTCAGGGCTCCACGCACATGACCTTTCAATTCAGCAGGTGCTTTAAGAGCAGCAAGCATTGCGATTGTAACTAAAGAGCGTGTCGAGCGAGGCAAACCTTCTCGCTGCCAGGTTGACCCCCAGGCATGTTCATTAATCCAGTCCTGAACCGGCTGGGTAAGCTCAGTAGTGTTATCTATAGCACGCTGGACAAATTCCTCGCCCATTACTTCAGTACGTACTTTCAGGCCATTATCATAATCTTCTTGAGACACCGGACTCTCCTTCTATTCAGTCTGCAACTTGATGACCGTCGGGGTCGGTTAAGTAGTCAGCCGTAGTGCAATTACACACCCACCAATATAGCGGAGGCACTCACTGTTATTGTTACCCCAACGATCCAATTTGCTAACATTTAACCACCAATCAGGCAGCGTAAAAACACTCTTAGGTAGCATTAAATCAACCATAGCCGTTAAAAACGATCAGAGATCACAGATACGCGTCTTTTTTTCAGCAAATACTTACCTGTCGATGGAATGATCGTTACACTATGCTGTCTTCATTGTAATACCTACCTTAGAGTTATATTCATGGAAAACTGGTCTCCCGATAGCTGGAAAAACAAACCGATTATTCAGCAACCTGAATATCAGGATGCAGCTGCTGTAAAGCAGGTTGAAACCGAACTGGCGCAATTGCCACCGCTGGTATTTGCCGGCGAGGTTCGCTCACTGCATAAACAACTTGCTGATGTAGCATCCGGCCAGGCCTTTTTATTACAAGGCGGTGATTGCGCAGAAAGTTTTGCCGAGTTTAACGCGACCAATATCCGTGACACCTTTCAGGTTATGTTACAGATGGCCATCGTCATGACCTTTGCTGGCAGCTGCCCAGTGGTTAAGGTTGCCCGTATCGCTGGCCAATATGCAAAACCCCGCTCAGCAGGAACCGAGACCATTGATGGTATAGAGCTACCCAGCTACCGCGGCGATATCATCAACGACATCGAATTTAATGCCCAGGCCCGTACACCCGACCCGCAACGTCTGGTTCGCGCTTACAATCAGGCGACTTCTACCCTGAATCTGTTGCGCGCGTTTGCCCAGGGCGGCTTTGCCGATCTGCATAAGGTCCACCAATGGAATCTTGGCTTCGTCAAGAAAAGTCCTCAAGGTGAGAAATACCAGCATCTGGCTAATCAGATCGACGACAGCCTCGCGTTTATGGAAGCCTGTGGAATTCACGGCAGTAACGTTCCACAACTCAAAGAGACATCGCTGTACACCTCTCATGAAGCCCTGCTGCTGAACTACGAGCAAGCACTAACGCGTCGTGACAGCCTGACACAGCGCTGGTATGACTGCTCGGCACACATGTTGTGGATCGGTGATCGCACCCGCCAGCTGGATGGCGCACATATCGAGTTCCTGCGCGGCGTGGAAAACCCGGTGGGTTTAAAAGTAGGCCCAACCATGCAGCCTGATGAACTGATCAAGCTGATCGATGCATTGAATCCGGCTAACCTGCCAGGTCGCCTCACCCTGATCAGCCGGATGGGTGCGGACCAGATTACCAAGCTACTCCCTCCCCTGGTGCGCCGGGTTAAAGAGGAAGGCCGCAACGTTGTCTGGAGCTCCGACCCAATGCACGGCAATACCATCAAAGCCAGCAGCGGCTATAAGACCCGCAGTGTCGATAGCATCCTCAAAGAGATGAAAGGCTTCTTCGAAGTACACCGCGCTGAAGGCACCTATGCCGGCGGCGTCCACTTCGAGATGACCGGCCAGAATGTGACGGAGTGTATTGGTGGTGCCTACCGCATTACTGAAGAAGGCCTGGCGCACCGTTATCATACCCACTGCGATCCTCGCCTCAATGCCGACCAGGCACTGGAACTGGCGTTCCTGATTGCCGATACGCTGAAACAGGCACGGGGCCGATAATCCTAAAAACCTCTGAATACATCCAACCGAGGATTCCAGGACATTGAACCGCCATCAAGCGGTAGAAGAGTTACTACTGCAGATTGAATCCGAGATGCGAGGCCAGTCACTCTGGTCTCGCAACAAACCTTCTACTGAAGCCCTGCAAAGCAGCGAGCCGTTTTGCGTCGATACGCTGAGTTTTTTCCAATGGGTGCAGTGGATAATGATCCCGCGATTTCACGAGATGATCAGTAAGCAGCAGCCGTTACCACAAAGCAGCTCAATTGCACCGATGGCTGAGGAAGCCCTGAGACTGAAGAAGACAAACAGCCAGGCATTATTACTACTGTTTAACCAGCTGGATAATACTCTGACACTACTGCGTTAATAACCGAGCACAGAGTATAAGCAGTGCTACTTTATGACTAACAGTCCTTATTTCTACATGCGACACCGCCATCCATGACTCCTTGCAGCATACCGTACATCCTGTACATAAACTGACCGATTAATCGGTCAGCAAGCCATCCAGAACAATCTCATTGTAGCCAACAATGCCGGCAACCTCACCATTCTCCAGTACCGGTGCCATCGCCAGCCCAAAGCTATCAAACAAACGCGCGCAGTAGCGCACATCCATTTGCGGATCCACACCGATCACCGGCTTAGCCATGATTTCATAGACATTTACCCGCTCTGGCGCACGGTCCTGCGCCAGTACTTTCTTGGCAATATCTGACAACAGCAGGATACCGTACTCGTCATTTTCATTACGCTTATTAATCAACAGCACATGTGCCTTGCGCTGCTTGTAAATATCCAGCGCCTCTTTGATAGTGATCAAGCCATCCACCATGGCGTAATCCTGCACCATCACATCCTTAACCCGAACCACCTTACGATCGCTCATAATTCGTCCTCAACCACATTTGTCAGGGCTTCTATCTGGTGTGCTACACCCACCGCATCTTCAACATCCAGTTGCACAGCGATTCCTCGCCCCGGGGCATCATCGAAACCAGCTATTTCAGAAATGGTTTCCAGAATCTTGCGACTCAGATGTTCTTCAACAATAAACAGCAACACATCCCGTTGGGTTTCCAGAGTCAGACCAAAAAAAGTCTTGGTTTGATTAACCCCTTCCCCTCGGGCGTTGTTAATCAGGGTAGCCCCTGTTGCACCCGCATCGCGAGCAGCCTTCATCACCTGATCTGTTTTGGAATCCTCGACAAACACCAACAACAATTTAAAGTGCATAATCCATCCTATTCCTGATTAACCTGCTGTCGTTTTTTCCGTTCTCTCGCGGCAACCCATTCGGTCAACTGGGCATAACCCATCACCGTGATCATTGGAAACAAGCTGGCAAAAGCAATTAAACCAAATCCATCTATCAAAGCACTGCGCCCAGGCACCGTTGTTGCCAGGCCTAAGCCCAACGCAGCAACCAAAGGCACTGTCACCGTTGAGGTTGTCACACCGCCTGAATCATAGGCCAAGGGGACAATCATCTTAGGTGCAAAAAACGTCTGTATCACAACCAACACGTAGCCGGTGATAATGAACCAGTGAATCGGATAACCCGTGACAATACGCCAGGTACCCAGACTAATACCGACAGCCACCCCCAGCGCGACGGCCAGGCGCAACCCCCAGACGCCAATCGCACCACCGGATACCTCATTTGCCTTTATCGCAACGGCAATCAACGAAGGCTCTGCAATGGTTGTGCTGGCGCCGATCGCAAAGGCAAAAATATACACCCAGTAGTAATCACCCCAGTGCAACGCCTCACCCGCAGCTTCAATGCCACCACGGATAAACACCGGATCAGTTAGCTGCTCGGCCATTAACCGTCCTATCGGAAACAGTGCTTTCTCAAGACCCAGCAAAAACAAAGCAAGACCAATAACGACATAAACAAAGCCGAAAATAACTTTCTTCAGGTGTGGAATGGCGCGACGAATAACCAACAACTGAAAGCCGAAGATAATAGCGACAATCGGGATTACATCCTTGATCGTAGACAACAGAATGGCGCCAAATTGCTGTAATAGCTCCATCAGATCAGCATCCCGTAAGCCATCACAAAGATCATTGGCGTCAATGATGCAAAAGCGATCAGACCAAAGCCATCAATCATCGGATTACGTCCCTCAATGGACGAAGCCAGACCAACCCCCAACGCAGTCACCAGTGGAACAGTGATCGTCGATGTTGTCACACCACCGGAATCGTATGCGATACCAATAATCTCCCGCGGGGCAAGCGAAGTCATCAGCATCACCAGCAGATAACCGATAATAAACATGTACTGGATCGGCCAGCCTTTAAGGATGCGTAACACACCAATGACGATCGCCAGCCCTACTGAAAAAGCAACGGTATAACGCAGGCCTGATGCATAACTACTCATCGCTGCCTCCGTGGCATCAATCATCCCGCCTTCAGCAGCCACCTTGGCCGCTTCAGCGACAACCGCAATCAGTGCGGGTTCGGCTACGGTAGTACCAAACCCCAGAGAGAAAGCAAACACCATCAGCCAGAACACACTGCCTTTACGGGCAAAAGCATGCGCCAGGGTTTCACCGATGGGAAACAATCCCATCTCAAGTCCATAAATAAAGAAAGTTAGACCTGCGACCACACAAAACAGTCCGGTCATGACCCCGACAAAGTCAGGTAAAGGCTGCTGCAGAACAGCGATTTGAAAAAAACCGATCACCACGATGATAGGCAGCAAGTCTCTTAAACTGCCAACCATTGATCGTCCCAAGGCAAGAAAACCGTTACTCAATTGCGCTCCTTCAATCTCAAAAAACATGCTTCATGCAGTAAATCACAACCGTTGACTGGCTAGTTGTGATCGTAAAATAAAACGCTCATTTAAAATACCATCGTCTATACTCCGATCATATAAAAATCACCACACAATCAACAGCTATTTTGGTACCATTTTAGGGACACTTCCCCTCTCCTATAGCAGACTGTATATCACTTGGCAGCGCTGTTAAAATGCATCCTTGAATAATGCTGCAACCCACCAGGCACTACGATGACCCAGTTTGAGACGCTTATCGATTTTATCCACCAGACCGAAGCACAATTTCGTATTTTTGATATGGGCCGCCGTATCAGCAAACTATCAGCAGAAAACTTTCGCAAAGTAGAGCTTGGCCATATCCCCTACCCGCTGCCCTTTCTACACCAGGCATGGGTAGGCGTTTTGATGTGGAACCCCAAAGCCCCTGCTGAAAATGTTGTCTGGTTTCTCAAATTACCGTTGGATGAACAGGGCTTTCTGGTGCAAGCTGCCCGTGACGACTTCCTTAACCGTCTGATGCAGAATCTGATTCAAAACAGCGGCAAGACTCCGTTACAGCAACAAAACGATGAGAACGGACCACGGGATGCGCTGAAAGATAATCCTTTCTCGTTTACGCCCGACCAGGAAAAAATGGCTGCGTTTCATGCCACCGCGACTTTGACGACTGCACAGCCGGCATCGCTCTATTATGAACATGCACAGCAGTATTTCAGCGGCCAACATGCTATCGACCAATGGGAGTCCGTAGGCTATCAAGGCATTGCCGATTTTGTAATCCGCCACCAGCAGGGCAACAATGAAGCATTGCTGACCCGGATTATACCCAGCCTGCCTGATTTGCCCCTTGAAGCCGTTTGCACCTCTGTGGAGCACATCCAACCGGGAGCAGAATTAACCGACGCCATCGCCAACCGGCTACAGCAGGCAATTGGAGCATCAACTGCTACGCCTAATCATATTGGTGCACTGGTACGGGCAATCTCCCAGGGGCCGGATGAACAGCAGAAAGTAGCTCTGCTGACAGCCGTACTGGAGAGTGATTACGGTATTGAACCCGAGGTAATTGCTGCAATCGCCAGCCGCTGCTGGGCAACGCTGCAGCACCCGGAACTGCTCAAACCCTTCCTGGAGACACTGGCCATAAACAAAGCCGGTCAAGCCAGTTTTAACCGGATCATGGCTGATCTGATGTTTATTCCCACCTTGCGCGCCCTGTCACTGCAGATATTCCGCAACCCTGAGCGCAGTAACGCACTCGGCAAGGCGATCGGCGGCATGTTTGGTGAAGGTGTGATCTGATATCGTCGTTCTTGCACATCCCTGTGCTCACGACATACCGTATGTCCTATACATAAAAAAGCCCCTGATTATAGGGGCTTTCATTTAATACCAGGCTACTGATAACTTTGGGGAAGCTCGATATCCAGCCCCCACTCTTTTGCACGTTGTTCGCTTACCTGGCGGAAGCGCTCACGAATACCACTACCCTCGGGCTTAGTCATATAGAACAGCAGCGTGCTGGCCTGCTCTGGCGTCACTCCGCTCTCCTCTCCCCAGCGTTGGATAAACTCCACCAGGGTATTATCACTCTTATTCTCCAGCGCCACCGGGACTGGCTCGGATAATTCTTCTCCGCTACGCACCCGGCGACAAATCACCTGGTAGTTATAACGGAAATCAGGGAAAACCCGGTCTTCTTTCTCACTACGCAGCCTGAACCAGCCAGTCTCATGTCCCGCATGGTAAATAGCCTGGTGACTCCAATGATGCAATGATGGCCGATCCGCGAAACGACAGGCCTCTTCATAGGCACGTTTAACCGGTGGCAAACCAAAATCGCCGGTTTGTTCACGTAGGATAGTCAGGAACTCTGAAATAGTCGGCATCCAGGCCATGGTTTCCTTACAGCGATCGATCGCCGCCACCAGCTCAACCTCACCGTAATGTTGCAAGCTCAGCGCCCACTCGCGCTTGGCAATACGTATCTCATCCTGAGTTTCAAAACAGCTTTTAAACTTATGCCCATAAATCGCCATAAAGCGGGCAAAAATCATGTTAACGAGCGTTTTTGTCTCAGTAGTAATCGCTACCTGCTCAGGGGCCGGCTGCTCAGAATTACCAGTCGGTGTCCTGGATGTCCATGATGGCTGCGGTAACCCGCTTGCGTTTTTCACGAGTATCTGTGCGGGGGTTTTCATGGTTTACACCTGCATTACTTTCTTGCGCGAAGCGTTTTTCACGGCCGTCACGCGTTTGTTTCTTAACCCACTCCCGCTTTACCCAAGCGAGAAACTTCTGGTCCCAGTTTGATTCTTTACGGTCTTTATCCAACCAGTAAAGCACAAATTCGTCCAGCAGTTGTTCAGCAAAATCAGCGGGGATATTGTGACGTGGTAGCATTTCAAACAATACCTTCGAAGGCCGCCACCCCAAAAACATCACATGTAACTTCTGATTCTTCTGTTCAATCTCGTCCAAACGGGAGGCAAATATATTTCCCGCACCGGGTTGGGGACGACTCTTTGACCAGCCAATACTACCACCAAAAGTCGGCGCGGGGCCTCTTACCTGGGGCTGCGCCTGATGTACTCGACGGCTCAACTCATTACGCTCGGGCGGCTGTTCCACCACCGGTAACTCCTGAACCATTATCGGTGGTGCTGCCTGACGCCACTGCTCTACATACTGTTGATCCTGCGGCAGGCGGTCCTGCGGCTGGCGTTCCAGCTGCTGCTGACTTGGTTGTTGCTGCTCTAAATACTGCTGATCCGGCTGTTGTTGACTTGGCTGTTGTTGCTCCAAATACTGCTGACCCGATGCGTGTTGATTGGGCAGCGAGTCATTCAAAGCTTGCTCAGGCTGATCAATTAAACTGATACGGATAGCACCAGCCTGACCAAACGCAGCCAAAATATATCCCTGGGAAACCAAACTGTTCGTCGTAACGGCCAATCGCTCTTCATCCCAGAAATCAGCCATTGCCAACCAGTCCTGGCGAGCCAGGATACAGCTTGGATTACCCTCGATATCCGGTGTGCTCTGTAGCTGAATATGCTCATGGTACAGAGTAAACAACAGCGCTTCATCCGAGCCGATCGCACGCGCCAGAGAAGGATAAAAAAGAACTGGTCTTTCCGGAAAACGGAACCCCATAAAATTTCAACTCAACAACAGTAAATCATAAAGACAACAAAGCCGCCTCTTTAGCTTCGTGTGCAACATCACACCAGCCAGGGGCGGCCTTGATATATAAAAAAACGATCAACCGTCCTGAGCAAACTGCTCGACGGCCCTGAGTACATCACGGCGGCTGATCTGGCCAATCAGTTTACCATCTTTTAGCACTGGTAAGCGACGCCGACCGTTCTTAATAAACTCTTCTGCCACAGAAATAATATCGGCATCATGATTGATAGTAAAAACTTCAGGCGACATATAATCACCGACCCTACCACCCATTTCTTCCTCATGGTAAGTCAGTGTAAGAATCGCTTTCAAACAATCAGCTTCCGATAGCAAGCCCACCAGCTGGCCATCTTTACAGATCACAGGCGCACCGGTAATTCGGTATTCCAACAATTGATTGATCGCTTCGAAAAGATCAGTTTCAGGAGTGAAAGTTATCAGTTTTTCAGCCATGTAATCACTGGCTTTAACAGATCGCAACATTGTATATCCTCTATGCCGGACATCGAGAGGCTAGACAGGGTTATCTAACCTGCTGACTTAGCCCTATATTAGCCCAGCCAATAGCAACAAAACACTATCTGGATCAGTAATACGGCAGGAAACCTCTAAAAAATTCAGCTGTTTTCTCTGCCGGCATACAAGCTCCCTAGTTAAACACAACCGTCTTATTGCCGTGTACCAACACCTTATCCTCCAGGTGCCAGCGCAAGCCACGTGACAAGACAGTTTTCTCTACATCCTTACCCAGGCGCACCATCTCTTCTGGCTGATCCCGATGACTGATACGTACCACGTCCTGATCGATTATCGGCCCGGCATCCAGATCTTCAGTAACATAGTGACAGGTAGCACCGATCAGTTTTACCCCACGCTCATGGGCCTGGTGATACGGTTTAGCCCCGGCAAAAGATGGCAGGAAGCTGTGGTGTATATTGATTATCCGGTGAGGATAAAGATCACAGACATCCGCAGGCAGTATTTGCATATAACGCGCCAATACAATCGCATCAGCCTGATGTTCTTTGATCAACTCACTGACCCGATCAAAATGGATTTGCTTGTTAGCTTTATCAACGGGCACATGGAAATACGCAATACCGTGCCACTCAACCATGCTACGCAGATCATCATGATTGGATATAACGCAAGGAATATGACAATCCAGCTCACCCTCGTGGTAACGATACAGCAGATCAGCAAGGCAATGTGATTCACGACTCGCCATCAGTATGACCTGCTTGGGCACTGCCGAATCAGTTATAGTCCATTCCATATTAAACGACTGGGCAATGGGTGAAAATGCCTCTACCAGTTGCTCACGTGTGAAAGACAGGGAAGCCGTCGCAATTTCTACGCGCATAAAAAACCAGCCGGTCGCCGCATCAGAGTGTTGATTTGCATCGGCAATAGAGCCTCCATGACTGGAGATAAAATTACTTACCATTGCAACAATGCCCAGGCGATCAGGGCATGCCAACACCAGTCTAAATCTGCGGTCCATAGTGTCCTTCTTATGATTCTTAAGCCGTTAAGGGAGGCACATTCTAGCAGCTTAAGTCGATCCCGGCATCCGTCACCGGCTGAATGAGTCCGCTCAGCCACAAAATGGCTACTCAAGTCATGTACAGGATTGAATATTATTTGCTATAAAAGATGCAGCACCTTGTTCATATGGCTGCCAGTCAACTGATTAGTAGCCGCTGCCCTGGCCAGGAGCAAACAGTGATGATTTTCACCCCCGAACGTAGCACTCCCCTACAAGCCCGCCGCTTGGGCATTGATACCCGCCAGGAGCCGATTATCTACCTGCGCAGCGACAGTCCTATTTGTCGCTCTGAAGGTTTTTCCGCCATGTCCCGGGTACTGGTAAGCACCGATCAATGCCATGTGATCGCCACCCTGAATATTGTTACCGGCGAACTCCTGCGACGCGGGCATATCGGCTTTTCAGAATCTGCCTGGCAGCGACTCAAGCTTAAAACCGACGACCGCGTCTGGTTGTCCCACCCCCGGCCGGTACAATCTCTCTCCCATGTGCGCTCTAAAGTCTACGGTCACACCCTGGATAAACCTCAGTTTCAGGAAATTATCGACGATATTGTTGATGGCCGTTATGCCGATGTGCATATCGCGGCGTTTATTACAGCCTGTGGCGATGACAAACTGAATGACGATGAAGTAACCGCCCTGACCAAGGCGATGATCGATTCCGGTAGCCGTATCGACTGGGGGCAGCCGCTGGTTATCGACAAGCACTGCGTGGGTGGCCTTCCGGGCAACCGCACCACACCGATTGTGGTCGCAATTCTTGCGGCCAGCGGCCTGACAATGCCGAAAACCTCTTCGCGGGCAATTACATCACCTGCTGGCACGGCGGATACGATGGAGACCATGACCAACGTCAGCCTGTCACTGGAGCAGATGAAGCAAGTGGTTAACAGTGAAGGCGCCTGCCTTGCCTGGGGAGGATCCGTGCGATTAAGCCCCTCAGACGACATTCTGATCCAGGTTGAAAGGGCACTGGATATCGACAGTGAAGGCCAGCTTGTCGCCTCGGTACTGTCGAAAAAAATTGCCGCCGGTGCGACCCATGTACTGATCGATATTCCCGTCGGTCCCACCGCTAAAGTGCGCAGTAAAGAGGCGGCAGACAAACTGGCCAGCACATTTAAAACCGTTGCAGCCAATATGGCATTGAATGTTCAGGTACTTTATACAGACGGCTCGCAGCCTGTGGGCAATGGCATCGGACCCGCCCTGGAAGCAAGAGATGTGATGGCAGTGCTGCAAAACGCCAGCGAGGCACCGCAGGATCTTAAACATCGAGCCGTATCCATGGCCGGTGCCATGCTGGAAATGGCAAAAAAAGTACCCAAAGGTAAAGGGCATAAAAAAGCCCTGGCAGTTCTTGAAAGCGGCCAGGCCTGGGAAAAGTTTCAGGCAATTTGCCATGCCCAGGGAGGATTAAAGCAACCACCTGAAGCACCTTACCTGTTCAAACTAGTGGCCACGAAGAAAGGAATCATAAAACGCATCGATAATCGCCAACTATCCCAGGTAGCCAAGCTGGCCGGGGCACCCCTTGATCTCGCCGCTGGCGTGGAGATCCATGCAAAACTGGGCCAGCAGGTTCAACCCCACGATCCACTACTGACCATCCATGCAGAAAGCTCTGGCGAGCTGAATTACGCGGTGGAATTTCTTGAGGGACATCCTGAGATTATTTTCGTCGAGACAGCCAAGGAGGATAGGGGATGAAACCACTGCTGATCAATCTGCAATCAGATCTGTTACTGGAAGAAAAGCTATGCGCAGCCCTTGATGCCGAACAGGGAAAAATGGAGCTGCGCCGCTTTCCTGATGAAGAGACTTACCTGCGAGTACTTAGCGATTGCCAACAGCGTCATGTCGTCATCCTCTGCAATCTCTACCAGCCAGACAATAAAATACTGCGATTAATCCTGCTGGCCGACACCCTGAGAGAAATGGGTGCAGCAAAGATAGGCTTAATTACGCCCTACCTGGCCTACATGCGCCAGGACAAGCGCTTTCATGACGGCGAATGTGTCAGCTCAAAGCCTTTTGCCAAGCTGATATCACAACATCTGGATTTTATGGTAACCATGGATCCACATCTGCACCGCTATCACAGCTTGTCAGAGATCTATACGATCCCGGCAACTGCGGTGCATGCCGCTGCGCTAATCGCTGCATGGATTGAGCAACATATCGATACCCCCTTGTTGATCGGTCCGGACAGTGAAAGCGAACAATGGGTTTCCCAGGTGGCCAAGCTGGCTGGTGCACCTTGCCAGGTGCTTAGCAAAATCCGCCGCGGAGATTATGACGTCGAAGTTACTCTTCCGGATGTCGAACAGTGGCGCAACCACACCCCCGTACTGGTGGATGATATCATCTCCAGTGGACGCACTATGCTGGAAACCATCGAACATCTGAATAAAGCCGGAATGCCACGGGTAACCTGTATTGCAGTACACGGTATCTTTGCCGGTGATGCCTACCAACAGCTAAGTGCAACCGCTGATGTAGTCACCACAGCCTGTATCACTCACCCGAGTAACCACATCGACATCAGCAAAGCGCTGGCCCAGGCAACGCTCGCGCTATTAGAATAAACGAAGTGAAGTAGAGAAACGAGAAACGCCAAACAACATGAAACAGCAGATCCCAATCCGCCAGGGAGAACTATCCCTGGTGCCGGACTTTCTCAGTGAAACCCAGAGCCAGGCGCTATTTTCCCTGCTCCGCCAGGAGATAAACTGGCAGCAGGACGATATTTTCCTGTTTGGCCGACAGGTCGCTATCCCCCGACTGCAGGCATTCCAGGGCGAAGCAGGCATTCGTTACAAATATTCGGGGCTCACACTGAGTGCCGAGCCCTGGCATCCAGCCATACTTGAGATAAAACAACAGCTTGAAAGCACCTGCAACAGCCGATTTAACTCGGTCCTGCTCAATTACTACCGCGACGGTAAGGACAGTATGGGATGGCACAGCGATGATGAACCGGAACTGGGTCGCAACCCCACGATCGCCTCCCTGAGTCTGGGAGATTGTCGTCGCTTTCGCTTACGCCACCGTTTCGAGAAGCCCATTCAGCAACAGACACTCTTGCTCAACAGTGGTTCTGTGCTGATAATGTCGGGGCAGTTGCAACACTTTTGGCAGCATAGCCTGCCGAAAACAGCCAAGGTGATGCAGGGTCGAATAAACCTGACATTCCGGCTCACCCAGAATACTCAGCAATACACTTAATACGCCAGATTCACGAAAATAGGCCGCACCTAAATGAACTCTGTTATTGAACTACTTAACAGCCACCGCTCGATTCGCAAATTCACTGCGCAGCAGATATCTCAGGAAACTATCAATACCCTGGTACAGGCGGGTCAGGCCGCGGCAACATCCAGCTTTATCCAGGCCTGTACTGTTATTCAGGTAAACAGCAAAGAGAACCGCTGCAAGCTGGCAGAATATGCAGGTGGACAGGCGTATGTGGAGCAGGCAGCAGTTTTCCTGGTGTTGTGTGCAGACATGAAGCGCCACCAGCTGGCGTGTGATCTCAATGGCACTGAAATGCAGTCAGGCTTTACCGAGCAGTTCATCACCGCCACCGCCGATGTCGCCCTGTTTGCTCAGAACCTAACGATTGCCGCAGAATCCCTCGGTCTGGGCGCGGTGTATATTGGCGGCATACGCAACAACATTGCCGGCGTTTCCGACCTGCTCGATCTACCAGAACTGGTCTACCCGGTATTTGGCCTCTGCCTGGGCTATCCGGATCAAAGTCCTCAAGTAAAACCACGGCTTCCCGTAGATGTTGTACTCAAGCAGGATCGCTATGATGACAGCGAAGATCGCAGCACCATCGCTGCTTACGACAAACACGTCAGTGAATACTACCGTACCCGCACCGGCGGTAATAAAGATATGACCTGGAGCGAACAAATGTCCGGCATGCTGGTTAAAGAGGCACGCCCGCATATGCTACCGTTCCTCAAAGACCGCGGTTTCCTGCTCAAATAAACGCTATGGGGGCAGAATTTTTGCCAGTCATTTTGCCCCCATTAATCACGCTATACTACTTTTTGCTTTTACCCAGCACCTTATCGATAGCCGCTTGCGCACAAGCCTGATCCAGGTGACCACCCGGCGCGCCGCCTACTCCGATTCCGCCCAGTTTTTGACCGTCAGCTTTAATCGGCAAACCACCACCAAGCATCAGGATGTTCGGATCCATATCACGCAAGCCAGCCAGCTGCGGCTTATCCTTAATCAAATTGGCGAAATCCGCTGTTGGTCGCCCCATGCTGGCAGAGGTGAAGGCTTTCTTGCGGCTGCTTTCCAGAGTATGTGGGCCAGCCTTGTCAGCCCGCAGCTGCACCCGGGTGAGGCCAAAAGCATCAACCACGGAAACACTGACATTGTAGCCATCCGCAGCACATTTATTCAGCGCTTCGCTAGCCAGTTTTTGTGCGGTATCCAGATTCAGGTAAGCCTGCTGGGGCAGCTCCAGCGCCTGCACCGTTGTCGCCATTGACAGAGCTAAACCCAGTGATAGTAGTTGTGCTTTCATTGTATATTCCTCATCTGATTGCATCGCATACATCGTGTTGCATACAGCATAGTCCTCCTAGCCTTACCTGAATCTTTCCGCTGCATTACATTCTTGAAAGGTTATGCACTCGCAGATGCCAAACCTGACTGACAGTGCTAACGTTGACACTATGAAACTGCTACTGATAGAAGATGATCAAAAAATTGCCGGCTATGTGGCTAAAGGCTTTCGCGAATCCGGAGATGTCGTCGATACTGAATCAGATGGTCACGCCGGTTTGGCGATGGCGTTGAATGGTGATTACGATCTGCTCATCATCGATGTGATGCTTCCGGGTCGCGACGGCCTATCCATCATTGAGGAAATGCGCGCCCGAGGCCTGGCGACGCCGGTGATTATCCTCAGTGCCAAACGTTCGGTGGAAGACCGGGTTCGCGGGTTGGAAACAGGCAGCGACGATTATCTGACCAAGCCGTTTTCCTTCACGGAACTCCAGGCCAGAGTCCAGGCGTTGTTGCGACGCACTCATCAACAGGGCAACAACGAATCAGGATTACAGCAGGAACTCAGGTTCGCCGATCTGGTAATGGATCCGCTCAGCAAAATCGTATCCCGTAGCGGACAGCGCATCCGCCTGCAGCCGCGAGAATACCAACTACTGGAATACATGCTACGCAATCCCGGCCGGGTACTATCCAAAACCCTGGTGCTTGAACATGTCTGGGAGTACAACTTTGATCCTCAGACCAACGTAGTCGATGTGCTGGTTTGCCGCCTGCGCAGTAAGATAGACAAGGATTTCACTCCCAAACTTATCCACACCCTCAGAGGGGTTGGCTATGTTCTCAAAGTCGATTAAGCAATTACGCCGCAATACCGCAGTTACACTGACACTGCGCTTTGCAGCACTATTCCTGATCAGCGCGGCGGTGTTGTTCATGACAGTTGATTATCTGCTGGGCAAATCCCAACTGGAAAAAGACCAGCAGCTTATCAACTCGTTTCTGGAAAGCTATCAGCGCCTGGAAGCCCAGGCAGGCCTGCACAAACTGGAGTTGGTTGTACAGCGCGACGCTCCCTACTTTCAACGCAGCGAGATGCGTGTCGCAATACAAGACGAACAGGGCAAGAACATTGTATTGATACAACCCGCATCCTGGAAGGGCGATTTCCAGGCGCCCTTAGACTTAAGAACAGGCATGACTGATTCGCATTGGCAGCAAGGAGTATTGCGTGCCAGCAAAACACGCGTCCTATTCAGAGAAATCCAGCTGGCTGACGGTATATCTCTGAGTATCGGCAAATCAGAGGCGCTACGCGAAACTCAAATAGCCAGCTATCGTGGTCTGGTGATGCAGGTAATGCTGCCACTACTAGTACTGGGGCTGCTGTTAACTGCCTATATGAATTGGCGGGCGCTCCGCCCGGTACATGATCTGATCGACACCGTTCGTAGCATCCAGGCTAACCACTTGAAAGCCAGAGTGGAGGTGCGCAATCCAGACTCAGAGCTTGGTGAGTTGGCCCAGCTGTTCAACGATATGCTGACACAGATAGAGCGCTTGATTAGCGGCATGCGCCACTCACTGGACTCGGTTGCACATGATCTGCGTACCCCCCTGTCAAGAATGCGCCTAAGCCTGGAGTCGGCATTATCGGAACCCAACGAGCACGCGCTGAAAGAAGCCTTAATGGATTGCGCCGAAGAAAGCGAACGTATCGAAGCGATGCTCAGGGCACTAATGGACTTGTCGGAAGCAGAAAGCGGCATTCTGAAGCTGCATACATCACGCATAAACCCGGCCGAACTAATCGAAGAATGTCTGGATTTATACAGTTACGTTGCCGAAGAGAAGTCGATCGAATTACGCTTTAACGGAACACCGGGCCTGACCTTCGACGGTGATCCGATGCGCCTGAGACAAGTACTGGCAAACTTAATAGACAATGCCATCAAGTACACGCCAACTGGTGGCCAGGTGAGTGTAATACTGGGCGCAAGGAACCAGCACATACAGATCTCAGTAAAGGACACCGGCATCGGTATCGCCCCCCAGGACCAGCCATTAGTATTTGACCGGCTATTTCGCGCGGACAGCAGCCGTGGAGAACCCGGCATGGGGCTGGGACTCAGCCTGGTCAAGGCCGTCGTGGAAGCCCATCAGGGCACTATCAGTCTGCAGAGTAGTTTGGAAGAAGGCTGCACTTTTAACGTCAGACTACCTGTAAATCAATAGCCGGGCGAGGAGAAATCGAATAGCCGTTTATTTAATAAATCGTTTACACAATCTTGTAAATACACCCTTGGCATCCGACTCAATGATATCGCCATGGGTAACGATAATCCTGTCAAAATCCCATTCGAGTATTCTGTTTATAAACACGCTGAATTCGGGCTTATTTTTTATCATAAAGCCTAGCTTCAAAGGCGGAGCCAGGCACATGCCCTTGAAGCCAATGGGTTCAATAATATACTTAGTTACAAATCCTGCAAAACCTGATGGCCGTTTATCACTATGATTTTGAATGAGGTCGGTCACTATCAGAGACTTGGTCTTCTTGTGCAAAAACACTGATTCATTGAAAAATGGAACGCCGGGCATATACTCACGCGCCAGGTCTTCTTGCCACAAACCCTCATCAGTTTCAGCAAGCACTGTGTAGTTCGTAAGTTTCAGCTTTTTAGGTATACCGCTACTGACATAGAGCACGGCATCCGGAAACGCCTCTTGCCACTCAGGCAACCAGATATTGTGTCCGTTACTCGCAGCAACGATAAAACTTACCTTCCCCAGCTTTTCAGTTTTCTCTTTTAACTGTGGCGAAATCCTGGTCGGAGAATGCACCCATAAACAGCCATTCTCCAGCTTAACAATCGTCATCCGCAGTCTAAGCCGTGTGCCCGCCATGCTCATAGTATCTTCATGAACCCAAAGATTTTCACCAACAGCCTTCATTGCACCTCCCACTCATTAGGTTATGTTGAAAATAACGCTTTTAGCAGCGCCATCCTGTTCCCCCAGCAACCCACCAGGGGCGATGTAGCCTAAACTTGTAATATTAATTTTAACGTAAACGCTCACTCCATTTGCCCCCATGTTCTCTGTTACAGTTTTCTTCAGTATCGAACCTGACATGTTTATTGATATTGCTTAACTTTATGTTTACTGACTCCAGTTTCTGTTTAATTACAGCACGAAGAAAGTCATCATTTTTTGATAACTGGGCGTCCGCGAGCTCAGAGTTTGTATCGAAAACACAAATAATAGAAAGAGATCCCGGGAAACGGTCGTAGTTCACAAGATGAGTAAGCCATTTGAAGCCCTTCACATTATCAAGAGCAATATCACATACATCAGTAAGAACCCGTCTCAAACTGTTTTCAATTTTTTTATCAGACTTTTTCATCTCGCTATATCCTTAACACCTTACATGAATGTGCTACCAATATTGCTTTAGCCTTATCAAATGAATTAAACCAAATTGTTCGTGGTTCGTAAAAATCATAAAGCCTCAACTCCTAAATATTTGCACCCAATTCCCCTTGTAGGAGTGGCGCCCCGCCGCGATAATATTCAATTCCGGCACCCGTTCCTCGGCGCGAGGCGCGCCCCTTACATAGCCGGGTTACTCCTGCGACAAGACAATCCGCACTTCCAAAAATCTCTTCCCTATTTCACCCTAAGCCGCTAAGAGCCTTATATTTTAGTTTATTCATCTTGAGCTTTTTCGTTAGGAAAAGATGTAGAAGCACACGTTTCTGAATAATTGCCTTGAGGGTTATCGGGAAAACTGTAGGTATTCTTACCGTTTCGCTTCGACGTATACATCGCGTCGTCTGCCAATTTGATCAGCATTGATGGGTGTTCCGTATGTAGTGGGTAAATTGCGATACCGATACTGACGCCGATGCGTAGGGTTTTATCAGTAATAGCCAGGCTTCCAATAAGCGAATCTAACAACTTATCTGCAACATGATTGCAATCCTGTCGTGTGGAAATATTGGGTAATATGATGATGAATTCATCACCACCGATTCGCGCAATCAGGTCAGGTTCTCTAATACATAATGAAAAACGCGTGGCGGCCTCTTTTAACAGCTGATCACCAACTTGATGGCCTAACGTATCATTAACCTGCTTAAACCCATCAAGATCGATAAACATCACGGCTATCTGCCCGCTTCTAGCATCGTATTCCTCTATCAATTTTGACAAGTGATCCATCACATATTTACGATTCGGAAGCCCCGTTAACGAATCACGTTCAGCCAAATAGCTAAGTTTCTGCTGTAAATGATCCCGTTCAATAGCGTTCTCCTTGAAAACCTCTAAGGCATTCGCCATGCTGCCTACTTCATCCTGCCGTTTAGTGACGGAAATATTGACATTCAAATCATTGTTGGCCAACCGATTCATTATGTCAGTCATGGCAACAATTGGTACGGCTAGATCTGCTGCCAGCAGATAGCCAAGGAAGGTGATTACTACCGCGATGATGACTCCGCTGATTGTTATAAAGCGGTTGAGTTCATATACTGGTTCGAGTATCTCAGCTTCATCAATTTCAGCCAAAATGGCCCAGCGCACACCTAAAAAATCAATTGGTTTATAGGCTGAAAACACGGGTGTGCCACGATAATCGATAGTTGTTGTAACACCTTCCTCCCCCAGCAAGGCATCGCGTACAGAGTTGGTGTCTACTCTTGTCTTAAGGATGCTTCTGCCAGTATAGAATCTAGAGTCACTGCGCATGAGCAGATCGCTACCTACCAGATAAGTTTCCCCCGTCTCTCCCATGCCAGCAGTTACTTGCATCACGGAGTTAAGCTGGTTAATCGGCATTTGAAATACCAGTGCTCCAATGTACTGCTGCTTTTGGTCAAACACAGGGGCGGCGATAAAGCTGGCAGGTTTACCGTTGCTCGGTGCGTATGGGGAAAAGTCCGAATAGGCTAATAAATTTGGCCGGGCATTTTCGCTAACTTTTCGAAAAACATCCGCGAGACTAGTCACGGCCCACGGCCCGGTATACATATTTGTACCAAAATCCAATTCCTTTTCGGCAGAATAGATAATATTACCTTGCGGGTCGATTAAAATGATGTCGTAAAATGAGCGGGCAGCGATGAGGCTCTTGAATACTGGGTGATACTGTTTATGTACTTCGCTATATTGCGATGAATCGTCGGCGTACAACAGGTTGTCCTTTTGCCCCTGGCTGTATGGGTTTTTACTTATATAGAGGTTTTTAAGATACCCGGCTCTGTCTGGCGGCAGTTGCCGCCAAGCCACTGAAAACTCTTCGATGGAAGCAGATACCAACGGGCTTTGAGAGTGAAATAAGACGTCTTGTCGAATGATATCAAAATAGCGTCTTAACGCGGAATCTCGCGATTCCAGCAGAGAAAAAAGCTTTTGCTGCGCAGCTACCCGCATTTCCTTCGCAGCGAGCTGATATGCTATGACTCCTGTTGCCAGCGCAGAAATAAGCGCCAGACAGATCATGAAAAGAGGGAGTTTTCGAGTTATTCGAACATCTTATAGCATTCCTTTGCCCCTATAAACTCTATCCAAAAACCCCGCGCAAGAATGACTGATATCGGGTATCGTTGCCCTTGGTCCAATTGCTGAAAGCTCTTGATAATTCTGCTTCTGCTTTGGCGAGAAGAAACGTACCACTATCAGCTGTTGGCCACCTCTCGCAGCTCAACCATGGGTATCGCACTTATTATCTGAATTCCCAACCACTTACAGGAACAATGTAATAGCGCATAGTAAACCATCACTTTTTTACGCGATGAATTCTTTATTTTCCAAGTTGATATCACCCAATTCACATGGTCCACGTGATATTTGAAATTTTTAATACTGCGCATGCGTGTTTCGACGTTTGCCACGTTCGCCAAAAATTAGCTAACAATTTGAAAAGAATGAATTTATAAGATGGAGCTGCCATTCTCTTCCGATGAAAACAAGCATGCACGTTTTGACATTTTTTACTGGCGCGGTATCTCACCAGCATCTTTTCCTATCTAACTGATAATGCAGGATTAACTTCAAAGATACCAGTGTAAAAGCTCCGTTGTTCGTAAAAACCATAAAGCCTCAAAACTTAACTATTTACACTCAATTCCCACCCTTGTGTAAGCGGGCGCCCCGCCGCGATAATATTCTATGCTGCACCAGCTCCTCGGCGCGAGGCGCGCCTCCTACATGCCCGGGCTACTCTTTCGGCAAGATAACCCGCACTTCAAAAAACCTCTTTCCTATTTAACTCTTAGCCGCTAAGAGCCAAACAAAAAAAGCACCTTAAGGTGCTTTTTACGAACTATGAACTACGAATTTCGAATTTCTAAAAAAGATTGCGCAGCGATACGGTCGAACCACGCACAACAAAAAAATCTGTAAAAAAACGCTTCGCGTTTACAGCTGCGGCGCCCAGCTTTCAATCCAGGTGGCGGCCGC
Organism: Amphritea sp.; assembly: GCA_036960915.1. Taxonomy (GTDB): domain Bacteria; phylum Pseudomonadota; class Gammaproteobacteria; order Pseudomonadales; family Balneatricaceae; genus Amphritea. The sequence goes on from JBALVQ010000012.1 coordinate 71,497, forward strand.
TTCATCCGGATCGGGGGTTTCACAGCTATCGATAAACAGCACTTGCCCTACCCGCTTGGCTTGCAGGTCCTGCATCAATTCATCCATCTGCTTGCCGCCTTCGGCATAGTCCTCATAGGAGCTATCTCCCAGGGCGATTACACCGTAGCGCACTCCTGTCATCATCGGGAAGGAAGTTTTTAACTGGTTATACAGTGGCAGCAGGTTATCCGGTACTTCCCCCTGGCCTATAGTAGCGGTACACACCAGTATGACGTCGGTATCAACAACTGCCTGCTCGTAGGTCGGCTCAAGCATCAAGGTAACCTGATGACCCAAGCCCTGCAGCCGATCTGCACAATCTTCAGCGATTTGACTCGCATTGCCGTAGGTGGAACCCACCAGAATTTTAATATTCGCCATAACACTTTAACTCTGTATGCTGTAAATCAGCTTATGATAAAGAAAAGTTAAATGCTGCGATACCGTTAAGGTTCTCACCTGCTACCACATTCTGAAAAATAATTACCACGAGTTTTACCTGAGTGTTTTTCTCAACTATCTTTTTATGCATAGGGTTAGGAACAACAGGGCTGAGAAAAATAGTACAGAGAAAAGGAGAGTTGCAATGCCAACTAATCATGTCTCACACTTGCTTGAAGAACTGGAACAAAAAGCCACGCTTCGTAGTAAACAGGTTGACTGCAGCTTTCCCGTCAGCGAGGAAGATCTCATCAGAATCGAGGCGCTGGCAGAAGTGTATAACCTGCCCAGGGAGAGTCTGGTCGCAACCCTGCTGCACACGGTGCTGACGGAAGTCGAAGAGAAAATGCCCTACCGGGAAGGCTCCCGGGTTATCCGCATGGAGGAAGGTGACCCCATCTATGAAGATATCGGCCCGACTCCACGCTACCTGGCGATAAAGAATCGCTTGCAGTCCGGCACCAAATGCGCCTGAATGAGGGGAAAGATACCTGACATGGTCCTTCTTTCACGTTCATGTGCTCGCGCCAATTCTTGTTAAAGAGCCGTACATCCTTGTGCTTGCAGGATAAGTACATCCATGTACAAAAAAACGCGGCTAAAAAGCCGCGTTTCTCGTTACCACAAAACAGTTTAGCCGACCTGTTCGGCGATAATCTTCTGCCACTTGGCAGGGCCTGTGGTATGAACAGACTCGCCGTTAGTGTCAACTGCAACAGTGACCGGCATGTCCTTCACATCAAATTCATAGATCGCTTCCATTCCCATTTCAGGGAAAGCCAGTACCTTAGCACCGATTATCGCCTTGGAGACCAGATATGCAGCACCACCTACAGCCATCAGATAAACCGCCTTGTTATCCTTGATCGCCTCGATTGCCACCGGACCACGCTCGGATTTACCGATCATACCCAGTAGGCCGGTGCTCTCGATAATCTGACGGGTAAACTTGTCCATCCGGGTTGCCGTAGTTGGTCCAGCAGGACCGACAACTTCATCACCGATTGGATCAACCGGGCCTACGTAATAGATAAAGCGACCTTTCAGATCGACAGGCAGCTCTTCCCCGGCATTCAACATCTCAACCATGCGCTTGTGAGCCGCATCGCGACCGGTCAGCATCTTACCGTTGAGCAGCACGGTTTCACCCGGCTGCCAGCTCAGCACATCTTCAGGAGTAACCGTATTCAGATCGACACGGCGGGTACTTTCACCGACCTCGAATGTCACTTCTGGCCATTCATCCAGGCTCGGCGGTGTTAGTACCGCAGGTCCGTTACCATCGAGTTTGAAGTGGGTATGACGGGTTGCCGCACAGTTTGGAATCATGCACACCGGCAGAGAGGCTGCATGAGTTGGGTAATCCATGATCTTGACATCCAGAACGGTCGTCAGACCACCCAGACCCTGAGCACCGATACCCAGATTGTTCACCGCATCCATAATCTCCAGACGCAACTCTTCAACACGGTTCTGAGGACCACGCTCACGCAGTTCGTGGATGTCGATCGGATCCATCAGCGATTCTTTCGCCATGACGGCGGCTTTCTCAGCAGTACCACCGATACCCAGACCCAGCATACCCGGTGGACACCAGCCCGCCCCCATTGTCGGAACTGTCTTCACGACCCAATCGACGATGCTATCGGATGGGTTCAGCATGACCATTTTGGATTTGTTCTCGGAGCCGCCACCTTTAGCCGCGACATGAACTTCTACTTCATCACCGTCGACGATTTCGTAGTGAATAACCGCTGGCGTGTTGTCCTTGGTGTTTTTACGGGCACCGGCAGGATCAGCCAGAATGGAGGCACGCAGGACGTTATCCGGATGGGTATAGGCGCGACGTACACCTTCGTTGACCATATCGGTCACGTTCATCTTGGCGTCCCAGGTAACATTCATACCGACCTTGAGGAACACAGTAACAATACCGGTATCCTGACAAATCGGGCGGTGGCCTTCGGCACACATGCGGGAGTTAATCAAAATCTGAGCCATGGCGTCTTTAGCCGCCGGGTTCTGCTCTTTCTGATAGGCTTCGTGAACGCCCTGGATAAAATCAATCGGGTGGTAATAGGAGATAAACTGCAATGCGTCTGCAACGCTGCTAATGAAATCGTCTTGGCGAATTACGCTCATTCTTTACTCCGCAAATCAGGCTCGTGTCGGTGGGGCGATAGGCCTAGTTATGCACTTAGCTAAGCAGGCTTAACTAACCCTATCAGTGGGCGGACTTAATCCACCCTTAATAATTGTGGCGAGATTATACACCACTTTGCCCGCAGATCGTCTCCCGGCATTAGTCTAAAGTGATGCATGATCATAGCCTTGCAGCAATATCGGTAGACTGCCGGTGCTTGAGGCAAGCTAAACACTCAACATCCAACGCCTTACAATATAACTGAAAATCCGCTCAAACTCAGTGTATACAGCAATCCAAAGAGCATGAAGAAACGCCCGGTAAGCGGAGGTAACCGCTTGCGCGCAGCAATATTTCTAACCAGTTTAGCGGGCAACAACAGCGCCAGGGGTAGACTAATTAGTAACCATCCGGCCGAATCCAGATAGCCCGTCAGCCAGAGCAACGCACTGAGTAAGCCTACATTGAATAACAGTAGTCGGTATAAGGAACAGGCACGTTTAAAGCCAATTCGCACCGACAGGGTCCTGATACCGCTTGCAGCATCCGCCTCCAAATCCCTGATCTCATTGGACAACAGCAGCAACGAGCTAAGCAAGCTCACCGGTAACGACTGCCAGAATATCCCCCAGCCCAGCTGACCGGCAACAATATAATAGGCGCCGCAAACCATTAACACGCCCATTAACCAGAACACCAGTACCACAGCGAGACCACGGCGTTTAAAGTTGACCGGCTCCAACGTATAACCCAGCGCACCCACAAGACCTAACACCAGTAGCATCAGCAGGGGAAAGCCCCGCAGGGCAACCAGATAAATCCCCGCAACAGCGGCCAGCAGAATACACCCCAACCCCAGCATAAAGTTGCGCCGAATCAGGCGTTCTGCCCACCGGTTTTCTGGCGTCTCGCTCAACAGGGTAATGTCTGCATAATCGTTGATCAGATTCACCCCCGCCTGAAGAAAAAGCGCGGCAAACAGCACCAGAAATGCCAGCCAGTTATCCACAAAACCATCTGTTGCGGCACTGACCAGCCCCGCTAAACAGGTAATCACGGCGACGGTAAAAGAGAACGGACGCAGTGCTTTCCGCAAGTAATACTTTGAGAGTTCCATCTGAAGGCTACCGCGGCTAGGAGTATTGACGGCACAATCCGTAGACATAATGAATTGACCGCACCGATCTCGACTTACGGTTTACACACATATTTTAAATAAATGAATCATACCGTTGGTGCGGTTCGCTCCGCTTTACCCAATGGCCAAAGCACTTCGTGGGCCACGCTGAACGCTTCGCGGGACATGCAAACCGACACCCTACAAAAACCGTACAGCTATCCAAGGCTCTTTGCGACATACCGTACTTCCTGTACATCGTCATTCTTGCATATCCCTGTGCTCACGACATACTGTACTTCCTGTACATAGTTACACCGCCATCCATGGCTCCTTGCAACATACAATCCATCCCTGGATATCGTCGTTCTTGCACATCCCTGTGCTCACGACATACTGTACTTCCTGTACATCGTCGTTCTTGCACATCCCTGTGCTCACGACATACCGTACTTCCTGTACATACACCGCCATCCATGGCTCCTTGCAACATACAATCCATCCCTGGATATCGTCGCTCTTGCACATCCCTGTGCTCGCGACATACCGTACATCCTGTACATAAAAAAAGGCATCCTAGGATCACTGCTGTCCCACAGTTTGGGATAAATGACAAAGCCTGAATCCATGCTGTTAAAATGAGTGTGCGACCAAACACTTAAACAGCAAAGGAATCAGGCTTTGTCACATAATAATACTGCTTTTCATCAGTTGCTTCAGCCTGTATCGAGACATGAATTTGAAAAGCTCGCCAGGCAACATCATGTTGGCCAAAAGCTACGCTCTGCGTCTCGCTGGGATCAGTTCATCGGCATGGCCATGTCGCAGATTTCTGGCAGACAAAGTCTGCGCGATATTGAATCTAATTTGCTCAGTCAGCAAAGTAAGCTTTACCATCTGGGCGCGAAGCCCATTGCCAGAACTACCTTGGCACGGCTTAACGAAAAGCAACCTCATGAGCTCTATCAGGCGGTTTTTTATAGGCTGCTTGCACGGTGTTCAACTCGCTCTGCTGCACATAAATTCCGCTTTAAAAATCCGTTATATTCCCTGGATGCCAGTGTGATTGACCTGTCACTTAAATTATTTCCTTGGGCGCGATGTCATCAAACGAAAGCGGCAATGAAGCTCCATGTTGGATTAAACAATGCCAGCTTAATTCCTGAATTTGTGGCGCTCAGTGACGGTAAAGAAAATGATTTGATACAAGGGCGCCAATTTACGTTCCCTAAAGGCAGTATCGTAGCCTTTGATAAAGGCTATGTGGATTATGGTTGGTACGGATCCCTGACAAAACAAGGGGTTAACTTCGTGACACGTATTCGTCCCAAAGCAGTTTATAGCGTATTGAAAATACATCAAGTAAACCCGAAAAGCCAAGTAGCCTATGATCAGACAATCCAGTTAGACAGTGAGCACGCAAAGAAACAGGGAGCCCCTAAACTGCGTTTGGTTGGATATGATTGCCCGGAAACGAATCGTCATTACCGTTTTTTAACCAATAATTTTAAGCTGGCAGCCAGTACGATTGCTGCCATCTATAAGGATCGCTGGCAGGTTGAATTATTCTTTAAAGCCATCAAGCAAAACCTGAAGATCAAAGCCTTTTTAGGCACCTCTCGGGCTCTGTTCAGCTTAAAAGTTGTTACACCCAGTGTCCGGCAATTCGCTCT
>JBALVQ010000013.1:0-54770 GCA_036960915.1 Amphritea sp.
GTGAAGGCGGTCGTACAGTGGGTGCAGGCGTTGTAGCGAAGATTATCGAGTAATCGTGATCTGACTTAGAAAAGGCCCCGTTGGGGCCTTTTTTTATACATGGAAGTATTCATCCTGCGAGCGCATGGAGGCGCAAGAGCAGGGTTGTTGCTGGTTGTTTATTAATTAATATGGCTAAGGCTCTGCATTTTGTTGGCCTCAGTGCGGCCATATTAATTGTCGCCCTCAAAAGCTGGGGTAATGAAACATTACTTGGCTTTTGGGGTTCTCATTTGCTGCCGCAAATGATCTAAAAGTACTTCCCTTCGATGTGTCTGGCTTGTTGCTTAGGCAGGCTAAAAACATCCTGTTTATTATGTAAGCAATATCCCCTTGACTTGGCGGTATGAGCTAAGTAGAATGCGCTACCCCGTTAAATGGGGTAGGTCGGCGCAAGCCGTGTTAGCAATTTAGGAATTGTGTGATCAAAATGCAAAACCAAAAAATCAGAATTCGTCTGAAGGCTTTTGATCATCGCCTGATTGATTCGTCCGCTCAGGAGATCGTAGAGACTGCTAAGCGTACTGGAGCTCAGGTGCATGGTCCGATCCCACTTCCTACTCGCAAAGAGCGCTTTACAGTGCTGGTTTCTCCTCACGTGAACAAAGATGCACGTGATCAGTATGAAATCCGTACACATAAGCGTGTTCTGGACATCGTTGAGCCAACAGAAAAAACTGTTGACGCACTGATGAAGCTAGACCTTGCTGCGGGTGTAGAAGTGCAAATTAGCCTAGGCTAATTAGACGACAGATGCGCAGACAGGAAGAGCTGCGTGTGGAATGCCCGGGAGGGGCAGCCATAGCGGGTAAAAGCCCCGTACACAACTGGCAATTGAGGTATTAAAATGTCTGTAGGTTTAATCGGACGTAAAGTAGGTATGACACGGGTCTTCAATGAAGACGGTGTGTCAGTGCCAGTTACTGTCATCGAGATGGAACCGAACCGAGTTACTCAGGTTAAGACTTCGGAAACTGATGGTTATACTGCTGTGCAGGTAACTGTGGGTTCTCGTCGTGCTAACCGTGTAACAAAAGCTGCGGCGGGTCATTTCGCCAAAGCTGAGACCGAAGCTGGTCGCGGTTTGTGGGAGTTACGTCTGTCAGGTGACGAAGAAATAAAAGTTGGTGATCAACTGACTGTTGAACGTTTTGAAGCGGGTCAGAAAATTGATGTAACCGGTCAGTCCAAAGGTAAAGGTTTTCAGGGCGCCATTAAGCGCTGGAACTTCTCCATGCAGGACGCGACGCACGGTAACTCACTTTCTCATCGTGCTCCTGGTTCTATTGGTCAGTGTCAAACTCCTGGTCGCGTATGGAAAGGCAAGAAGATGGCCGGACACATGGGTGCAGAACGCGTAACTGTTCAGTCCCTGGAAGTTGTTCGCGTCGATGCCGAGCGTAATCTGCTGTTAGTTAAGGGTGCTGTACCTGGTGCTACCGGCGGCGACGTAATCGTTAAATCAGCTGTTAAAGCTGGCGCCTAAGGGGGTTTGTAATGAATCTGAATCTTACAGGAGCTGGCGGAACTGTCGAAGTTTCCGACCTGGCATTTGATAAAGAATTCAATGAATCACTGGTCCATCAGGTAGTTACTGCCTATCTGGCCGGTGGTCGTCAAGGCACCAAGGCTCAGAAAAACCGTGCCGCTGTAAGCGGTGGCGGTGCTAAGCCATGGCGTCAAAAAGGTACTGGCCGTGCACGTGCTGGTACTATTCGTAGTCCTCTGTGGCGTACTGGTGGCGTAACATTCGCTGCGCAGCCGCGTGACCACGCTCAGAAAGTAAACAAGAAAATGTACCGCGCAGCTATGCGTTGCATCTTCTCTGAGTTGGTTCGTCAAGAGCGTCTGGTTGTTGTTGATAACTTCCAGGTTGAAGCGCCTAAGACTAAGCAGTTCATTGCCAAGCTTGATGAGCTTGAATTGGCTAATGTTCTGTTGATCACAGAAGAACTTGAGCAGAATTTATATCTGGCTGCGCGTAACGTTCCACACGTGGATGTTCGTGATGCGGCTGGCATCGATCCTGTTAGCCTGGTTGGCTATGAAAAGGTTCTGGTGACTGTTCCTGCTCTGAAGAAAATTGAGGAGGCGTTAGCATGAACCAAGGACGCATCTATCAAGTGCTGCTAGGCCCACACATCTCTGAGAAAGCAACAATTGTTGCTGAAGGTTCTCAGCAGGTAGTTTTCCGTGTAGCAGCTGACGCTACTAAGCCTGAGATCAAAAAGGCTGTAGAGCAACTGTTCGACGTCAAGGTTACTGGCGTGAACGTCGTAAACGTTAAAGGCAAAACCAAGCGCACTCAGCGTGGCGTGGGTAAGTTGTCTGACGTTCGCAAGGCATATGTTTGCCTGGCCGATGGACACGACATCGACTTTATCGATGGCGAATAAGAGGGGTTTTAAGAATGGCTATTGTTAAATCTAAACCGACCTCCGCTGGCCGCCGTCACGTAGTACGGGTAGTAAACCCGGATCTGCATAAGGGCAAGCCTCACGCTGCTCTGGTCGAAAAGAAAAGCAAGACCGGTGGTCGTAATACCTATGGTCGAATCACGACTCGTCACATTGGTGGTGGTCACAAGCAGCATTACCGTGTTATCGATTTCCGTCGTAACAAGGAAGGCATCCCGGCAACTGTTGAGCGTCTGGAATATGATCCAAACCGCTCCGCAAACATCCTGTTGCTGAAATATGCAGACGGTGAGCGTCGTTACATCATTGCACCTAAGGGTGTGAACGCTGGCGATATAATTGTCTCCGGCCACGATGCTGAAATCAAACCAGGTAACTGCCTGCCGCTGCGTAATATTCCTGTTGGTAGCGTAATTCACTGTGTTGAAATGAAGCCAGGCAAGGGTGCGCAAATTGCGCGTTCTGCAGGTACTTCTGCTCAGTTAGTGGCTCGCGAAGGTTCGCACGCAACTTTACGTCTTCGCTCTGGCGAAATGCGTAAAGTGCTGATTGATTGCTGTGCGACTCTGGGTGAAGTTGGAAACTCTGAGCATAGCTTGCGTGTACTGGGTAAGGCTGGTGCTAAGCGCTGGCGTGGTGTTCGTCCTACCGTGCGTGGTGTTGCCATGAACCCGGTAGATCACCCGCATGGTGGTGGTGAAGGTCGTACATCCGGTGGTCGTCACCCTGTTAGCCCTTGGGGTATGCCAACTAAAGGTAAGAAAACTCGTAAGAACAAGCGTACCGATAAGTTGATCGTACGCCGTCGTCAAGCGAAATAATCAGAGGATACAGCTGTGCCACGTTCACTGAAGAAAGGTCCATTTATCGACCTTCACCTGTTGAAAAAGGTAGAGGCTGCGATTGAGGTCAAAGATCGTCGTCCGATCAAGACTTGGTCTCGTCGTTCTACGGTTTTTCCAAACTTCGTAGGACTTACGATTGCAGTTCATAATGGCCGTCAGCACGTTCCGGTGTTTATCACCGAAGATATGGTTGGTCATAAATTAGGCGAGTTTGCCGCTACCCGTACGTACAAGGGTCATGCAGCAGACAAGAAAGCTAAACGCTAATTCGGGAGTATAGAAAATGGAAGTAGCCGCTAAGCATAAAGGCGCCCATATCTCCGCTCAGAAAGCGCGTTTGGTTGCCGATCAAATCCGCGGAAAAGCGGTGGGTGAAGCCCTGAATATTCTGGCTTTCAGCCCTCAAAAAGGTGCGGTTCTCGTTAAGAAAGTACTGGAGTCTGCTATTGCTAACGCAGAGCATAACGAAGGTGCCGACATTGATGAGCTACGTGTGTCAGTTATCTTCGTTGACGAAGGTATGACTATGAAGCGTATTAAACCGCGTGCGAAGGGTCGTGCAGATCGTATTCTGAAGCGCACTTCTCACATCACCGTTAAGGTAGCTGACTGCTAGGAGATACCGCTATGGGTCAGAAGGTACATCCAACAGGTATTCGTCTTGGTATTGTTAAAGATCACACTTCGGTGTGGTATGCAGACAAGAACGAATACGCAAGTAAACTGTTGAACGATCTTAAGGTACGTGAGTATCTTGAAGGTAAGTTAAAAGCTGCTTCTGTCAGCCGCATCGAAATCGAGCGTCCTGCACAGAATGCAAAGATCACCATTCATACTGCTCGTCCGGGTATTGTGATTGGTAAAAAAGGTGAAGATGTAGAGAAACTGCGTAATGCAGTTTCTAAAATGATGGGTGTTCCTGTCCACATCAACATCGAAGAAGTGCGTAAGCCAGAGCTTGATGCAAAACTGGTTGCTCAAAGCATTGCTAGCCAGCTTGAGCGTCGAGTTATGTTCCGTCGCGCAATGAAGCGTTCTGTTCAGAATGCGATGCGTATCGGCGCTAAAGGTATCAAGATCCAGGTCGGTGGTCGTTTGAACGGTGCAGAGATTGCGCGTTCAGAATGGTACCGCGAAGGTCGTGTGCCACTGCATACACTGCGTGCTGATATCGATTACGGTACTTCTGAGGCGCACACTACTTATGGTGTGCTTGGCGTTAAAGTCTGGATCTTTAAGGGTGAGATTCTGGGAGGCATTGAAGAAGTGCGTGCTCAGAAGAATGCTGCACCTAAGAAGAAAGGTTCAAAGTAGGGGTGAATATCAATGCTGCAACCTAAAAGACTGAAATACCGTAAGGTAATGAAAGGCCGTAACCGCGGTCTGGCACAGCGCGGAAGCGAAGTAAGCTTCGGTGAGATTGCTTTGAAAGCGGTTAGTCGCGGTCGTATTACAGCGCGCCAGATTGAAGCGGCACGTCGTACCATGACTCGTCACGTAAAACGTGGTGGTAAAATCTGGATCCGTGTATTTCCCGACAAGCCGATTACCGGTAAGCCGCTTGAAGTACGTATGGGTAAAGGTAAAGGTAGTGTTGAATACTGGGTAGCTCAGATTCAGCCAGGTAAAGTACTGTTCGAAATGAGCGGTGTACCTGATGATCTGGCTATCGAAGCGTTCAACCTGGCGTCTGCAAAGCTGTCAATTAATACCACCATTGTTAAACGGACGGTGATGTGATGAAAGCAACTGAAATTCGCGAGCAATCCGCTGAAGAGCTGCAGCAAGTGCTGTTGGGTCTTCTGAAGGATCAGTTCAATCTGCGTATGCAGAAGGCGACTGGTCAGCTGGCTCAGAACCACATGCTTGGTCAGGTGCGTCGCGATATCGCACGTGTTAAGACCGTGCTGAATGAAAAAGCAGGTAACTAATGATGGCTGCAGAAAAACGTACACGTACTGTGAACGGTAAGGTTATCAGCAACAAAGCTGATAAGACTATTACTGTTCTGGTTGAGCGCAAAGAGAAGCATCCGATTTACGGAAAATTCGTAACGCGTTCTACTAAGCTGCATGCGCATGACGAGCAGAATGAATGTCAGATGGGAGATTTAGTGACTATTGCTGAATCCCGTCCGCTTTCAAAAAGTAAGTCCTGGACGCTAGTTAAGATTGAAGAACAGGCTGCAAAGGTGTAAGATAACGCACCTTTGCTCCTGACAGGCTGTTTTTTAAGCCCGAAAGGCAAAGAAATCAGCCTGAATTTTGGAGTACAGACCCCATGATTCAAACAGAATCTATGCTTGATGTTGCTGATAACAGTGGCGCCAAGCGAGTGCAGTGTATCAAGGTCCTGGGTGGCTCCCACCGTCGTTATGCCGGTGTGGGCGACATCATCAAAGTTACTGTTAAGGAAGCAATTCCTCGCGGTAAGGTGAAGAAAGGCCAGGTCGTGGACGCTGTTGTAGTACGCACCCGTAAAGGTGTTCGCCGTCCAGACGGTTCGGTTATTCGCTTTGATACAAACTCAGCGGTTATCCTGAACGCAAACGGTGCACCGATCGGTACACGTATATTCGGCCCAGTAACTCGTGAACTTCGTACTGAGAAGTTTATGAAAATCATTTCCCTGGCGCCTGAAGTGCTATAAAAATCTCGACTTTTTAGTCTGGATTTTTGCTAAAACGCTAAGCCCGTAAGGGCTTGGCGTTTTTAAGCATGAGAGGGTAGTAGGAAAGGATAATAAAATGCGAAAGATTATTCGTGACGATGAAGTCATCGTCATTGCAGGAAAAGATAAAGGCAAGCGCGGCAAGGTATTAAGCGTGCAAACTGATGAGCGCCTGATTGTTTCCGGCATCAACATGGTTAAGAAGCATACCAAGCCTAACCCAATGGCGGGTAAGCCTGGTGGCATCGTCGAGAAAGAAGCAGCGATTGCAGCATCTAACATCGCTATCTTCAACCCGGCCACTGGTAAAGGTGATCGTGTTGGCTTCAAAATTCTGGAAGATGGCAATAAAGTTCGCTTCTTCAAATCCAACGGCGAAGTAATCGCTAAGTAATAGGAGTTGATGCCATGTCTAGATTAAAAGCTCTTTATAACGAATCCGTTAAGCAGCAGCTGAAAGATGAGCTGAACAGCGAAAACGTGATGGCTGTTCCTCGCCTGACCAAAATCACCCTGAACATGGGTGTTGGTGAAGCGCTGGGTGATAAGAAGCAGCTCGAACATGCAGTTGCTGAAATGCAGCTGATTGCTGGTCAGAAGCCAGTTGTAACGCTGGCGCGTAAATCTATCGCCGGCTTTAAGGTTCGTGAAGGTTGGCCGATCGGTTGCAAGGTAACCCTGCGCGGTGCGCGTATGTGGGAGTTCCTGGACCGCCTGGTTGATATCTCGATTCCTCGTATCCGTGACTTCCGTGGTCTGAATCCTAAGTCTTTTGATGGCCGTGGTAACTACAGCATGGGTGTTAAAGAGCAGATTATCTTCCCTGAAATCGAATTCGATAAGGTTGATAAGCTGCGTGGTATGGATATCACCATTACCACTACTGCTCGCACTAACGATGAAGGTCGTGCCCTGCTGGCAGCCTTGAACTTCCCATTCAAAAAGTAGGGTAGAAAAATGGCTAAGGTTTCTATGAAAGCGCGCGAATCAAAACGCGCAAAAATGGTTGCTAAGTACGCTGAGAAACGTGCTCAGCTGAAAGCAATCATCCGCAACCCAGAGTCATCTGAAGATGCTCGCTGGGATGCACAGGTAGCTCTACAGAAGCTGCCACGTGACGCTAGCCCTGTTCGTCAGGTGCGTCGTTGTCAGGTTACCGGGCGTCCACACGCTGTTTACCGCAAATTCGGCCTGAGCCGTATCAAATTGCGTGAAGCTGCTATGCGTGGTGATGTTCCTGGCCTGAAAAAAGCTAGTTGGTAAGCACGGTGGTCTGGGCAGGGTGATTGTCATCCTGCTACCGCATTGCGCTGCACAAAGGAAAATAAACCATGAGTATGCAAGACACTCTAGCGGATATGCTAACCCGTATCCGTAACGGTCATATGGCTGAGAAATCAGCTGTAACCATGCCTGCTTCCAAAATGAAAGCCTCTGTTGCTGCCGTTTTGAAAGAGGAAGGTTATATAGCTGACTTCGCTGTTGAAAGCGGTGTTAAGCCAGTTATGACTGTTGAATTGAAATACTTCGAAGGCAAGTCGGTTATTGAGTCTATCAAACGCGTTAGCCGTCCGAGTCTGCGAGTTTACAACGGCGCTTCCGAGCTGCCTAAAGTAGCTGGCGGTCTGGGCATTGCTATTGTCTCCACATCTAAAGGTGTGATGACTGACCGCGCTGCTCGTGCTGCTGGTATCGGCGGCGAAGTCATCTGCACGGTATTCTAGGAGCTAGAACTATGTCTCGAGTTGCTAAAAGTCCCGTTGTTCTGCCGGCAGGTGTTGAAGCTAAGGTTGATGGTCAGCAGATTAATGTAAAGGGCAAAAACGGTGCCCTGGATCTGACTGTACACCCGTCTGTAGAAGTTACCAGCGAAGAAAACGTACTCAAGTTTGCGCCACGTGATGGCGGCAAGCAAGCCAATGCATTGGCTGGTACTACTCGCTCCCTGGTTAATAACATGGTTGTTGGTGTGAACGCTGGTTTCGAAAAGAAACTGCTGCTTCAGGGTGTTGGTTATCGTGCTGCCGTTAAAGGCGACACTGTAAACCTGACTCTGGGTTTCTCACACCCAATCGAGTATAAATTGCCTCTAGGCGTTAAAGCTGAAATGGAAGGCCAGACTGCTATCATACTGAAAGGTGCTGATAAGCAGGTCATTGGTCAGGCTGCAGCTGAAATTCGCGCATTCCGTCCACCCGAGCCTTATAAAGGTAAGGGTGTTCGCTACGCTGACGAATATGTTCGCCGTAAAGAAGCTAAGAAGAAGTAAGGTAGGGTCATGAACGATAAGAAAACATCTCGTATTCGCCGTGCCCGCCGTTCTCGCTTCAAAATGCGTGAGCTGGGTGCTATCCGCCTGTGTGTTACTCGTACTCCCCGTCATATGTATGCGCAGGTTATCTCTGCTGACGGTGGTCAGGTTCTAGCTGCAGCTTCAACTGTAGAAAAAGAACTGCGTGGCGACACTACTGGTAATGTTGATGCCGCTACTAAAGTTGGCACACTGATCGCTTCGCGTGCGAAAGACGCTGGCGTGACTAAGGTTGCTTTTGACCGTTCTGGTTTCCAATACCATGGACGTGTTAAGGCGTTAGCAGAAGCAGCCCGTGAAGGCGGCCTGGAATTCTAAGGGGTTTGACAATGGCAAATCACGAACAGAAAGACGGTGACCTGCAAGAGAAACTTGTTCAGGTTAACCGCGTAGCCAAAGTAGTTAAGGGTGGCCGTATTTTCGGTTTTACTGCCCTGACTGTTGTTGGCGATGGCAATGGCCGCGTAGGCTTCGGTCGTGGTAAAGCACGTGAGGTTCCTGTCGCTATTCAGAAAGCAATGGAGCAAGCACGTCGCAATATGATCACGGTTGATCTCAATGGCACTACTCTGCAGTACCCTATTAAAGCCCGTCACGGTGCTTCTAAGGTATACATGCAGCCAGCATCTGAAGGTACTGGCGTAATCGCCGGTGGCGCGATGCGTGCTGTACTGGAACTTGCAGGTGTTCACAACGTACTGGCTAAGTGCTACGGCTCTACCAACCCAGTAAACGTTGTTCGTGCAACAATTAACGGTCTTGCTGGCATGACATCACCTGATGATGTTGCTGCTAAGCGTGGTAAGACTGTCGCAGAGATCCTGGGGTAAATTACGATGGCATCTACAGTCAAGGTTACACTTGTTCGCAGCCCCATCGGTAAGCTGCCTAAGCACAGAGAATGTGTGAAGGGTCTAGGTCTGCGTCGTATCGGTCATACTGTTGAAGTGGAAGATACTCCTTCCGTTCGCGGCATGATCAACAAAGTAAACTACATGGTTCGTGTAGAAGGCGAATAAGGAGTCCGTTATGCGTCTTAATACACTAAGTCCTGCCGAAGGTTCCAAGCACGCTGCTAAGCGTGTGGGCCGCGGTATTGGTTCCGGCCTGGGTAAAACCTGTGGTCGTGGCCATAAAGGTCAGAAATCCCGCTCCGGCGGTTCAGTTAAGCCAGGTTTTGAAGGCGGTCAGATGCCTTTACAGCGTCGTTTGCCTAAGTTTGGTTTTACCTCTCGTCAGGCTGCTTTCGTTGCTGAAATCCGTCTAACCGAGCTGGCAAAAATCGATGCTGACGTAATCGATCTGGAAGCACTGAAGAAAGCCGATATCATCAAAGAGAGCATTAAGCGTGCGCGCGTAATCCTGTCTGGTGAGATCACTAAGGCAGTCACCGTTAAAGGTCTTAAAGTGACCAAAGGTGCACTGGCTGCAATTGAAGCTGCGGGCGGAAAAGTCGAGGAATAAATGGCTAAGAAAGGACCAGTACCAGCAGGTAATCAGAGTGGATTGGGCGAGCTTAAGTCGCGCCTGTTATTCGTTCTGATTGCGATCATTGTATACCGTATCGGTGCACATATTCCGGTACCTGGTATCAATCCAGATCGTTTGGCTCAGCTTTTCGAACAGAATCAGGGCACGATCCTGAGTATGTTCAACATGTTCTCCGGTGGTGCGCTGGAACGCATGAGTATCCTTGCTTTGGGTATCATGCCGTACATCTCAGCATCCATCATCATGCAGTTGATGACTGTTGTCAGTCCAACGCTGGAACAGTTGAAGAAGGAAGGTGAAGCTGGTCGTCGCAAGATCAATCAGTACACTCGCTATGGCACTGTCATTCTGGCGACTGTACAGTCGTTTGGTATGGCTGTTGGTCTGGCTAATCAGGGCGTTGCATTCACTGGAGATGTCAGCTTCTACTTTGTAGCAGTTGTCACTCTTGTTGCTGGAGCGGTTTTCCTGATGTGGCTGGGTGAGCAGGTCACTGAACGCGGTATCGGTAACGGTATCTCGATTCTGATCTTCGCTGGTATTGTGGCTGGTTTGCCTGGTGCAATCGGTCAGTCCTTTGAATCGGCACGTCAGGGTGATTTAAACATCCTGGCATTGCTGGCCATCGCTGTGCTGGCGATCGCTACTGTCGGCTTTGTAGTGTTTATGGAGCGCGGCCAACGCCGTATCACCATAAACTACGCAAAGCGTCAGCAGGGCCGTCGTATGTACGCTGCACAGTCCAGTCATCTGCCGCTTAAAGTAAATATGGCCGGTGTTATCCCGCCAATTTTTGCTTCAAGTATTTTGCTGTTCCCTGCCTCTATTGGCCAATGGTTTGGTCAGACTGAAGGCATGGAATGGTTACAGAATGTCGCATTAGCGCTGGGTCCGGGTCAGCCGTTGTACATTCTGCTGTTTTCTGTGTGCATCATTTTCTTCTGTTACTTCTACACGGCGATTGTTTTCAATCCAAGAGATGTAGCTGATAACCTGAAGAAATCTGGTGCATTCATCCCGGGTATTCGCCCAGGGGAGCAATCTGCTCGGTACATTGATAATGTGCTTGGTCGCCTGACACTGTTTGGTGCCCTGTATATTACTGCTGTTTCCTTGATGCCACAGTTTCTTGTGGTGGCATGGAACGTGCCTTTCTACTTCGGTGGTACATCGCTGTTGATAGTGGTTGTTGTGGTCATGGATTTCATGGCCCAGGTACAATCGCATCTGATGTCCCATCAGTATGATTCCCTGATGAAGAAGTCGAATCTTAAAGGTGGTGGAGCTGGCCTGCTGCGCTAGTCCACTCCGTTGGAGTTGATCATGAAAGTACGTGCATCTGTAAAAAAAATCTGCCGTAACTGCAAGATCGTACGTCGTAAAGGTACTTTGCGAGTAGTTTGCAAAGTTGAACCGCGACACAAGCAGCGCCAGGGATAAGCCTGGTCTGGGGTGGAGGGCGTGAGGCCTTGATTTATTACTAATCAAGGTGTAGAATTTCGCGCCTTCCATTAATAGAAGTATTTGCAGTGCCTGTTCATACCGGACAGGTGTCATGCTAAATGAGTTGGAGTAAATTGAATGGCCCGTATAGCTGGCGTCAATATTCCTGACAATAAGCATGCGGTAATTTCATTGACTTACATCTTCGGAATTGGCCGCACTACAGCGAAGAGCATCTGCGAAACTTGTGGGATTCAAGAATCCACTAAGATTGCAGATCTGTCAGAAGAACAATTGGACGGCGTCCGTGGCGTAATTGCCAAGTTGACCGTTGAAGGTGATCTTCGCCGTGAAGTATCCATGAACATCAAACGCTTGATGGATCTGGGCTGTTATCGTGGTCTGCGGCATCGTCGCAGTCTGCCTCTACGTGGTCAGCGCACTAAGACAAATGCGCGTACCCGTAAAGGCCCTCGTAAGCCAATCCGCAGGTAGTGGTAAGCGATAGGAATTTCCAGTATGGCTAAGCCAAGTAGTCGCACGCGTAAGAAAGTTAAAAAGCAGGTTGTTGACGGTTTTGCTCACATCCATGCCTCTTTTAACAACACGATCATTACTATAACTGATCGTCAAGGCAATACTTTGAGCTGGGCAACTGCGGGTGGCTCCGGCTTCCGTGGTTCTCGTAAGAGCACACCGTTCGCAGCACAGGTTGCTGCGGAACGTGCAGGTGTGGCGGCTCAAGAGTACGGTCTTAAAAATCTAGACGTTTTTGTTAAGGGTCCAGGCCCAGGCCGTGAATCCGCAGTTCGTGCATTGAACGGCTGTGGTTACAAGGTTAATAACATCACGGACGTGACACCGATTCCTCACAACGGTTGTCGTCCGCCTAAGAAACGTCGCGTTTAATTGGAGACAGTATAAAATGGCTCGTTATATAGGACCAACATGTAAGCTGTCTCGCCGTGAAGGTACCGACCTTTTCCTG
This sequence comes from Amphritea sp., assembly GCA_036960915.1. Taxonomy (GTDB): domain Bacteria; phylum Pseudomonadota; class Gammaproteobacteria; order Pseudomonadales; family Balneatricaceae; genus Amphritea. The sequence goes on from JBALVQ010000013.1 coordinate 12,205, forward strand.
AAGAGTGGTGTGCGCTCTCTGGATAGCAAGTGTAAAGCTGAAGCTGTTCCAGGTGTACACGGTGCTCGTCGTGGTCGGTTGTCTGATTACGGTTTACAGCTTCGTGAAAAACAAAAAGTTCGTCGTACTTACGGCGTTCTTGAAAAGCAATTCCGCAGCTACTACAAAGAAGCGGCTCGCCGCTCCGGTGCTACCGGCACCAATCTTTTGCAGCTGCTGGAAGGGCGTTTAGACAATGTCGTCTATCGTATGGGTTTCGGATCTACTCGTGCTGAAGCGCGTCAAGTAGTTTCCCACCGTCAGATTACGGTTAATGGTCAGTCTGTAAACATCCCGTCATTCCAGATTTCTGCTGGTGACGTGGTTGCTGTACGTGAAAAGTCCAAGACACAGCTGCGTATTAAAAACGCACTGCAACTGGCTTCTCAGCGTACTGCTGTTGAATGGTTGGAAGTAGATGCAGCGAAGATGGAAGGTACTTTCAAGTCCTCTCCAGAACGTGCTGATCTATCTGCTGACATCAACGAGCAGCTGATTGTTGAATTGTACTCTAAGTAATCATTGACTTCTTAATTGGTGGAACTATGCAGCGTTCAGTAAACGAGTTTCTAAGCCCGCGTCATATTGGCGTTCAGGAGATTAGTGCAACTCGTGCAAAAGTCACTCTGGAACCGCTAGAGCGTGGGTTTGGTCATACGCTGGGTAATGCGCTACGTCGTATCCTTCTTTCCTCGATGCCAGGCTGTGCCGTCACTGAGGTAGAAATTGATGGTGTGCTGCACGAGTACAGCACCCTTGACGGTGTGCAGGAAGACGTTATCGAAATCCTGCTTAACCTCAAAGGTGTTGCTGTTGCGTTGCATAATGGCGACGAAACAACGCTGACTCTCTCTAAGAGTGAGGCCGGTCCTGTTACTGCAGCTGATATTCAGCTGAATCAGGATGTCGAAATCGCAAATCCAGAGCATGTCATCGCTCATCTGGGCGAAGGCGGAAGCCTTAACATGCAGCTGAGAATTGCTCGTGGTCGTGGCTATGTGCCAGCCGATGCTCGAGTTTCTGATGAAGACGAGTCACGTACTATCGGAAGTTTGCAGTTGGATGCTACTTACAGCCCAGTTCGTCTGGTTTCGTATGTAGTTGAAAGTGCTCGTGTAGAACAGCGTACTGACTTAGACAAGTTGGTAATAGACATTGAATCCAATGGTACTATCGATCCAGAAGAGTGCATCCGTCGCGCTGCAACTATTCTGCAGCAGCAGCTGGCTGTATTCGTAGATCTGGAAGGTGGTAAGGATCAGGTTAAAGATGAACCGGAAGAGCCAGAGATCGATCCGATCCTGCTACGTCCGGTTGATGATCTGGAGCTGACTGTACGTTCCGCCAACTGTCTGAAGGCAGAACAGATCTACTACATTGGTGATCTGATCCAGCGTACCGAAGTAGAACTGCTTAAGACCCCGAACTTAGGTAAAAAATCACTTACAGAGATCAAGGATGTCTTGGCATCCAAAGGTCTGTCGCTGGGTATGCGCCTTGAAAACTGGCCTCCAGCGAGTCTCAGGAACGACGATAAAATCGCCTCCTGATTAGTGATTTAAACTGAATAGTTTGGCAAGGAATTAAAGATGCGTCATCGTAAATCTGGTCGTCACTTTTCTCGTACTAGTGCACACCGTAAAGCAATGTTCAAGAACATGGCTGTGTCCTTGTTTGAACATGAGCTCATCAAAACCACGCTGCCTAAAGCTAAAGAGCTGCGTCGTGTTGCTGAGCCACTGATCACACTGGCGAAAAACGATACGGTTGCAAACCGTCGTCTGGCTTTCGCTCGTACCCGCAGTAAAGTAGCTGTTGGTAAACTGTTTAACGAACTGGGTCCTCGCTACGAAGGTCGTCCAGGTGGTTATATCCGCATTCTGAAATGTGGTTTCCGCCCTGGTGACAACGCGCCGATGGCTCTGGTTGAACTGGTTGGCCGTCCTGCTGATGCTGCAATGGTAGAAGATTCTGAAGATTAAACTCTTCGACTCTTAAAAAAAACCCGGCCATGTGCCGGGTTTTTTATTGTCTGAAAAAGCCGTAGTTCGTTGTTCGAAGTTCGAACGCAGCAAAGAGCGCTGCTTGTCCGTGGCTTTTAGGGAGGTTCTGGTTAGACTTACTATTATTCTCACGATTCTCTTTTTGGTGGTTTTAATATAAAAAAACGCCCGTAGAGGGCGTTTTATCTAGCTACTAGCAAGTGGCGTAGCCGCGTCTAGCGAGTATCGCGTAGCGATACGGTCTCGCCACTGATCCCGCTAGGCGGGGTTCAGCATCGGCTTGAGGAACTGGCCGGTATAGGACTGTGGTTGCTCGGCAACCTCCTCAGGGGTGCCGGTAGCGATGATCATGCCGCCTTTAGTGCCGCCCTCTGGGCCCAGGTCGACGATCCAGTCTGCTGTCTTTATCACATCCAGGTTATGCTCGATCACAACGATAGTGTTGCCGTGGTCGCGTAATCTATTGAGTACGTTGAGTAGCTGCTGAATATCGTAGAAATGCAGTCCGGTAGTTGGCTCGTCAAGAATGTACAGGGTCTTGCCTGTATCGCGCTTGCTGAGTTCCTTGGCCAGTTTAACTCGCTGCGCTTCACCGCCGGACAATGTTGTTGCAGCCTGACCTAAGCGAATATAGCTCAACCCTACGTCGATTAGAGTTTGCAGTCGGCGTGCCAGCGCTGGAATGGCATCAAAAAACACTCGCCCGTCTTCCACTGTCATATCGAGCACTTCGTGGATGTTCTTGTTCTTGTATTTGATCTCCAGGGTCTCGCGGTTATAGCGTTTGCTTTTGCAGACATCGCAAGGTACATATACGTCGGGCAGGAAGTGCATTTCCACCTTGATAACGCCGTCGCCCTGGCAGGCTTCACAGCGGCCACCTTTCACGTTGAAACTAAAGCGCCCCGGTTTGTAGCCGCGTGTCCGAGCTTCATGCGTACCTGCAAATAGCTCGCGTATTGGGGTGAAAATGCCGGTGTAAGTCGCCGGATTTGAACGCGGGGTACGGCCAATTGGACTTTGATCGATATCGATCACTTTGTCGAGCTGTTTCATCCCCTCGATTTTGCTGTAGGGTGCTGCATCGAGGGTGGTCGCTTTATTTAACTCGGTGGCAGCAAGCGGATAGAGGGTGCTGTTAATCAGTGTTGATTTGCCCGAGCCTGACACGCCTGTGACGCAGGTAAACAAGCCGAGCGGGATTTCCAGGTTAACGTCATTCAGGTTGTTACCGGATGCACCGAGTAAGTTTAGCCAGTGTCCGTTAGGTTTGTTGCGTTGTGCCGGTACTTCTATCTTGCGGCGACCTGACAAATAGTCTGCGGTGATGGACTGGGTAGACTGCATGAGTTGCTCGGGGGTGCCCTGGGCAATCACTTCACCGCCGTGGACACCGGCTCCTGGACCTATGTCGATGACATAATCCGCCAGCCTGATGGCATCTTCATCGTGTTCGACAACAATCACTGAATTGCCCAGGTCGCGAAGATGTATGAGGGTCTGCAGCAGGCGATCATTGTCTCGCTGATGCAAACCAATCGATGGTTCGTCAAGTATGTACATGACGCCAACCAGGCCAGCGCCAATCTGGCTAGCCAGACGTATACGTTGTGCTTCACCGCCCGACAGGGTGTCTGCGCTACGCTCCAGAGAAAGATAATCCAGGCCAACATTGACCAGGAAAGCCAGGCGCAGACGAATTTCCTTGATGATCTTCTCTGCTATTTCACCCTGTTTTCCGCTCAGTTTGAGGCTTTCAAAATACTCATGGCAGTCGCCGATTGCCAGCTGGACTATTTCCGGCAGGGTCTCGTTGTCGATGAATACATGGCGGGCATCACGGCGCAGGCGACTGCCGTGGCACGACGGACACTCCTGCATATTGATGTACTTTGCAAGATCTTCGCGAACCATGTCGGATTCAGTTTCACGGTAACGCCGTTCCAGGTTGTTGATTACGCCTTCAAAGGGGTGTGCTTTATTGATGGTATCGCCGCGGTCATTCAGGTAGCGGAAGGAGACTGATTCTTTGCCGCTGCCGTACAGCGTAACTTTTTGGTGCTTTTCTTTCAGGTCACCAAAGGGTGTATCCATATCGAAGCCGTAGTGTTCGGCGACCGCTTTGAGCTGCTGGAAATAGTACAGCGCACGCCGATCCCAGCCACGTATCGCCCCTTCTGACAAAGTAAGACTAGGGTCGTTGACGAGCTTTTTGGGATCAAAGAACTGCTTAACCCCCAGTCCGTCGCAAGAGGAGCAGGCGCCATGAGGGTTGTTGAAAGAGAACATTCTGGGTTCCAGCTCCTGAATGCTATGGCCGCATTTTGGGCAAGCAAAGCGCGCTGAAAAAACCATCTCCTCGCCGTCGCCATCCATGTAGCTGACGGTGGCGATGCCATCGGTCATATTCAGGGCGGTCTCAAATGACTCGGCCAGGCGTGCCTGCAAGTCAGCACGTACCTTAAAGCGATCGACGACTGCTTCAATATCATGCTTCTTGTTTTTATCAAGCTCGGGAACGCTATCGATGTCGATGACAATACCATTGACGCGTAAACGTACAAAGCCCTGAGATTTCAGTTCGCTCAGGGTATGTAAGTGCTCACCTTTTCGTCCCTGAATAATGGGGGCGAGTAGCATTAGCTTAGAGCCTTCAGGCAGGGAAAGTACCTGGTCGACCATCTGACTGATTGTTTGAGCCGCTAAGGGTAAATCATGATCAGGGCAGCGGGGTTCACCCGCGCGGGCAAACAGCAGTCGCAGGTAATCGTATATCTCGGTAATCGTGCCCACGGTCGAGCGCGGGTTGTGCGAGGTTGATTTCTGTTCAATCGAAATAGCGGGTGACAGGCCTTCGATATGATCTACATCGGGCTTTTCCATCACAGACAGGAACTGCCGGGCATAAGTGGATAGCGACTCTACATAGCGTCGTTGGCCCTCGGCATAGAGGGTATCGAATGCCAGAGAAGACTTCCCAGAGCCTGACAGGCCGGTGATTACCACCAGTTTGTTCCGCGGAATTTCGAGGTCGATGTTTTTCAGATTGTGCGTTCTTGCGCCCCGAAGTAGTATCTTATCCATCTATTTTCCCGACAGTGGTCAAAAGCCTCAAGTATAAAGTGTTCTGTTTCTGACCAACACTAGGGAGACGGATAATTAAGGCTTTAAAGTAGATAAATATGGTATGCTGTCGGGCAAGCATATTCCTTATCTGAAACGTCCTGTTTCGGGTTAGAAATTTAAGAGAGCACTGGAGAGATCAATGGCACGTGGTGTTAATAAAGTCATTCTGATTGGTAATTTGGGGAATGACCCTGAAACTAAATATATGCCAAGCGGCAATGCCGTTACGAATATCACCGTAGCGACATCAGAGAGCTGGAAAGACAAGCAAACCGGCCAGCAACAAGAGCGTACGGAATGGCACCGCGTGGTGTTCTTTAACCGTCTGGCTGAGATTGCTGGTGAGTACCTGCGCAAGGGCTCCAAGGTGTATCTGGAGGGTTCACTGCGGACGCGTAAATGGCAGGATCAGAGCGGCCAGGATCGTTACACAACTGAAATCGTTGGCAGCGAAATGCAGATGCTGGATAGTCGTGGTGGTGAAACTGGCGGTTACCAGCAGCCTCAGGCGGGTGGTTTCCAGCAGCAGGCACCGCAGCAGCAGGCACCGCAGCAACAGGCAGCGCCTCAGCAGAATTATCAGCAGAAGGCTCCGCAGCAGCAACAATCTCAACAGCAGTATCAGCAACCTGAACAACAGCCTAAGCAAGCATACCAGCCGAAGCAGCAAACAGCGCCTCAGCCTGCGCCGGGTATGGATGATTTTGACGACGATATCCCATTCTAGCGAAAAGGCTGATTTATGGTGCAGAATTTTCTGTCCCGCCCGGCCAGGATCCTGGTTACCGGAGCAGACGGCCAAATCGGTTACTTTCTTGATCGTGCGGCCTCGGCCGATGCTTTCTTCGATGTGATCTCGCTGGCGGATGATAAGCTTGATATCAGTGACAGTGCCGCGGTTCAGCAGCAGTTGGATCTGCACATGCCTGACTATGTGGTTAACACGTCAGGCTTTAATGCGGTGGATCGCGTTGAGCAGGAAAGAGAGCGTTGCTTTGCCTTAAATAGGGATGCGGTTGAAACGCTGGCGATTGCCTGTGGTCAGTTGTCAATTCCGTTGTTTCATCTGTCCTCTGATTACGTATTTGATGGTCATTATGAAAGCGGTTATACCGAAGCCGATGAGGCTACGCCGCTGGGGATCTATGGTGACAGCAAGTGGCTGGGCGAAGAATTGCTGCGCAAAGTGCTGCCACAGCATATCATTTTGCGTGTCAGCTGGGTATTTAGCACGGTCGGCGATAATTTCATGCAGCGTGCGTTGCATCAGGCACGCGAACAAAGTGTGATTTCGGCGGTTGATGACCGTCGTGGTTGTCCGACATCTGCCGCGGATATCGCACGCGTAATAATTGCCATGCTCAAGCAGTTCCACAATGGTGCTGACAGTTGGGGAACCTATCATTATTGTGGTGCGGAGGTTACCTCTCGCTACGGTTTTACAGAAGCGGTATTGTCCGCAGCCGGGCAGTATGAAGAGCTGCAGGCTAAACAGCTGCTGCCGATCAGCTCTAGAGAGATGGTTGCTGATGCGGAGCGCCCTGCATCATCTGTACTGGTGTGCAGTAAGTTGCTGAATGCATTTGGGATTCGTCAAATTCCCTGGCGCCATGAATTGATCAGTATGATGCGCTTGTTGTATCAGGAGCAGGAAGAGCAGAGTAAATCTGCTTAAAGTAGCCAGGGCCACGGAGAATGGCTGCGTGCTACCCAGACGATATAGGCCACACTCATCAAGGCCAGAATCAGAGCAGTGATGCGGATGGTTTTGGTTTTGCCTCGCTTCAGGGCGATGATTCCAAATACGATGTATGCCAGCAGGGCCAATACCTTGGCCGTCAACCAGCTATTTATAAATGGATATTGTGATAGCACAACCGTCAGGGCTATGGCGGTTGTAAGCAGCAGAGTGTCTATAATATGTGGCAGGATACGCACCCAGCGTTGTGTCAGCATCGTGGATGCGTTCAGCATCCAGTAACCTCGCAGGGTGAAAAGCAGGATGCTGAGTAAGGCAAAGGTCATGTGGCTGTGCTTGAGAAGCATGTACATATAGATTATTGGCTCTTAAGTGGAATAGCTGATTAAATTAATCAGGTATATTCTTACTTATATGAATGTTAATGGCTAGAGTAAAAAAATGACGCAGCAAATAGAAAATAACGCTTCGGGACTGGTTGACCGCTTTGGTCGGCGGGTTGAGTATGTGCGCCTGTCTGTTACGGATCGTTGTGATTTTCGCTGTGTGTACTGCATGGCTGAAGAAATGCAGTTTCTGCCGCGTAGCGAAGTGCTCTCGCTGGAAGAGTTGTATCAGGTCGGTAAGGCGTTTACGGATCTGGGGGTTAACAAGATTCGTCTTACCGGCGGTGAGCCGCTGGTACGTAGGGGTATTCTGACGCTGGTAGAGCAGTTGGGTGAACTGCCGGCTGAGTTGTTGATAACTACTAATGGCTCGCAGCTAACTCACATGGCTAAAGACCTTAAGCGCTTTGGCGTTGATCGCCTGAATATCAGCCTGGATAGTTTGCAGGCCGATAAATTCAAGCGCCTTACCCGCACGGGTAAACTGGATCAGGTACTGGCGGGTGTTGAGGCGGCACTGGATGCCGGTTTTGAACGGATTAAACTGAATGCGGTTGTGCTGAAAGGGCGCAATGATGATGAAGTGATTGATCTGGTTAACTTTGCCCGTCAGCGCAATATCGATATTACTTTTATTGAAGAGATGCCGCTGGGCAATATCACCGAACATGATAGGGCTGAGTCCTACTGCTCCAGTGATGAGATTCATGAGTTGATCTCCAGGCAATATGAGTTACTGGCTTCGACCGAAAAAACCGGCGGCCCATCGCGCTACTATCGGATGGCGGATAGCGCTAGTCGAATCGGTTTTATCTCTCCCCATAGCCATAATTTCTGTAGTGAGTGTAATCGGGTGCGGATGACTGTCGAAGGTCGTTTGTTGCTTTGTCTGGGCAATGAGCATTCGATGGATCTGCGGCAAATACTGCGCGATAATCCTGGCAATGCAGAGGTGCTTAAGCAGCATCTGATTCAGGCAATGGATCTGAAACCCGAGAAGCATAACTTCAATTTGGATGATGAGCCGCAAATTGTTCGCTTTATGAATATGACTGGCGGTTAAATTTCCCCGAAATCTTCTGTCTATACGCCTAAGTTAATAAACTTTGCTGATATGCGCTGAAATTATCTTTATCACCCGGTAAAATACCGGGTTTCTATGTTATGTCCGGTATTGCCTGAGGAGGCCCGATGGTAGATAGCGCTACTGAGAATGATCCGTATCAAAATATTCGACCTTATTATGATCGTGAGGTGTGTGGGGTTCTGAATAAACTGATTCGTGATGATGAATTCATTTCTGCTATTACCCGTTACCAGTTTCCTCGGATAGCCAGCTGGTTTGGCTGGTTTCTGAAACCTGCGGTGCGCATCTATCTGGCTCAGAAGCTGGATGAGGTTAATACAGTCCAGGATTTTCAAATGCTGGTTGCTGGTTATATGGAGAAGATGATTGCTCGCTCGACCACGCGTTTGAGTTGCTCCGGTTTTGAAAGCCTGGACGAGGATGAGGCTTACCTGTTTGTATCCAATCATCGCGACATCGCAATGGATCCGGCTTTCGTTAATTGGGTGTTGTACCAGAACGACAGAAATACTGCGCGGATAGCGATTGGCGATAATTTGCTGCGCAAGCCTGCGGTATCCGATCTCATGCGCCTGAATAAAAGTTTTATTGTTAATCGCTCAGCTAAAGGGCGCGAGGTGCTGACAGCGCTGGGGCAGCTTTCTTCCTATATCGATTACTCGTTGGTACATGATGAGGAAAATGTCTGGATTGCCCAGCGTGAAGGGCGGGCTAAAGATGGCAATGATGTGACCGATCCCGCTATTCTAAAGATGTTTTATATGACGCACCGCAAACAGCGCTCTTTTTCTGAGTTTCTGGAGCGGGTAAGAATTGTTCCTGTTTCGATATCTTATGAGTTTGATCCTTGTGATGCAGCTAAGGCTAAAGAGTTGGATGCCAAGCAGCAGGTAGGAAATTATGAGAAATCAGAGTACGAAGATATTGAGAGTATTGTGCAGGGCATTACGGGTAATAAAGGCCATGTCCACGTGACTTTTGGTGAGGTCATTACCGGGAAGGATACTCCAGATGCCCTGGCGGCTGAGATAGATAGGCAGATTGTGGATAACTATTATTTGCATCCCTCCAATTTAATTGCGGCCGGCATTGAGTCAGAAGAGATTACAGAGCAAGATCGTAACCTGTTTGCTCAGCGTATGCAGGGGCTTGAGCCTGCGGCTGCTGAAATTCTCAGGCAGATGTATGCAAACCCCGTTATTAATAAGCGTAAACAGCAGGAGGCCGCATGAGCCGGCTCACACATATCGATGAAAATGGCCACGCCAATATGGTGGATGTGTCAGAGAAAGCGGTAACTACTCGTGAAGCAACAGCGCAGGCGATAGTAACCATGTTGCCTGAAACCCTGAATATGATTGCTGCCGGTGAGCATAAGAAAGGCGATGTGCTGGCGGTAGCGCGCATTGCGGGCATTCAGGCTGCCAAGCGTTGCTCTGATCTGATTCCGTTATGCCATCCGCTGATGTTGAGTAAAGTATCAGTTACCCTTGAGCCACAGCTGGATAGTAACAGCATACTGATAACGGCTATGTGTAAACTGTCGGGCCAGACCGGTGTTGAGATGGAAGCGTTGACAGCGGCTTCTGTAGCTGGCTTGACCATTTATGACATGTGCAAGGCGGTCGATAAGGGTATGGTGATCGGTGAGGTGAAATTGCTGGAAAAGAAAGGTGGCAAAAGCGGCCACTGGAAAGTCTAGTTGTTTGTCGAGCTAAGCCGGATCGATTCCAGGTCCAGGTCCTGGGCTATAGATAGAGCTAAGAGCTAAGAGGTAACTCTGGTGTCAGTGGAAAGTATGAGTGAATTGAGAGTGACTAAGAAACCATCTCCATTGCTGTATATCCGTGCGGCAATTTTCTATCTGGGCTTCTATCCGGTAACTATCGTATTTTCTAGCCTGTGTTTACTGGTTGGGTGGGCGTTACCGTTTAATGCACGTTTTAAGCTGGTGACCCTGATTAATTTCTTCTACATGTTCTGGCTGCGGTTATGCTGCGGCCTTAAGCTGGAAGTTGAAGGGCGTGAAAACCTGCCTGCCGATGGCGCTTACGTGGTAGTGGTTAACCATTCCAGTGAGTGGGAAACGCTGTTTTTGCAGACATTCATTCGCCCCCAGAGTGCGGTGCTGAAGAAAGAGCTGCTGAAGATCCCGTTTTTTGGCTGGGCGTTGGCGATGTTGAAGCCGATTGCGTTGGATCGCAGTAAGCGTCGCGGAGCGTTAAAGCAATTACTCGGTCAGGGTAAAGAGCGGCTGCAAGAAGGCATTAATGTGGTGATCTTTCCTCAAGGAACTCGCGTTCAGGTCGGCAAGCTGGGCAAGTTTAATAAAGGTGGTGCGATGCTGGCAGCCAGTGCGCAGGTGCCTGTTGTCCCCCTGGTGCATGATGCCGGTTTGTATTGGCCGGGTAAGAGTTTTGTGAAATATCCCGGTACGGTGAAGGTAATCGTTGGTAAGCCGGTTTCGTCTGTTGATTGCAGTGTCGATGAAATTCATGCGGCTTCTGCGGGCTGGATTGAGCAGCAGATGCGTGAGTTGAAAGTCGTAGATTGATATTTTTGTGGTGAGCACTTAGTAACTCACCACTAATTAAAGCAGCTCCTGCTCATCTCGGCACTTGTTCCCGACAGTGCTCTAACTGGCACATCCATCTGCAAGCATGTGCCCGCTGCATACCGTACGTCCTGTACATCGTCGTTCCTGCACATCCATCTGCTCACGACATACCGTACGTCCTGTACATAAAAAACCCGCCGGATGGCGGGTTTTTTATGTCTAGCTATTGAGTCTCTGGCTTAGCCCTGAAACTTTTCGAATACCAGCGTAGAGTTGGTGCCACCGAAACCGAAGCTGTTGGACATTACGCGTTGCAGATCAACGTTGTCTTTACGCTCGGTAACTACTGGAATGCCCTCTGCTGCCGGGTCCAGCTCTTCGATGTTAGCTGATGCGCAAATGAAGTTGTTTTCCATCATGAGCAGGCTGTAAATAGCTTCCTGAACGCCGGTTGCACCCAGTGAGTGGCCGGTCAGAGACTTGGTTGAGCTGACTGATGGCATCTCATCGCCGAAGGTTTGTTTCATCGCCTTCAGTTCCTGGATGTCGCCAGCCGGAGTCGATGTACCGTGGGAGTTGATGTAGTCAATCTTGCCGTCGACAGTGCTCATGGCTTGCTGCATGCAGCGCATAGCACCCTCTCCGGACGGTGCTACCATGTCGTAGCCATCGGAGGTTGCGCCGTAGCCAACCAGCTCGCCGTAGATCTTGGCACCGCGGGCTTTAGCGTGTTCCAGTTCTTCCAGAACCAGCATGCCGCCACCGCCTGCAATAACAAAACCATCACGGTTAGCGTCATATGCGCGGGAAGCTTTTTCCGGGGTGTCGTTATACTTGCTGGACAGAGCGCCCATGGCGTCAAACATCAAACTCAGGGACCAGTGCAGTTCTTCACCGCCGCCGGCAAAGACAATGTCCTGCTTATTCAGCTGGATCTGTTCCATTGCATTACCGATACAGTGCGCGCTGGTGGCGCAAGCGGATGTGATGGAATAGTTAATGCCCTTGATTTTGAACGGGGTTGCCAGGCAGGCTGATACGGTACTGCCCATCGTGCGGGTAACACGGTAAGGACCAACGCGACGGATGCCTTTGTTGCGCAGGATGTCTGCGGCTTCAACGATATCGGCAGAAGAGGCGCCGCCGGAGCCGGCAATCAGGCCAGTGCGCACGTTCGAGACCTGATCGTCAGTCAGGCCGGCATCCTTGATCGCCTGGTCCATCGACAGGTAAGCGTAAGCAGCGGCAGCGCCCATAAAGCGAAGCAGTTTACGATCGATCAGGGCGCTGTAGTCGAGGTCAACGCTTCCAGCTACCTGGCTGCGGAAACCCATTTCTTTATATTCTTCCTGGAACTTGATACCGGAGCGGCCCTGCTGCAGTGAATCCAAGACGGCTTCTTTATCCGTACCCAGGCAAGATACGATGCCCATTCCGGTAACTACGACACGTCTCATAGGATGCCTCTCTTAATTGTTCGTAAGTGATAATTATTTGATCATTACTGGTGATCTAAGTGCCCTGCCTCAAAACAGAGAGGGCACTGAATGATCAGAAATTGTCGGTTGAAGTAAATAAGCCAACACGAAGATCTGTCGCGGAATAGATTTCACGTCCATCAACTGAGACGGTGCCGTCAGCGATGCCCATCACCAGCTTGCGCTCGATAACGCGCTTCAGATCGATAGTGTAAGTAACTTTTTTTGCCGTTGGCAGGATCTGACCGGTGAATTTAACTTCGCCGCATCCCAGGGCGCGACCGCGGCCTTTATTCTCACGCCAGCCCAGATAGAAACCGACTATCTGCCACATAGCATCCAGGCCCAGGCAGCCAGGCATAACCGGGTCAGTCGGGAAGTGACACTGAAAGAACCAGAGATCAGGATGGATATCCAGCTCGGCAACAATCTGTCCTTTACCGTACTTACCGCCTTCGGAGCTAATGTTGACGATACGGTCCATCATTAGCATGTTGTCGATAGGCAGTCTTGCGTTACCCGGCCCAAACATTTCGCCGTGACCGCATTGGAGAAGTTCTTCTCGATTGAAAGAGGAAGGTTTAGTCATTTGAGCTGTATATCCACTGTTTTTTTAGCCAAAATATCGCGCAATTATACCGGGTTAGCAGTCGAGTATCACGACTTCTTCACCTAAAAGTAGAAAAAATCCCGCTAATGTCGCTATGCAGCAAGGATAAATACGCCATGATGAGCGAGTTTTGGCATCAACGACGGGCTTCGGGTCGTATTGGTTTTCATCAGCGTGATGTCAACGATCACCTGCTTGAGTGCTGGTTTAAGGTTAGTTCAATCGTTGAGGGGCAGGTGTTGGTACCGCTGTGTGGAAAAAGTGAAAGGGATATTGGCCGCACAGAGGTGGTTTATATCCTGCGGGGTAAGTTTTGATAGGGGTGTCGGGAAGTATTTTTGTAGGGTGCTTGGTAAGCGGAGCGAACCGCACCACCTGATTTCCAATCGGTGCGGTCCATTCTTCTACCCAGTAGCCAATGGCCAAAGCACTTCGTGGGCCACTCTGAACGCTTCGCGGGGCATGCAAACCGGCACCCTACATTAATTTAGCTTTTGCGCTTTACAGCCAGATCAGCCAGTTGCTTCAGGGTGTCTTTAAAGGAGCTGTCGGGCAGGGCGTTCAGTGCCTGTATGGCCTTGTCTGCCTCTGCGTAGGCTGTTTCGCGCGCATACTCGATGGATCCCGTGGCATGAATAATTTCCATGATTGGCTGCAAATCATCCAGTCCGCCTTTGCGGATTGCCTGGCGAATAAGCTGGCGCTGTTCATCGCTGCCTGTGCGCATGGCATGGATTAGTGGCAGTGTTGCCTTGCCCTCGGCCAGGTCGTCTCCAACATTTTTGCCCATCTCTTCGGCAGAGCTGAGATAATCCATGACGTCATCGATTATCTGGAAGGCGATGCCGATGTGGCGACCGAACAGGCGCAAGGCTTCGCGCTGCTCAGAAGCAACCTCCGCAAGAATGGCGCCGGATTCAGTGGCTGCTTCAAATAGCATCGCGGTTTTGCCCAGAATAACCTGCATATAGGCTTCTTCTGTGGTGTCCGGATTTTTTGCATTTAGCAGCTGCAGGACTTCGCCTTCGGCAATAATATTGGTGGCATTTGAAATAACTTCCATAACCGGCATGCTGCCGATCTCAACCATCACCTGAAAGGCGCGCGAGTACAGGAAGTCGCCGACCAGGACGCTGGGCGCGTTGCCCCATTTTGCATTGGCGGTTGAGTTGCCGCGTCGCAGGTCTGAGTTATCAACCACATCGTCATGAAGCAGGGTAGCGGTGTGGATAAATTCAATGACCGCTGCGAGGGGTATATGATGCTTGCCCTCATAGCCGCCGGCGTTAGCGGCCAATAATACCAGTAGCGGGCGAATGCGCTTGCCGCCGCTTTCTACGATGTAGTGGCCGATTTTTTCAACCAACGGTACACCGGAGTGCAGGTGGTTAAGGATGTACTCGTTTACCGCCTCAAATTGCGGTTCGATAACGGGATTTAGCTGATGTGGCTGCATACAACAGGAGTCATAGGTTCTTTAAGAGTAAGCGGGCATGCTAGGGCGTGCTCAACCGAGTGTCAAGAAACCTCACTAATATGTGAATATTACTTGATCATTCGCAGGTTTTTCTATAAAATCCCGCGCCCTGACCTATCCAAATTCGCTCCCTACAATATGGCATTGCCATTAAAAGTAGGCGTCTTATAGTAGCAGGGTGGGTTTTAAATTGGAGAATGAAATGTACGCAGTAATTGTGAGCGGCGGTAAGCAATACCGAGTTCAGGAAGGCCATACGCTGAAGCTTGAAAAGCTTCAGGCTGAAACTGGCACAAATATCGAATTCGATCGCGTTTTGCTGGTTGCAGATGGCGATGACGTTAAAATCGGTGCGCCGGTTGTTGAGGGTGCCAAGGTTGCAGCTGAAGTTGTTAGCCAGGGTCGCGCTAAGAAAGTTCATATCATGAAGTTCAAGCGTCGTAAGCACCACATGAAGCAGATGGGTCACCGTCAGTACTTCACCGAAGTTAAAATCACAGGCATTAGTGTCTAAGACTGTTAGATAGGAGAGTTACAAATGGCTCATAAGAAGGCAGCAGGTAGTACTCGTAACGGTCGCGATTCCGAGTCGAAACGCTTAGGTGTTAAGCGTTTCGGTGGTCAGGCAGTTGTTGCAGGCAACATCCTGGTTCGTCAGCGCGGAACTAAGTTCCACGCCGGTGTAAACGTTGGTATCGGTAAAGACCACACTCTGTTTGCTAAGGCAGACGGCGTTGTTAAGTTTGTTGTTAAAGGCCCGCAAAAGCGTAAATACATTACTGTAGAAACCGCTTAATAGAGCTTTTAATATCTAAAAAAGCTCCGCCGCGGCGGGGCTTTTTTTGTTTTTAGCGTCTGTTTAAGCTAGTTGTTGAAAGATGTTTATTTGGATAGATGCTTTTCAACAGCCGGTTTGTAGGCGTTTAATCCAGACCTTCTGGAGGTAGAGCGTGAAATTTGTTGATGAAGCAACGATAACTGTCGAGGCAGGTAAAGGCGGCAATGGTTGCATGAGCTTTCGTCGTGAAAAATATGTTGCCCGGGGTGGCCCTGATGGTGGCGATGGTGGCGATGGTGGGTCTATATTTGCATTGGCAGATGAGTCCCTAAATACCTTGATTGATTTTCGATTTCAGTCGCGCAATAAGGCGGAAAATGGTCAGGGTGGTATGAGTCGTAACTGTACCGGATCCAAGGGTGAGGATTTGATCCTGAAAGTGCCGGTGGGAACGACCATTATCGATATCGATACGGACGAAGTGTTGGCTGATCTGACTGAAGTTGGCCAGGTTGAGAAAATTGCCCAGGGCGGTTTTCACGGTTTGGGCAATACGCGTTTCAAGAGCAGTGTGAATCGTGCGCCGCGGCAGACGTCTAATGGCAGTATGGGTGAAACCCGTAATATTAAGCTGGAGCTGAAGGTCCTGGCAGATGTGGGTTTGCTGGGCTTGCCAAATGCCGGTAAGTCTACCTTTATCCGTTCGGTATCAGCCGCTAAGCCGAAGGTGGCAAACTATCCCTTTACCACGCTGGTGCCAAATTTGGGTGTAGTGCGTACCGAAAAGGAGCGTAGCTTTGTTATTGCCGATATACCGGGCATTATTGAGGGTGCTGCTGAAGGTGCGGGTCTGGGGATTCGCTTTTTAAAGCATCTGGCGCGTAACCGGATTTTACTGCACTTGGTGGATATGGCGCCCTGGGATGAAGTGACGCCCGCCGAATCTGCCCAGGCAATTAAACTGGAGCTGGAAAAGTTTAGTCCGACACTGGCAGCGCAGGAGCGCTGGTTGGTGCTGAATAAGCTGGATATGGTGCCTGAGGATGAGCAGGACGAACGCTGTCAGGCGGTGGTTGATCTGCTGGACTGGAAAGGGCCTGTGTACCGGATTTCTGCGTTGAACAAGATGGGTACCCAGCGGTTGGTGCAGGATATTCAGCAGTTTCTTGATCTGCGTGCCGAAGCGTTTGCAGACGATCCTGAGTTGGCGGAGCGTGAGCATGAAATTCGTCGCGCGATCGATCAGGAAGGGCGTGCACGAATTGAGTTGATGCGTCAGGAAATTCGCGACAAGCGCAAGAATGATGACGACTTTGATGATTTCGACGATGATGACTACGATGTTGATGTCGAGTATGTGCCTTAATCGGTAGTGGGTGAGTTCAAGGTGAGTGAAGCGCGTAATAAACTTAAAACAGCACGTCGTTGGGTGGTCAAAATAGGCAGTGCGTTGCTTACCAATGATGGTGAGGGGCTTGATCAGGCGGCGATTAGTCGTTGGGTTGATCAGTTGGCTGAGCTACAGGCCGGCGGGCTTGAAATTGTGCTGGTTTCTTCGGGTTCGATTGCTGAAGGTATTTCGCGGTTGGGCTGGCGAGACCGACCCCATGAGATTTATAAGTTGCAGGCGGCTGCGGCGGTCGGTCAGATGGGCTTGGTGCAGGCTTATGAAGCGAACTTCCAGCGGCATAGTACGCACACTGCGCAGATATTGCTGACCCATGAGGATCTCTCTAATCGTAAGCGTTATCTGAATGCCCAGGCGACTCTGCGGACGCTTTTGTCGGTGGGTGTGGTGCCCGTGGTGAATGAAAACGATACCGTAGTTACTAATGAGATCCGTTTTGGGGATAACGATACCCTGGGGGCTCTGGTGGCTAATCTGGTTGAGGCTGATGCGCTGATTCTGCTGACTGATCAGAAGGGGTTGTTTACCGCTGATCCGCGTAATAATCCCGCTGCGACGCTGATTGCTGAGGCGAAAGCTGGTGATGCGGCGCTTGAGGGGATGGCTGGCGGCGGCGGTCGTCTTGGTCAGGGCGGCATGGCGACCAAGGTGCGTGCGGCTAAGTTGGCGGCGCGTTCAGGTGCTGTCACGGTGATTGCCAGTGGTCGCGATGATGATGTGCTGCTTCGTCTGCGGGCTGCTGAGGGGCTTGGGACGGTGCTGGTGCCAGAGCAGGAGCCGGAGGCCGCAAGGAAGCAATGGATTGCGGGTCACCTGCAGGCACGTGGAACTTTGACGCTGGATGCGGGTGCTGTTGCTGCATTGGTCGAGCGAGGTAAGAGTTTACTGCCGGCAGGCGTGCGTGCCGTTAGCGGTGGTTTTTCCCGGGGTGAGATGGTGGTGTTGTCTGACGAGAGTGGGCGGATTATCGCGCGCGGCCTGGTGAACTACGGTGTTGCTGATGCGCGTCAGATTATTGGTCAGCCGAGCAGTAAGATTGAACAAATCCTGGGCTTCGTTGGTGAGGCAGAATTGGTTCACCGCGACAATCTTGTGCTGGCCTAGGGCTGTATTGGATTTTAGGCACAAAAAAACCGGCATAAGCCGGTTTTTTTATTACTAGTAGCTTAATTGAATTAAGCAGCCAGCTTCTTGATGCGAGCGTTCAGGCGGCTCTTGTTGCGAGCAACCTGATTCTTGTTGAAGATGCCCTTGTTTACAGCGCTGTCCATGATTGGCTGTGCTGTAACAAATGCAGCTGTCGCTGCAGTGTGGTCGCCACTTTCGATAGCAGTTACGACTTTCTTAACGTAGGTACGAACCATGGAGCGCAGACTTGCGTTATGCTGACGGCGATTCTCTGACTGGCGTGCACGTTTACGGGATCCTGCGGAATTTGCCACAATCCGGCTCCTTTATAAATTTGAACAAAAATTAATAAGTAATTTGATGCAGCTGTATTTTTATAGCAGCATTACATCAATTTTGAGACGCGAGATTATTCACGTTTGTGCGGCCAGTGTCAATAATTGAGGCAATTTAATTGCTGAATCTGTATTATTTAGCGCCAAACCTATGTGTATTGACCGGGAATAGCGTCTTGAGCAAGACAGAATCAGAACAAAGCACAAAAAACACAGCGCCTCGCAGTTTGCTGAGGTCCAGTGCTGTTGTTGGTGTTATGACAATGTTTTCCCGGGTGTTGGGCTTAATTCGCGATGTCGTAATTGCGGGCTATTTCGGCGCGGGAAGCAGTGCGGACGCATTTTTTGTGGCGTTTAAAATTCCCAATTTCCTGCGCAGGCTGTTCGCTGAAGGGGCTTTCTCCCAGGCGTTTGTGCCGGTGCTGTCGGAGTATCGCAGCCAGAAAGATCTGCAGGCAGTTAAAGCGCTGGTTGACCGTGTGACGGGAACTCTGGGGCTGGTGCTGATTCTGGTGACCAGTCTTGGGGTGCTGGGCGCTCCGGTATTGGCAATGATCTTTGCGCCGGGGTTTTATCTCAACGATTCGCTCAGGTTTGAGCTTGTGGTGGATATGCTGCGCTTTACCTTTCCGTATCTGTTTCTGATCTCTCTGACTGCCCTGGCGGGCAGTGTACTCAATAGCTACGAGCGCTTTGCGGTGCCCGCTTTTACACCGGTATTGCTGAATCTTTCGTTGATCGGTGCGGCAATCTGGCTACAGCCTCTGTTTGATCAGCCGGTTATGGCGTTGGCTATCGGTGTGTTGATTGCTGGCAGCGTGCAGTTGTTTTTCCAGTTGCCGTTTTTATGGCGGATCAATCTGTTGCCCAGGCCACGAGTGGATCGTGAGCATGAAGGGGTGCGGCGTATTATGTTGTTGATGCTGCCGGCATTGTTTGGTGTGTCGGTCAGCCAGATCAATCTGTTACTGGACACCCTGTTGGCTTCTTTCCTGCAGACCGGCAGCGTCTCCTGGTTGTATTACTCAGACCGTCTTGCTGAGTTGCCGTTGGGGGTGTTTGGCATTGCTATCGCAACTGTGATTCTGCCCAGTTTGTCCCGTAAGCATGCCGGACAGTCCGGTGAGGCTTTTGCTAAAACCCTTGATTGGGCGATGCGGATGGTGCTGTTGATTGGTCTGCCGGCGGCTCTGGCGCTGTTTGTCCTGGCTGAACCGATGATTGCTACACTGTTTCATTATGGGCAGATGCAGGACCGTGATGTATTAATGGCGGGGATGAGTCTGCGTGCGTATGCAAGTGGTCTGTTGGCATTTATGTTGATCAAGGTGCTGGCACCGGGTTACTTCTCGCGCCAGGATATCAAGACCCCTGTTAAAATCGGGATTGTGGCAATGGTGGTGAATATGGCGCTGAACCTGGCTTTGATAGGGCCGCTTGCGCATGTAGGCCTGGCCCTGGCAACCTCGTTGTCTGCGTTTCTTAATGCCGGCTTGCTGCTGCGTGGGCTGTTGCGCGATGGCGTGTTTATCTGGCAGCCGGGCTGGGGGAAAATGCTCCTGCGTATTGTGTTGGCTAATGGTGCCATGGTGGCGTTTTTAGTGTGGCTGACAGGATCGTCAGAGATTTGGCTGGCATATGACTTGTGGCAACGGGTAATGCAGATGGCGATTCTCGTTTGTGGTGGGGTTGCTGTGTATCTCGTAGTGCTGGTCTTGGCCGGTCTTAGAATGAAAGATCTGCGACATTGAGCCGGGTAGTTATACTGAATAGATAAGCAGGTTGCTGAAATTGTTTAATTTATCACCGGTTGTAAGGTACTCCAAGGCGTACAACTGGGGTATAATTTCGCGCTTATTTTAAATTTTTTAGTGATGAACGGGGTTCCATGGAGCTGATTCGAGGTCTGCATAATCTACGCGACAAGCACCGTGGCTGTGTTGCGACGATCGGCAACTTTGATGGCGTCCACCTGGGGCATCAGCAAGTACTGGCTCAGGTGCTGAAAAAAGGTGCCGAACTGGGATTGCCAACGGTTGTCATTATTTTTGAGCCACAGCCGCAGGAGTTCTTTGCAGCTGTCCAGCAGGCGGCACCACGACTGACCCGTTTTGATGAAAAGGTCAGACTGTTGCGGGAGCAGGGTGTTGATCGGATATTATGCCTGACTTTCAATGAGCGCTTGCGTGCCATGACGGCAGATCAGTTCGTCCACGAATTGTTGTTAAAAGGCCTTGCCGTTAAGCACTTTGTGGTGGGCGATGATTTCCGTTTTGGATGTGATCGCTCCGGTGATTACAACATGCTCTGCCAGAGTGGCGAGCGCTACGATTTCAGCGTTGTAAATACCGCGACTTTCGATGTTGAGGGTGAACGGGTTAGCAGTAGCCGTATTCGCCAGGCACTGGGGAAAAATGATCTGGTGCTGGCTGAGCGATTGCTGGGCCGGCCTTACCGGGTGAGTGGCCGTATTATGCACGGCCAGGCGCTTGGGCGTCAGCTGGGAGTGCCGACAGCGAATGTACGCATGCACCGCTTCCCTTGTCCGTTGACAGGTGTGTATGCGGTTGAGGTAACCGGTAACGGGCTAACAGCGCAGGGAGTATGTAATGTCGGGATGCGGCCGACCGTGAACGGCAAACAACCGGTGCTGGAAGCACACTTATTTGATTTTGATGGTGATCTCTATGGCCAGTTACTGGCCGTAGAATTTAAAGCTTTTATCCGCCCGGAGAAAAAGTTCGACGGGCTGGAGCAACTTAAACAGCAGATCTTTACTGATATTGAGGCGGTTCGGAACTATTTCCTGAATACCGCGAACAAAGCCAATTAGAGATCCAGAAGCGATACGACAATGACCGATTATAAACCGACACTGAATCTGCCGAATACGGCATTCCCTATGCGTGGCAACCTGGCTCAGCGCGAACCTGAGATGCTGAAACAGTGGCAGAAGATGGATCTGTACGCGAAGATCCGTGAAGTCAGCGCGGGTCGTGAGAAGTTTATTCTCCATGACGGCCCTCCATACGCGAATGGTGATATTCATATCGGTCACGCGGTTAATAAGATTCTTAAGGATATTATCGTTAAGTCCCGCACCCTGGATGGCTATGATGCGCCATATGTACCGGGTTGGGATTGTCATGGCCTGCCGATTGAACACAATGTCGAGAAGAAGATTGGTAAGGCGGGCGTTAAGGTCTCCTACGGTGATTTCCGTAAGAAGTGTCGTGAGTACGCCGCCAAACAGGTGGCCGGGCAGAAGAAAGGTTTTATCCGTCTGGGGGTGCTGGGGGATTGGGAAAACCCATACCTGACGATGAATTTCGATACCGAAGCCAATATTATCCGTGCCCTGGGCCGTATTGCGGATAACGGCCATCTGGTGAAAGGTTATAAGCCGGTTTACTGGAGTGTGGTTGGTGGATCTGCCTTGGCAGAAGCAGAAGTTGAATATCAGGATAAAACCTCACTGGCAATCGATGTACGCTTTGCGCCGGTTGATGAAGCAGATTTCCTGAGTGCTTTCGAGGCGGTTTCAGGTGAAGGCGTTGCGTCAGTTGTAATCTGGACTACTACTCCCTGGACCCTGCCTGCCAATCAGGCGGTATCGCTAAATGCCGAGTTGGATTATGTGCTGGTGCAGTGTGACACCGGTGCCGGCGTTGAACGTCTGTTGCTGGTTGAAGCGTTGGTGGAAGATGCGATGCAGCGCTACGGCGTCGAAGACTACTCGATTGTGGGGCGTTGTAAGGGACAGGCGCTGGAGCACAAACTGCTGCAGCACCCGTTCTATGACAAGCAGGTACCACTGATCCTGGGTGAACATGTCACTGTCGATGCCGGTACTGGTGCCGTACATACCGCTCCGGACCACGGTGTAGAAGATTTCAATGTGGGTCGTGCTTACGGTATCGAGACGTTGAATCTAGTCGCTGGTAACGGTGTGTTTACAGACGCTGCCGGTGAGTTTGCCGGCGAGCATGTCTATAAGGTCGAAGACAAGATTGTTGCCGCGCTGGAAGCGAATAACCGTCTGATTCTGAAAAACAAGTTCAGCCACAGTTATCCGCATTGCTGGCGTACCAAGACGCCGTTGATCTACCGTGCAACCCCGCAGTGGTTTATCAGCATGGAAAAAGAGGGTTTGAGAGCCTCTGCACTGGATGCGATTAAACAGGTTGAGTGGTTCCCGGGCTGGGGACAGCAACGCATCGAGGGAATGATTGAGCAAAGCCCCGACTGGTGTGTATCGCGGCAGCGTACCTGGGGTGTGCCGATCGCACTGTTTGTGAATAAGAACAGCGGTGAGCTGCATCCCGAGACTGCACGTTTGATTGAAGAAGTCGCGCTGCGTGTTGAGAAGATCGGCATCGATGCCTGGTTTGATCTGGATGCGACTGAGCTGCTGGGTGACGAGGCGGAGCAGTATGAGAAGGTGCTGGATACCCTGGATGTCTGGTTCGACTCCGGTGTAACCCATTATTCGGTACTGGATCAAACCGAAGGGCTGCAATTCCCGGCGAATCTGTATCTGGAAGGCTCTGACCAGCACCGTGGCTGGTTCCAGTCTTCGCTGAAAACCAGTATTGCGATAAAAGGCTGTGCGCCCTACAAGCAGGTACTGACTCACGGCTTTACCGTCGATGGCGATGGTCGCAAGATGTCAAAGTCTGTGGGTAACGTTGTTTCACCGCAGGAAGTGATGAACAAATACGGTGCGGATATTCTGCGTTTATGGGTTGCATCGACTGACTTTAGCTCAGAGATGACTGTGTCTGACGAAATTCTCAAGCGTACCGCGGACGCCTACCGTCGTATCCGTAATACGGCGCGTTTCCTGCTGTCTAACCTGAGCGGTTTTGATCCGGCTAAGGATTTGGTACCAGCAACAGAGATGGTGGCACTGGACCGCTGGGCGGTTGATCGTGCTGCGACGCTGCAGGATGAGTTGATCGGTCACTATGATCAATATCAGATGCTGCAGGTCTATCAGAAAATCTCGCATTTCTGTTCGCTGGATATGGGCGGCTTCTACCTGGATATCATCAAGGACCGTCAGTACACCGCCAAGGAAGATTCACATGCACGTCGTTCCTGCCAAACGGCACTGTTTCATATCATGGAAGCGCTGGTACGCTGGGTTGCGCCAATCCTAAGCTTCACTGCCGATGAGATCTGGAAGCAGCTTCCGGGTGAGCGAGCTGAATCTGCACAGCTAACCACCTGGTATACTGAACTCACTAAGCTGGATGAGTCTGAGGCGCTGGGGCGTGACTTCTGGCAGCAGGTCATGACAGTGAAGGCGGCGGTAAACAAAGAGCTGGAAAATCAGCGTAATGCCGGCAATGTCGGCGGTAGCCTGGAAGCAGAAGTGACGTTGTACTGTGATGCTGGGCTACAGGCCCAACTGGCTAAGCTGGAAGATGAACTGCGCTTTGTGCTGATTACGTCCAAAGCGGAAGTGCGTGCTGCTGTAGACGCTGGCGACGATGCTGTTGCAACTGAACTGGATGGTTTAGCAGTGCGGGTAAGCAAAGTTGATCAGGCCAAGTGTGGTCGTTGCTGGCACCTCCGTGAAGATGTGGGCAACAATACTGAGCATCCAGATCTGTGTGGTCGCTGTGTTGAAAACGTATCCGGTGCTGGTGAACAGCGCAGTTACGCATAACTATGATGGCAGGGACAGCTGTGACTGAGCAGAAAAATGGCACAGCATTGATTTGGCTCTGGCTGGTGGTGTTGGTTGTCGTGCTAGACTTGGCTACCAAGTATCTGGCCAATACGTCCCTGCCCTATGGGATACCGCATCCGCAGCTGCCGGTTTTTGATCTGACGCTGTTGTATAACAAGGGTGCTGCATTCAGCTTTCTGGCGGATGCTGGTGGCTGGCAACGCTGGTTTTTTGCCGTCGTTGCATTCGTTGTTAGCGGTGTATTGCTGGTGTGGATGTATCGTACTCCTAAGTCGCAACGCTGGCTGGGGTGCAGCCTGGCATTAGTGCTGGGTGGTGCGTTAGGGAATCTCTATGACCGTGTCGTGCAAGGGTATGTGATCGATTTTATATCCGTGCACTATAACAACTATTATTTTCCGGCATTTAATCTGGCTGATACTGCGATCACAATCGGCGCGATAATGCTGATTATCGATATGCTGTGGTTTTCACAAGCGAACAAATAGCCTGATGAACCAGGCATTGAGGTAGACAATGGCAGAGCAGTTAATCGCAGCAGACAGTAAAGTAACCCTGCACTTCGCGATCAAGCTTGAGAATGGCCAGGTAGTTGATTCCAATTTTGAAGGCAATCCTGCGACTTTTATTGTTGGCGATGGACAACTGCTGGAAGGCTTTGAAAGACCCCTGCTGGGAATGAAATCCGGCGATGAAGCGATTATCGATATCAGTCCTGAACAGGGATTTGGTATGTCCAATCCAAATAACCTTCAGCGACTTCCCCGTAGTCAGTTTAAAGATATGGCGCTTGAGCCCGGTTTAGTGATCTCTTTTGCAGACGCAGGCAATGGCGAGCTGCCTGGCGTTATCAGTGAATTTAATGATCAGACTGTGACAGTGGATTTCAATCATCCCCTGGCTGGACAGCATCTAAAATTTGAAGTGAAGATTATCAATGTTGAAGCAGCCTGATCGATAGGATAAGCTGAAAGTGTTAATCAGGTTAAAGGAAATCAATCTGATTAATACCTAAAAGTAGATTCGTAGTTCACTAACAAGGATGTAGTGATGAGTAAGGAGAAAGGAGTTCTCCCGATTGTTTTTTGTTCCTCTCTTGTGGCCGCTCTGGTCACTGCCTTAGTATGCTCTCTCGCAAAATCATCCATCTTTATCAGGTGTTGTCTTTCGTCGCGGGTAGTTAGCACTTCTGTTTGTTTTGCTGCTCGTAAAAGTATAATCCTGCGCCGCAACTTTCAGCGTCGTTTTCTTTTGTGTCATAAAGTCGGTGTACATTCATCCCAACTAATGAGTAAGAAAAACTGTCGGGGGATGACCCTGATTGAGGTGCTGGTTACTCTGGTGCTGCTTTCGGTCGGCCTGCTGGGGCTGGCTGCAATGCAGGTCAGGGCGATGCAGATGAATCAGGGGGCCTATATGCGATCCCAGGCGGTCAGCCTGAGTCAGGATATGGCCGACCGGATGCGGATTAACTGGGAGGCGGCAGAAGGTGGTAGCTACGAAATTACATTAGCAGCTGAAAGTGATGATTTTATAGCAGATGATAGCGATGCCGATCAGCTTAAATTGGTCATGCAAGATATCAGTGAATGGTTGGCGTTCATTAAGGCCAGCCTGCCCGAGGGCAACGGCAGTATCAGTCGGACCGATCAACGCTTCACAATAACCGTCTGCTGGGATGATAGCCGGGGGCAAGGAATACAGCTGTCGGAGCTAGCCTGCGGTGCTAATGGTATAGAGTTTAATGAGATCGAGGTGACGCTATGAGGCGGAAGGAATCCGTCTCACCCGTTTTACAGCAGCAGGGCTTTTCGCTGATCGAGCTGATGATCGCCTCGGTAATAGGTTTATTATTGCTGAGTGCAGTATTAGCGACATTTATTTCTTCCAGTAGAACTTACCGATTACAGGAGTCGATGTCCCGGGTACAGGAAAGCGGCCGTTTCGTGCTTGAAATGATGTCTGTCGATATTCGCGAAGCTGGGTTGGGGCTGGATAATAACCAGTCTGCCGTGCGGGGTTATGCCGATGCCCTGAGAGCCAGGATAGATGGGAAAGCCAAATTATTAGCAGAGATCGATGATATTCAGGGTCAGGTTTTGTATATCCCCGGTTATGTTGTCGGTAAAAGGAGTGACGGCAGGGATATTGTTCGTGGCGATATTACTTACTTTGTGGCGGAAGAGGCTGATGGCCGGTTATCGCTATATAAACGCGCCACCCCAAAACTGAATCCAGATCCAGATAAGCCGGATAGCAATCCCACCCCGCAGCCATTGATTGAGGGGGTCGAAGAGGTGGTATTTGAGTACGGCGAAGATACCGATAACGACAGCCTGGTTAACTCCTTCGAGACTGCAGCCGATGTGGAAGATTGGCACAGGGTGGTGGCCGTGCGGCTGAATGTGCTGGTCACCGGTATTGATGCCGGGGTCGTTGATCAGGCACAGGGCACACTGTCAGGGCCGTTTAATACTGTAAGCACCACTGATCGGCGCTTATACCAGGTGTATAAAGCGACGATCGCGTTAAGAAACCGCTTGCCCTAGTCAATAAACAATAGGCAGCTATAAGGAAGACGCGGCCAGGAAGGATGATATGGATATCAGTCAAAGTATAAATGCCACTTGTAAGCAGCAGGGGGCAACCCTGATCGTCGCCCTAGTGATGCTACTGCTGATCACGATGATCGCCCTGACCTCGATGCAAGGGACCGCGATGCAGCAGCATATGTCCAGCAATATGAAAGATCGCGATATTGCGTTTCAGTCTGCAGAGGTTGGCTTGCGGGTTGCGGAGCAGTGGCTGGCTTCTAAAAATTCACCTAATACCTATTCATATAGTAGTAAGGAATGCTCTGGGGAAAGTGTCTGTAGGGTTTATAAAACCGGTCCGCAGAATAACCCCGTCGATGATGATCTGGATAGTCTGAATACTGTGCAGAACTGGCTTGATAAGTCACTGGATATATCTGCCTTTAACGGCGGCGTTATAAAAGGTGTTAGTGAACAGCCGCGAGTCACTATTGAATTGATGGATTCTCAACCGGATGACAGGGATCTTGGTGGAGGCTATGGAGACAGTGAGAGTGGCAGGAATATCTATCGCCAGACTGCGCGTAGTACCGGCGGTTCGGGGCGTGCCGAAGTGATCCTGCAGAGCCATTATGCCATACGATATAACTAGGATGTACCAGATGAAAATAGGAATAGTTGCTGCCATAAAACGCATATTTCTGGTGGTGATGTTCTCCTCCTCTTATGGGATTGCCGCTGATCTGCAACTTGCCGAGGCGCCTCTGGATGTTACCGCACGGGTCGATCCTAATGTGATGTTGCTGATTGATACCTCCGGCAGTATGGGCGATCCTGTCGCAGGTAGTGATAAAAGTCGTATGCAGGTGGCAAAAGAGGTAGCTAGGGACATAATTGATAATAATCCCGGAGTGCGCTTTGGTTTAGCCCAATTTTACGGCCCCAGGTCTCATGAGTACGGGCATGGCGCAACGATCGATTATGAGTGTGCCAGTGATGCTCAAAGCCTGATCAATTTAAAGGCTAAGCTGGCAAGCTATAAGCCTGCAACGAATACCCCATTGGCAGAAGCGTTGTATGAGATTACCCGCTATTTTCGGGGTGAATCCAGCTATTACCACCCCAACAAGACCTATTCCAGTCCGGTTCAATACCGTTGCCAGAAGAACTTCACTATTGTCATTACTGACGGGCTGCCCACTAAAGATACAGATTTTCCGACGGATGAAGATTTTGAATCTGAGCTGAAAAAAGTAAGCCTGCCAGACTGGGATGGTAAATCACCTTCGACTGACGTCAAAGGGTATCCTGATTTTCCACAATATTCAGATGGTTGGGGAGAGTTTTTCCCAAAAAATATTCCTTCCAATCGGCGTTATTATAGACACCCTGTTTCTGGTCAGGGAGCAGCCTTGTATCTTGACGATCTAGCAAAATTTGCCTGGGAGCTCGACCTGAAAAAAACAGGGCAGGATGAAGCTGG
The DNA here is from genome assembly GCA_036960915.1 of Amphritea sp. Taxonomy (GTDB): domain Bacteria; phylum Pseudomonadota; class Gammaproteobacteria; order Pseudomonadales; family Balneatricaceae; genus Amphritea. Next base: position 40,031 of record JBALVQ010000013.1, read on the forward strand.
AGGCAAATATGGCGACACGCAGCAGAACATTCATACCTATACCATTGGATTTACCACTGCCAACCAGATGCTGGAAGATGCAGCAGAATACGGCCATGGCAAATATTACACGGCAAATGATGCCGATGAATTAACCGCAGCCCTAAATAATGCCCTGGCAGATATTAAGACAAAGTCTTCATCCTCAGCCTCAGTAGCCGCGAATAGTGGGCGGGTGAAAAGCGGCAGTAGAATCTTTCAGGCGCGTTATAGCGCCTCTGACTGGTCGGGACAGTTGTTTGCCTTCGATATCATAACCGATCCAGTTGTTGGCGAGGTCGGTCAGCTCGATACCTCTGGAGATGGCGCAGAAGATTCTGCCTGGGAAGCCAGCAGCAAAATTCCGGGTTATGCCAGCCGCGTTATTATCACCAATAAGAATGAGAAGGGTATTGCGTTTAACTGGGATGAGATCACTGAAGCTGAACTGAGCAATTCATTTGATGGTGAAGACCAATTGTTATATCTCAGAGGGAAGAATTCACCTGATTACAGGCAACGTAGCTCAAAACTCGGTGATATAGTGAACTCCGCCCCGGTATATGTGGGCCAACCAGATGCACGCTATCGTAACAATATCGAGACCACCTCGTATAAATCCTTTCGACAGAAGTACCGGGCGCGTGCACCTATTGTGTATGTCGGTGCCAATGATGGCATGCTGCATGGCTTTGATGCCGCCAGCGGAGCAGAGAAACTGGCGTATATTCCCGGTCACCTACTGCCCAAGCTTAAACATCTGGCAGGCAAAGACTACAGGCATCAATACTATGTCGATGGCTCGCCTACGGTGGTGGATGCATTTGTCGGGGGAGAGTGGAAAACTATATTGGTTGGAGGCTTAAATGTTGGCGGTCAGTCTATCTATGCGCTGGATGTGACCAATCCCCAAAAGTTTAGCCAGGATAACGCGGATGATATTTTTTTGTGGGAGTTTACCGATCAGGATGATGCCGACCTGGGATTCACCTTCAGCAAGCCTGCGATAGTCAAAATGCACGATGGCAACTGGTATGCGGTATTTGGCAATGGCTATAACAATACTGCGGCTGATGGTGCCGCCAGTGAAACCGGAGATGCAGTAATCTTTATTGTGGATCTGGCAACAGGAAAACTCACCAGCAAAATAACCACGCAAGTTGGCAGGGCGGAGGATCCAACCGGACAGGAACGCCCCAACGGTATGGCGACCCTGACCCCGGTTGATATTAATGGCGATACTATCGCTGATGCTATCTACGGTGGCGATCTCTTTGGTAACATTTGGAAGTTTAATGTCTCCAGTCGTCAGTCCGCAAACTGGAGGCTGGGTTCTAAACTGTTTACCGCCTGTGCTGCAGCTGTCTGTGGTGATAATTACCTGCCCCAGCCGATTACAACAAAGCTCACAGTGAACCGGTTTAATAATAGAAATATCGTGTTTTTTGGTACCGGAAAATATATTGAAACAACCGATGCGAATACGGACGCAGCAGAGATTCAGAGCTTTTACGGTATCTGGGATGAAGGGGAGGGTTTCAGTGGAAGAACGAACCTGTTACAGCAGCAAATTACACGGGAGCTGACGCAGACTTATCACTCAGATCAGGATGATAAACAGCCGTATGAGTATAGGCTTCGCACTACATCAGACAACAAACCCAGTGGGGCTAGCAGGGGGTGGTATCTAGATCTGGTGACTCCTGTTGTCGGTGCTGATGCAGAAAGGCGGGGTGAGCGGGTTATTAATCGACCATTACTGCGCCATGGCAGGGTCATTTTTGTCACGACTGTGCCGGGTACTGACCCCTGCTCTGTGGGAGGAGGCAGCAGTTGGTTGATGGAGCTGGATCAAGAAACAGGAGGCCTCCCAGGGATTAACCTGTTTGACCTGAATAATGACGGCATTTTCAACTCTGAAGATAGCGTTTCTGATAATCAAGGGGGTGGTGCTCCTGTTTCTGGCATCGGAGGGGAGGGCAGCTCATCAGCACCACGTATCCTGGGGAGCGAGAAAAATCCAAATGAAGAGCAGGTTTATATAGGCAATGGTTTAGGTGACATCACAGTCTTGAGGAAGAATGCTGCAGGCAATAACGGGCGGCAGAAGTGGCTGCAATTTACTCGTTAACAGGGATGTTGTAATGAAAAAAAATACCAGATTAGGGGCTGTAGTGGCTTGTTTATTACTGTGCCCTTCTGTGTGGGCAGGTGCACCCGCGTTTGAAACTCAAAAGGTGGTTTCTTCAGGTGTAATCGAACAAATTTCCGCTGCTCGAAAGCAGCTGGTAATCGATGGCAAGCGCTACCATATGGCGACCAGGGACATACGCTTGAATGTCAGTGATGAACGGATTCGTTTTCGAAGTCTTTATGTTGGCGGCCTGGTGCAATTTATAATAGCACCGCAGCAGGGCAGCTCTGGATTACCCGCTATTCAGTCAATCACATTAGTTCTGCAATGATTATGATGACCACTAACGCCCGTGGCTTTACCCTGATTGAACTGATGATTGCTGTCGCTATTGTCGGCATTCTTGCCGCAATTGCGTACCCCTCCTATCTGGAACATATCAATACCACCTGGCGGAGCACGGCCAAGGCCTGCCTGGTGGAAATGTCGCAAACTATGGAGCGGCGCTTTGCTGCCAACATGGCATATGGTGAGCTAGACAGTGATGGCGATGGCACCGATGACTTATTTCAAAGCGGTTGTAGTATCGAAGGCGGAATGGCTAACCGCTACGGTTTCGGTTTTTCTGCCGCGGTTTCGTCAGGTGCGTATACTTTGCAGGCCACTCCCAAAGGAGGGCCGCTGGGTGATGGATGCAAAACACTCAGTCTTGATCATATTGGCATCAAAGGTGTCAGTAGTGATGCAACACAGAGCGTTAGTCAGTGCTGGTAGGCGCTTGAATACAAAGTGAAATGTTTGACTCTGTAACAAAGGATTTCACCAATTCCTAAAGGATTAGGAGGGTTTTATGGATAATACAGAGCATAATCAAACGTATAGGGGTAACGGCTTTACGCTGGTGGAGTTGTTAATCACCCTGGCGATTTTCATGATTCTAATCACCGTAGCCATCCCCTCTTTTAGCGCCTTAATAGAGCGCAGCAGCGTATCATCGACTATTAACCTGCTGCGGGATAGCCATGCCTATGCCAGACTGGAAGCCGTTAAACGGCAGCAAAGAGTGCGTATCTGCAGTAGTGACCCTACTACAGGTGGTTGTACAGGAAGCTCTTCGGGCTCGGGCGTGAAGACTATCTGGAATGATGGCCTGTTGATATTCATCGATGGAAATGGCGATAGATTATTCTCTGAAAATACCGACGAAGCCCTAAGGCTTGTTGAGTTTCCCGACTCAGTTCAGGTGCAATGGAATCGCGGAGAAAGCCTTGTGCTGAATAGCAGTGGAGGCGGAAGTAGTGGCAATTTCAGAGTTTTTACTTCATTCAACGGATCTGAGCAACGCTTAAGAATGACATCCACAGGGCGAGCTCGTACGGAAAGGTAGTCGGTAGCTAGCTCCAATATTATTATCTTTTTTAACCGACTCAATATACCCTGACCGTCGACAGCAGCAGTTATACCCCTAATGATTTAAGGTCCAGTATTAAATAGCTGCAATTCGACGCACTCATCTTTTCCCCGTCTTTCTAATTTAACCTGATCCCCTTATTCGTGGGATCAGCCAGGGAACCGCTGGTTTTGCTCCGTATGTTCTAGTGGATTGTATAACTGAAATGCTGCGATGATTGGTGGCTCCTTTCCTGGCTGACACCGCAGATGGCTTTTATAGCGCTCTATTTCTGAAGCTTGAGCTTATCTTTTTTCTTTAGTTTTACAGGGCTGGGATAGGTAGAGTCGAAAATCTTATTACATCTATTTAATAATCGATATCTTTTAAATAATTCTAACGTATGATCTTATGTTGAGATTTTGGGTACTCCAGATTTGATAGGAGTGGCCGACAACATCTAACATCGTATATAGAATTAGAAAAGCGCAAACGGAATTGCCTTTATTAACTGACTAACTGCAATGGTTAGAAGGGAGGGGTTCCGTTTGAATGCAAGGAATACTAAGGGCTTTACACTAATTGAACTGATGATCGTGGTAGCGATTGTCGGAATTATTGCGGCTATTGCCTATCCGTCATATCTGAACTTTGTAAGAGAGGCCAGGCGTTCTGATGCAATGGCAGCGCTGTTGAGAGCCCAGTTAGAACAGGAAAAATTTCGCTCAAATAATACGACCTATGGAACGACCGTAGCAAGTGTAGGCGTTTCTGCCACCTCGCCGGAAGGGTTTTATACCATAGCGGTGGTCAGTGGCAGCACCAGCGGAACGGCCTTTGTTGTTACCGCAGCTCCGGCGGGAGTTCAGGTTGGTGATGACTGTGCAACCTTTGCCGTTGATGAAAGCGGGCCTGATTATAGTGGAGCTTATGCAGATGCGGATTGCTGGAATCGCTAAACCAGCTGCCGGACTGCGGCAGCAAGGGTTTACACTTATTGAATTGATGGTGACGGTGGCCGTGCTTGCCATTCTGTTGGCGCTGGTGGCCCCTAATATGTCTTCTTACTGGAAGGAGAACCGTCTGGTGTCGGCAACTGAAGCGGTATACAGCCATATGCAATTGGGGCGGAGTGTGGCGCTGGCGCGTAATCAGGATATTTTTATTAAGTTTGGCAACACCGGTGGTAATTCCTGGTGTATGGCTGTCAGCGAAGATAACAGCTGTGATTGTACAGCCACACCAGCTACAAACTGCACACTGACCAATATGCCTGTACCAATACTCAGTGGCATTACGTATCCGAATGTGATTGTTGCTACCTCTTTAGCCGCTGATACAACTTCTATCCAGATGCCTCGTGGCACAGTCAGTGAAGCCGGGGAGGTAACTCTGAGCTTGAATAGTGGAGAAGTGACTGAGGTCGGGATTTCAGTTATGGGGCGGGTAACTATATGTTCCGATGATTTGAACCAGTATCAGGGGTGTTAAATGGCAAGGATGGATTATGCAATGCGTGAGGAGCACTCAAGGCAGACCGGTTTAGGGCTGATTGAGCTGATGATCGCGATCACCATCGGCTTGATTGTGACTGCCGGGGTGATGCAGGTATTTGTATCCACGCTAGTGGGAAGCAGGGATTTGCTGGATCAGGCCCGCCTGGAAAATGAACTCAATAACATCCTGCACTGGATGAGCAGTGATATCCGCCGGGCTGGCTATTGGGGGCCCGAGGGACAGTTCGTTGACTGGGCTGAGGATGAGCGTAACCCCTTTACCGAGACTGTCAACGGGATTAACCATCGACTCAACGTGTCCGAACAGACCGGCCAGACAGCTAACAGCTGTGCCCTGTACACCTATAATCTGGATGGCGATACGGTTGATGACGGTGATGCTGGCGATGCCCGTATAGGTTTCTGTACCAGTTGTGCGGCAGCTGCACCGTTTAACGTTACAGCTACCTACGATCAGGGCAATATGGAGATGTTTGGTTACCGTCTGTCAGGCGGTGTTGTGGAGATGCGTGAAGGTCCGGAAAGCGGCGATACCACCTTTAGTTGTGATGCAGGAGATTGGGAGCCGCTATCGGATAGCGGTGTGGTGACTATTACCGGCCTGACATTCACCTTGACGCCTAACAACATCAATACCGTGTCGGCAACCAGTGATGCGGGTGTGACTACCACGCTAACAGTTGAAACGTTACAGGTGGATATTCAGTTGAGTGGCCAGCTGGCAAATGATGCCGCCGTCACTAAAAGCCTAACGACCTCCGTTAAAGTCGCGAATAATCTGGTAAGGGAATAGAGATGAAGCAGCAGAAAACCTATCGGCGGGCAGCTTTTGGTGAAAGGGGTATGGCGACCCTGGTGGTTTCCGTTGTGCTGTTAATCTCTATCACCCTGATAGTGCTGATTACCTCGCAAGCTGTGATAACCGAGCAGCGTATTATTGCCAATGAAACCCGTGCAAAGCAGGCATTTGAAGCGGCATCGGCGGGTATCAGTTATGGCCTGGGGTATATTCAGTCCAACGGCGCCGATGCTGATGGCGATAGTGCTATCGATGTCCTGTTGGCAGGAAACGGCTGGACCAATGTTGTTTCCGGAGCCAATGGAGCTTCCTACAGGGTTCGCATTGTCGATGATGTGGATCCGGGGAACCTCGAACTCGTCTCCATTCAGGCACAGGGACGCAGTGATGACCAGTCGGCTATCCGCTCAATGTCCTTAACAATCTCCGGCACACCTTCGCTGGCAAACCCTCCAGGTAATCCCTTAACCGCGCGGGGTTTTATCAATCTAAATGGCAGTGGAACAATTACCAACCTTGAAGCTACTACGACCATCTGGAGTGGCGATGAGGTGGATGTGACCGCGATGTCGGCCAATACGATTATAAAACATCCGACTGCCGATGGTGGCATTGAGTCTACCAATGCCAGCAATAAAGGGGCGGATATCGTCGATAATGATCCCAGCCTTTCCACTTTGTCGGATACAGAATATTTCCAGAACTTCTTCGGTCTGACTGAGAGTAATTACCGGTCTTCTGTCGTGGGGACTGATATCGACCCGGATGTCACCAGCGTATCAACGCTGGACGGGGAGAGCGGTACGGTGATCTGGGTTGAGGGAAATGCCGATTTCACCGGTACACCGGTGATAGGTACTGCAGACAATCCGGTCGTTTTAATCGTCAATGGTAATATGTTTGGGGCCGGTGATGTGACGGTGAACGGCATCCTCTATATCACCGGCAACAAGACGGGAGCGGGGAATCTTACATTGAACGGCGCGACCATTATACGAGGGAATATGGATGGCACCGGCAGCCTGGATCTGTTTTTCGACAGCGACCTGCTGGATAACCTTGATACTGCCGGCAAAGCGGCGGGGATGCCTGGTACCTGGACCGACTTCCCCGGGTTTACCTGGTGACAGGGCTTTCAGGGACGGGTTAAGAATAGGGTAGTGGTAAACCGGCACAGAGGTATCGCAGCTGCTTGCCGGGTACTAAGGGACAATAACGGTTATGCAGGGTACTTTGCGTGATCGATAAACTGTGGAGCAGAATGATGAAACTGTATAAGCGGCAGCAATATATACGGCAACAGGGTATTGCGCTTGTTGAGGTGATTATCGCGCTGTTTGTGATGGGCTTCGGGCTGGTTGCCCTGGCGATGTTTAGCAATGGCCTGTTTGCTGAGTCGGGTCAGGTGAAGGCTAAAACAGAAGCGCTACAACTTGCACAACAGGAAATTGAACAGCTCCGCGAGGAGGCTGCCAGCTCGGGTTTGTCGACCATAAATGGTGATGGGGGGAGTTCGATTACCGGAGTAAATGCCAGCTATACTCTGGTATCAACCCTGGCTTTTGTCCCGGATGCGACTGATCCGGAACATGCAACGATTAATGTGGTAGTGAATTGGACCGATAAACAGGGCAATCAGTCTGTCAGCCTGAATAGCTTTATCGCCGCATCGGATGCTGATGCCCTGGGGGGGCTGGTAGCCGGTGGCCTGGAAGGTGGTGGTCTGGTTGATAGTCCGGACGGTAGTGCTACCTACGGTGAAGATGGTGAAGTTGTCAGTGGGGATGCGACGCCTATCAGTGGCGACAATGAGATACCCGAGGGAACTAAGCTGTATGAGGATGGAGACGTATATAAACTGACCGATGAAGAAGGCAACGTTTTATTAAAAAACAGTTCGGATAATTTCTCCAGGGTGACCGGGCGGGTTTATATCGATGTCGGATATCTGGATGAAAGTGTGGTGCAGGTTATACCGTCGGATACCGGTGTATGCCGGAAAACTCTGAAAACAGAAACAACGACAACGACTGTAGACGGAGAAGCTGTAACTGTAACGACCTTTCCAACAGATGTACGGGAGGTCAATGCACTTGATAGCTCTCTCTTATACACCTATTTCACCTATACCTGTTTCTTTGGTTCGGGTTGGTACGGCAATATCGGCATAGTACGTTCTGATACAGCCCATACTAACGATCGTAGTTGCGGCGGAGACCCAGAGGAGAGTGACGATGGTACTGACTTGAGTCGTCACCCGCAGCTGATGGCTACGCGTACCTTTCGGGGCTATACCCCTCAGATTGATATCGCCACGAATCAACCGCTGATTGATAATAATAATAATCGTATCTATCTTTCAGGGGGAACCCTTAGTGGAGCTACTTATGGCGATACCAGCCGGAATACTGATACCTATGATTACCTCCTGACCGAGATCACCGGCACCGTAACAGATAGTGATTGCCAGCCAGAGTTGGCGCTGTCCGGTAACACTGAGTTTAATAACAATACAGGTATATTCGTTTGCCTTGAAACCACGGATGGCTTTAATTGCCCTGACACCTTGCCGACGGATCTTGGAACTGCGGTAGCCGGGGAAGACTATTCAATATCGGGTTCAATTGGGGTGGGTGGTAGCAGTACAGCAGTACTGGCAGACCTTTCGCTGACTACCTCTCAGGGAGTGGCGTGTACAATTACCGAAAATGATGCTGACAATGATCTTGCCTGGAGCTGTTCTATATACGTTGCAGGTTCGCAGTGGAGCGGCGATGTGGCACTGAGCTTATCCGGAGAGAGTATGAATATCTGTTCGGTTGACAGTTATAACTACCAGCTGGACGTTGTCGATAATAGTGTAACGGCACCTGCTTACGCGTTCCGGATAGCAGATTCAGATACCTGTAGTGGCGAAACTCAGTATTCCATATCGGGGACCGTAGAAAACATGAACCAGAATACAGCGATAGACCTTTCAGGTATCTCTGTCATTGGTGACGCAAACGTGACCTGCTCAGCTACGCTCGGAACATTAAGCGCTGCCAGCGACAATGCCAATATAGCAGAATTCAGCTGTTATGTGCCTGCCGGCTATACCAGTTCAATCACCCTGAACGGCATTCCTACAGGGCATCGTATCGCGCAAGATCTGGACTACAGTGGCAGTACAGTAATCTCAGACCTGACCGGTCAGACAATACAGGTGCGCTGATAGCGCCTAGTTGATCATTATAGTAAAACCGCTATCGGAAACTACGATAGCGGTTTTTTTTTTTAGTATGTCAGAAATTCTTAGTGCCGTGGCCGTTAATAACAGTCTGATCTGGATCTAATAGCTGTCTTGCTGGCGTTATACTCTCTGGTGTTGTCGGGGCTAGCTATGCACAATGGTGCGTCATATCACTGTTTTGAGGTTATCTAATTGATGTCAGATTTTCTAATTATAGGTGGTGGTGTCATCGGCATGATGACCGCTCGTGAGCTGGCGCAGTCGGGGGCTGAAGTCACCCTGGTGGATATGAACGCCTGTGCCCAGGAATCTTCCTGGGCGGGTGGCGGTATTGTCTCGCCGTTGTATCCATGGAGGTATTCCGAACCGGTTACCCGCCTGGCAACCTGGTCGCAAACCAGCTATATCCATCTGTCGCAGCAATTGCTGGAAGAGACCGGTTGTGATCCTGAACTGCGACTCAAGGGCATGTTCATGGTGAACGTTGAGGATGAGCAGGAAGCGCTTAACTGGGGGGAGAAGTATCAGCGTCCGATGGAGCAGGTGGACGCGGAGTTCCTTTACCGTAAAGAGCCTAACCTGAAGCCTGGTTGCACCAGTGCAGTATGGATGCCGGAAGTGGGCAGTATTCGTAATCCTCGTCTGGGACAGGCTTTGCGGCGTAGTCTGGAATTAAGCCCGAATGTCAGGTTGGTGGAAAACCGCCAGGTAGAGTCGTTTATTCTGTCTGGTCAGCAGGTAAAAGGCGTAGTGACTTCCCAGGGTGAACTGCATGCAGATCAGGTGGTGGTGGCTGCCGGCGCCTGGAGCGGGCAGTTGTTGCGTCAGTTAAGCGTTGAGATGCCTGTGGAGCCGGTTAAAGGCCAGATGATGCTGTTTAAGGCGCCGGTTGGTCTGATTAACCGTGTTGTGCTTATGGGCGGGCGCTATCTTATTCCGCGTAATGATGGCCGTATTCTGGTGGGCAGTACGTTGGAGCGGAAGGGGTTTGATAAGCAGACTACCGCCGAGGCCCGCGAATCGCTGTATCAGACCGCCATCGATATCTGTCCAGCGCTGGAGCAGTACGACGTTGAGCATCACTGGGCCGGGTTACGTCCGGGATCACCCGAAGGTGTACCGTTTATAGGTGCTGTGCCGGGCTATGACAATCTGACGGTGAATGCTGGCCAGTACCGTAATGGTCTGGTGCTGGCGCCGGCCTCCACGCGCCTGCTGGCCGATCTGTTACTGGATCGTAAGCCGGTGATCGACCCAACGCCCTACCAGCTGGCAGGGCGGATTAATCTGAATATATCGTGAGGGTGCTTGAAATATTCGGGCCGATTAATCGTAGATTGTCGGGATCGGCTGGCGCTTGTGCTGGGTCCTGATGAAGATTTCGATAACCCGTTGTTCTACCTTGGGAGTGACGGGTTTTCCTTCCAGAAAGTCATCAATTTCATCGTAAGTCAGGCCCAGTGCCGCTTCGTCAGCCTTTTGCGGGGTGTCGCACTCAAGGTCGGCGGTAGGAATTTTCTCGATCAGCTGCTGCGGTGCACCCAGTGCTTTGGCAAGAGCGCGTACCTGACGCTTATTAAGCCCAAACAACGGTGCCATATCACAGGCGCCATCGCCCCACTTGGTAAAGAAACCGGTGAGATTCTCTGCCGAGTGATCGGTACCTAATACCAGTCCACCGAGCAGGCCGGCAATCTCGTACTGGATAATCATGCGGGTTCTGGCTTTTACGTTGCCTTTGGCGAAATCGATAGCCGCTCCAGAATCCGGTTTCATCCCTGCCTGCTGCAGTGCGTCCATGGTTACCTGGTGTACCCCGTCAGCGCCTGATTGCACATTGACCGCGATACTTTCGCTCGGCTTGATAAACTGGATAGAGGCCTGCGCGTCGGCTTCATCACGTTGGATACTATAGGGCAGGCGCACGGCTACAAACCGGTAGTCTTGCGAGCTACTTTCAGTATTGAGCTGATCTACTGCCAGTTGCGCCAGTCGGCCACAGGTGGTTGAATCAACGCCGCCACTGATTCCCAGGACAAGATTTCGGCTGCCTGATTTAAGCAGGGTCGATTTGATAAAACCTACCCGCCTGTCGATCTCGGCGACCACATCAATTTCCGGCTGAACCTGCATCGCCTTTACGATTGCTGCTCTATCCATTATTCACTCTCTTGGCTGAGTATTATTTGTTTAAGGATATTTTATGTTATCCAAATCGCGGAGGGAAACGGATATGGGAAGTGGCAGGTTAAAAGCGGGAACGTCAGTATATTTGCATACCGCCTTTCGGCGCGAGGGTGCCTCTCCCACAAAAAAACTTCCCCTGTGGGAGAGGCACCCTCGCCGCGATTAATCTTTTCCTGGCCTGTACCGTCACCCCTTGCTTCCTTGCAGTCCCCTTTCTTTTTAGAGAGTTTGTTAGAGAGTGTACGTCCATGTATCGTCGCTCTTGCACATCCGAGTGCTCGCGACATACCGTACATCCTGTCCATAAACCCTGCTCTTGTGCATCCATACACTCACAGCCAATTCTTGTTAAAGAGTGTACGTCCATGTATCGTCGCTCTTGCACATCCATGTGCTCGCGACCCAGTTCTTGTTAGAGAGCGTACATCCTGTACATAAACCCTGCTCTTGTGCATCCATGCACTCGCAGCCAATTCTTGTTAAAGAGTGTACGTCCATGTATCGTCGCTCTTGCACATCCATGTGCTCGCGACATACCGTACATCCTGTACATAAACCCTGCTCTTGTGCATCCATGCACTCGCAGGATAAGTACGTCCATGTACAAAAAAAGGCGCCCGAAGGCGCCTTGATCAATATGAGTCGGTAGTAATTAAAGACTGTTACTGCTGTGGCTCTTCATCGTCTTCATCATCACTGCTGTCCAGCAGGCCAAAGGTTGCAGCGCTTAACAGAGATTCTTTATTCGCCAGTTCAATATTAGCCAGGTAGCCAGGGAAGTTGGTATTCAGTACGGCTTGGGCGTCAGCTGCCAGATCGGTCAGGCCCAGTTGATTATAAGAGAAAATCATGATGGCAAGTGCTTCAGGAACGATCGGCGTCTCCTGAAAGTTCTCAACCACATAGCTACCACGATTAGCCGCCGCTACCCAGGCTTCGCGCTTAATATAATAGCGTGCGACATGGACTTCATAGGTAGCCAGGCGGTTCTTCAGGTAGACCATGCGTTTTTGCGCATCCGGTGCATACTGGCTATTAGGGAAGAGTTTAACCAGGGTGGAGAAGCTGTTAAATGAATCCAGTGCGCTACCGGGATCTCTTTGAGTCTCATCGATAGGCAGGTATTTTTCGAAGAAGCTCCGGTCTTGTTCAAAGGCGGTAAGGCCTTGAAGGTACAGAGCGTAGTCGATATTTTCATGGTTCGGGTGAAGGCGAATAAAGCGATCTGCGGTCGCTTTAGCTGCTTCAGGTTCAACATTTTTGTAGTAGGCGTAAATTAATTCAAGCTGAGCTTGCTCGGAATAGCGGCCGAATGGATAGCGAGCTTCCAGTAACTGAAGTTTTTCGATCGCAAGAAGATAATTCTGGTCTTCGAGGAACTTCAGAGCTTCCTGATATAGCTCTTGTTCCGGAATGTCGGGCGTTTCAACTTCATCACCGCCAAACCAGGAACAACCTGAGGCAATCACGCAGAAGGAGAAAATAGCGAGCAGCTTAGCTAGGCGCATATACAAATTTCCTGATTTTTTGTTGCTGTTGTCTGTTAGTTAACAGCGGTTCAGACCACTTTCGGGTATACTGGGCGAAATTCAATTCCGGCCTATTTAAACACAACCGGAAGTTAAGCCAAAGCATCTAACCTGATTCCGTGTACTAAACCACAAAAATTATGGTTTTTTGTAAGAAAGTGAAGATATTACAGCATGACTGAACAGGTTCAATTAAGTGCCACCATTTCCGATGAGCTCGTGGGGAAGCGCCTCGACCAGGCCGTTGCAGAGCTTTTTCCCGAGTATTCCCGTTCCCGCCTGCAGGGCTGGATCAAGGATGGCAGTTTGACTGTCGATGGTGCAGAAATGCGCAGCCGGGAGAAAATGTTTGGTGGTGAACAGGTAGTGATTAAAGCCGAGCTGGAAGTGATTGATAGCTATAAGCCGGTTGAGATGCCTCTGAACATCCTCTTTGAAGATGATCATATTATGATTATCAACAAGCCGGCAGGGCTAGTGGTACATCCTGCGGTGGGACATTGGGAAGATACATTGCTCAATGGTTTGCTGCACTACTGCCCGGAGATTGCGCAGGTCCCAAGAGCGGGTATCGTGCACCGTCTGGATATGGATACCACCGGTTTGATGGTGGTGGCCAAGACTATTCAGGCGCAGACCGATCTGGTTGCTCAGCTGCAGGATCGTTCTATGGGGCGGGAATATGAGGCGATTGTTAGCGGGGTGATGACGGGCGGCGGTACGGTTGAAGAGCCGATGGGACGTCATTCCCGCAATCGCCAGAAGATGACGGTTGTCGCTTTGGGTAAGGAAGCCATTACTCACTACCGGGTGCTGAAGAAGTTTCGCGCCCATACGCACATTCGACTGAAACTTGAAACGGGTCGAACCCATCAGATTCGCGTGCATATGTCGCATATCAACTACCCGCTGGTGGGTGATCAAATGTATGGTGGGCGTTTCCGTCTTCCCAAAGGTATCAGCCTTGGGTTACAGCAGGCGCTACGGGATATGAAGCGCCAGGCATTGCATGCTAAAAAGCTGGAATTGTGGCACCCCGCAACAGGCGAATTAATGTCCTGGGAAGTCGATCTTCCGGATGATGTGCAGGGGTTGCTGGACCGCCTGAAGCGAGATGCCGATAAACACGAGATTGATCTGTGAAACTGATTGCCGCGCACTGGTCTGCACCGGTGCAGGTAAAAGCCTATACCACCACGCGAGTTGGCGGTGTTAGTCTGCCCCCATTTGCCAGCATGAACCTGGGTGATCATGTTGGCGATGACTCCGTAGCCGTGTCTGCCAATCGTACTAAGCTGGCACAGCATCTGGGCCTGAGCCTGCCGCCGCAATGGCTGAGTCAGGTGCACGGTACTGATTTAGTCGAAGCGCAAGCGGATTCAAGAGTGTTTCAGGCCGATGCCTGTTGGAGTAAGCAGCCTGGGCAGGCCTGTGTGATTATGACTGCCGATTGTCTGCCGGTTTTCTTTACCGATCAGCAGGCCTCCAGAGTAGCCGTCGCGCATGCTGGCTGGAGAGGATTGGTGGAAGGTGTATTGGAGAACACGTTGCAACTGTTTCCCGATCCAGGCCAGGTAATCGCATGGCTGGGACCAGCCATTGGTCCGGATGCCTTTGAAGTAGGCGGGGAAGTTCGTCAGCAGTTCTGTGAACGGCTTGCGGCATCAGATGCGGCTTTTAAACCTTCGCCAAATGAAGGCAAGTGGCTGGCCAACATATATCAGCTGGCACGGCTGCGCCTGCAAAGAGCGGGTGTGACGGCTATTACTGGTGGCGATCATTGTACCTTTAGTGAGTCTGATCTGTTTTATTCCTACCGCCGAGAAAGCGTGACCGGTCGGATGGCCAGTATTATCTGGATTGAATAGCGTTACCTTTCTACCTTTCTACCTTTCTACCTTTCTACCTTTCTACCTTTCTACCTTTCTACCTTT
>JBALVQ010000013.1:54870-74480 GCA_036960915.1 Amphritea sp.
CCACCTTTCTACCTTTCTACCTTTCTACCTTTCTACCTTTCTATAGCCCTTCCTGACTAATCTTGATCCAGGTCCTTTTCTTACTTCTCTCGCGTACCGATAATCATTCTTATTATCCGTCGCATTTGTATTAGCCTGGATTCTATCCGGTTAAATCGCAAGCAGCATGGCAATTTTATCTCAGTTCATTATTGCGATGGTCTCTAACAAACACACCAGAGTGGCTAGTTTTGAGCAGGATCGAAAAACACAATTTCAACCGGCGAATTCCGGTTAAGGTTATAACAGCCGGGCGTCCGCACTGGGTGACATGGACTGAAGCATTCTTTGTCCGTTATAAAGACCGTATCATCCTGGTTCAGGTCGGCATGTTTGTTCTGTTCATGCTGTTGCTGTTTTTGCCGCTATTCCTGTCTGAGCCGGGTGAGCAGGATACACCCCTGGACCACTTCACTGTCCTGGCCAACTACCTGATATGGGGGGGTATGGTTTCCGCTGGTATTTCTTTCGGTTATTTTTAGCGGTCGCAGTTGGTGCGGGCTGCTTTGCCCCATGGGGGCTGCATCGGAGTGGGCCAACAAAAGAGGACTGCAAAGAGCTATTCCCGCCTGGTTACGCTGGGAGGGCACGCCTATCCTCAGTTTTCTATTGATTACCATACTGGGCCAGACAGTAGGGGTGCGTGATCATCCCGAAGCCATTGCCGAGGTGTTTGGAGGCACAATGCTGGCGGCCATCGCTATCGGCTATATCTATGGCCGCAACAAGCGTGCCTGGTGTCGACACGCTTGCCCGATAGGCCTGCTGCTGGGAGTATTCTCCCGTATAGGTGCCATTCAGTTCGCACCCAAGCGTCCAAAGCCTGGCCATCACACCTATTCAGAAAAGGGTGTCTGTCCCACTATGATCGACATCTCCCGCAAGCAAGAATCCCGACACTGTATAGAGTGCTTTCGATGCGTCAGCCCCAAAGCCAAAGGCGGTATAGCACTGCTGACCCGCAGACCGGGTAAAGAAGTAGAGAACATCCGTGATCACAACCCTAACCTTGCTGAGATATGGTTTTTTTTCCTGGCAACCGGAACAGCGCTGGGTGGTTTTTTATGGCTGGTGCTGCCTCTCTATCAGGAGTGGCGGATGAAGCTGGCGACCTGGTTTGTGGAGCAGGAATATTACTGGATCGGCGACAGTGGCCCGTGGTGGCTGATGAGCGTGCATCCGGAGCGACGTGAGGTGTTTGCCTGGCTGGATTTCATCATGATTGTTGGCTGGATGTCCCTTTATGCCGTCGTCTTGGCCGCGGTCTTATGGATGACGACTCAACTCTCAGCCTGGCTGGCCGGCAAAAATGGCGCTGATAGTAGCCATAGAAGCGCTTTATAGAACTCGGCTACCAGTATGCACCTATTGCTATGGTTTCCCTGATTGTCGGCCTGGGCGCAGAACTGTTTGAACCGCTTCGGCATCTGGGGCTTAACAGCGATGGTATAGGCATGGTGAAAGCCATTCTCTTTGCTATAAGCCTGCTCTGGAGCCTGTTTCTGGGTTACAAAATTCTTGGCCGACAGGGCGTGGCTGCTGATCAGCGCTGGATACCCCTGGTTCCCGGTTTGCTTGGCAGTGGCATCGTTGCCTTGTGCTGGTGGCCGGCCCTGTTTGGAGTATGACTCAGTGAATATATAACGGCCCCAGAGCTTGTAAGCACGGAGCATGAAGAAGAAATAACAGAATTTTAATTAATATATAAATTATTTGTTTATTTACAATTTTACCTGACAACGAAGAGAGAACAGATGAACATAAGACAGGTGTCCCTTGCAACCTTACTAACCACAAGTCTCGCCAGTACAGTCGCTCTGGCGGATGATGTTGAGATAGGCAGCTCCACCCAGCACGGCATGGATATCGCTGCAGTGTATATTCAACCGGTGATGATGCAGCCAATGTTGCCGGGCATGAAGAAAAAAGCGGACATCCATCTAGAAGCGGATATTAGTGCCACTGCTGACAACAAGCATGGTTTTTCAGAGGGTGACTGGATGCCCTATCTAACCATCACCTACACGATCACTAAGCTAGGCGATGACTGGAAAACTATCGGTACTTTCATGCCGATGGCTGCGGCTGATGGGCCACACTACGCAAGCAACATTAAACTCGATGGCGCAGGTAAATATCATCTCTCCTATCATATTGAGCCGGCGACACGTGCTGGATTCTATCGTCACACCGATAAGGAAACCGGCATTCCTAAATGGTGGGAACCTATCGATCTTGAGTGGGATTTTGTGTTTTCCGGTTTTGGCAAAAAAGGCGGTTATTAATAACTCAGAATCTGGCCCGTTTTTCGGGCCAGTTACTAAATTAAACCTGTACTAAAAAGCGCTATGCCTGCAAGCAGCTCGCTCCTGTGTTTGGTTTTCTGCTCAGAATAACTCTCATTGCCTCCAATAGTTGCAAAAAGCATTAAAAGTCAGGTTGGTAATCTGCCCTATATCAACTGTTTCTAATGTAAATCTTGAAAAACCCCCGTGTTACCCCTATCTAATTTATTGATAGCGAAATCAGCTCGCCCGCCGTCCGGATTGTCAACGTAAGCCATTATCGGCCGGGCATTGTGAGCGCAACAGTTTCAGGAGGGGTATATGCAACCCGAAAAATTTACCAGCAAATTACAGTCTGCTCTGGGTGATGCTCAGTCACTGGCAGTGGGTAAAGACCATAACTATATCGAACCGGCTCATCTATTGGTGGCGTTGCTGGATCAGCAGGGAGGCTCGGTTAAGCCGCTGCTGATGCAGAGCGGAGCCAATGTCAATCAGCTGCGTAGCCAGTTACAGCAGCTGATGGATGATTTGCCAACGGTACAGAATAATGAAGGCGATCTGCGCTTCTCACCGAATATGGGCAAACTGTTCAACCTGACCGATAAGCTGGCTCAACAACGGGGTGATCAGTATATCGCCAGTGAACTGTTTGTTCTGGCGATGCTGGATGATCGTAGTGGCGTTGGCAAACTGCTGACGCAGGCCGGCGTAACCAAGCAGTTACTGGAGCAGGCGATTAATCAGATGCGTGGAGGTGAAGGCGTGAACGATCCGAATGCAGAAGAATCCCGTCAGGCACTGGATAAATTTACCATCGATCTAACCGAACGTGCTGAGTCCGGCAAGCTTGATCCGGTTATCGGTCGCGATGATGAGATTCGTCGCACTATTCAGGTGTTGCAGCGCCGTACCAAGAATAACCCCGTCTTGATTGGTGAGCCGGGGGTGGGTAAAACCGCGATTGTCGAAGGTTTGGCACAGCGGATTATTAACGGCGAAGTCCCCGAAGGCTTGAAGAATAAGAAGGTGCTGTCACTGGATATGGGTGCGCTGATTGCCGGTGCCAAGTTTCGCGGTGAATTTGAAGAGCGTCTCAAGGGGGTACTGAACGAATTGTCCAAGCAGGAAGGTCAGATCATCCTGTTTATTGACGAGCTGCATACCATGGTCGGCGCCGGTAAAGGCGAAGGTGCAATGGATGCCGGAAACATGCTTAAACCTGCGCTTGCCCGCGGTGAGTTGCATTGTGTTGGTGCCACGACATTGGATGAATATCGCCAGTATGTCGAGAAGGATAAAGCGTTGGAGCGCCGTTTCCAAAAAGTGTTGGTGGATGAGCCCAATGAAGAAGATACCATCGCCATTCTGCGCGGCTTAAAAGAGCGCTATGAGATTCACCATGGCGTCGATATTACCGACTCTGCAATCATCGCCGCCGCCAAACTGTCACAGCGTTATATTACTGACCGCCAGTTGCCGGATAAGGCGATCGATCTGATCGACGAGGCGGGTAGCCGTATCCGTATGGAGATGGACTCCAAACCGGAAAACATGGATCGCCTGGAGCGCCGCCTGATCCAGTTGAAGATGGAACGCGAAGCACTGAAAAAAGAGAAAGATCAGGCTGCCATGAAACGGTTGCAGGAGCTGGAAAACACCATTGTATCGATAGAGAAAGAGTATTCTGATCTGGAAGAGATATGGAAGGCGGAGAAAGCTGCGCTGCAAGGCTCGCAGCAGGTGAAGGAAAAACTGGATCAGGCCCGTACTGAGCTGGAGCAGGCGACCCGAGCCGGAGACCTGAGCAAAATGTCTGAGCTGCAATACGGAAAAATTCCAGAATTGGAGAAGCAACTGGCCGTTGCCGACGAAGCTGAAGAGCATCCCCAGCAGACCCAGTTGCTGCGTAACAAGGTGGGTGAGGAAGAGGTTGCCGAGGTGGTGTCCCGCTGGACCGGTATCCCGGTTGCCAAGATGCTGGAAGGTGAGCGTGACAAACTGCTGCGGATGGAGCAGGCGTTACACCAGCAGGTGATTGGCCAGCAGGAGGCTGTGATAGCGGTGTCTAACGCGGTGCGCCGCTCCCGTGCCGGGCTGTCCGATCCTAACCGTCCTAATGGTTCTTTCCTGTTTCTCGGGCCGACAGGTGTCGGTAAAACCGAGCTCTGTAAGGCGTTGGCCAGCTTCCTGTTTGATACTGAAGAGGCGATGGTACGTATCGATATGTCCGAGTTTATGGAGAAGCATTCCGTCGCACGACTGATCGGTGCGCCTCCCGGATATGTCGGTTATGAAGAAGGCGGTTACCTGACCGAAAAAGTGCGTCGTAAGCCCTATTCTGTGTTGCTGCTGGATGAAGTAGAGAAGGCCCATCCGGATGTCTTCAATATTTTGCTACAGGTACTGGAAGATGGTCGTCTGACCGATGGTCAGGGGCGCACGGTGGATTTCCGTAATACCATTGTGGTGATGACCTCCAACCTGGGCTCTGACCTGATTCAGAATTTCAGCGATGACGATGATTATGAGTTGATGCAAAAGGCCGTGATGGAAGTGGTGGGTAGCCACTTTCGCCCGGAGGTGATCAACCGGATTGATGAGGTTGTCGTATTCCACAGCCTGCGCAAAGAGCAGGTAAGAGGCATTGCGGAGATTCAACTGGATCGTTTGCGCCAACGTCTTGCTGAAAGAGAGCTGAGCCTGACGCTGACCTCGACGGCGATGGATAAGTTGGTGGATGTTGGTTTTGAGCCGATATACGGGGCACGACCTCTGAAACGGGCGATTCAACGATGGATCGAGAATCCACTGGCTCAAGAGATCCTGGCGGGTCGCTATGCACCGGGAACTGAGATCGGTATCGATGTGGAGGCCGGTGAATTTACTTTTCGCTAACTTCCGTTCGATCTGAACAAAGGCCAGGCATTGAGTCTGGCTTTATGTATAGGACATACGGTATGTCGTGAGCACAGGGATGTGCAAGAACAGGTTTTTATTGTTCTCCCGATACTGCACAATAATCGGGTCTTATTTTTTTCTTCTGGAGAACCGCCTTGCTCAGCTATCTACATGGTTTCCATGCCGGCAATTTTGCCGATGTTCATAAACACTTTACATTGTGCTGCATGCTGGAAGCGCTAACCCGCAAAGAGAAACCATTCTGTTATCTGGAGACTCATTCCGGACGGGCGCTGTATGATTTTGATGACCCTCAGGCGCTGAAAAACCGTGAATTTGAACAAGGGATTGCTCGACTCTGGTCATTAGATGTTACGGCGGATGATGCTGCCGTTTATCTGCAAACGGTTGCTGCGTTTAATCGTGTCGCGCTCAGATCTTACCCTGGCTCCCCGTGTATCGCCCAACACTTTGCCCGTGAAGCCGATAAACTGTTGCTGATGGAGTTGCACCCTACTGAAGCCGCTGCGCTAAAACGACAGTTTCGTGCGGATAAGAGAGTAGCGGTGCATAACCGGGACGGTTATGAAGGTGTGCTTTCCCTGTTGCCGCCGAAACCGAATCGGGGCATGGTATTGATCGATCCCTCTTATGAGGAGAAAAATGAATACGATCAAGTGATAACCTTTCTGCAGAAGGCAACCAAGCACTGGTCGAATGGCAGCTTTGCCATCTGGTATCCGCTACTTGAAGCGAATCGCTGGAAAACCATGAAGAATAAATTGAAGCGCAGTGGAATTCGCAATGTTCTCTGTTCAGAGATTGAGGTTAATCACAGTGATAACGGCGGCATGTATGGCAGCGGGATGCTGCTGGTAAATCCACCATGGCCTCTGGAGCAGCGTTTGAAAGAGGTAATGCCCGGGTTAACTAAGCGGCTGAAACAGGAAGCTAGTGAGTGTCGGCTGGATTGGCTGGTGCCAGAGTAAACAGGGGATATTGATACTGCTGGACTAGCCCGGAGACTGGTCCAGCAGAATACTTATTAGTAAAGCGCCTGTTCGTCGCGCACCAGCTCTTTAAGCATCTCCAGAAACAGGGTATCGGCTTCGCTATGTTCGATTGGGATTTTTACATTTGAGCAGGCGGAGAGCGCCTCAGCGATGGCAATGTTGGCATGCTCATCATTCAGATGCTCTCGGGCTGCTTCCATCGCCTGGCTGCAGATTTCCGGTTCAACCATAATCTTACGCAGCACCAGCATTAACTCATTGATAACACGCTCTTTGTTCTTAATCTCGGCAATACTCATTCATTGATCTCCGAATCTTATTATTCGCTTGTTTAGGGAACCTGCAAAATAAGTTCATTATGTTCTCTGTGGACTATTAGAACGGCCAGATGCCTAAGGGACTTGTTTGCAGGTTCCTTAGTACTTTGCCCAACTATAGCACTGTACTATTGGATTCTGCAGCTATGCATTGATGGTTTAGAGCATAATCAAATTAGCCTTTGATCATCGCTTGAACAATCTGTCGCTTAGTGTCAGAATTGGCTCCTAAAATTTGCTGTCTCTGCATAAGTAGGTTACCCCGAAGCGGAGACGAATAAGCACACCCAGCTTATTTTCCCGGGCTTCAACAAATAGACCCTTTGTTGTTACGCCGGATGAAGAATTGCTTTTGCCTACCTCGTTATCTTCGAGAACCCCGCAAAAGTCTGCTGGATGATGTCGTGTCCACCAGCAGGCGAATCACGTACATCCTCCAGAATTGTTTTATTAATTTGATGCGTTGCCAGCGGGCAGACGCAAATTGAGGGTGTAAAAGTGGAATTACTATCAGGCGCAGAAATGACTGTTCGCGCCCTTCGTGATGAGGGTGTGAAGTACATCTATGGTTATCCCGGTGGAGCCTTGTTGCATCTCTATGATGCAATTTTCCAGCAGGAAGATGTAAAACACATTTTGGTGCGCCATGAGCAGGCGGCTACCCATATGGCTGATGCTTATGCGCGTGCAACCGGTAAAGCGGGTGTCGCGCTGGTGACCTCCGGTCCGGGTGCAACCAATGCCGTGACCGGCATTGCTACCGCCTATATGGACTCGATTCCGATGGTCGTTATTACCGGCCAGGTTATGAGCCATCTGATTGGCGAAGATGCTTTCCAGGAAACCGATATGATCGGTGTTTCCCGCCCTGTGGTAAAGCACAGCTTCAGCGTACAGAAGCCCGAAGATATTCCAATGATTATCAAGAAGGCGTTCCACATCGCAGAGAGTGGTCGTCCAGGGCCTGTCGTCGTGGATATTCCCAAGGATATGACGACGCCGACAGAGCGCTATCCCTATGAGTACCCAGCGAGTGTCAAG
This sequence comes from Amphritea sp., assembly GCA_036960915.1. Lineage (GTDB taxonomy): Bacteria > Pseudomonadota > Gammaproteobacteria > Pseudomonadales > Balneatricaceae > Amphritea. Next base: position 62,467 of record JBALVQ010000013.1, read on the forward strand.
CTGCGCTCCTACAACCCTGTTAGTCGTGGTCATTCCGGTCAGATCAAGAAAGCCATGGATATGCTGCTCAATGCCAAGCGTCCGGTTTTGTATACCGGTGGCGGTATTATCCTGGGCGGTGCCAGTGAAGAGCTAACAGAATTAGCTCAACTGTTGAACGCACCAGTTACTAACACCCTGATGGGGTTGGGTGGTTATCCGGGTACTGATCGTCAGTTTATCGGTATGCTGGGGATGCACGGTAGCTATGAAGCTAACATGGTGATGCACCACGCGGATCTGATTCTGGCTGTAGGTGCGCGCTTCGATGACCGTGTTACCAATGGCCTGGACAAGTTCTGTCCAACAGCCAAGATTATTCATGTCGATATCGATCCGGCCTCTATCTCCAAGACAGTTAAGGCGGATGTGCCTATCGTTGGCCCGGCCAAGCATGTTCTGCAGGAGATGGTTTCGCTGGTTAAGGCCAGTAAAAAACAGCTCGATAAAGAATCGATGGATTCATGGTGGCAGCAGATCGATGAGTGGCGTGCCCGTCACGGCGGACGCTTCCGTACCGATGATAGCGAGCAAATGAAACCTCAGCAGGTTATCGAGATGCTCAGCAAGGTTACCAATGGCGATGCTTATATCTGCTCTGATGTAGGTCAGCACCAGATGTTTGCGGCACAGTACTACAAGTTCAATAAACCCAATCGCTGGCTCAACTCCGGTGGTCTGGGCACCATGGGCTTTGGTCTGCCGGCCGCGATGGGGGTGAAGCTGAACTTCCCGGAAGAGGAAGTGGTGTGTGTTACCGGCGAAGGCAGTATCCAGATGAACATTCAGGAGCTGTCTACTATCAGCCAGTATAATATTCCGCTTAAGGTTATCTGTCTGAACAACCAGTCCCTGGGAATGGTTCGTCAGTGGCAGGATATGAACTATGAGTCGCGCCATTCACACTCTTATATGGAGTCGCTGCCTGATTTCGTAAAGCTGGTGGAAGCTTATGGTCATGTCGGCATGAAGGTTGAGAAGTACGAAGACCTTGAAGCGGCAATGCGCGAAGCGTTCTCCCTGAAAGATCGCATGGTATTTATGGACATTGCGGTTGACCCATTCGAACACGTCTATCCCATGCAGGTGCCGCGTGGTTCCATGCGTGATATGTGGTTGAGCAAGACGGAGAGAACTTAATCATGAGACATATCATTTCTGTACTGATGGAAAACGAGGCCGGTGCATTGTCTCGTGTTGTTGGCCTGTTCGCTCAGCGTAACTTTAACATCGAGTCGTTGACGGTTGCGCCAACAGAGGATTCTACTCTTTCACGTCTGACAGTAACTACTATCGGCAGCGACAGGGTTGTCGAGCAGATCACCAAGCAGCTCAACAAGCTGATTGACGTGGTTAAAGTGGTTGACCTGACTGAAGGCGACCACATTGAGCGCGAGCTGATGATGATCAAGCTGAAGGCTACCGGCCAGATGCGTGCGGAGATTAAGCGTACCGCCGATATTTTCCGCGGCCAGATTATCGATGTCACGCCCACTACCTACACCGTTCAATTGACCGGTGCCAGTGATAAGCTGGATGCCTTTATCGAGACTCTGGGTACCACGCTTATTATGGAAGTAGTGCGTACCGGTGTTTCCGGTCTGTCGCGTGGTGAGAAGGTGTTGAGCCTGTAACTCTGCATCGCCTGTTAAAAAGCCGCTCAAATGAGCGGCTTTTTTTTCCCCATGGAAAAATCATAGTCTATACTTATTTGAACCCATTGCAGGTGATATTCCTGAATGAAAAGACCGACGATAATTTAAATCGAGGGTCTGGCCGCATCTTTATAATTCTTGTTGCTATTGGCCCTTAATGCGCTCCGCGTGCAGGAGGTGCCTATGTCCAGGGCATTTGTTGTTTTTTTCCTTGTGTTAATGCTTTCACCATTCTCAATACTGACTGATCGACCTGTTGCAGTACGTCATTCCGATATTGATGCTTCATTCAGTTTTTCAACACCAGGCGTTACGCAATTCAGTGTTAATTTCTGGCGCTGGGGAAGGCTTGCTCCAAAGTGGCGCGATACCTATGAGGTGTTACTTGAAGCTGAGATGATTGCTGTCTCAGGGGGCTTCGGTGAAAGGATTTCTGGAAACAGAACCCCTGATACTATTGTTAAACTCATCGCTACTGAACCTGAATTGGCATAAGTCTCCATGTTGGAGTCACTGAATCCTAGTTTTTAATGGTTGGGCGTATTATTCTTGGGTGATTCGCGATCAATGGATGGTCGTATATAACTACCTGAGATTTATACAATGAGTGGAAAACTGCTCTATCTGGTGGGCGCTTCAGGCAGCGGTAAAGACAGTCTGCTTGAAGGCTGCCGTCAGCAGCTTAAGCCTCATCATGGCTGTATTGTGGCGCATCGTTATATTACGCGTGCACCTAATATTGGTGGTGAAAACCATATTCATCTGTCCCCTGAAGAGTTTGATATGCGTGCTAGCATGGGCATGTTTGCCATGCAGTGGTATTCGCATGATTATAGCTATGCCATTGGTTCGGAAATAGATAACTGGCTGGCCAGTGGCGTCAATGTGATGATCAATGGCTCCAGAGAATATCTACAAATAGCGATGCACAGTTATCCCAACCTGATCCCGGTGCTGGTGGATGTTGATGCGGGACGCTTGCGCGAGCGGTTAATTCAGCGGGGCAGGGAGAGCGAAGAAGAAATACATAGAAGGCTTGAGAGGCACCCGCAGATCGTCGATAGCCTGCCGCCTGGTTTGCTGCGTATCGATAATAACAACGGTTTACAGCATGGGGTTGATGCGCTTCTTAAGTTGATCGAGGAATGTGCTCCGGCGCCGCGTAACTCTGCTCCTTCTTCCCATTGATCCTGGCTGGCTGAGTGCTGGCTGAGGGGAGGGCAGGGTGCTACTATCTCCCTCCACTATTTTACTGGGTGATGGAGAGTTAATGAGCACTTTCAGGATCGAACTAAAAGTCCGTGATTATGAGTTGGATATGCAAGGCATTGTGAATAACGGTGCCTATTTCAACTATCTTGAGCATGCCCGCCACGAATACCTTCTGGAAAAGAATATCGACTTTGCCGCGCTGACCGAAGCGGGTATCCACCTGGTCGTGATCAGGTCAGAACTGGATTATAAAAACTCCCTGAAAAGCGGCGATCAGTTTGTGGTTGAGGTAGGTGTGGAGCGAATCAGTAAGATTAAGTTCGGTTTCCGCCAGCGGGTTATCCGCCTGGCAGACGAAAAAGTCTGTGTTGAAGGTCTGGTTATTGGTACCGCGCTTAACCAGCGTGGCCGTCCCTCCATTATTCCTGAAATTGAAGCATTGTTCGATCAAACCGCTACAGAATGATTAAACCTAAGCTGGATGGTTTGGGGATATCTCTGCTGATTGGCCTGTGTCTTCTGTTTGGCCTGAATCAGGTGGTTATCAAATTCGCCCTCGAGGGGATCTCGCCTATTATGCAAGCGGGCATCCGTTCCATCGGTGCGACCTTGCTGATCTGTTGCTGGATGCGCTGGCGTGGCGAAACGATTTTTCGATCTGATGGTGCGGCCTGGTGGGGTATTATGGCCGGCGTACTGTTTGCCGGTGAGTTTCTCTGTCTGTATTTGGCGCTGGAACGAACGACGGCCTCCCATGCAACGGTATTTCTCTATACCTCGCCTTTTATTGTCGCGTTGGGAGCACACCTTTTTATACCGGGAGAAAGCCTGCGCCTGATACAGGTGCTTGGATTGATCTGTGCGTTTATCGGGATGGTCTTCGCATTTAGTGATTCAATGGGAGGTGAGGTTTCGCTGATAGGGGATCTTCTGGCTATTACCGGCGCTATCTTCTGGGGGGCGACAACTGTGATACTCAGGGCATCGCCACAGCGTCACCTTTCTGCAGCGCGGGTGCTGCTCTATCAGTTGGCGGTATCGGCAGTACTGCTGCCTATCTTGTCCCTGTTGCTGGGGGAGCCGGGGATAGTGGAGATCAACGATACGGTGCTGGCGGCAATGGCATTCCAGATAGTAATGATGGCGTTTATCGGTTATCTGGGCTGGTTCTGGCTGTTGAGCCGCTATCCTGCCTCCAGAGTAGCGACCTCTGCATTTATGACACCCCTGTTCGGGGTTGTGTTTGCCTGGCTGATTCTGGATGAAGCTTTAACTATCAATCTTGTCGGTGCCTTGTTGCTGGTCGCTTTTGGCATCTACCTGGTTAATCGGCCAGGCGCTAGAGCGCCAAATTAATTGTTGCCGCTACGGGTTTTAATCTGTTTCCAAAATGCCTGTATTAATGGGTTTTTCAGTTTACGTTCCTGGGCAAACAGGCCGACGTTATAGGCCTCCAGTTCTGGAGTGACCGGCAAGATGCGAACCCGTTCTTCCAGGGGGCTGTTATCTAACACTATTTTGGGAACTACGCCGACGCCAAATCCCAGGCTTACCATGCTAACGATCGCCTCGTTACCCGCCACCTGTGCATAGATGTTGGGTTTTGCATTTTGCTGACTGAACCAGTTATCTACCCGGCGTCTGGCCACCCCTTCCTCTGATAAAATCATCGGTACAGTAGACCAGTTGATAGTGTTTAGTGTGTCGCTTTGCAGATGGTTAAGTCCCGGCTCATCCAGGGGGGCAATAAACAGCAGAGGGGAGCGGGCGATCTGTTTGAATGCCAGATCACCCGGTAGGGAGTCGGGGCGGGCGGCGATAGTGATGTCTTCTGTGCCGGCAATTACTCGATTGATTGCATGTTCGGGGTCACCGGTATGCAGCTTGATTTCCACCCCTGGGTGATTGGCCCGGAATTGACTGAGAATATCGTAGAGGAAACTGTAGCTGGCAGTGACCGAGCAATATACGCTGATTTCACCATGAAGCTCTTTTGCTTCTGCCAGCAGGGTTTGCCGGGTAAGCTCCCATTGCACCAGGGTATCCCTGGCATATTCCAGGAATAGCTGACCCTCATGGGTAAGATTTACGCTGCGATTATCCCGGATAAAAAGAGTAACGCCTAAAGATTCTTCCAGTTGCTTGATCGCCCGGCTTAATGCCGATGGGCTGATATGGCAGGCTTCGCTGGCGCGGCCAAAGTGGAGGGTGTCGCAGAGGCTGATAAACAGCTTGAGTGTTTTAGTATCCATAAATATGTCGGGTCTGTAGTGTGTTGCAATATATGGGATGTAAGTCAGATTATATACCATCTTGTAGAATGTGAGTGCTTGTAATGATGCCTGGCGAAACGCTCAATTTGCTGGTTACGACTCTGAGACTTATATGATTTGATACTTGTTTTCAGGACTGATTTGCACCGAGGTTTGATCTGTATCGAAGAAATGCCTGTTACATCAAGGTAGGGTAGACGACCACACTCTATAACCCCCCCGGATTCGATCAGAGGCTTGGTATGAAATACGATGTTGTTATCATTGGCGCAGGTCCTGCGGGTCTCAGCTTTGCGCGTTCCCTGTCGGGCAGTCGCTTACGGGTATTGCTTATAGAGCGCTCCTCTGTGGATACTTTGCGTCATCCTCCGGAAGATGGTCGAGAAATTGCCTTAACGCATCTGTCAGTTGATCTGATGAAGACTTCCGGTGTATGGCAGCGGTTGGCGGATCAGGATGTTTCTCCCATCTGTGCGGCCAAAGTGCTGGATGGTGATTCCAGCTATACCCTGAATTTTGATAACCAAAATACCGACCTGGATGCGCTGGGTTATCTGGTTCCTAATCATGCGATCAGGCAGGCTTTCTTTGCAGCCGTTGAGGGGATCGAGAATGTTAAGCTGCTGACTGAGGTGTCTGTTGAGGACGTCGGCAGTAATAACGACAGAGCCTGGGTTAAGCTATCTAATGGTGAGCAGGTAGAATGTTCATTGCTGGTGTCTGCCGACAGTCGTTTTTCAGAAACCCGTCGCAAGATGGGTGTGGCTGCATCGATGAAGGACTTTTCCCGTACCGCGATAGTATGTCGGATGGAGCATAGTGTTCCTCATAATCAAACCGCCTTTGAATGTTTCCACTACGGTCGTACTCTGGCTATCCTGCCGATGAATGGGAATCTCTCCTCGATTGTGGTGACGCTGTCCAGTGCTGAAGTCGACAATCTATTTAATTTGAGTGAAGAGGCTTTTGCTGCAGATATAGAACAACGCTTGCAGGGGCAGCTGGGTAGCATGAAGCTTTATGGTCGGCGGCATATGTACCCATTGGTGGCCGTGCATGCTGATAAATTTGTCAGTCGTCGATTTGCTGTCATTGGTGATGCCGCAGTCGGGATGCACCCGGTCACTGCCCATGGCTTCAATCTGGGTTTACGTAGTCAGGAGACGTTGGCTAAAGAGATAACTAGTGCTATTGCGCAGGGCAGGGATATCGGTTCGATCAGTGTATTGGAAAAATACCAGCGTGCGCATATGCGGGTAACCAAACCTTTGTACCTGGGGACGAACCTGGTGGTCGGACTGTTTACCAATGATAACCTGGCGGCAAAAATTGCGCGTAAAGCAACTTTACGCATAGCCAATAACTTTGCGCCATTGAAACAGGTAATCACGCGAAAATTAACTGAAAAAAAGATCAATATCCCGTTTTTACTTCCCGGACTGAAATAGCACATCCGCTCATCCCGGGGGTATAGCAAAGCGCAGATTTCTGCGTTTTGTTGTTTTTGTCTGAGAGTCTTCCCTGTATCCTTATCAGCGACATAGACTGTTATAGGCATCTTTCATGTTGAAAAAACCTGATCAGCTAAAAATTCTGTTACTGCAAATTCGTGATAGTGCGCAGGTGCGTCAGGAAGAACATCAGAGCTTTGCTGAATATTGTGGGGTTACTCTGGATCAGATCGGTATTCTGAATGTTTTCGATACGCCAGAGTTTTCGCTCACAGTGGTGGATGGCTATGATGCGTTGTTTGTCGGAGGTGCAAGCGAAGCTAACGTGCTTAAACCGGAGCTTTATCCTTTTGTTGAGCAGTGCCAGCAACTACTCAGGCATTGTGCTGAAAATGGCAAACCCGTGTTTGCTTCCTGTTTTGGCTTTCAGCTGGCGGTGCTGGCTCTGGGTGGGGAGATTCTTCACAAGGATGTAGGCTTTGAGATGGGGACGCTACCCGTCAGATTAACCGACGCGGCTTCTGATGATCAGCTCTACCATGATACTCCCGATGGTTTTTTTGCGATTTCCGTGCATCGACAATATGCTGAGGCTGTTCCGGAAAACTGTCAGGTGTTGGCCTATACCAATGAATGTATCCACAGTTTTAAAGTGAAGGGTAAACCTTTTTGGGCGTTTCAGTTCCATCCTGAAGTAGATCGCGATACGCTGATCGAGCGACTGACGTATTACAAGGCACACTATACAGATGGCGATGGTCAGTTAGACCGGGTACTTCGTTCAGCCGTTGAAACACCGGAGTCTAATATCCTGGTGAGGAAGTTTGTGCAGCGGATACTCTTAGCTGACGAATAGCAATCAGACAAACGTGGCAGTAGAATGTCAGCAGTTTGGTAATAACTCTTGTGGTGAAAACACTTTATGAATGATCAGCAGGACAAACAGGACCCTGAAAACGGCACTCAGGATGAGTTGATTGGACAGGAAAAACAGACCCCTAAACCGCGTCGCCGGGGCATCTATCTACTGCCTAACCTATTTACGACGGGAGCTCTATTTTCCGGCTTCTATGCGGTCGTTGCCGGAATGAATGGCCAGTTTGAAAATGCGGCAATTGCTATCTTTGTCGCGATGGTACTGGATGGGCTTGATGGTCGCGTCGCGCGGATGACGAATACCCAGAGTGCGTTTGGTGCTGAATATGACTCACTCTCCGATATGGTTTCGTTCGGTGTAGCGCCGGCGCTGGTTACCTTTAGCTGGGTGTTGAGTTCTGCCGGCAAGTTTGGTTGGTTCGCGGCTTTTATCTATGTCGCCGGTGCGGCATTGCGCCTGGCGCGTTTTAATACCCAGATTGGTTCGGTTGATAAACGCTACTTTGTTGGTCTGCCTAGCCCCGCCGCCGCCGCTGCCATCGCAGGGCTTGTATGGGCCAGTGTTGAGTTCGATATCGATGTCAGCGGTTATGCCTACTTGATAGCTTTATACGTGGCACTGATGGGCGTACTGATGGTCAGCAATGTGCTGTACTCCAGTTTCAAGGAGGTAGACCCTAAGGGTAAAATCCCGTTTATGATTCTGTTGGGGATTGTGTTGGTGATTGGCGTTATATCAATCAGTCCGCCGATCTTCCTGTGGCTACTGATTCTTGGCTACACCCTGTCTGGTCCAGTTCTCTGGTTGGTCCGCAAACGTAAAACAATAGGTAACTGAATACCGAGCGTGCTGGAAGTTGTATGTTGATTAAAAAGCCTGAGCTGATTAAATCTTCGCAGATAACCTCTGAAACTGTCTATCAGAACCGGCGGCAATTCATCAAAGCGGCGGCAGGTCTTGCTGCTTTAACTGCTGCCGGGTTTCCTTCTCTGGCGCGTGCGCTGGAGCGCTATGATATTCCCGATGACTTACCGCGCTATCCTGGGCCGCAATGGTTGCAGGGGAAAATATCTGCCTCGATAAAAGATTCTGCTTACTCTACCTCAGAAGAACTGGCGCCATATTACAACGCTATTACGCATAATAACTTCTATGAGTTTGGCACCGATAAGCGGGATCCTGCACGCTATGCACAGAATCTGAAAACTGATCCCTGGAAAGTAGAGATCAGTGGTGAGGTTGCTAAACCCGGGCATTACAATCTTGAAGATCTGCTGGCGCCGCATACATTGGAAGACAGGATCTACAGGCTGCGTTGTGTTGAAGCCTGGTCGATGGTGATTCCCTGGCTGGGCTTTCCCCTGGCGGATCTGATTAAGCGTTTTGAACCGACCTCCAAAGCCAAGTATGTGCAATTCACAACCCTGCTCGATACGGAGCAGATGCCTGAACAGAGAAGCTCCTTTGGCACAATTGACTGGCCCTATATCGAAGGGCTGCGCATGGATGAAGCGATGAATCCTCTGACGTTGATGGCGGTGGGCGTTTATGGCAATGCTCTTCCCCCGCAAAATGGCGCACCGTTGCGTCTGATTGTGCCCTGGAAATACGGCTTTAAGTCGATAAAGTCGATCGTTAAAATTCATTTTACCGAGACGATGCCAGCCAGTAGCTGGAATGTCACGGCACCGGATGAGTATGGTTTTTATGCCAATGTGAATCCGGCGGTTGATCATCCACGCTGGAGCCAGGCTACCGAGAGGCGTCTGCCATCCTCCTTACTGAGTCCTAATATCATCGAAACCCAGCCGTTTAATGGCTATGGGGAGCAGGTTGCACACCTCTATAAGGGCATGAATCTGAAGCAATGGTTTTAGCCAGGAAAACCGCCTTCAAAAAAGTCTTTTCATTTTCCCGCTGGTGGCTGGTTTTTCTGTTGCCACTGATACCACTTGGCCTGATTTTCTGGGACGGCTTCAATGACAATTTGGGCGCTGATCCAGGCAAGTATATTGTCGATGAGCTGGGTACATGGGCGTTGAATATGCTCTGGATTACGCTTGCTATTTCGCCAACCCGTTTTATGTTTAACTGGCGTCAGCCACTGCGTTATCGTCGTATGCTGGGGCTGTATGCGCTGTTTTATGCGGTGCTTCACCTGCTGGCTTTTGCAACCTTTCTGGTGGGCTGGCGCGGGGATCTGTTATTACGGGAATTAACCCAGCGACCCTATATCATCGTAGGTTTTGCTGCTTTGCTGTTGTTGTTGCCTCTGGGAGTAACATCCACTCAGGGTGGCAAGCGTCGCCTTGGACGTAACTGGAAAAGGCTGCACCAGTTAATATACCCCATCAGCTTGTTAGTCATGCTGCACTTTATCTGGCAGATCCGGGCCAGCTTTAAGGAGCAGTTGATTTATGGATTAATACTGGCGTGGATGCTGGGTTATCGACTATATCAAAAACGCAAGAGCAATATGACCTAGTGTGACTCAATTTATTTATAAAACAGCAGCTTAGGGTTTGTTTCTTTCCATATAACCCAGTCTAACACTAAAAAAATGGAAAGAATGTGGAAATCATTTCCTTAGCATAGCTATATTAGCTCGAACTTGATTTGACAGGTAATGACCGCTTCTCACAAAGCAATGGGATGGACTCCTCCTCACCTATCGGCATCTATATGCCAGATTAGAAGTGTACGACTAATCAATGAGAGAGAGTCCATCCCATTTCCCTAGGTATCTACAATATTGTTACACCAATACCTGCCATAGCAGAAACAACAAAGGCAACGACTACACCCCAAAACAGATTCTTTCGCGTTTGCTCTCGTTCTCTAAAGTGTTTTGCTTCATCACCCCAGAGGAATGATGTTTCTGGCCCCAATAGTTTAGCTAAAACTGTTGGTCTGCCTCTTAATAACCAGAACATAAATGTTATCGTCAGGAATAAAAAGGCCATTACAATAACCACTGTAGTAAGAGGTTTAACTAGTTCGATGGTTTCTTCAGAAAATTTATCTTTTACAGAAAAGATGAACTTCACAAGAAAATAAAGCAGGAAAGCACCAGTCCCGTATAATGGCCACCTTGGTAACTTACTTCGATTTACTGTTCTCTCAATTTGAGGTTCCAGCTCATCGGCCAGCAAAAGAGCCCAGTTTTTATCGTTGGTAGATATATCAATATGAATTTCATCTGTGTCTTTAAATCTAATCCCGTACCTTTTTTCAGCTAAGAAGACAACTCTGGCTATCCAATCCCTTCTACTATCTTTTTTAGATTCTTCTTCACGCATTTCAACAATAAGAAATGTGATTTTTTTACCCGATATATTAGGGTCTGAAATTACATCGTCCAAATCATGCGTCTCATAAAATCTGTCATCTTCCCTTTCTACATGGAAAACAACTTGCACCTTCCTATCTAATGATTGCGCAGCTTTATCAAAAACAGATTTTATCCTAATAAGTGCATCTTCATCGACAACAAACTGACGTTTTAACTCCTTTGATATACCTGATCTCAAATGCATATAACTGTCCTTATTCCCTTATCGGTCTTAGCAACTTTAATACTATGATGGCTAGTTTACACTTATGACAGCCTGCAAAAATAGACTAATCTGCCCCCCTTTTCTGCATTAATTGGAGGCTAATCGATAGGAGTCTAGGTCTATCGTTCAAACTAGTGATCATTTTTGAGAAAAAGGTTCGATTCTAAAGATCAAGTTATGACGACACTCTGACAAGCTTGTTAAGCTGCAACCTTTGAAGCTAGCCGCCTGTTTATAAGTCCTTTTTGTATAAACTCGAAAAGATCAGACTTATCCAACCCCCTAGAATAAAAATAACGCAAAGTATCGTGATAGATACCACTGGTCTTGAGACACTCTAACGCGTAGTGAGCTGGAAACTTATTCCGGGCGTAGATAGAAAGCATGTTACCCAACGCAAGAGCTACGTTTTTACCGTTACCGTTACCGACACCCGGTGTTTTGTATTCACGACGATAAACGAAGCTGGTTTCATACTGATCAAAACCTGATTCAGTCATCAATACAGACCATGCTGGATGAATAAACTTAGTGTTGTAGTCATAGCGGAAGTTGTTCAGTCCGTATGCCCACAACCCCGCCCCCCCCAAAAAAAAAAGATCTATCAGGTATTCAAAGCTGTTCAACCTCTCATCATTAGCTTTTGCAAACTGAATCGACCCGTCTTTAGTAGACCGGGTTATCTTCACAAATACCAAAAGCAAAAAAAAAGGCTCATCGTTGATTACCGGGGAGCGCCTCTTAAATCTTCTGATTGGTATCTTTTTCTCAGGCAGATCCAACCCCAAGGCAATATTAAATACAAGGGCTCCACCTGGGGCGCCACATCTATGCTGCACAGCCTTTTGGCGACAACTATCCTGTCACTAGGGCCCTTCGAAAAATTCCCTCCCTACACATGTAAGAGACAGGGTGCTGGTGAATCTTGTGGGAGGTGCGCCTCGCGCCGA
>JBALVQ010000136.1:0-7662 GCA_036960915.1 Amphritea sp.
ATGTATCCCTGGCGATGTTCCAAATGCTGGAGAATCTTCCTCTGACGGAGCTGACGTCGATACTGGCAATCGTGCTGGTACTGGTGTTCTTTATTACCTCTTCTGACTCCGGTTCTCTGGTCATCGACTCTATCACTGCCGGTGGTAAAGTGGATTCGCCAGTACCTCAGCGTATTTTCTGGGCCGTGTTGCAGGGTGTGATTGCAGGTGTGCTGCTGTATGGCGGTGGTTCTGAAGCGCTGACTGCACTGCAGGCGGGAGCGATTACTGCTGGCTTGCCATTTACTGTTGTGTTGATCTTTATGTGCCTGAGCTTGTATAAAGGCCTGAAAAGTGAAGTGCAATAGATAATATTTTAGTGGTAAGATCGCGCACATAATAAAAAGCCGGCATTAAGCCGGCTTTTTTCATTTTTTCAGGTTGAGCGTAACTGTGTTTTTAGCGCTACTATACTTAAACTTGATTTTACAAAACGAATTAACCGGAGGGTAAAAGGTATGATGATTGCCGACCTTGTGGATCAGGATGATTTTCGTGACCTTCTTAAAGGCGTAGGAGTTCCTGTAGAAAATGACTGGACTCCAGAGCAGTGCAGCCAGGCCGCATTAACCTGGCAAGAGGCACAGGGGCAGCAGGTAAATGCAGAGCTGTATCGGGTGATGCAGGAGCTAAATCAGCAGCAACCCTTGCTATTGCCCGAAGTGAAAAATGCGTTGGATATGCTGATAGAAATATATCCACTATGATTGGTTAAATCCGGCATTACTCCCGGTGAGTCAATAACAGTTACAGAACAGCCCTTCCAGGCGTATTTGTTAATACTTCGGGGAGGGCTGAACTCGTTTTAGATTAATAATTTATGACCGGTTTGGCCGGTTGGCATTAAGAGAACAGACCAGTGCGGACAACTTTCTTTTCACTTATCTCACTGTTTATCAGTTGTTTCATCTTCTTTCTGGGACATGGACTGATTAACGTCCTGCTGCCGGTAAGAATGGCGTTGGATGGAGTAAGTACCGATACCATCGGTATGGTGCTTTCACTGTATTTTGTCGGTATGTTGCTGGGGGCATTATACAGCAAGACACTGATCAAACGGGCCGGACATATACGCATGTTTGCCGGTTGTGTGGCGATGGGAGCTGTTACTATTCTGATCTGTAGCCTGTATGCAGATCCGGCTCTCTGGGGTGTCATGCGAGTCTTTTTGGGCTTCTGTAACGCTTGTTCTCTGACTGCAATGGAGAGCTGGCTCAGTGGCAGTTCCAGCAAAGAAACCCGCGGCAAAGTTTTGGGCGCCTATAACGCCGTTATGCTGGGTGGCCTGTTTGGCGGTCAGTTCTTTATGAATGTTGCCAGTCCGGAAGGGACGATACTGTTTGTGGTCGGTGGCATTCTGTTTTGTGTGGCAATTATTCCGATGGTGTTAAGCCGCCTTACCGGGCCGGTCGTTGAAGAAGTAAGTTCAATGTCGCTGCCGGCGCTGTATAAAATCTCGCCTTTGGGGGTTGTTAGCTGTCTGGTATCGGGGCTGATTTACGCAGCTTTATTCAACATGCTGCCGGTATTCGCCAAGGACTATGGCATTGTCGAGTTCCAGTTGTCACTCTATATGGGGGCTGCGATTCTGGGGGCCTTTGTACTGCAGTTTCCCGTAGGTTACCTGTCGGATCGTTTTGACCGCCGAACGGTTCTACTTTGTTTACTGATTATCTCTGCCGTGGTTGGGCTATCCGTCACGGTATTGGCGCCGATGGGAATTCACTGGGCGATGTATGCTGCCACCGGTATAACCAGCGGAATAATCGCCTGTACCTATCCTCTGAGTATCTCCGAATCGTTTGATAAATTACGTCAGAGCGAAATGGTGGCCGCGATGGGCAGTTTAATTATGGCTTTCGCTCTTGGCGGTATGCTTGGGCCATATTCCGCTTCCCTGGTGATGAATATTTTCGGCAATAGCGCGCTGTTTTATTTCCTGGCAGTTATCCAGTTGTTGTTGGCGGGCTTTGTTATGTACCGCATGACCGTACGTCAGGCGCTGCCGGTAGAGGAGCAGGAGAGCTTCGTTATGCAGGGGGCAGGTCTTACATCTGCAGTTGATCTTGATCCACGTACTGAATATGTCGAGCAGGATATGCCATTGAGTGCTGAGGCGGAAACTGCGGTGACAATTGCTGCAACTGATCCTGCTGCTGCCGTTAAGATGGCACGCGCAATTGCCATGGCCAATACGGAACGAGGCGTAGAAGTGGCCGCTGCGATTGCTCAGGTGCAGGGGATCGATGTATTGCGTCTCTATGAAGTGATGAAAGAGGCGATGCCTTATCAAATTTTGGATGTGACGCGTACCATAGTTAAAGCCAAGCCTGAACTGGCCTACGAGTTGGTTAAAAAACTCGCCGAATGGCATCCGATGCAGGTTGTGCCCGTAGCTGCCGAGATTGGCCGTACTTTCCCCGACTTGCGTATGGAGATGGCCAGGGTAGCCGCAGAGTCTGCACCTGAATCGGCTGTTCAGGTGGCGGAATATTATGCACAGGTCCTGGCTGAAGAGCGTGAAGCCGTGCGCCCTGCCGACCGTGAAGACGATACTAGTGAAGAAGATGCGCTGAATATTGTTTCTGAATTGTGGCAGGCAGCACCAGAACAGGCACTGGATATGGCCGTGGCAATGGTAGATGCGATCCCGGAAACCGCCGTACAGGTTGCAGAAGAATATATTGCAAGCGTTGGCGTGACTGAAGAAGAGGGCAAGGCAAAGGCACAAGCGGGTTCAGAAATGGCGCTTGCAGAGCTTGAAAAACTGTATGCAGGACAGTTCAAGGCTCGGGCTGTAGAGTCACCAGAAGATGATTACCAGGATACCATTGAACTGGTATCTCGACTTGCAGAAGTGGCCCCGGAACAGGCGCTGGATATGGCTGTAGCGGTGGTTGAGGCAGTGCCTGGATGTGCCGCCGAGGTTGCAGCAGAGATGGCCAGTAATATTGCAGAAAGCGAGTCTGATGAAGGTGATGTTACTGCAGTGTCCGATGATGAATCAGAGGCTGAGTCGTTGGAGCATGAAGCGGCTGTAGAGCTTGTACAGCGTTTAACAGAAGCATCGCCTGAAAGTGCCATGGATGTTGCTGTAGCGGTTGTAGAAGCTGTGCCGGAGTGTGCCGTTGAGGTTGCTGCGGAATATGCCAGTAATATCAGCGACAATGGTGAAGAAGCCAGTGCTGCAACGCTGTCTGAAGCTGTTTCAGCTACTGGTGAGTTTGTTGAAGCGCCGGAACATGAAGAAGCTGTCGAACTTGTGCAGCGCTTATCGGAAGCGTCACCTGAGAATGCAATGGATGTTGCTGTGGCGGTTGTAGAAGCCGTGCCGGAGAGTGCCGCCGAGGTTGCTGCTGAATATGCCAGTAATATAAGTGACAATGGTGAAGAAGCTAGTGCTGCAACGCTGTCTGAAGCTGTTTCAGCTAATGGTGTGTATGTTGAGGCGTTAGAGCATGAAGAGGCCGTCGAGCTGGTGCAGCGTCTGTCTGAAGCGTCGCCTGAGAATGCCATGGATGTTGCTGTGGCTGTTGTAGAAGCCGTGCCGGAGAGTGCCGCCGAGGTTGCTGCTGAATATGCCAGTAATATAAGCGATAGCGAAACGGGCGAAGAAGCCAGTGCTGCAACGCTGTCTGAAGCTGTTTCAGCTGATGGTGAGTTTGTTGAAGCGCCGGAACATGAAGAAGCTGTCGAACTTGTGCAGCGCTTATCGGAAGCGTCACCTGAGAATGCAATGGATGTTGCTGTGGCGGTTGTAGAAGCCGTGCCGGAGAGTGCCGCCGAGGTTGCTGCTGAATATGCCAGTAATATAAGTGACAATGGTGAAGAAGCTAGTGCTGCAACGCTGTCTGAAGCTGTTTCAGCTAATGGTGTGTATGTTGAGGCGTTAGAGCATGAAGAGGCCGTCGAGCTGGTGCAGCGTCTGTCTGAAGCGTCGCCTGAAAATGCCATGGATGTTGCTGTGGCGGTTGTAGAAGCCGTGCCCGAGTGTGCTGTTGAAGTTGCCGCGGAATATGCCAGTAGCATAAGCGACTATGAAACGGGCGAAGAAGCCAGTGCTGCAGCGTCGGCTGACGCTGATTCAGCAGATGGTGAGGTTGCTGAGGCAGTGGAGCATGACGAAGCCGTTGAACTGGTGCAGCGTCTATCTGAAGCATCGCCTGACAATGCGATGGATGTGGCGGTAGCCGTTGTAGAGGCAATCCCCGGGTCTGCATCAGACGTCGTAGATGCGATCAGTAAGGGAGATGAATCGAAGGAAGGGGAATGGGTGAATTCGGTGGATGGAAAGCCAGTCGTTTAAAACCTTGTCTCTGACAGTAGCTCGATGAAGCTTTAGATCTCCTTTAACAAGCGTATAAAAAACCCGGCTATGTAATTCATAGCCGGGTTTTTTTAGGATATAGAGACTGCCGCTAACAGATGGATATGCAATAGCGGCTTATGTCTAGTATTTCCAGGTTCAGCCTTTCAGGTTTTTACGTACGGTGTCGCTGTACCATTCCATGAAGTTGATTACGCCAAATTCAAAGGTTTCGGAGTAGGGGCCTGGCTGGTAGCCAATGGAGTTGATACCGCGCTGATTTTCTTCACCCAGAATACGGTCCTGTTCGTTGGTGGCATCCCACACGCGGCGAAGTTTCTCGACATCGTAGTCTACGCCTTCCACTGCATCTTTGTGTACGAACCACTTGGTCGTTACCAGAGTTTCCTGAGCGGAAATTGGCAGTACGCGGAAGACGATGAAATGATCGCTCTGCATGTGGTTCCAGGAGTTTGGCAGGTGCAGGATACGCATGGAACCAAGCTGTGGGTTTTTGATATTGCCCAAAAGCTTGCTGCAGCCATCAGTCCCATCGATTGTCATCACCTTGGTGCCCTTTTTAAGCGGCATGCGCACGATGCGGTTGCGCAATCCAGGACCAAAGCTGCGGTGCTCATGAGGAATGCCTTCGGCGTCCCACTCAGCGGCCTGCTGGCTGCAGTGATCTTTGAATTCCTGCGACGCACGTGGATCGTTGGTGTCGTCCCACTCCAGCAAGGTATTCAGCAGCTCTGGGTGGTTAGCTGAACAGTGATAGCATTCACGGTTGTTCTCGATGACCAGCTTCCAGTTAGCTTTTTCATACATGTTGGACTCTACGGCCAACTTGGTGTTTTCGACATCATACGGTGCCATGTACTCATCCAGAGTGGCCAGAAATTCGTCAAAATCCGACTCTGGCTCTTGCTTGCCCAGGGATACAAAGATAAAGCCGCCCGCAGTTTTACAGAATGCTGATTTCAGGCCGTTCTGCTTCATATCGAAAGCGTCGCCCATTTCGGTACCTGCGAAAAGCAGGTTGCCTTTGAGGTCATAAGTCCACTGGTGATAAGGGCATACCAGGTTGGCGACTTTGCCACGATGTTCGGTGCAGACCCGTGATCCACGGTGACGACAGGTGTTGTGGAATGCGTTCACATTGCCATCGGCATCACGCACAATCAGAACCGGATTCTGGCCGATTTCAACAGTAAAATAATCGCCTTTAGTAGGGATTTCGCTGGTCATGCCGACAAACAGCCACTCTTTCTGAAACACCTCTTCCATATCAACCCGGAACATATGAGGGTCGTTATACAGTGGCTGTGGCAGCGAGTAGTTAGGCTCGCGCTCTTCGAGCATCTGATTCATCTCTTGGCGAGCATCTGCGTAGGAGGCGCTGGTAGTATTGAGTAGATCGTTCTGGTTCATTTTTGTTTACCTTTATCAGCACCAGAGTGTGCGCAATAGTATTTGACACAATTCGTCGATATATCCATACGAACATATCCGTACGAACTGTGTCGGTTTGTCATGGCGCTAATAATCTACCCAACCGGGATCTTCGGATTGACTGTTTACGACACCAAAGTATGCATTTATCGACCTGTAGACCCAGTCAGGGCAAGGGTTGGTCGCAATAAGCAAGTTTTTGTCGCTAATGGTTAAATGCGTTCTGTCGCCTGGGAAGAGAATGTCGCCAGACAGGTAGTAAGCCTGGAACAAGAAATAAGAGAGAACAATTATGATGAATCCAGCGGCGGCTACTGTAACAACTGACTCATTTATTCCAGTCAACACGCAAACCTGGGTGAATGGCCGACATAATGTCCGTTGCGTCAAAGTAATTGATGAAACCTGGGATGTAAGAACTTTCTGTTTTATGGCTGAGCAGCCGGTAATGTTCTTTTTCAAGCCGGGTCAGTTTGTTACTCTGGAGCTGGAAATTGAAGCGCAGCAGGTGATGCGTTCATACACTATCTCAAGCTCGCCTTCTGTGCCATATAGCTTCTCTATTACGGTAAAGAGAGCGCCGGGTGGCCTGGTATCCAACTGGCTACACGATAACATGCAGGAAGGGGATGAGTTGGCTGTGCACGGGCCTGTGGGCCTGTTTAACTGCATCGATTTTCCTGCTGAAAAGGTCCTGTTTCTTTCCGGTGGAGTGGGGATTACACCAGTCATATCGATGGCTCGCTGGTTTTTTGATACCAATACTGATGTCGATATGACATTTGTCCATAGTGCGCGCACTCCCAGGGACATCGTTTTTCAGCCTGAACTGGAGCACATGGATTCGCGTATCAGTAACTTTACCCAGCATGTGATCTGCGAAAAGATCGAACGTGGTCAGTCCTGGCACGGATACCGTGGTTATTTTGACCAGTCCAAACTGGAGATGATCGCTCCGGATTTCATGGAGCGGGAAGTGTTCTGTTGTGGTCCGACACCGTACATGAAAGCGGTGAAAGCACTGCTGGAGCGTAACGGTTTTGATATGAATCGTTACCATGAGGAGTCATTCGGAGCGACGCCTAGCGATGTTGAAGAAGATGCTATTCAGCAGGCGGAAATTGCCCAGGAAGAGTCCGAGGCGCTTGAGCAGGGTGATATGCTGCGTGTTGAATTTGCATCTACCGGCAAGAGTGTTCAGATTGCACCGGGTGAAACCGTACATGCTGCAGCAGCTAAGCTGGATCTGCATATCCCGAAGGCTTGTGGCATGGGTATCTGTGGTACCTGTAAAGTGCTGGTCAAAGAGGGTGATGTAACCATGGATAATAACGGCGGCATTACCGATGAAGATGTTGCTGCAGGTTATGTGCTTTCCTGTTGTAGCGTACCCAAAGGTGATCTGGTCATTGAATACTGATCATAGGTGTTAATACCCTTTGGTGTTGCTTGAAAATAGTGAGGCGAAGAAAGAGTCATTGATTCGATAATCAATGACTCTTTTAATATCTTACAGAATAGGGAGCATCCCGTAGTGCCAGGACATCCTGCTGATCAGTGAAACAAAATAGCCTCGTGGGGTTCAGGGGTGCGGTGAGCGGGTGTTCTTTTATGACATGAAAAGAAAGCGACCAGATCGATGATCAACAGTTACTTCTGATACTGTTTGGTCGCTCCTGACACAGAGCGGTCGCTCAGCTTTTGCCAGGCTTGGACCGCTCTTGCGACATTCCAGTCACTCGCGGATCAGAGATAACGCTTCGGTTCAGCGGCGGCGCGCAGTGCTGTCCGCTGCAACCGATGGTTAGGGGTATTGCCTATCTCTCAGAGCGGTTTGATGTTGCGATTCGTGCGGAACACGTTCT
>JBALVQ010000137.1:0-7495 GCA_036960915.1 Amphritea sp.
TTCACGTCCGTATCTGTGAGAGCCTGAGGGGGCGGTTCCCTTGGGCTACTCGACTGAATATCTATGTCAGCAGCGAGCGGAGTGCGGAACGGGTGTTCGAGAGCATCAGCCATTGGATCGAGAAACACCTGAAGCTACAGGTAAATCGCGATAAAAGCGGAACGGGACGTCCGTGGCAACGCAAGTTCCTTGGGTTCAGACTAAGTCAAGACGGAGAAATAGGCATTGCCCCGAGCAGACTGGAAGCATACAAGGCGAGGGTTTGCCAGCTCTGGGATGTTCGGCAAAGCCTGACGAGTCGAGAGCTGGTCGCGAACTGGAGGCGCTATGTGTATGGTTGGTGGAACTACTTCGGTTTGGCTGTGGATAGACTGGACAGGCTCTCGGGATGGACTCGCAGGCACATGAGGAAATGCTTCTGGCAACGCTGGCATAGCCGGCGCGGAAGGATCAATACACTTAAGCGTTTGGGGGTAAAGCCCCGGCAGCTTAAGCGAGTGGGCTTCCATGCTGGAGCATGGCGTGCTGCGAGGCATCCGGCAATGCATGTCGGCTTAAGCAACTCTCGACTGAGACAATACCACCTGGTCACACCCAATGATCTCGCGGTGTCTTAACTAAGAGGCATCGGGTTCAACCGCCGGATGCGGAAAACCGCATGTCCGGTGGTGTGGGAGGGGTAACGGGCGAACTCCCGTTACCTCCACCCGATCATAATCAGTCATCAGGCTAATGCTTATCTGGATAGATATGTGTCTTTCGTATGAATTTTGCCCCTTAGCAGAGGCAATGTATAATGGCCGCCCCTTTTAATCCGGCATGTAAGAATCCATGAAGTTTATCGTCAAGCTGTTTCCCGAAATTACCATCAAGAGTAAACCTGTACGTAAGCGTTTTATCCAGCGTTTACAGTCAAATTTGCAGGTTACTCTGCGCCGTCTCGATGAGAGCATCAAAGTGCGCGGGCTGTGGGATAAAGTTGAGGTCGAAGTGGCCTCTGAAGATGCGGAGCTGCGTTTGCAGATGATTGATGTCATGGCGGCAACACCGGGGATTCTTTACTCTCTTGAGGTAGAACAACACCCGCTTGGCAGTTTTGATGAGGTTTTTCAGCTGACCAAAGACGCTTATGCAGAGCGTATTAAGGGAAAAACCTTTGTTGTGCGCGTAAAACGTGCCGGCAAGCATGAGTTCCGCTCCGGAGATCTGGAACGTTATATTGGCGGCGGCTTGATTGAGCACTGTGAATCAGCAGGCGTTGATCTGCATAATCCTGACGTGAAGGTGAAACTGGAGATTCGTGATCAGCATCTGTTCGTGATCTCCCATCAGCATCCAGGGTTGGGTGGTTATCCTTTAGGCAGTCAGGAAGCCGTTTTGTCCTTGATTTCAGGCGGTTTTGATTCTGTGGTTGCCAGTTACATGACGATGCGCCGCGGCTGTAAAACCCATTTCCTGTTTTTCAACCTGGGTGGGCGTGCGCATGAAATCGGCGTTAAGCAGGTTGCACTGTCCCTGTGGCAGAAGTATGGCTCGGCAGCACGGGTTAAATTTGTCACGGTACCCTTTGAAGAAGTCGTTGGAGAAATACTACAAAACGTCCACCACAGTCAGATGGGTGTGGTGTTAAAGCGGATGATGCTACGGGCGGCGGAGCAGGTATCAGATCGGATGAAGTTGCATGCGGTTGTCACCGGCGAAAGTATCGCTCAGGTATCCAGTCAGACGCTGCCTAATCTGGCGGTTATCGACTCGGTGACCAATAAGCTGGTGTTGCGTCCGCTGATCACTATGGATAAGCAGGATATTATCGATATCACCCGGCAGATCGGTGCCTATGATATGGCGAAAAATATACCGGAATACTGTGGCGTAATATCTGATCGCCCGACAACGAATGCCAAGATCGAGCGTATCGAAGAAGAAGAGAGCGGCTTTGACTATGAGGTGCTGGAGCAGGCGCTGCAAGACGCTCAGGTGATTGCGATTGACAAAATTGTGGCAGATGTGAATGCGCATGCAGAGATAGAAGCGCTCACCAAAGTCACTGATGAACAGGTTATTATCGATATTCGCCATACCCATGAGCAAGAGCGTAAGCCGCTGAATATGCCCAAGTGTGAGGTGCTGAAAATTCCTTTCTTTAAGCTTGAGTCGGCGTTCGAAAACCTCGATCATACCAAGGAGTACCTGCTGTTTTGCGATAAAGGCATGATGAGTCAGTTGCATGCCCAGAGTTTGCAGGAAAAGGGCTATAGCAATGTGCGGGTTTACCGTCCTGAAGGCTAAGACTAAAGGATAGAATTTAAACAAGTTATGATCTTAATTTGTTGAATTTTCACTGCATTTTGTAGTTATTTTACAGAAGTTAGAGTTACTTTTTATATGATAAAAAGGGGCGAATGAGTTGCCTGAAGAACTATTTTCGGGTTTAATTGTTCACCATTTATTAACTGTTCATCTGTTTTGCCGCAACCGGATTCACCCTCTGGGGGAGGTCCACGGCCAAAAAGCCTGCGGTAGATAGTTGGGTTTTGTTAAACAGAAGGAGCACTCGTTAGATGGATAATCTAATGTCACAAGGCCTGAGTTTGATGGTCTTTGGTATGGGATTCGTAATCGTATTCCTGACACTGCTTGTTTTCGCAACTGGCTTCATGTCGAAACTTGTTAACAAGTTTGCGCCTGAGCCAGAGCCACAGCCGGCTAAACCCGCTGCTGCTGCACCGGCTGCTGCCGGTGGGGATGAGCTAATAGCTGTGTTGACAGCTGCAGTGCATCAATACCGTTCTCGCTAAACTGCGCTACGGCACAGTGAAAGCGCGAAGATAAAGATTTTGAATTAAGAGCAATAATCGACAAAAGGCCTATACCCATGTCCGATAAAAAACCTCTTGGCATTACCGACGTAGTACTGCGTGACGCTCACCAGTCTCTGTTTGCTACGCGTATGCGCCTTGATGACATGCTGCCAATCGCTGAGAAGCTGGATAAAGTTGGCTTCTGGTCCTTGGAAAGCTGGGGCGGCGCAACCTTTGATTCCTGTATCCGTTTTATCGGAGAGGATCCATGGGAGCGTCTCCGTGAATTGAAGAAGGTGATGCCCAACACTAAGCAGCAGATGCTGCTGCGTGGTCAGAACCTGCTGGGCTATCGTCATTATGCTGATGATGTCGTTCACAAGTTCGTTGAACGTTCTGCTGAAAACGGCGTTGATGTGTTCCGTATCTTTGATGCGATGAATGATCCGCGTAACCTGGAAACTGCTATCAAGGCAGTGAAGGCAACAGGCAAGCACGCGCAGGGAACTATCTCTTATACCAAGAGTGATGTGCATTCTATTGATGTGTGGGTTGAATATGCACAGACTTTGGAAGACATGGGTGCTGAATCCATTGTGATCAAGGATATGTCCGGTATCCTGACGCCATATGATGCTTTTGATCTGGTTTCTCGTTTGAAAGCGCAGACTCATCTTGAAGTTCAGCTGCATGCGCACGCAACTTCAGGCCTGTCCGATATGACTTACCTGAAGGCTATTGAGGCTGGTATTGACCGTGTTGATACGGCGATCTCCTCTATGTCTATGACCTATGGTCATACAGCGACAGAAACTGTTGTCGCGGCATTGGCTGGTACTGACCGTGATACTGGTCTTGATCTGCAGCAGTTGGAAGAGATAGCCGCTTACTTCCGTGAAGTGCGTAAGAAGTACGCCGGGTTTGAAGGCTCTCTGCGCGGTACTGACTCCCGTATCCTGGTTGCACAGGTACCAGGTGGCATGCTGACCAACATGGAGAATCAGCTGAAGGAACAGGGTGCTGCTGACAAGTTTGATGAAGTGCTGGCTGAAATCCCTCGCGTTCGCGAAGATCTGGGTCTGATTCCGCTGGTAACACCGACTTCACAGATCGTTGGTACTCAGGCTGTAATTAACGTCCTGATGGGCGAGCGTTACAAGACTATCTCTAAAGAAGTTCAGGGTATCTTGAGAGGCGAATATGGTGCTGCTCCTGCACCTTATAACGCAGAGCTACAAGCTCGCGTGCTGGATGGTGGTGAGCCAATTACCTGTCGTCCGGCAGATCAGCTGAAACCTGAACTGGATAAACTGGTAGTGGAACTGAAACAGCTGGCTGCTGAAAAAGGCATTCAGCTGACAGCGGGTGAGAGCGAGATTGATGATGTTCTGACATACGCACTGTTCCCACAGGTTGGTCTTAAATTCCTTGAAAATCGCGGTAACCCTGACGCATTTGAACCCGCACCTACATTAGAGGACGCACTAGCAATGGCTGCACCAAAGAATACTGGTCCACAGACATACACTATCAACGTTAATGGACAGAACTACGTTGTTCAGGTCTCCGAAGGTGGTGATATCACTGCGGCGGCTCCTGCTGCAGCAGCTCCTGCGGCGGCTCCTGCGGCGGCTCCTGCTGCGGGTCCGGCTGAGTCAGTTCCTGCGCCGTTGGCAGGTAACATCTGGAAAGTTCAGGTGTCTACCGGTCAGGTGATTCAGGAAGGCGACGTACTGGTAATCCTGGAAGCGATGAAGATGGAAACTGAAATACGTGCCGCGCGCGCAGGTACAGTGGTTTCTGTTGATGTTAAAGAAGGCGATGCTGTACAGGTTGGCGACAGTCTGTTAGCTCTGGCATAAGGGCGGGGTCTTTCATGGAAAACCTACTTAACTTATGGCACGCGTCCGGGGTATATAATATATCCCCGGGCCAGCTCGTTATGATTGCGGTTGGCCTGTTGCTATTGTTCCTGGCGATCCGTAAGGGTTTCGAGCCTTTGCTGCTGGTGCCAATCGGCTTTGGCGGCATTATGGCGAACATTCCTGAAGCTGGTCTGGCCTTCTCAGCTGTTGAGAACGCCTTGCATCTGGGTGGCCCTGAAGTGCTGCAGTCTATGGCTGCTGCGCTGGGTATTGAGTCAGCTGATCCGTACGCTATCAAAGAGGCGTATAACGGCTCCGCGGCTGCGGCACATACAGCAGCCGTCTATGCTGCTACTGATGCGGGCTATAACAACGGTATGCTGTATAACTTCTATACCGTTGCTATTGCTTCAGGTGCTGCGCCGCTGCTGATCTTTATGGGTGTTGGTGCGATGACCGATTTCGGTCCTCTGCTGGCTAACCCTAAGACCTTGTTCCTGGGGGCTGCTGCACAGTTTGGTATCTTTGCTACCGTACTGGGAGCTGTCGGCCTGACCACGCTGGGTGTTATGGATTTCAGCATTCAGGATGCGGCTGCGATCGGTATCATCGGTGGTGCTGACGGTCCGACTGCGATTTATGTAGCCAGCTTGTTGGCTCCAGACTTGTTGGGTGCTATCGCGGTAGCTGCGTACTCATACATGGCGCTGGTACCAATGATTCAGCCGCCGATCATGCGTGCCCTGACCACCGAGTCTGAGCGTAAGATCGCGATGGTTCAGCTGCGCCACATATCCAAAGCAGAAAAGATCATGTTCCCGATCGTGCTGTTGTTGCTGGTGGCTATGTTGCTGCCTGATGCTGCACCGCTGCTGGGTATGTTCTGCTTCGGTAACCTGATGCGTGAGTGTGGTGTGGTCGATCGTCTGAGCGACACTTCACAGAATGCTCTGATCAATATCGTAACCATCTTCCTGGGTCTGTCTGTTGGCTCCAAGCTATCTGCAGATAAGTTCCTGGATGTCGAGACACTGGGAATCCTGCTGTTGGGCATTGTTGCCTTCGGTATCGGTACTGCTTGTGGTGTTCTGATGGCTAAGGCGATGAACAAGATGCAGGGTGGAAACTCTATCAACCCGCTGATCGGTTCTGCCGGTGTCTCTGCTGTACCAATGGCAGCACGTGTATCCAACAAGCTGGGTCTGGAAGCTAACTCCCAGAACTTCCTGTTGATGCATGCGATGGGGCCAAACGTAGCGGGTGTAATCGGATCTGCAGTTGCTGCAGGTGTGATGATCAAGTTCGTTGGCTAAGCGCTTGCTGGACAATGAAAAAGGCTGCTTCGGCAGCCTTTTTTTATGGTTCATCGTCGAACTTCGGGGGGCGCCGTCGTTGTTACTTTATGCTACCGGATCAACAGTTTCATGATCACTGTATGATTTCGCTGACGAATTTCAGATCCGTATTGGTGCGGTTCGCTTCACTCTACCCAATGGCCAAAGCACTTCGTGGGCCACGCTGAACGCTTTGCGGGGCATGCAAACCAGCACCCTTGGAAAGCGTAAATGCGTGTAGGGTGCTGGTGAAGTATGAACCGCACCAATCGATTTATGCTCACCACCGAATTTCGTTGCAGATCGACAGCTCATGAATGGAGGGGCTCATGCCTATTGGCCCTCAAAAATAGGCACCACGCTATCTGACGAAGAATCTTTTTTATACAGGGACGCCGCTCCCTAACAAGAAAGGACCTGCGAGCGCATGGATGCGCAGGAGCAGGGGGCGTGCCGGATGTACGCTATCTGAAAAAAATCATGGATGGTGATGCAGGGATGCCTCCCGGATAAGTTCAGTGTCATGGGGGCTTAAAAAATGCTTGATAGTGTTGGTGGCTGTAACGATTGTTTATGAAAAAACTGTCGTTACTTTATGTCTGCATCATTAGAAGGCTTTTTGCTGGAAAGCCAGGATCGTTACTTACGGCTCTGCAGGTTGTTTTGAACTTCAGACTTAAAGTTCTTCAGTGTTACCGCAAGGCTTTCGCCTCCTTCCAGACGGCCGCGATGTAGCCCGATAAGCAGCCAGTTGTCTTGCTCTTTAATCAATACAGGGCCTCCGGAGTCACCTCCGATGGTGCGACAGGTGCTTTGTGCTACCCGTTGGTTTTCGAATAGCTTTTTAATGTGGCAGTTCTGTTGGACAGTTAAAACAAAGGCGCGATCAGCCCGATAACCCGCCTGCATAATGTTTCTTCCGATAATCAGATGCTCGGCTGTAGCGAGCGGCAGATAGCCAAGTTCCTCGCCTAAAGGTTTTTCCAGGGTTAGTAGCGCCCAGTCATGCTTTAGCCTTGTTGCATCGTCTAGCGCATCGGGTTTAAAACCTTTGCCAACCTTGAAATCGCGTCCTTTTGCATAGCCTTGATGGTTATTCTTTTCGGCGCCGGCAACAAAGGTGATGTACTGAGGTGGATACCATCGCCCGGTGCGTTGATTCCAGAGGCAGTGGGCAGAGGTCAGGACAGTGTCCGGTGAAATCAGTGTGCCTGTACAGTGGCCACGTCCTGCCAGGTTTATACGCCCTATAGCTTGCCAGGGGTAAGTGTCGCTGGATACCCACTTTCGCTGTAACGGATAGCTGTCTGGTACAACACCTTTAAGGGATGTTGAGTCAGATTCGTTATCAGCACCGTAGCTAATACTGTACGTAAGCAGGCTGGCAACAAGTAGCAGGAAAAAGCGCATAGGCGAATTAAAAACCTCTCAGGTTATGCTTTGTCTAGCCACTAGCCACTAGCCACTAGCCACTAGCCACTAGCCACTAGCCACT
>JBALVQ010000138.1:0-7450 GCA_036960915.1 Amphritea sp.
CTCCGGATCAGCACCCAGCTGACGGGCCAGATCACCACTGTTGGGCATCTCCACCTTGATTACTTCGGCTCCCATATGTGCCAACTGATGACAACAGTACGGGCCCGCCAAGACATTGGTCATATCCAGGACTCGAACATTTTTCAGTGTTTTACACATATTTACGGCTCCGCTTAAAATTAAAGGCTATTACTGCAACCAGAAGAGCTGCGCCCAGATAGATCAGTTCAGTCACTGTACCTATCACCATTACCGGTGCTGCAAGCAGCACGACACGCTCAATCCAGTGCAGTTTTGTTTTCAGATATCCGACAAACTTAATCTGTCATTTTATTTGTTATTATAGCGTTTCGCCAGGCAGAACGCAGTTCTACTATAGGCAATAATTCTGTCTAATGCAACTCTGTTCTATTTTTGATAGTATTGCTACTGTTTAGATGAAGCTGGAAATTAGAAGATGGCAAAAGACAGAGTTGAAGCGGTAGAGCGTGCATTGGATGTATTAAATTCGTTCAGTGACGAGAAGAATGTGCTTACATTGAAAGATATAGCGGACTCAACCGGCCTATACAAAAGCACTATCCTTAGGCTCATTGGATCACTTGAAGGCAATGGTTTTGTCTCTAAACAACAAGATGGTCGCTATCGGCTAGGCCCCTCTCTATGGCGCCTGGGATCGATCTACAAAAACAGCTTTGACAGTGAAAAAGTCATTCGACCGATTCTCGAGAAGATGAGAGACACCGTAAGTGAGACCGCTGCGTTCTACATAAAAAGTGGGGACAGAAGGATCTGCTTGTATCGAGAAAACGCCAAAAGAGAGGTTTGCCACCATATCAGTGAAGGGTCTGAAATCGCGATCAAGCAAGGAGCCGCAGGACGAGTACTACTGGCCTATACTGGAACGGAAGGACAGCTTTTCGATACAATTCGCAAACAAGGATGGTATATGTCTAAAGGCGAGCGCAATCCAGATTTAGCGGCTATAGCTGTACCCGTTATAACACCTGATGGCGAAATAAAGGGAGCCTTAAGTATTTCAGGTCTAATATTTAGGTTTGAAGAACCCCTTGTCAGTCAGTGCCTTGATCTATTGAAAGATGCAGCAGAAAACATGGGCAAGCAGCTAATTGACTCCCCTCTAATGTAACATTATTTTTTTAGGATTGTGGCAGGCAGTCAACTATGTTCCATTGGTTAATTTGGGTGATGCGCACGTCCGCTGTAGTGCAGTCTCCTGCCGAAAGCTGAAGCTCAAATAGACCCTGACCAGATGTCAGCTTAAGGGAAGTTGGATTGATGCATGGGAGCCAAGGCTGAGGAATCGTCAGAGGTGGCTATGTGGTGAAAGCGACGTTTAGCAGTCCTTGATGGGGATCGAAATAGCCGATGGTAGGAGTAAGGTCTCTTCTTTGAAGAGAAGCGGACATCAGCCTGTTAGTGGCTCACGACAGGAGTTGCCAAGAACCGCCGTTCAGTTACTTAACCTGAAAGACTCTTCTGTGTCGATACTGTTGAAAAACTCTCGCTTATTCAAAAATGGTCTATTTTAGGGGTATCAAAATGCACTACCTATACCGAGAAAGTCGCTTAGAAGCGATTAGATGAGGTTGATTTTTACTGGACCCTTTATAAATTCAAAATCACAGAGTTTTTCAACACTATCGGCCGAAGTCAGACAGCGACTGACGACTCAGTGAAGTCGAGCCCGTACCCATCAGGAGGAAGCTTCAACGACCCAGTAAGTCATCAGATCGCGCGCTATCCCCTTCACATGGATCTCTCCTCGTAACTCGCAGCCGATCTCGTCCTTGACCAGCTCATAGGTCGTGCTGCCGATCAGGATCCTCCCCGGCTCGGAATGTTGTTCCAGCCGTGCTGCCGCGTTGACGACCTGACCGACAATCGTATACTCCATCCGGTCCTCACTACCGAAGTTGCCCACGGTACAGTCACCGGAGCTGATACCGATCCTCACAGGAATGCCGAGCTCCTGGGCTCGGCGCTGCATCTCCATCGCCATCCGCACACAGGCGATGGCATCCTGTTGCCTACCCTGAGATTGCGGGTCTCCGAAAAACACCATCACGGAATCCCCGATAAACTTATCCAGGGTGCCATCGTAGCGCAGTGCAATGGTGGCCATCTCATTCAGATAATGGTTCAACCACTCGGTCAGATCTTGCAGCTCCATCTCCTCCGCCTTTGGGGTAAAGCCCACAATATCCGTGAAACAGATTGTCAGGGGCCTTCGATAGGATTCGATCCTGGCCTCCGTTTGTCCGGAAAAGATCGAGGCATAGACCTGGGGGGAGAGATATTTGGACAGCTGATCCGCCAACTCCTTGAGCTTTTCACGGGCCGCCTTCAACTCCAGATTGGTACTGACCCTGGATAGAAGTTCGGCTGGATTGAACGGTTTGGTGACATAGTCGACCGCCCCCAGTTCGAAACCCTGGACGATATCTTCGGTTTCGACTTTCGCGGTGAGAAATATAACGGGGGTATCCCGGGTTTGAGCATCGGCCTTGAGCCGTTTACAGGTTTCGAAGCCATCGAGCTCGGGCATCATCACATCCAGAAGAATCAGATCGGGAGGCATTCGCGCCACCACATCCAGTGCCTGCAGTCCATTCTGGGCGATATTGATCTCATAGCCCTCTTTCATGAGAATGGTCCCCAGCAACTGGATATTCTTGGGGTTATCATCGACAATCAGGATGCGAAACGCTTGATTGTGCTCGTTCATAAGACCTTCTCCCTTTAATCAGCGCTCGAAATTTATACCGGCGTGATCGACTTTATGCTCTGAATCAGATCTGCATAGGAGGCCAGGGTTGCGGACAGGCCCTCCAGGTCGAACATCTCCGCCTGGCCCCCAAGGCGCTCGCCCCAAGACACCAAAGGCGGGTAACGGTATTGGGTCCCGGTTTCCCGGTTCTGTTGCGCAAAGGCTTTGATATCTTTGATGGGCATGGTGTGGCGCAGGGTCTCACAGCTATCTTGCCGGCTCTCCAAAATCTCAACCAGTTCAGCAAGCCCTGCCCGGGCTTCGGCATCCAAATCCTCGGACGACCACGCCTTAGCCTCCTCCCGTGACGGCGATGGGCCCTGAGAGCCCGTTTCTGCCAGGGAATGGGGCAATAACCGGGCCAGCTCACCGACGAGGTCGGCTTTGCTTACCGGCTTGCGCAGATAGCCGTCACACAGGGCCTTCATCTCTATGACCGCCGGCTCCATGGCCGAAGCGGTCAGGGCCACCACGGGAATATCCCGGATCTCCGTGTCTCCCTTGATCATCCGGGTGGCCTCATAGCCGCTCATGACCGGCATCTTCATATCCATCAACACCACATCCGGATGATGACGTTTGGTCACCTCCACGGCTTCCATACCGTTTTCAGCCTCGAGCAGGTTCAAGCCGTACTGCTCCAGATAGCCTCTGATCAGGTTGCGGTTGACCTCTATATCGTCGGTCACTAGGAGGGTGGCGGGTTCGAAAGTGACGGCGTTCACGTCGATGGCAGGCGCTGCCTGGGTTTCCAGCTTGGTCACCGCGGCGACCGGAACCTCCCTGAGGATCACCTGGAAGGTGCTGCCCCTGCCCTCTTCGCTGGTCACCTGGATCTCGCCTCCCATCAACCCCACGAGCCGTTTGCTAATGGCCAGCCCCAGACCTGTCCCCCCGTATTCGCTGATGCGCTGACCTCGCTGCTGTTCAAAGGCGCCGAATATCCTCTCCTTCTGATCTTTCGGAATACCTTTCCCAGTGTCCTCCACTTCAATCAGCAGATCCAGCTTGCTCCGATCCTCCTCGGGATGTAGATTCCGTACCGACAGCTTCACATGGCCCTGATCGGTGAATTTGACGGCATTGCCGATAAGATTGGTCAGGACCTGACGCACCCGTGCCTCATCGAGTATGAGCGCTTGTGGCAGCTCCGAGCCGAACGCGACGCTGAAGTCGAGATTCTTTTCAGCCATTTTTTGAGAGAACACCGGCTCCATTTCCCGGAACACCCCCCGGGGATCGACCGGGGCGTATTCCAGCTCCAGCTTGCCGGCTTCCACCTTCGACAGATCAAGGATATCGTTGATGAGGGTCAGGAGGGTTTTTCCACTGGTTTGGATGGACCCCAAGTACTGCTTCTGCTGAGCATCGGTGACCACACCTGCTAGGATCTCGGTAAACCCGAGGATCGCGTTCATGGGCGTGCGAATCTCATGACTCATATTCGCGAGGAAGGTGCTTTTCGACTGGTTGGCCGCTTCGGCCTCCCGCGCAGCCTGAACCGCACTGTTCTTGGCCTCCTCCATTTGCGCCGTACGCTTCTTGATCCGCTGCTCCAACTCTTCGTTCAGTACCTGCAGTTCCTCCTGGGCTTTCTTCTTCTCCTGTAGCTGTTTGCTGATATTGCCGCACATCCGATTCAGAGTATTCGCCAGATAATCCAGTGAATCCTCATTGCCATGACGACCACGTTCGCCACCCAGTACCAGCTCACTGTCCAAATTATCCAGATCCAGACCATGAGCATAATGGGACATGGTGTTAAGGTGGCGAACAATCAGAAAATGAACAATGACCAGAATACAGATGGAAACCAGGAGGATCTGGATCGCCTGACTGCTTAGAATCACCAAGAACTTTACAAACAACCGCTGGTAAACACGGTCCAGGCCGGCCGCCACCTCAAGCTTGCCTACCAAGTTATCTTTGTAATAGAGGTCGAACTCATGAAAAATCGGATAGTCTCCGGAGGCCTCCCCTCGAATGAACGCGGCCTCCTGTTTACCGGCAACGATCTCGGTAATGGATGCATACTCGATATCCGGCAGCGTCATTATGCCATCGAGCTGGATGTTGATCTGTTCTTTATCCAACTTCCAAAGACTGGAAGCCAGAGAGTCCAGATAGGCCGCTCGTATAGTCCCTATCCCCTTTTCAATATTTTTGACATCGTTCTTAAAATCCCAGAACAGTAGCACCCCGGCACCCAAGAAAGCCAGCAGCGTACTGCACAGCAGGATATAGATCAGGAGTCGATAGGAAAGGCGGTTCTTTTTACGGTGGCTGTAAAATTTTTTTTGCAAAGAAAGCATAGGGCATCCCCTGATTGACATGCGTAGGCATCAGTGAACTCGCGGTGTCTTCAGCGTCTGGATTGCCTGGTTCTCGGTACTCAAAGACATGGTAATAGGTGAAGGCCGTTCCGGCGAACAGCACGACCGCCAGCCCTGGATGAAGGTGCTCCAAAAGATGTATTGGTTCGCCCGACCTTCCTTTGGTGCCTTTCACCACTGTCACTCATAGGCCAAACCTGCGCTTGGGAGGCTCATTTCAAGCTAGCTGTCAATAGGGAACCTCTGATGGCTGCTTCAAACCCTTGGATGAGCCCGTGGAAACCTAAAACATTCCCTCTTGCTCCCCACGGCCCATGAGACTCCGGCCACTTCAAAATTATAGGAAACCCGGCACTGTTCAACAAGTTATCAGAATGCTTTGCCATTCTTCCTAAGAAGGGTGATAACACGGTCACAAACCCGGGTGGACGCAGCATAGGGATGGGGGGGGGGGTCTGGGTCGATGCCGTTGATTCACCGAGCCAGTCCCTAGGCCTCCATGGGTCGTCGTGGAATGAGGTTATCAGGCTAGCCCGTTATTCGAGCTCAGTCAGTTTTTTTGTCATGGTATGAGCTCGCCTCGCACCACGCGCTCAAAAAGCCATGTTTCAAGCAGTCACATCGGAGGTAGTCCTCGAACTCCCGTTGCACATAACACCGCCGACTTTCTTCCGCTGGTTACTGCTCACTGCAATACATTCTTCAGAGCCTGTTATTGATCTTGTCAGGTCGCGGGCTTTTTCATGAAGGAGATATTGGGACAGCACTTCTCCTTCAGGGCACAACCTCTACAGTCGCTCACCTTTGAGCGGTAGATGATGGTATTGGCTTTGGTTACTTTGCTTTTAGCTTGACTGCTATTGCGCAGCCGACTTTTTAATTTTTTATGACTAGGACAGGCTATGTCACCAAAACGCGCACGATTTCGCCAAACGTTCATAGAACTCTATTTAAACTCACATACAACCGGCTCTACTTATACACAGGAATTCCAATAATGAACGGCCGCTTTTGGCACTGTCCTCAGATAACGCCGGCCCTGATGTCTGCTATAGGGAAATAAATAAGGGAGTACACGGCTCAGGCAGGCCGATCGTCAAGGTCTGCTGTGTGTCAGGAGCGACCAAACAGCACCAGAAGTAGCAGATCAACGATCAGGTTGCTTTGTGCCAAGGAGCAGAAGTTCTGAGTTTGAGCATGGTTGTCAGCGCCACCCTCTAGCGAATATTGAGGGGATTGGTACGATGGACAGGACATCCACAATAATCTCCGGAATCAAAGCAGAACTCGCTCAATGAGTCTGCTGATAGGACATTATGAGGTAGGGGCCATGTATCATGACAGACGGTCAGAGCCACTCTCCATAATCTCCTTTAGAATCTCCTGATCAGACGCGGAGAGCTCCGAGTAGGTGACATTCAATTCAAGACCACAAGAAACAACCCGCACCAAATGGCAATGTACGCGCACCCCCTGCGGCTTTCCCGCTCGCCGATAATGAAGGGTGAGGACACCAGACTCACCTGGACGAGGTGGTTGCCTTCCGGACAGAGAAAAACCTTGAGTCTGTATTGACACACCGTCAACTGAGAGTTCCCGTGTATAGCCATGCATGAAGATACCGGACATCAACACAACCGAGCAGCCTAACCGGATACGGGATTTTCCGTGAATGTTGCGAATAGATGTCATAACAGGAGTCTAGAATCATCGTGCATCAAATACTAGCCTGTACTAAGGTTGTTGTTTTGTTGTCTAGCCTCGATATTTAGACCTGTATAGTGGGTACTGAAGCACTATTAGACCGGCCAACAAATATATATCTGGGAGCGTTAAAAATTCTGCGTCGTTTTAGCAGACCGGGGGATAAAGGGCTTCTCTGGTTGATATCAGCATTTTCTATGCTCTTGATGGGAGCAATAAATGTCTCAGAAGTGTCGGTTAGCGACCAAACAGCACCAGAAGTAGAAGCTCCAACGATCAGGTCGCTGCGTGTCAGAAGCGCCATCCAAGGGGCGTTTGATACTGGCAGTTGCTGTACTACCCTGCCAAATGGTCGCTTAGCGCCCAATTCCCGCCACCTAACTTGTATTTATTCCCCGCCGTAGAGGACGTAAGCCTCCCAGATATCCCCGAACTTTTCTTTGAACTAAGTAAATCTTAGAGAACAAGGTCACATATAAGAGTGTGATATAACTATATGTTCTAACGGTTGTTGCACCGCAATATAGGGGTCGGTAATATGCCCATCATCTTTTTTACTTTAATGGGTCTATAGATATGTTTAACGATATTCCAGCTGTTGATTTTTCTGCCTTTGCTGCTC
>JBALVQ010000139.1:0-7406 GCA_036960915.1 Amphritea sp.
AATAGGTCTTTTTATATAACATCGAGATAATCCTCTTATTATTGTGGAGAATCTCTGAATAAGATTTGCAAACCTCTGCATCACCCTAAGAATGGGATAGATACACGGGGCATGCCTCAGCTGAAGGCTCCACCCTCAGCTGCAGTTGTAACTCATTCAGTGATTCTCTTTTTTCAGCTCGACTTAAAACTTGTAGTTAACAGACAGGCCGATAATGTCCTGATCTTCATAATCAGAACGGTTGAAATGATTTCCGGAATAGCCGAGGCTGGTTTCCCAATCGGTACCAACATTGGCGGTCAGAGTAGCCGCAAACAGGGTCCGTCCTTCGGCGAAGTTACCCCAGAAGTGGGAGTTACCCTTAAAGTCTTTCTGCAAGAACAGATCCAGGGACAGATCGGTGCCAGGCCTGATTCCCTGCCACGTACCAATCCATTCAACTGCTGCACCATAGGATTCTGAATCCGGCGTAATGGTAGCGAAGTCAACTACGCGGGTGATTGCCGAGTTAACGGCCAGGTTATCCAAATTACCCGAGATATGATCCATACCCACTTGTGCCAGAACCACCTGGGAATCGATACCGACGAAGCTTAGCGGGCCACCCAACCAAATACCGTTAATCGCAGCATGTACAGTGTCATGACGCTCGATATTGGTCAGGAAATCCTTGCCTGCAGTCGTATTAACAAAGCCTTTACCGAACATATCTCCCCACAACGCCTGGTCAGGTCGATAAGCGATTTCACCGCTCACAGACCACGTCCCGATAGTCGTTGAGGCACTCAGTCCGTACATATCCTGATCTTCCGCCCAAATCTGGCTGACTCCGAGGACGGTATTACATGGAATATTGCCACAAACGCCGGAAAAATTACCTGGATCAGATTGATCCAAAGCCAGCACCGGCAAAGTCTCATGATAGCGGCTGTAATAAAAGCCTATTTCGGTATCGCCAACAGTGGTGCGAAAAGCCGTACCCCACTGTCCGTCGTCGTCAGGCGTTTCATCCGGGGCTCTTGCAGTTATGCCTGCAGACGTAATATGCGAATCACCTCCGCGACCCAGTGCTTCAGAGCCATAGAAGGTATCCAGCGGCGGTAGCTCTGTACGGTGCCATTTCCACTGGTAGTAGGCTTCCAATGAGCTGTCATCGCCAATACCCATCTGCGCATATACAGCATCATTGCCGATATATGCTTCTTTTAGCTCAGCGCCCGGCGTGGTTAATTTGTTAAAGTTCAGTGGTACCTGCGTGGCTACGCCACCGATAAAGAACAGGCCTTCACCCCAGTTGATTACCTGCTTACCAACGCGAACTTCCAATGGGTTCTCACCCACATCAAAAGATCCGTATACATAGGCATCGAGGACGTCCAGAGTATTACCAGCATAATCTTTTGCCGCCCGCGAGGAATCAATTCGTTGCTCTGTAAAAATATCAACAGCAGCATCGTCCTTCATAATCTCACGGTCATACTGATAACTAGCGGAAGTTACCAGGCCATAGTTACGCCAATTCAACTCAAGCTCTGTCGTAGCACGTACGATATTTGTGATCAGATCACCAGCATCGGGATCGCGGGCATCAGCAGTAAAGTTAAGACCGCGTGCGCCAAAACAGCAGACCAAATCGCTACGATCAGCATCTACAGCACGCCATGAAGCGGCATACCCCAGTGTCACATCCAAACTACCGGAAAGCTCGCTGTCTTCTGCAAACTCTAGCTCGAAAGCATGTACATTGGCCGCGATAACCAGTGGCAAGGTAGCCATGGCCAGACCTGATAATGTCAATCCGCGACGAGAGCGGAACAGGGATTTGCCGTTATTTATATTCGAATTATCTTTATTGTTTTCCATCGATCTATCCGTGCTGCAAGTTAAATGTTTGCACAGTGAATCAGGCGACAAAACTGGAATTCCTGTTCCTTTGATTCCTGGAATAGCGCCAGGAAAAGCATGCTATTTCGTCGCTTAATCCACTAAAACTTTCTATCCAAATCAATAGAGAACGGAAATATCTGCTAAGCGTTAATCCTGATCTGTGAGGAAAAGTATTAAACAGTCATCACAGCTTCATCAAAACGGGCATTTCCGATCACACTTCTACCCTAGCCAACCAGAGGCTTAGCGAAAATACCCACAACAGGTTAACGCGTTGAATGAGTTGCAGCCTTGCCCGCAAAGGGCATGAGACTAGAGATAAGAAGATATTTTTATTTAAGGAAGGCATAACTGATAAATACTCGATTAATACCCTTTATGGGTATTCACCGCCCGTTGATATTCGCGTAAAACTGAGTCTTCTGATTATTAACTACGGACCCTATTGACTAAGCTGTACATAAAACTGGCTGAGCATTTGTTTTTCCATGAGTTATTATTCTCAATCTCCTTATATAAAAGAAACCGGTCTGGATTAAGCTATAAAGAAGGCAGTAATTAAGAAAATTAAAATAGGTGCGACAGGATACAAGTATGGCAGCGACTGAAATATTTGATATAACCCGCTATACCTCTGCCCCTTTGAAAATGCAGGCGGTTATCGAGTATCAGGGCAAGACACCGGAAGAGGTGTTTGCCGTACTGGGCGATCCGGAAAAGATTCCGGACTGGTACTTGCTGGCCAAAGAGGTCCGTATGCATCCCCCCAAGGAGGATGGCGATGTCACCTTTAACGTGGTGTTTACCTTTTTCGGTGATGTGTACGAAGAAGTGCTGCACTGGGATCCGCCCCACCGCTATGTGTATCTGGCGAAAGGCGATGAATTCCCGATAAAGGATTACATCGCAGAAATTGAAGTTGTAGAAAGCCAGCCCGGACAGGGCACCATGACGTGGAATATTTACTGCCAGGAAATCGAAGGCGAGCACTTCCAGAAAATCCTGCCAGTCATACTACCACCTATTAATGAAGCTAGCATCAAGCGTCTTACGCCGCTCATTGGTGGCACAGGCTATAAAGTAAACAGTTTTTTTTAACCTGTCTTGTCTCTTGGCTGCCTTCGGGCAGCCTTTTTTTTACCCTTAAATTACCGCTGTAAATTCCATCAAGACAGTGCGCAATAAAACATGCTTCCATAGAGTAAAACAAAATGAAAACCCACAATAATAATAAACTCCAAAACACCCTCAGTATCCGCAACGGCCATCTGTATATCGAAGACTGCGATACCGTTGAATTAGCTGCACAGTTTGGCACACCTTTGTTCGTCGTTTCCGAAAACCATTTGCGCGAAAACCTGCGCCATTATCAGAAAGCGTTTGAGACATGCTGGCCCGAAGGCGAAGTACGGGTGATGCCTGCGATAAAAGCCAACCCTACCATTGCGGTTCGCCGGGTACTGTCTGAGGAAGGCGCTGGTTGTGACGTGTTCGGCCCGGGCGAACTCGAATGCGCACTGCGCGGTGGTGTGGCACCGGAGATGATTTCGGTAAACGGCTCAATCAAAGACCACGCAATCATCGAAAAAGCGGTGAGCATTGGTGCCCGCATTGTGCTCGACAGCCCAACGGAGCTGGAGATCTGCAATCAGGTCGGCGAGAAACTCAACAAGAAAGCCCGGGTAATGCTGCGACTCAAACCCTATCTAGCTAAGCTTGAAGAGAAATCCGATTTCCTGCCCCAACAGGAGATTCGAGAACTTACCCAAACGATAAAATACGGTATTCCAACCTCTGAAGTACTACCGATGGGTCCCAGAGCGATGGAACTTCCCTTCGTAGAACCCATTGGGGTGCATATTCATATGGGCCGGCACAGCAAAAAGCTCAGCGTATGGTGTCAACTGATCGAAAGCTATGTGGCATTGATCAAACAACTCAGCGAGCTGATGAATGGCTGGATTCCCAAGGAGGTAGATTTCGGTGGTGGTTTTGCTTCATCCCAGGATCTAGAAACCCGGGTTGCCGTTACAGACTACCCTACTCCGACACTGGAGCAATACGCCGAAGCCATCACCACCAGCTTTCGCACCGCGATGCAGCAGCATGGCCTTACAACAGATGGCATCATGATCGAAGTGGAACCCGGCCGGGGGTTGCACAATGAGACCGGTCTGCATCTGACCCGAGTGCACAATATCAAGCACGAAACCATCAATCTGGAACATCAGTGGGCGGAAGTAGATACCTCTGAAGTCTTTCTCGGCATCATGGGCGTGAACCCGACACCACCATTCGATTACGTTGTAGCCAACAAGGCCGATCAGCCCAGCAATGCTTGCTTCGATATCGTCGGCGTGACCTGTAATGCCGAATGGCTCTATCAACAGGTGCCGGTACCCGAGCTTGAATGCGGCGATGTCATCGCGATGTTGAATACCGGCGCCTATATTGAACCGATGGCCGCCAACTTCAACGCCTTGCCCCGCCCCGGCATGGTACTGGTTAGCGGCGACCAGGCCGACCTGATCAAACGCCACGAAACCCTGGATGAGGTCTTTGCCCGGCACCAGGTACCAGAGCGGTTAAATCAACCTGCAACCACACCAATTTCAAAAGAGGAGCAGGTAAATTGAAAGCTGAAAGATTTTCCCTGGCGGGTAAAACTGCCCTGATTACCGGTGCATCAAGTGGCCTGGGCCGGCATTTTGCCAAGGTATTTGCTCAAGCTGGTGCCACAGTTGTAATCAGCGCACGGCGTATTGAGCGATTGCAGTCACTGGCAGCCGAGATTGAGGCCTCCGGTGGTAAAGCACTGCCAGTGATGATGGATGTGACCGACAATGCCAGCATTAAAGCGGCTTTTGACACTGCCGAAGCGCAACTGGGCAGCATCGATATTCTGGTGAACAATGCCGGTGTCGGTGATCCCCGGGGCTTCCTGAATATGAGTGAAGACGCCTGGGACTCAATGATGGACACCAACCTGAAATCAGTCTGGCGGCTGGCGCAGGAGGCTTCACAGCGCCTGGTTAAGGCCGGCAAACGCGGCAGTATCATCAATATTGCCTCCATCCTGGGTTTACGGGTCGCCCCCAAACTGAGTCATTACGCCACGGCGAAAGCAGGTGTTATCCAGCTGAGCAAAGCCCTTGCTCTTGAGCTTGCGCGTCACAATATTCGGGTCAACGCCATTGCACCAGGGTATATCCAGACGGAAATGAACGAGGAGTTTTTCAGCAGCGATCCGGGCAAAACCTATATCAAGCAGCATATGCCAATGCGCCGGCTGGGGCAGGAGGACGAACTGGCAGGCCCACTACTATTACTTGCCAGTGATGCCGGCTCTTTTATGACTGGATCGGTCATTACGGTGGATGGCGGACAGGTAATCAACCCGCTGTAACTCTGAAATCCATGGGATATTTGATCACTTTTATTTCCTAATTGCCGGTTTTCCAGGAACCGGCAATATCCTAAAAGTAGTATTCTCCAACTGTCGCTAGGGTCTTCCTCCTTAAGCTGAATTTTGCCACCATAACTCCCTGCAAGCCCTTGAAAAAGTCATGCTCTGAAGTAGCCAAGCCAAATCCAGTCTGAAAGTTATACCTCTCACAGACCCGAGCAACAGTAAGCCTACAGTTAGCTGACGTCGCTGCCGATTAATTTGATATGATCAGTTGTAGCCACCTCGTTAATCTTTACAGTGATAATGCAGTTTAACTGACTTAAAGAGTATGAGAATTCGGCTTGTAGCAAGGCCGCAAGTTTATCGCCAAGCTCGGTTTTCAGACGCTGATCCAGCGGTGAAGTTGAGGTGACGGTCAGTTGAATAAATGCATTTTCGTCATCACCATCACCGACATAATAGCGGTCATAAATAACGGCCCGGCTCTGGATCTCTTCGATTAGAAACCGGTTATTCTCAGCCAGTAGCAGATGCAAGGAATTAAACAGCACCCGGTTATCAAAATCCTCCCTGATATTGTAAGAATACTCCAGGACGCAATCGAGCATTTGAGCGCCCTGCTTTCGGGCAGATAACATCACGTATTTCCTGATTTTCCGATCTCTAAAGTCCACGCAAAAAATAGTTTCAAACCTATACACAAATAGTAGTCTATAGATAACTCGCCGACTTATCGGTAACAGAGACTTTGCCAGCATATTCATCAACACAAACCTGCCTTGAAAGCCCAATGACACTGATAGACAGAACCTCTCCTGTACCCTGTAGGTGGTAACTCATTCGCTCGTTGCCCGTGCTTAAATAGCTTTAAGTAGTTACAAAAGGCGTCGTTACATAAGAATTGTTCTTGTCTCTTAATACCAGCAGTACCCAAAATTTTGGCAAGCAAAGCAAAAATAAATAACTACGCAGCAATAATCAAAAAACAAATTCGTTTGACCACAATAAAAAAGGCAGAGAATTATGGATGCTAATGTTCGCGCTCTGATTGATCAGTTTGGCGTCACCAATGAAACCCTGCGCTTCCTAGAACAGCCCAAGCGCATGTTCATCGATGGACAGTTCATCGAGGGTAATCACCAGATGGCATCGGTAGAAGACCCTTCCACCGGCGGTAAACTGACTGAAATCCCGTTAGGTACACCAGATGATGTGGATGTAGCAGTAGAAGCTGCCAAGCATGCAATGACCCGTGGAGAATGGTCGAAATTTACACCACGAGAGCGTGAACAAGTCCTGCGCCGTATCGCCGACCTTATACGTGAAAACGCCCAGACTCTGGCTGAAATTGAATGTCTGGACAGCGGTAAAGCGATCACCGGCTGTAAGAACGTCGACATCAATGTGGGTGCTAACACCTTTGAATACTTCGCTGGCTGGGCCACCAAGATTCAGGGGGCGAGCCGTCAAACCTCTTTCCCAATAGAATGCGTCACCTACACGCGTAAAGAGCCGGTTGGCGTAGTCGGTGCCATTGTGCCCTGGAACTGGCCGTTTGCGATGGCAGTGTGGAAATTAGCAGCGCCTTTGGCCGTAGGTTGCGCGGTAGTGCTTAAGCCTGCCGAGCTGACCTCTCTTTCGATGCTCTACCTGATGGAGCTTTGTGTTAAGGCCGGATTGCCACGCGGTGCAATCAACATCGTTACCGGCAAGGGCTCGACTGTGGGCAACCATCTGGTTGGTCACCCGGATGTTGCCAAGGTATCTTTTACCGGTTCTACTCCGGTAGGTAAGATGGTTGGCGCAGCCGCCGTCAATAATGTCGCCCACATGACTCTTGAGTTGGGCGGCAAGTCACCGATGGTCGCCTTTGGTGATGCCGATATCGATGCTGTAGCCAATGCTACGCTAAACAGTGTTTACTTCAACGCCGGTCAGGTATGTTCTGCAGGTTCACGCCTCTATGTACACCGTTCACGCTATGAGGAAGCCGTCGAGAAGGTTAAGGCCGTCGCCGAAGCCATTAAGCTAGCTACTTGTCTTGATCCTACCGGCGTAATGGGACCTGTCATCTCTTCAGGACAGCGTAACAGTATTATGGGCTATATCG
>JBALVQ010000014.1:0-72749 GCA_036960915.1 Amphritea sp.
TAGAGCGAATTGCCGGACACTGGGTGTAACAACTTTTAAGCTGAACAGAGCCCAATAAATGCCCTGCTTCTGCCGCTTGAGTGTAATAACGCAACGCTTTAGCCGGATCGATACCAAACCTATCAAAGCCTTCTTCATAAATCTTACCCATCTGATACGCGGCTTTCATCTCTCCTTGTTGTGCGGCTCTTTCGATATAGATAGCGCCCTGAATTCGATTATCCAGTCCCTCGCCTCTGAAATGGAGCAAATGACCATACACAGACAATGATTGAGTGCTTCCGTTGTCAGCCGCAAAACGAAACAGATTCATCACCAAACGGTGCTTAGTCGCTGATTTTTTAAACAAAGAACTTCGAAAAATACGGTAGGCACACCAGCCCAACAGTGGAGCAATCAATTTAAAAAGCAAACGCATACAGTTTCTCTATCAGGTTTTCAATACCAGCCATTCTTAATGAGTAAAAAATTAAAAGACCCACTATATCAGAAAAAACTAATATTAAAACCGATTGAATAAGCAGATTAGTATCTGTCGCTAATTGCTTGCGAAGCGACATCGGATAGTATTAAATCAGTTGCTAAAAACTGCTATTGGCAGACACATTCTTATACTGTTTAGAATATGCTAAGCACTTCACTGTGTGGATATTCATATTCCAAAAACTGACTCTGTGAAGGGAGCCCTATGAAGACGTTCGAAGATAACTCACAATCGATTGGTAACACACCTCTTATCCAGCTGGCAAAAATTGCACCCGATGCCAACATTTACGCCAAGATTGAGAGTCGTAACCCGGCAGGATCAGTAAAATGCCGTATCGGTGCAAATATGATCTGGGCAGCGGAAAAGGATGGCAGTCTAAAGCCAGGCATGACTCTCGTAGAACCCACCTCGGGTAATACAGGGATTGCACTGGCATTTGTCGCCGCCTCCCGTGGCTATAAGCTAGCCCTGACGATGCCATCTTCCATGAGCCTGGAACGCCGCCAACTGATGAAAGCATTGGGAGCTGAAATTGTCCTCACAGAGCCGGCCAAGGGCATGAAAGGCGCTATCGCCAAAGCCGAGGAGATGGTCGCTAGCGACCCATCCGGCTATATGATGCTGCAACAGTTTGAGAACCCGGCTAATCCCGCTATTCACGAACAAACGACCGGACCTGAAATCTGGAATGACACTGATGGTCAGATCGATATTCTGGTGTCCGGTGTGGGTACCGGTGGTACCATCAGCGGTGTCTCTCGCTATATTAAACAGACTGCGGGTAAGGCGATTATCTCCGTCGCGGTTGAGCCGACTGATTCACCGGTTATTAGCCAAACCATGAATGGCGACGAGCTTCAGCCAGCACCCCATAAAATTCAAGGCATCGGCGCCGGTTTTATCCCTAAAAACCTGGATCTGTCACTGGTAGACTCGGTAGAGCAAGTCAGCAATGACGACGCAATCGACATGGCTAAGCAACTGATGCTGAAAGAAGGCATACTGGCTGGTATCTCCAGCGGTGCAGCCGTTGCAGCGGCTGCACGAATCGCCGAGAAGCCAGAGAATAAGGACAAGACTATCGTAGTCATTCTGCCGGATTCCGGAGAGCGCTACCTGTCGACAGTACTGTTCGAGGGGATGTTCAGTGAGAATGAAATGGTTCAGTAAAGCATAATCATCAAGCAAAAAACCGGGCTGCGCCCGGTAAAGCTTGCTTAGATATTAAAGTTGCAGTGGTCGACATGCTCAAATCTTCCGGGGAAAACATGCATGCGATCACTGCTGACTCAGATAGCCTGATTTGGCCTTCCAGCGGGGTTTCAGATAATAAGTGCAACACTCAGGCTGCTTGCGGGGTCTTATACCCAGGTGTTGAATTCGCGTCCTTTCTTAAAATTCTGATTTCGAACAATGTAACTTTTTATATTTATTGCACCTTGATTTCCAGGTATTCTCCATGTTGATCTTTACCATTGGATACATGATTTAAAAATCCTCCTGGGATATTGCTTCTACTGAGGAGAATATCACCAACTTCTTTAAACTCTAAGCTTGTTACAAAACGGCTTTGGTAATGAGTAATCCGGTTGTCTGTAAATATTGGATAGAGCCTTATTGATTTACTGATGCCCTGATCGTTTTTTTCTATTCTGACATTCGCGACGAGGCTAAATGGACGTGCATTGTTTTTTATACTTTCCAGGCGAATTAAAAACAAAATTCCCCAGATTACAAACAATCCATTTGTTATTGCGAAATTCGATCTCTTGCAATACATGGGCACCATGACCAATAACAATATCCGCACCGGCATCAACAAACTTCCGCCCATTTTCGAGTTGATATTCAGAGGCAAACTTATAATTTTTACCCCAATGCAAATACAAAATAATTAAAATATTTCCTTTGTTTTTTAAAGATAGGATTTGTTTCTTTAACTTATTAATATTCAGTTTATATACGCCTCCTCGATGGCTAGTGGCGTAATGTTTATAAACATAATTGTATTTCTTTACATATTTATACGCACATAATATCGCAATATTTATACTCTCAGTTCCAA
Source organism: Amphritea sp. (assembly GCA_036960915.1). Lineage (GTDB taxonomy): Bacteria > Pseudomonadota > Gammaproteobacteria > Pseudomonadales > Balneatricaceae > Amphritea. The sequence continues at coordinate 2,553 of JBALVQ010000014.1, forward strand.
GACGAATTGTCTGTAAATAGGGCTGAGCAGCTTCTTTTTCACTATTCCCTGCACCGCATGTATCAATTTTACTTTGACGAGCCAATTTTAAAGTCTGAGTCAATCCAGGCATGCCGTAATCCATTGCATGATTATTTGCGAGGGACAGCAGATCAAAGTGGTTTTTCTTGAGAGTATTTATGCTTTCCTGAACGTCGCCAAAGTGTATATAGCGTTTTTACCAGCCAATGGAGAGTAAGGAATATCAGTAATCGGAGTTTCCAGGTTTCCAACCACCAAGGATGCTTCATTTAATATTTGTTTAAACTTAGCGATAGTGTAATCGTAACCTTCTACTTCCAGAACATTTCCTTTTCCCTGTGCTTTCAACAAAAGCTGATAATTTTCACCAAAGCTTGTATCTCCAAGAAACAACAAGTTTACTGAACAATTACCGCTCTCATTACACGTAAATTCCGCTGCAGTGGAAAGTGGCATAGCAGATAGCATCAGCAACAGTAAGGCTGTGGTGTTTTTCAAAATAGTTGTCTGCATTTCCCATCCCCTAAAACAACCGGAGTAGTGATCCCTGTTGATTATACTTAGCAATCAGCTACTGTTATTGGCACCTAAGATAACCTGGAATTCGTTTCTGATTATCACCCCGAAAGTTTAAAATTCATTGCGCTATTCAATGGCCAAATAAAAAAAAGCTATATGAAGCTGCTAGTGTGCATAACAATATAGTAAAGCTATGCACCTGTGAAAAGTCAGGAGGCAGATAACCGGTGCGGAACTTATGAGTAAACAGGTGAAGCAATTCTATCCAAACAAAAAACCATTGATCCGAAAATCAATGGCTCTTTCTGGGAGCTAGAGCTTCAACAAAAGCGTGATAGCTTGCGCTGAGTCTGGTTTACTTTTTACACCTAAGAAGCCTCTAACTCAGGAGACCATTTTACGGATCTCATCATGGCTGGGAAAGTTGGGTAGGTGATCCACGCAAACTCGACCGCTACTGAGTTTTTTAACGGTATACCAGCGCGCTTTACGCTCACTTCCCTGGAAATGTCCATCCACTTCAAAATTCTCGCCATCTACCCCTAATACAGCAATCGTTCGTGTCACAGGATCGTTATGCATAACCTAACTCTCCGAGTTTAGCTTGTTATATTTCGCACATAGCTTTTGCTTCCATACAGAAGCAAAAAACGGTTCTTCTTACTACAAGCTTAGCCCGGATATTTCATGAGGGGATTGGAATTTCTGGGAAATTTGGCTAAGTAGTTGGCTTTTATGTACAGGATGTACGGTATGTCGCGTGCACATGGACGTCCGGGAGCGACAACATAGTGTAACTTTCTAATGTAAGCTGCATATCCAGTCAATACGGGGATCGCAGCACTATTTCAAGCGCCTTTATGAAATATTCGGGTTAGACTAACCACTATTTTTGACAAACTAATGAATAGTTCAAAACAGGATTAAGCCGCTTAAAACCGATCGATATTCAAGTAATCAGCGTGCGCTGTATTAGCCGTCTATCCTGGTTCATTCAGGCTTTTCAGGAGCGGGACAGAAGGCGCAAAAAAAACCTGCCCTGTAACCGCCTGAGTATATTTCAGCAAATGATCGCTATAACCCGTGCCATCCCCCTGAATCATGCTTTTCAACATCAGAGCAAATGGCTCGGGGGAACGTCCAAAAGCCGCAAACAGTAATCCTCGTCTGTTCAAATCACCATAGGGCATGCTGTGACGCAGAATCTCGATAGACTTTCCCCCACTATCTTTCAGCGAGGTACGTTTGGTGTGCGAAAACAACGGCTTATCGGCACTGGCATACTCTACATTATCAATCTTGGTACGGCCCACAATATCCTCTTGCTGTTTAACGGCAATCGCGTTCCAGGCTAACATATCATGCTCATAGCGTTGCAAATGGATATAACTTCCCCCGGCAAAACCGCTATCTTCTTCACCTACTACTGCCACTTCAGCGCGATGCTCTCCCTGTGGATTTTCCGTGCCATCGACAAAACCGGTCAGATCACGATTATCCATATAACGAAAGCCGTGGACCTCTTCGACCAGTTCCACTGAATTGCCCAGTAAAGCAGCTAGCTGGTTGGCTACTTCATAGTTCAGATCATGACGCTCAGAGCGGATATGCAACAACAGATCAACCAGTGTTTCCGGTGCTGACAGCCCACCTTCGTCCAGAGCAGGAAACGACGTTAGCTCGGCAGGTCTGCGATGGGGATAATAGCGATCCCAAAAGGTTGAACCGATAGCAACCGTAATATGCAGGTCTGCATGTTTAAAACGCTCTCGATATCCTCGCTCAAGCTCAGGCACAGTCGCCAAAACCTGACGAATATTCGTTACGCTGCTTTGCTTAGCTGTGGCGTTAAAGGTGACAAAGATCGCATCGCTATTGGCTTCAGCAACAATGCCAGATTGATATTCTGTAGTCATGAAACAGCTCCCTGATAAAGTCTATAGCGTCAGTATAATCTCTTCCCAAAGCCAGGTACTTTAAATAATCGTTATACTTTTAATTGACAAAAACTATTACAAAATATCCTGAAGCTTCTACCAATATCCTAAAGGTTTTAATAAAACTTCAGACCTCAGTCTGAACTTTCTCTCGGATCACTATTTAACTGCCGCATCCAGTGGCATACCTTCGGCACTCTGACTATCCAGTTCAGTAAAACCGAAATCCTCCAGGATCGCATAGGACGCCGGTAACACAATCAAAATTAGAACTGTCGATGCAATCATGCCAAACACGACACTGGCAACCAGTGGCACCAATATCTGCGCTTGCAGACTTGTCTCTGATAGCAAGGGCATCATCCCGGCTACGGTTGTTACCGATGTGAGGAAGATTGCACGAAAGCGATCACGTACCGCCTGACCGGCTGCTTCGTGCAGGTTCATACCTTCCTGACTGCGCATCTTCACAAACTCAACCAACAAGATTGAATCATTAACCACCACCCCTGCCAGAGACACAAAGCCGATCATGCTGGGTAAGCTCAGATCCAGCCCCATCAGCATATGCCCCCAGATCACGCCAATCAGGGCGAGAGGAATATTCAATAATACAATGATGGGTTCTTTATAGTTTGCAAACTGCAGGCTCAGCAATAAATAGACTCCGGCAATCCCCAGAACAAAACCAGTCAGTACAGAACCGCTGGTTTCCTGATCATTTTTCACCTCCCCTTCCAGGCTAAACACTAAATCCGGATAGCTTTCTTTCAACAGAGGCAGAAATTGATTCCGGGTATCATTGATAATTTCACCGGTATTAGCCAATGCAGAGTCCACATCACCACTGACCGTTACGGTGCGCTGATGGTTTATACGCACAATCCGTGAGTACTCTCGCGTCTCTTCTACCTGCGCAATCGCAGTCAAGGGTATATCAACTCCGGAAGTCGAGAAAATGGTCAAATTTTCAAACTCTGTCAAAGCATTTGCCGGATCACTATCCAGCTTCACATTGATCTCATAGGCTTCACTGCCTCGATAGATATCACTGACCTTGACGCCCTGATACGCAGCCCGCAGCTGAGAAGATAACTGCTGTGCATTAACACCAGAACCCAGAGCACCTGCCTGCAGCATCACCTGAAATTGTGGCTTTCCAGGACGCAGATCGCCCATCACATTACTGACGCCGGGATATCCATTCAGCCAGTTCTGCAACTCCCATGAAGCACTGTACAAGGCATCAAGATCATTGCCTTGCAGGCGTATCGAGATCGCCTGGCCTGAAGGCCCAAAAGCCGGTTCCTTAAACTGAACAGATACTGCATCTCTTATTGGTGGTGAGGTCTCACGCCACAAACGTTTCAATTCCACCAGCGAGGTGTGACGTTTTTCCGCATCCAGCAAGTCCAGACTAATCGTCGCCAGATGCTCCCCCTCTTCATGGGCATCGGCATTTTGACTGAACGAAATAGCGATATTCCTGACCAGCTCACCAGCGGGTTCGGCCGGCAACTGCTGCAGTGACTGATTCAGGCTGTTAACCAGCTGAGCGACCACCTCTTCAGTACGACTGAACGGTGTTCCCTGAGGCATCAGGATGCGCGCTTCCAGTTGATTACCTTCAATATCCGGGAAGCCCTTGAACTTGACGACGCCAGCAGCCAGCATGCTGATTGATAGAATAAACATTACGATGGCAGTACCAACCGTCAGATAGCGATACCGAATTGCGCAGTCAGCCATTTTCCCGACCCGTAAGCGCAACTTATCAAACTGAGCCTCAAATCTTACCCGCCACTGAGGAGTACGGTTGTTATTCCCATGCGCCAGGGAATGCTTTAAATGATGCGGAAGAATTAAGAATGCTTCGATCAGACTGACAGATAGCACCGCCAGTAAAACCACCGGCAGGACCCCCAGAATCTGTCCCATATCCCCCTTAAGAAACAACAGACTGCCAAATAAAATAGTCGAGGTTACAAAGGAAGACAGAACCCCTCGGGCGACTTTCCTCACCCCGTCAATAGCCGCTTGATAGGGGCTCTTGCCCTTGCGGTGTTCGCTCTCGATACTTTCAGACAGAACGATGGCATCGTCCATCAGAATACCGATCGCCATCAGCAGGGCCACCATCGATATCATATTGATACTGACTCCCAGGGTGCTCATCACTACCAAGCCACCCAGAAACGAGATCGGTAATCCTAATGCGACCCAGAAAGTGTAACGCCAGCTAAAAAACAGAAACAGCACCAGAGTTGCCAGGATGAGTCCCTGCCAACCATTCTTAAGCAGCAGGCTAAGACGGTCCTGCACGATAGACGCTGCATCCTGGGTAATAATCAGCTGCGTACCTTCTGGAAGCAGGGCATTTTCCCGATCGACAAACGCCTTCACGGCATTAAACACGGTCAGCGTATCATCGGTTTTGTTCTTGCTGATTTCGATCAGCGCGGCCGGGCGTCCATTGAGTTCGGTACGCTGCTCTTCATTGACAAAATTATCCTCAATCGTGGCAATATCGCCCAGCCTGAGTAAACCGCCTTTGTCACTATTGAGAATCACCAGATCCGCAAGCTCGTCCACCGTGCGCCGGGCATTCTCAATCCGAATCTGATAAGAACTCTGGCTCCCTTCCAGCACCCCGGCAGGTAAATCGACCGCCTGAACGGCTATCAGGTTGGCGACATCCTGAATGCTAAGCTGATACTGGCGCATGGCATCTGGCTGTATCAGCACGCTCAGTTCGTGCTCGGAAAAGCCCGTGACAGTAACAATCGGCACCTCAGATAACGCTAACAGCCGATTACGATAGTACTCTGCCAAAGCCTTAAGCTCCGGCATGGTTGTATTAGACGTTACGGCAACGCTCACTACAGGCTCGGTTCTTCCCAACTCTTTCACCACCGGCTGTTCAGCTTCGCTGGGAAAATCAGTGATCGCATCAACCGCCGCATTAACATCATCGACAAACTGTTTAATATCACCGACTTCCTGCATATCCAGTGTCAAAGTTGCCTGACCATCGCGGGCTTCACACTGTTGCTCTTCGAGGAAGCTAATCCCATCGGTAGCATCTTCCAGACGATTACACAGGCCCTCTTCAACATCCGACGGACTGGCTCCAGGATAAGGAACTGTGACACTGACCTGATTGAGTTTTACTTCCGGAAAAGTCTCTTTGTTTAATTCAGGCAGGGCCACCAGTCCCAACAGGATGATGGCAAACATAAGGATATTCGCCGCAGTTGGATGGCCGGCAAAATAACGGATCATTGCGGCTCTCCGCTATCTGTTATGCTCGAAATATCAGCCGGCCCCACCACCACAGGTTTGCTGGCCATCTGCTGCAACTGGAGCTCAAACGTTTGGTTTACCTTGGGCAGCAATGGCATTCCCTCTATCACAGGAACCAGATCGTTGATAATCAGCTGCTCTCCTTCCTTAAGACCCGCTTCGATAACAACCAGATTGCCTTGATGAAACTGCACTTTCACAGGGCGAATTTCCAGGCGTTGCTCGGCATTGGCAATATAAACTCGCCCTTCATGCAACGCTTTTCGGGGAATCACCAATGCGGGGCGTTCGGGTGCATAGATATCAACCGCTGTAAACATCCCTTTTATCAATGGCGGGCGCTTCCCCGGGATAATTTTCTCATAAGGCTTGTCCACGTCAACGACAACACCTAGTGTACGTCGCACCGGATCAACAGCCTCGCTGAAACGTAATACCCGTGCTTGCCAGATCGCTTCGGAAGCGCCACCGACAAGACGCACATTGGCCTGTAAATTCAAGCTTTTCAAAATACGTGCAGAGTATTCCACCTGAAAATTGATCTTCTGATCGACCAAAGCGCTTACCAGTACCCGCATCTGTTGCGTGGGTAACTGAGCATTAATCTCGACACTGTTTATTGCCTGCGACTCAAACAGGCTTGTACCCACTGCTACATACTCTCCCTGTTCAACAGGCACCTCACCTATGCGAGCATCAAATGGCATCTTAATCTCGGTACGCCCCAGTGTCGTAACCTGCCCTTTAACCTGCTCACTGGCGCGCTCAATTTGCGCCTCGATTGAAGAGCGGCGACTTGCGTAAGTATTAAGTTGTCCTTGCAAATCTATGACACTCTGGCGCAATTGCAGAACTTTTTGCTCTTCAGCATCCACAGCTGAACGGGAGACAAGACGCTTAACCCAGAGACCCTGTATCCTCGCCAGCTCCTTTTCACCCACACGCTCATTATCCTGAGACAACTTCAGTGAGCGCCGGGTGGTTTTTTCCTCTTCATTGAGCTGCACAAGTGACGATTGATTCGCGCGCAGATCGGCCTCACTCTGATGCAGTGAAACCTGCACATCCTCCTGATCGATTCGCACCACCACCGTACCCGCGGGAATGCTTCCCCCCTGGCGCAGTAGCGGGTGCAGGTAACTGATTTTGCCACTGACTTCGGCTTTGCTTTGCAACGCCACGGAGGGCTCAACGCTACCGTAGGCAGTTACTTGCGGGCTGATATTGATGCTACGCACCGACATCACATCCACCGCTTTGGCGGGCATCCCACCATCTTCATGCTTAACACCGGGCTTGTTCTTCACCAGAGCCACCGCGGTTACGATGCCAAGAATCAAAATAACGAAAAATATATAGGGTTTTTGCAGCAATGCTTTCATCAGTGAGCCCAATGACGACGAATTAATATTAGGAACTCACTATATAGCAAAAATAATACTCACTCTGCCAACTTTACAGAGATTTACAATTGTCTGGGATGAGTGCTCTTCGTGTTAAGAAAATGCATTCTCTTATTCGGTCAAAGAGCTAAAAATTTGGGGTTAGCGGTACAGTTGCTCAGTGCCGTATTTCAGTTCCAGTGGCAAGCGTTGCCTGCGGTTAAGGCCCCTAACAACCAGCCCGTAGGAGCGATCAATCATCCGCTCAATCTCTCCCTTAGGAATAGAACCATCCAGCACCACGGTATTCCAGTGGCGTTTATTCATATGGTATCCGGGTAATACCGCATCAAATATATCCCTCAGCATCAAGGCCTCGGCCGGATCACACTTGAGGTTCATTCGCGCGGTCCCCTGTTCCATCACCAGAGTCGCAAACATCTTGCCTTGAATTTTGAATACCGCCACGTGGGGATAAAAGGGGAAATCCTCCCAGGCTTCAGGGCGGCTCAGAAGGTAAGTGCGGGCGTTGCCATAATCCATACATGTGTATCCCTTTGGTACATTTATCCTGTCTGGCAATGCTAATCCCAACTCCTGGGTCTATAGCGCCAGCGACATAATCGTATCAGGCGATAGCGTATTCACCCAGAGTAATCTGTTGCAGAGAATATGTTAGGCATCCTTAGGCAAAGGACGCCTGCACGAAAGAGACCCGGTCATCAGGTATCAAAGCTAAATCATCCATTTCGGTAATCCTTTCCAGGCGTTTAAGTAATCCTTCGCTATTGGCGATCTGAATAGCCAGACCGGGGCGAGCGTTCAATTCCAGAAGCATAGGGCCGTGGCGGGCATCGAGCACTATATCCACGCCCAGATAGCCGAGGCCAGACATTTCATAGCAGCGTGCTGCCATATAGAGTAGCTGGTGCCAGTGTGGAATGCTGATATCTGCCAGTGGCATATCGGTGTCCGGGTGATGCTCTATCGGACGGTCAAACTGTACCGCATGGCCAGCCCTGCCGCTAACAATATCAATACCGACCCCTACGGCGCCCTGATGCAAATTAGCCTTACCATCCGAGGCGGCGGTGGACAAACGCATCATCGCCATCACTGGAAACCCCTTAAATACGATGATGCGGATATCCGGGACGCCCTCAAAGCTGTAATTAATAAAATGCTCATCAAAGTGAATCAAATGTTCAATAATCGCTTTATCGGGCTGACCGCCCAAAGAAAACAGTCCCGCCAAAATATTTGATGTATGGCGTTGAATATCTATCAGCGTTAACGACTGGTTATTCGGCTTGAAATATTCCTGGTCATCATGATCATGGATCACCAGAATTCCCTTCCCCCCACTGCCCTTGGAGGGTTTGATACAGAAAGCCTCCTGGGTGTGCAACAATTCCGCAATAGTTCTAACCTGATGCTGATAATTAATCACGCCAACCAACTGCGGCACAGTAAGACCTGCGGCAACGGCCAACTCCTTGGTTTTCAACTTGTCATCAACCAGGGGGAATAAGCGCCGCTCGTTATGACCGGAGATATATTCTATGTTGCGCTGGTTCATCCCCAGCACACCCAGCTTGCGCAAACGCCGGGGAGAAATAAGCCAGTTCATCCGGATCGGTCCTTGTCATTTTGGGCCAGGGGGCTGAACCTGATCAGCTCTATCAGGCGGTAACCGGTATAGCTCCCCAGAATCAGAATCAGTGCCAGCAACACCAGCTGCAAGCCGGGGAAGTTAAAGGTCAGATGCTGAATGTAATAGTTGGACATCACCAGGTAAGCCAGCAGCGCCACTAACAGTGAGCCACCGCCCTGCTTCATGACTTCTTCACCGCCCTCTTCCTCCCACAACAGCGACATCCGCTCAATCGTCCAGGCAATAATAATCATCGGGAAGTAAATAATATTCAGCCCTTCGACAATCCTCAGGTTATAGGCAATTACTGAAAAGGTTGCTGTCAATAAAATCACGATAATAATCACCGCGCTGATACGGGCAACCAGCAGCAAATTCAATCGCGACAAATAACTGCGAACCACCAGACCCGTAGCGACAACCAGCACAAATCCCGCCAATCCCGCCCCCAGCGCTGTCTGCATCAGCGCCAGCGCAATCAGTACCGGCATGAAAGTACCGGAGGTGCGCAGACCCACCAGCACCCGCATTAACATGACGACCATCACCCCAACAGGAATCAATAGCAGACCACGGAACAGCTGCTGCTCTTCCAGCGGCAGGCTGTGCAGCGAAACTTGCATGGCACTGACATCCTGGTATTTCTGCTCCAGCGCCCGTTGCACCGGCACCACATCCCTTTTCATGGCAAAGCTGACGCGCGTATTACGACCACCTTCCAGATCGATCAACGGCCGATCCCCCATCTCCCAGATCAACAACCGCTGAGGGCGTCCTTCCTTGCCGGTAGCCAGGTTAAAAAAGGCCACGCTATCCGCCTCATAAACCATCAAATAAGCGTGGCTATCCTGATTACGACGGCTATGCTTGAGTCTCAATGCAGTGACCCGACGTGCCGGAATACCCGCTAACTGCATCAGCAATACTGCCGTTTCCTCCAGCGAGCGATCCTGTGTCAGTAACTGCACCTGTTGATCTTCCGATTGCAACGCATTGAGCAGTTGAGCCGCCATAGTGATCTGATTGGCTGACTGCTGGCGAGCCAATTCAATCAGGCGTCCGGCTGCCAGACTGGTTGGTTCCGGCAAGATCGGTGCGGCCAATGGCTCGGGAGCCGCAGGCCAGGGACGGTCCTGCCCCTTATCCAGCAAAAACTGGGCACGATAGTAAAGCACCTGTTTACCCGAAGCCTGTTGGGTTGACCAGCGCACTGCCGGTATTTCCTCTTCAGTCAGATAGCTAAGGCCGTAGCCGGGAGAAGCCGTGCCCTGTTCCAGCAGGGTAAAGCCCGGCTGAGACTCAGGAATTGCCAACCGGGCGACAATTGCGCCCCCCCGGGCGGTAAATTCCAGTCGGGCCTCCACACTCCAGGCCTCACGTGTTTCACCCGGAAGCCAGGGAACTTCGAGGTTAATATGACGATAGATTGCGCTGCCTAACCCCAAACTGATAAGCAGAATAACTAACAGATAAAAGGGAATTTTCTGTTGCATTCATCCCTCCTGTTTAGCCGGAGTCTTTTTAGCTGGCGACTTGTTATCAGGAGCCTTCTTAGCTGGCGACTTTTTAGTTGGCGACTGAGGCTTTTTACCCAACACATAGCGTCTGGCCACATCAACCACCATCAGATCCCTGAGCAAGTTACGCCCGACCAGAATGTTATAGTTAAGGTGACTGCGGTCTTTCAGGGTAAATTCTGCCACCTGGGATATAGTGCCCAGCTTTATGCCCAGCTTAACAACCCAGCGCTTATCTTTTTCTGCGGACGCCTGGCGGATATCGGCGTAGCGTTCCAGCAACAGCGAGACTTCCTGATCATCGGCCAGGGTAAACCTGACCCAACGCTTACCGTTACGTTCAAACTCAGTAATATTGCGAGCATTGATAGAAGAAGTAGAAGCTCCGGTATCCATACGTGCCTTGGAAATGCTCTGATAGGAACCAAAATCAATTAATGCCCACTCCACGGCACCAACGACAGTCTTATTGTTCAGGGATTTACGCAACTCGGGACAGGACTGATCAACGCGGGCCGAAATGGTCATAGCCTGACGTGCTTTGGTTTCCCGCTCAATGGCTCGGGTTTCACGCTCAACGGCTAGCGTTTCCCGCTCAAGCGCTTTAGTCTCACGCTCTAACCCGTTTATTATTTCGTCCTGTGCGGTAATCAACGCGTCCATTCGTGCATGTGTTTCGCTGCATTGCTGGACCGCCTGGCGAGCCACCTCGGTGGTTTCAAGCTGTAAACTCTGTGTTGCTATGCATCCTTCAAGCAAGAGTACCGCGAGCAGCATGCAAAATGCTCTCATCGTATAACTCCTCTCATCGCTCAGATTTTATTGGCACGAAAGACCTGAGCCTACAGATGACTCAGTTTAGATACCTTTGAACAAGGCAATGAATAACGTAAAGCATAGCTGCGCCTGGGACAGACGTCGATTTAACTCATCAATAAAGGGTCTATGAACAAGGCCTTGGGCCCTCCGGGCTTTCAGAGCAACCAGAGGAAATGCCAAGGCGCAAGGGACTTGATAAGAGATTTTAGCTAGCGGGACGACGCAGCGCTATGCTGCGCCCCGCCAGAGATGGGAATTCAAAACCAGCGTGGGCCTGCTGGATTTCATCCACCTGAGCCTGAATCTCTGGTAGAAAAGGTGCCGCGCGATGAACAGCCATATCCATGTGCAGCAACAGAGATTCCATTGCAGCCAGCTCCTCGCCGTTATCACCATGCAGCATACTGAAGAAAACCCGCAGCTTCTTATTGTCACTTTCCAGCAGCTGCACCTCAACGCGTAGCGGTTCTCCTTCGCTCACTTCCTGTAGGTAGTGCACCATGCTCTGCAGGGTGTAAATAGACACCTGCTGCTGCGCTCTGAATGTTTCATCCAGCCCGATACGCAGCATAAATTCATCTATCGCCTTGCTGAACACCACCACGTAACAGGCATCGTTCATATGACCGTTGTAATCGATCCAATCGGAGCTTACCTTGCCCTCAAACACTGTCATTCTTGTTATCATTATCTGGTTCTCACTCATTGCAAGACTAATTTGTGCCCACAGGCGTTTTTCGTAATGCTAATCAGCAAGCAGGTTATCATTTGACAGTTACCGCACATTAGATGTTAAATTTCGACAGGTAGTGAAATTTAGTCCCACAATAAAAGGTGAGTGAATGTTTGGTGATCGTCCGCAAAGCTACCCCCAAACAATCAGTTTTCTACTGGTGCCCGGCTTCTCACTGTTCGGCCTGACATCAATGCTTGACCCCCTTCGCCATGCCAACCGGACCAGTAACCGCGAACTCTACCAATGGCAATTGATATCGGAGCTTGGCGGCCTGATCAGCAGCAGTGACTCTATTGAAATCATGAGCAATGCAAACATCCGTGAGGTAAATAGATGCGAAACACTGATTATCTGTGCCGGCAACAGCCCCCACGAGCAGATCACTCAGGGCTTGCTGGGATTTATCCGTCAACAGGCAAGTCACGGTGCTGATATCGGCAGTCAGGATACCGCAACTCATATCACTGCTGCCGCGGGTGTACTTGATGGCTACCGCACTACCATCCATTGGGAGAATCTGCAGAGTACCGCAGAAACTTACCCTAAAGTTCAGCTGGTACAGGAACTGCTGGTCATAGATCGTAAGCGTTTCTCCTGCCCCGGCGCGCTTTCCGGCCTGGATATGATGCTGCACCTGATTACCACCCAGCATGGTAGTGGTCTCGCCACCGCAGTGGCAGATGAGTTGGTTTTTACTCAGAAACGCGCTCATACCGATCCACAACGCACCTCACTGCAGAAGCGCCTGGACAGCCGCAATCCACACCTTGTAGACGCGGTTCAGCTTATGGAGCGAAATATTGAAGAGCCTCTCAGTATTCCTGAACTTGCCGAGCATCTGGGGATCTCGGACCGTGAGCTAGAGCGTCTGTTCAAACACTATCTGCAGTCAACACCCAGTGCTTTTTATCGCAACATACGTCTGGATCAGGCACGCTGGATGCTGCAGCAAACCACCGACAGTGTCACCAGCATCTCTGTTGCCTGTGGCTTCGCTTCCCTGTCGCACTTTACTCGCTCTTACCAGAAGCGTTTCGACAAAAAACCCAGCCAGGAGCGTTAGAGAAACCATAGACATAACTGTGCTTAAACCCGAGATATAATTAATTTTCGTCGTGGCATTCAAAATGGATCGGTGCGGTTCGTACCTCTACCCAAAACGCTTCGCGGGGCATGCAAACCGACACCCTACATGTTCGATATAAATCGTAGGGGCCTGTTTGCATGCCCCTGCTTTTTCAAGATAGCTCCCCATTTCCCTCTGCATGCCGCAACGGCAGAATCTATTTGTGTCTCACCGCCGCAGATGATGTTTTACCGAGATGTAATTAATTTTCGTCGTGGCATTCAAATTGGATCGGTGCGGTTCGTACCTCACCGACACCCTACATGTTCGATATAAATCGTAGGGGGCCTGTTTGCATGCCCCTGTTTTTTCAAGACTGCTCCCCCATTTCCCTCTGTATGCCGCAACGGCAGACCTATCGGTGTCTCACCGCCAGAGGCGATGGTTTACCGAGATGTAATTACAGGTTATCCATTTACGACAACTTCAGATTTCATGCGAATATAGTCAAACACTGTTCGATTTTTGACAAGGACGTCCTTTTTATAGGTGTAAATTGAATACAAATCCACCGCTAGGAGTGACGGAGAAACTGTCAACCCAGCGGATAATTCAGCCACATAATAAGAGTCAGAATCGTTATGAATCAGGATGTAATTATCACTTGCGCAGTTACCGGTGCTGCTGATACCGCTGAGCGTAGTCCCCATGTCCCGGTTACCCCGGAAGAGATCGCTAATGCCTCGATTGAAGCCTGGAATGCCGGTGCTGCTATCGCTCACATCCATGTGCGTGATCCGGATACCAAGCAATGTTCCCGCCGGGTCGATCTTTACGCCGAGGTGTGCGAACGCCTGCGTGCTGCAGACTGCGACGTCATTATCAACCTGACTGCCGGCATGGGTGGTGATCTTTATATCGGACCTGACGATAACCCTACAGCGTTTCGTGAAGAAACCGATCTGGTGGGTGCCGCTGAACGCCTGCTGCATATCGAAGAGCTAAAACCGGAAATCTGCACCCTGGATTGCGGTTCTGTTAACTTCGGCGACAGCAATCTGGTTTACGTCTCTACTCCGGATATGCTGCGCCAGGGCGCTGCCCGTATCAGAGAGCTGGGTGTGACAGTTGAGCTGGAATGCTTCGACACCGGCAATCTCTGGTTTGCGCTGCAGATGATGAAAGAAGGTTTGCTGGATGACAACGCTATGTTCCAGCTCTGCCAGGGGATCCCATGGGGTACGCCACCGGAATTGAGTCTATTAAAAGGCATGGTGGATATGCTGCCTGCAGACTCCAACTGGACGGCCTTCGCGTTAGGTCGCAATCAGCTGCCATGGGCGGCACAGTCAGCGCTGCTGGGTGGTCATGTTCGTGTTGGACTGGAAGATAACCTCTACCTGGGCAAAGGTGAATTCGCCACCAACGGCCAGCTGGTTGAAAGATCCGTCAACATCGTTGAAAACATGGGCGGGCGAATTCTCAGCCCAGCCGAGGCACGTGAAAAATTGCGCCTGCGTGGCACTCAGTAACATTTCCCCTGTAAACAAGGAGGCCGAACATGATCCGACCAAATCCTAATGAAGTAACTAAAGCCGGCGTACTGGGTACCGGTGTAATCGGCGGTGCCTGGGCATTGCATTTCCTGCGCATGGGCATGGATGTTGTTGCCTATGACCCGGGTCCCAACGCCCGAGAGAAACTGCTGGCGATGGTTGACCACATCTGGCCGACCATGGAGAAACTTGGCTTACGTGAAGGCGCCAGCCCACAACGCTTACGCTTCGCCGATAGCCTGGAAGAGCTGGTAAACAGTGTCGAGGTGATCCAGGAAAGTACCCCGGAAAACCTCGAAAACAAGCGTGCATTATTTGCCGAGCTGGACCGTATTACACCGCCCGAAGTAGTCATTATCTCCAGTACATCCGGTTTTGCCATGTCAGATATGGCGGTAGAAATACAGCATCAGGCAGACCGCTTCGTTGTAGGCCATCCATTCAACCCGCCTTATCTGGTGCCGTTCTGCGAGGTTTGTGGTGGCGAGCGTACCAGCCAGGAAGTGGTGGACTGGACAGCAGAGTTCTACGAGGCAATCGAGAAACAGGTTGCCAAGATGGATAAGGAGCTACCGGGCTTTATCGGCAACCGCCTGCAGGAAGCACTCTGGCGCGAAGCTCTGCACATGGTAGCCAACAACGAATGTTCCGTTGAGGATATCGATAAGGCAATCGCTTACGGTCCAGGCCTTCGCTGGGCCATCATGGGCCACTGTCTTACTTATCATCTGGGCGGTGGCCAGGGCGGGATGGCTCACTTGCTGGATCATTTCGAAGATTCGCTTGAAGAACCCTGGACCCGTCTAAAGGCGCCCAAACTGACTCAGCAACTCAAGGATGACATGGTCGAAGGCTGTCTGACCCAAGCTAACGGAGCGTCTATTAACGATTTGATTCAGGAGCGGGATGACTGCCTCATCCGCATCATGCAGACCCTGAATGAGTACCGTGAAGAGAAAGGCATCACACGCTAATAGATCCTCCCCGTCTCGATTAGATTCTTCCCGATTTGATTGGGGCGGGGTTATGTACAGGATGTCGCGGGGACATGGAAGTCCTGGAGCGATTATGTACAGGATGTGCGGTATCTCGCCGGCACATGGATGTGCAGGAGCGATTATGTACAGGATGTCCGGTATGTCGCGGGCACATGGATGTGCAGGAGCGACGCCCCTGCTTTTGGCTTAAAGAAAGGTGAGTTTAATAATGCAGCAAAGACAACAACGTGTATTTATTACCGCCGCAGCAGCGGGTATCGGCCGCGCTATCGCCCGTGCCTTTTATAATGCCGGTGCCCGTGTCCATGTCTGTGATATCGACCGGGAAGGACTGCAACAACTGGTCGCAGAATTACCTCAGCTGAGTTACAGCCTGACTGACGTCGGCGATGAGCAGCAAGTAGAGCAGTTTTTCTGTGATGGCCTGGAACAACTCGGCGGCATCGATGTGCTGGTGAACAACGCCGGTATCGGCGGTCCAGCCGGAGCACTGGAATCCATTGACAGTGCTGCCTGGCAACAGACAATTCAGCTAAATCTGAATGCGACGTTTTATTGCTGTAAACAGGCGCTGCCCTATATGAAAAGCCAGGGTAGTGGTGCAATTATCAACCTGTCCTCCACCGCAGGCATTATGGGTTACCCCTTGCGTACCCCTTATGCTGCCGCGAAATGGGCTGTGACCGGCTTAACCAAATCCCTCGCCATCGAATGCGGCGGTGATGGCATCCGGGTGAATGCAATCTGTCCGGGTGCGGTTTCCGGTGAACGCATGGACCGGGTGATTGGTAATGAAGCCACAGCACGTGGAGTCAGTGAAGAGGAGGTACGTAGCGCCTATGTCAGCCAGTGTTCGTTGCAAACCTTTATCGATCCGGAAGATATTGCCGCCATGGCTCTGTTCCTAAGCTCTGACGCCGGCGCCAAGATTTCCGGACAGGTAATCAGCGTCGATGGCGACACCCATACCCTGGCCTAAGGAGATAGGCCTGAGGACATAGATCTTAGAACATACATGGAAAATCGATCTACCCAGATACTCCAGTGGTTCTCTGAACCCAGCCAGCAGCAGCCCGGATATCCAGATTGTTGTTTGTAAATCAGAGTGTTGCCGGCCTCGGCCGGCCTTTTTAATTTTTGATAACGATACGATGGAGCAATACCCCAACAAATAACCAACAACGAAGCATTCACTTCAAAAAAATAAAAATATGGAGAATACGCTTATGTCGTCAACTCGACAAGCCAGTGGAGAGCCTGCAAGCACCACTGTTTTCAAAGCTGAACTATTAGCCCAAAGCGGGCTATTCAAAGACATGCACAAAGGCATGGCAATTACCGCGGCGTTATTGGTGCTGCTGTTTGTACTTTTCACAAGCACCAATACCGAATTCGCAGGTTCGGTCTTCGGCGCCGCAAAAACCTGGATTGAAATCACCTTCGGCTGGTACTACATGGTCACGGTGGTGTTCCTGATTGCAGTCTGTGCATTCATCGTATTGAGCCGCTACGGCAGTGTGCGCCTGGGTGATGATGACAGCAGGCCTGAATTCAGTAACTTTGCCTGGTTTTCCATGCTGTTCTCGGCAGGTATCGGTATTGGCATCCTGTTTTTTGGGGTTGCCGAGCCAATTTTTTACCTGGATAACAGCGGTGGCTTTGGCTACCCCAATAACCCTTATGCCGACATGGCCGGGGCGACAGCCATCGGACATGACCGTGCGGTGGATGCCCTGCGGGTCACTTTCTTCCACTGGGGCCTGCACGGCTGGGCGGTGTATGTAATTGTTGGCATGTCGCTGGCTTACTTCGCGTACCGCAAAAAACTGCCGCTGGCTCTACGCTCGGCGCTGTATCCCTTTATTGGTGATCGTATCTATGGCCCCATCGGCCATGCGGTTGATCTGTTCGGTGTACTGGGCTGCGTATTCGGCGTTGCCACCTCGCTTGGTCTTGGTGTCAGCCAGATGTCGGTCGGCCTGGAGCGTCTTATCGGGGTCGATTCCGGGCTGACCACTCAGCTGGTGCTGATCGTCCTGATCTCCATTATATCGATTCTCTCAGCCCTGTCCGGTGTGGGGCGTGGTATCAGGATTATATCCCAGTGGAACATTGTTGTTTCTGTTCTGGTGGTTGCGATCTTCCTGTTTGGTGGTCCGACCACCTGGCTGCTGAGCGTGTTCGCCGAATCCCTGGGTGATTATGTAACCAACTTCGTGCAGATGGGGCTCTGGTTCCCACAAGAGGAAGGCCCCGCTAACTGGCAGAATGGCTGGACAGTGTTCTACTGGGGCTGGTGGCTGGCCTGGGCGCCGTTCGTTGGCTTGTTCATCGCCCGCATCTCCCGTGGCCGTACCCTGCGTGAATTCGTTATCGGTGTACTGTTGGTACCGACCATGATCATCTTTGTCTGGCTGGGTATCTTCGGTGGTTCTGCACTCTACCAGGAACTGCATGCCAGCGGTGGTGTCGGTACCGCCGGAATCATCGATCTGGTGAATGCCTGGAACCTGCCGGCGGCCCTGTTCGCCAGCTCTGACGGCATTTTCGGAGACGGTACCTTAGGCTGGATTGTTTCTGCCATGATGGTGTTCCTGTTGATGAGCTGGTTCGTGACCTCCTCGGATTCCGGCACACTGGTGTTGACTACTATCCTCTCCCTGGGTAATGAAGAGCCACCGAAAATCTTCCGCATTTTCTGGGGTATCGTGATCGGTTTCGTGGCCGCAGCCCTGCTGGTTGCAGGAGGATTAAGCGCCCTGCAAACAGCCAATATCGCCGCAGCCCTGCCCCTGAGTGTCGTGATTTTAATCATGACTCTGGGTGTGCTGAAGTCACTGTTCGAGGAAGCACGCGAGGGCAGCGACGTCGATTCCGATGCTGAAGATGAGATACCACAGGCCAATTAAATCGCTAACTAAATCAAGGAAAATAGAGTGCTAAGCGCCGGTCCCGCAAGGGACCGGCGTTTTTTATTGCCATCTTAAAAACCAACCTCTATTTGGTGGGAGCGGCGCCTCGCCACGAATAACTCATCAATCGGCGCGGAGCACGCCGAATAAGTCCCAGCGAATCCATCGCGGCTAAAGCCGCTCCTACAGAACATAGCCACTAGCTAGCTGAACTTGTTCAGCGATCTAGTGAGCCGCGCTTTTTGCGACGTTATCGCCACTTCACCCAACGAATCAATCGGCGCGGGGCGCGCCTCCTACAGCATCCAATAACTCCATCTGAACTATTTGTTAACTCTGCCTGACAATCTCCGAAACCTGGTGGGAGCGGCGCCTCGCCGCGAATAACTCATCAATCGGCGCGGAGTACGCCGAATAAGTCCCAGCGAATCCATCGCGGCTAAAGCCGCTCCTACAGAACATAGCCACTAGCTAGCTGAACTTGTTCAGCGATCTAGTGAGCCGCCCTTTTTGCGACGTTATCGCCACTTCACCCAACGAATCAATCGGCGCAGGGCGCGCCTCCTACAGCATCCAATAACTTCCATCTGAACTATTTGTTAACTCTGCCTGACAATCTCCGAAACCTGGTAGGAGCGGCGCCTCGCCGCGAATAACTCATCAATCGGCGCGGAGCACGCCGAATAAGTCCCAGCGAATCCATCGCGGCTAAAGCCGCTCCTACAGAACATAGCCACTAGCTAGCTGAACTTGTTCAGCGATCTAGTGAGCCGCGCTTTTTGCGACGTTATCGCCACTTCACCCAACGAATCAATCGGCGCGGGGCGCGCCTCCTACAGCATCCAATAACTTCCATCTGAACTATTTGCTAACGCTATTGCCGGCAGCTTAATTCTTATCCATTTGCGTCATATGGATTTTTTAATCGAATTTAGGCAAATACTGTTCGAAAAAAATAAAAAACATCTGCTTCAGATGCGTAACTTGTATATAAATCCACCGGCAGCGGGAAGATGAGATGGTTGCCGACTGCCTGATTTGCATCTTGCAGACTCTCAAGGATTATTGCAAAAAACAGGGTATCCAATGCTGATACCTGACCATGCCACATCCGGCCCTATCTGGCCTTTAGAATGTAGGTGTGAGCGTGACCCTGGCTACGCTGCCGCCGCATAACAATAGCGGTAAACAGAAAAATAAGAACAAAACCTGTCGACAGCTCGTTACTGGGCATTAAGACCGGTTAAAACAGGTAAGCCAAATGATGAAAAAGAATTCAGTGAGACCTGCGATCGAGTGTCGCAATGTCTGGAAAATTTTCGGCAAACGCGCCGATGAAGCACTTGCAGCAGTGAAAACCCGCGGCCTGAGTAAAGAGCAGGTGCATGAGGAATATGACTGCGTGGTTGGCGTAGCCGACGCCTCTTTCCACGCCGACGAAGGTGAAATCTTCTGCATTATGGGCCTCTCCGGCAGTGGCAAATCCACCCTGGTACGCCACATTAATCGCCTGATCGAGCCCACCGCCGGTGACATCCTCATCGGCGATGAAGATATCAATGCGCTGAATGCCGAACAACTGCGTCAAATCCGGGCGGAGAAAATCGGCATGGTGTTCCAGCACACAGCCCTGCTACCGCACCGCACCGTTCGGGAAAATGTGGCGCTTAGCCTTGAATTGCGTAACGTTGATGAACAAAAACGCCTCAAGATAGCGGAAGAAAAATTGGCTCTGGTACAACTGAACGGCTGGGAAGATCGAATGCCCTCAGAGCTTTCCGGTGGTATGCAGCAGCGCGTAGGCCTGGCTCGGGCGATGGCTGCCGATCCGGCGATTCTGCTGATGGATGAACCCTTCAGTGCCCTGGATCCGCTGATCCGCCGCCAATTGCAGGACCAGTTCCTGGAACTGGCCCGTTCGATGAAGAAAACCACGCTGTTTATCACTCACGACCTGGATGAAGCGATCCGCATTGGTAACCGTATCGCAATCATGAAAGATGGCGAAATTGTCCAGATCGGCACCCCGGAAGAGATCATTACAGCACCGGCCGACGATTACGTTGCCGACTTTGTTAAGGATATCTCCCGCCTGAAGCTGGTGTTTGCCCATACGGTGATGCAGCCGTTACAGAGCTATCTCAAAGAACATGATCTGGATATTAGCCGCTGCCCTACCGCGTCCCATGATGCGGATCTTGACTACCTGATCAACCTGGCCGTTGACCATGAGGAGCCTATCGTGGTGCTGGATGATGCGACACCCGTGGGTGTAGTGACCAAGCGCCAGTTGTTGCGCGGTATTCAGGGGGGTGATAACAATGAGTAATGTCATTAGCCAAGACCTGAACAACAAAGAAACAGAGCAACTGAAAGATTTCCTGGTTAGCTCTACCGATTATTACCTGCATCAGTTTGAGCGGATTGCGCAGGGACAGAAGTACAGCCTGAACCTGGCTGCTGTATTGTTCGGCCCACTCTGGGCGGCAAGCCGTAACATCTGGATGCTGTTTTGGTTATTGGCTGTTGCCGATGTAACCGCTTTAATAATCATCGGCCGCAGCCTGTGGGGCGGCGAAACGTATCCCGAAGCCAACCTCGCGCTAGGCATTGGCATAATCATACTGTGCCGCGGCGTTGGCGGCTGTGTAGCCAACCGTTTTTACCATAACTACTTCAATCAATGGCGAATTAACCCAAGCTTGCAGGCCGGTGTTAGCTCTCGGCGCATAGGTATCGGCACGCTGTTGATGCTGGCGACCTATCCGCTGACCATCTATCGCTTCAGCGCCCCTAATGTGGTGAATTTCCTGGAGACCTTTCCCACCTCACGCAAAATAGCCTCAACAACGGCTCATGGAATCGACGCGGCGGTCGACTGGTTAACGATCACCTTCGAAGACATGTTCGACTCCATCACCTGGGCAATCCGGGGAATGCTCGATTTCCTGGAATTACTGTTTATCGGTACTCCCTGGCCGGTGATGGCGTTACTGCTGTTACTGCTGTCCTGGAAGGCGGCAGGCTGGCGGGTTGTGGCCTTTACCGCCGTTGCGTTGGCCTACCTCGGCTTCTTCGGTTTCTGGGATAAAGCGATGAGTACCATGGCGCTGGTCGGCGCCTCGGTGTTTATTTGCCTGATAATCGGAGCGCCTTTAGGGGTTTTTGCCGCGAGAAGTCCGCGTTTCAATGCGATTTTGAACCCTGTTCTGGATCTGATGCAGACCATGCCGAGCTTTGTTTACCTGATCCCGGCGATAGCCTTCTTTTCCGTCGGCAAGCCACCGGCGGTACTGGCAACGGTTGTTTTCGCCATGCCGCCGATGATTCGCCTGACCACCCTGGGCATCCAGCAAGTAAGCCCCTCCGTCATCGAGGCGATGCTGGCCTTCGGTGCAAGCCCCCGGCAAATCCTGTTCAAGGCACAGCTACCACTCGCAGTGCCCTCCATTATGGCGGGTATTAATCAGAGCATCATGATGAGCCTGTCGATGGTGGTTGTCGCGGCCCTGATCGGCGCCGGTGGTCTGGGCTATGACGTGCTCTTCTCCCTGCAGCATCTGGAAGCCGGTAAAGGCCTGTTGGCAGGCCTCGCCATTGTGCTCTGCGCCATGATCCTCGACCGGATTATACAGGGTCACCATAAACGCTCCTGATGACACGTCGGAACCTTTCGTAGGGTGCCGGTTTGCATGCCCCGCGAAGCGTTTTGGGTAGAGTGGAACAAACCGCACCATATAATCTGCAACCGGTGCGGTTCATTCTTCACCAGCACCCTACCATCCAACTTAACAATGATTGTACTCATGCTGATGAGTCCAAAAAAAGGGGCCAGGGAATAACCTGGATCCCGCTATCGAACCGGAGTCATAGAGACTCCCCATGCCTTCGAGTGAAGGCACATAATAAAAAGAGGAAATAGTGATGAATAAACTGCTCAAGACATTGAGTTTGACCGCAGCACTTGGGCTGGGACTCTCTCAGGGGGTCGCCGCCAAAGAGACAGTGGTGATCGGAGAGGTTAGCTGGGACGCATCCCTGGCGATTGAAAACGTGCTCAAGGTCCTGATGGAGAAACATCTGGATGTTGATGTCGAGATTATCTCTGCGGATCAAGCTGCGATCTGGTCCGCAATGGATAAAGGCAAGGGCAGCATCGATGTCCATCCCGACGTCTGGACCTCATCACAAACGCAGCCCTGGGCCAAGTTTATTGCAGCAGGTGGCAAGGAGAGTATCCGCTCTAACCAGACGCCTTACCTGGGAACCGACGGATTTTTTATCCCCGGCTATATTCAGGACGAGTACGGTGTGAAAACTGTTGCCGATCTGGCCAAGCCTGAGATCGCCAAGTTATTTGACAGCGATGGTGACGGCAAGGGCGAATACTGGCCTGGCGCGCCTGGCTGGTCAGGTGTCAAGATCAATCAGATTAAAGCCAAGGGCTACGGCTTTGATAAGTACTTCACGCCGGTAATCATTTCCGATTCCCTGATCAAGGCGCAACTGAAAACAGCCTACCGTAAGAAGAAAGGCATCCTGTTCTACTACTGGACACCGGAATGGATCCACTCCGCCTATGACCTGAGAAAGCTGGAAGAGCCGAAGTTCACCGGTTATGCCGGGGATAGCAAAAAAGGTCATGCGCAATACAATGCCGCCGGTTGCTACAAATTCAACGATACCGAGAACTGGCTGGAAGACAGCTCTATTACTTGTGGAGCCCCGACGACAGAAGTTTATATCGCATACTCCCGCTCACTGGAGAAGAGAGCGCCAAAGGTGGCTGAATTTTTGAGCAAGGTTGCTCTGAATGCCGGTGATGTGAGTCAGTGGATCAACAAGATCGCCCAGGACGATGAAGATCCTGTCGAGATGGCCCAGGCCTGGGTAGAGGCAAATCCTAAGGTCGTTCAGAGCTGGCTGCAATAACAGCCGAATAAGGGGTTGCGTCGTACCGCGGCGCAACCCCGCTTATGGAAATCTCCAGTTAATGACAATCCGATATCATTTAAGTGATGCCATGCGACGTTTTGTACAGCGTAGCGAAGCTTTTTTTCCTTCGGCTGTAGTAGAACAAGGGCTGGCAGCGCAGCGCACTGCATATGATGCGATGGCGGATCATTTTTCGCCGCCCCGTCCCGCCTCCCTTTGTATCAATGATGAGTTTCTTAACAGTGTCAGAATACGCCGATATCGACCGCCACAACACAACCGGCAACAAAGGGTGTTGTTTGCCCATGGCGGCGGCTGGTACCTGGGTGGACTCGACAGCCACGACAGTTTCTGCGCCAGCCTGGCGCACGATTGCAACATGACTGTGATTGCAGTGGACTATCGCCTGGCCCCCGAAGCGCCTTATCCGGCAGGCCTGGATGATCTGACTGCGGTCTATCGGGCGCTGTTAGAGGAAGATCCGGTGCCCCCCTTACTGGTTGGCGACAGTGCCGGCGGGAATCTGGTTGCGGCACTGGCCTTGCGTTGCCGTAAGTCAGGCTTGCCAAAGGCCTGCGGCCAGATTCTGATCTATCCGGCCCTGGCTGCCCCAGATAGTCTACCGTCACACCAATTGCTGACCGATGCGCCATTGCTGGATCGTGACAGTATCAATTTTTGCTGGCAGATCTATGCTCAGGAGCATCCTGTTACTGACGAGGAACTGATTCCTTTACAGGCAGAATCGCTGGCTTTCCTGCCACCCGCGGCAATCTTCGCTGCAGAATTTGACCCCCTTGTTGATGATGCTCGCCAGTACAGTCAGCGACTCCGACAGGCAGGAACCCCAGCGCAACTGACAGTGATACGAGGTTTGGTGCATGGTGCCTTGCGGGCCGCCTCTATTACTGATGAAGCAAATCTGCTGTATCAATCTGTGTGCGCTAAGGTGAAAAAACTGACGAATTAAATGTCGCCGTTTTTGCTGGCTGTTTTATGACAAGAATGAGGGGCGGATGAATACTCTAATCCCAACGCTTTCTTCGATAATATTCAGGCTTTCACTTCCATATCCGCTAAGGCATCCAGAGCATGCTCAAGTAGTGCCTGATCCAGAGGATCACTGGCATAGGTCGCAAAAATTGGCCGTTTGAATAGCGGAGCATCCTCGACGCGAAATAACTTACCCGAATCGAGTAGTGGTGCTGCAATTCGCTCCGGTAGATAGGCTGTACCGCCATTTTTCTGCAACCAGGGCAGACCCAGCTCAGCAAGACCACAGGAGAGACGGCTGTTTTGCAACTGTGGCAGGCGTTCCGAGTGGGCCGCGTTATAACCCCAGCCCCAATCCAGATACAGGTAGTCTTCCGATCTTACCTGCTGTAATGAAGTTGCACTGCTGGAGACCATCACCAATTGGTATTCAAACACTTGCTCAACAATCAGTCCGGTGGTGGCATCGGCGACAAATATAAGGCCAAGATCCAAAGCGCCAGCAGCGACCTGGCGGACAATTTCACTGGAGTAATCTGCTTCAAGGTGAATGGTGAGATTGGCGTAGCGCTGATTCAGTAGGCTACCCCATTCCAGCAACAGATCAGAGGCGAGCGAAGGGTGCGCCCCAAGCCGGATTAAACCCGAAGCATCCTCACTCTGCTTGATCTCTTTTTTTGCCCGCTCCCAACGCTGTTGCATGGCAATCGCATGCTGGTAAAACCGCTGTCCGGCATTGGTTAACAGCATCCCCTGAGCGCTACGCTCAAACAGCTGCTGATCCAGTTGCATCTCCAGTTGCTTGATACGAGAGCTGACGGCCGACTTGGTCAGACAGAGCATCTCGGCGCAGAGGCTCAACCGCTTAACTTCAGCCAGGGTCAGAAAGGTTTTAATCGACCAGATGTCCATCGCGCACGCCCCCGGCATATTTTTACAGCAGCAAAACAAGAACCCCAGTGTACAAAATTTTCTAACACCTTGTCATAAATGATCCGATATTCAACCTTTTTAAGATTACCTAGTATGGACGGAAAGCTAAGCAACCCAGACTGACAAAAATAACAACTGAGGTGATTATGAACGCAGATAAGCAACGCCCGCTCAGCGGCTACCGGGTAGTCGACTTTGGACAGTATATTGCCGGCCCGGCTGTGGCCATGATGCTGGCCGATCAGGGTGCCGACGTAGTCCATATTGATCCCCCCGGCGGGCCTCGCTGGAACAACCCGGCCGATGCCATCCTTAATCGCGGCAAACAGCGGATCAGCCTTGACCTGAAAACCGAACACGACCTGAGCATTGCCCGGGAGCTGATTCAGCATGCCGATGTCGTAGTGGAAAACTTTCGCCCCGGCGTAATGCAAAAACGGGGGCTTGGCGCTACTGAAATGCGTGCCAATAATCCAGCCCTGATTTACCTCTCGCTACCCGGTTTTTCTGCAAAGGATGAAGAGTTCGCCAATTTGCCAGCCTGGGAAGGCATCATCGCAGCAGCCGTAGGTCAATTCACCGATATGGGGCTGAACCGCATTTTAATGGGCTTAAATCCGTCATTTTCTCCGCTGCCGCTGGCATCGGCCTATGCTTCGGTGTTGGGCGCTACCGCGGTAACACTGGCACTATTTTCCAGGCAACAGTCAGGCCTTGGGGATATTATCGAAGTGCCAATATCCGCGGCATTGATGGAAGGTCTCGCCTACAACTCGATGCATGTAGAAGGCCTCCCCGATCGCTATAAGTCACCACGGGAACTCGAGATCAACAGACGCCGTACCAATGATGAGCCACTGAACCTGAATTACCCGGATCTGCAGGAGTTTCTCGATCCCTTCTATCGCACTTACCAATGCAATGATGGCCGCCCATTTTATGCGGTCTGCTCATCCCACACCCGCCACCCGATCAATTGTTTAAAAGTGCTGGGGCTGTGGGATGAAATAAAAGCCGCTGGAATCCCCACCCACAGCGCGTATCTGGATATTGCCGACTGGCCGGAAGGAGCTGAATGCACTATCGTCTCCTACCCCTTATCGAGACAGTGGGCCGAGCTGGTTTCAGCAAAGATGAAAGCCGCATTTAAAACCAGAACGGCCTATGAATGGCAACAGTTGTTCGGCAATGCCGGTGTACCCGGCTGTGCCCACCAGTTAACTAAAGAGTGGCTGAATTCCGAGCATGCGCTGCTATCCGGCAGCATCCTGGAAGTTGATGATCCCGCCTATGGCAAGATGCGCCAACTGGGCAACATCTGTTGGCTCAAGGGCGACGACATGATCACCAGCAAGCAACCGGCCGAAATTCCCAATAGAGACTATGACAACATAGAGATGACGTTAAATCGCTGGCGCAGCATGGTTGAAAGTCATGATCATACTGACACCACGCGACAGGAAAAAGGCTGGCTGGAAGGGATCAAAATTCTCGACCTGAGCAACGTGATTGCCGGACCAACTATCGCCGGGACACTGGCACGATTCGGCGCTGACATCACCAGTATCGATCCACCTACTCCAGCGCTTGATCCCTGGAATACCACTGTTTTTGGCATGCAGGCAAATCAGGGCAAAAAGAGCGTACTGCTCGACCTGAAAAGTCCGGCGGGGAAAGCCGCACTGGATAAACTATTGCCCGATATAGATGTGATAACGATTAACGCCAGCGATGCCCAGCTGGAGCGACTGGGTTTATCCATCGAACAACTCCACCAGGTCAATCCGGAGCTTATTCTCTGCCAGTTTGATGCTTATGGTGGGCCCAACAGGGGGCCACGTAGCAATCAT
Source organism: Amphritea sp. (assembly GCA_036960915.1). Taxonomy (GTDB): domain Bacteria; phylum Pseudomonadota; class Gammaproteobacteria; order Pseudomonadales; family Balneatricaceae; genus Amphritea. Next base: position 29,684 of record JBALVQ010000014.1, read on the forward strand.
CCCGGCTATGACGATCTGGTACAGGCAACGACGGGTATCATGTCACGCTTTGGCGGCGGCATGGATACGGCGGAAGAACACGCCCATTTCGGTACCATTGACGTCCTTGGTGGCTATTGTGCCGCCCACGCAATCGGGGTGGCGCTGGTTAATCGGGCAAAAGGTAACGGTGGCAGTATTGCACGCAGCTCACTGGTCGCTGCAGGCCAGCTGATCCAGGTACCGTTTATGTATGACTACCCGGACCGGGCTCCCTTTAACGAACCCAGTGGCCGTGAAGTGAAAGGTGCCAATGCCCTCTATCGATGCTATCGAGCCACTGACGGCTGGTTCTTCCTGGCTGTGGATAGAGTGAATAAACTCGAGGCATTCAGGATAGCCACCGATACGCTCGATATCGACTTTGCTGACAACTCTTCTAACAACCAGGCCAGCAATATTATTAATAGCGATAGCGCCGAACAGCGGCTGGAAGCCCTGTTTAGTACGCAGCCGCTGGTCCACTGGCAAGCGCTTTTTGAGGCTATCGATATCGGCTGCCAACCGCTGGCGACCATGAATCAGTTACGTGAAGACTCGCTGATGTCGGAGGCAACCGGAATAGACCTGGATGGGCCCAACAGCATTGCCTTTATCCGCCACACACAGCACCCCTGTGGCTATAGTGTCGATCTTATCGCACCGAATGCGATCCGGCCAAAATATGCACAGGTGATTGTGCCTGAGCCAATGCCCAAATATGGCACGCATACAGTAGACACGTTACAGCAACTGGGGTTTTCTGCCCTCGATATAGAGGAGATGATTGAGCAAGGTATTGCCGCGACACAATGGAGCCGGAACTATCTGCCGGACTGAGCTGCCGGACTGAGCTGCCAGACTGAGCGTTGTGCTAATACTATCTCTAGATATGCGCATCACATAAACAATCATGGCCTTGGTTAATGATACCAGTGGGCAGGAGACACTTATGTCCCTGCCCCCCTTGCGGGCAATGGCTGAAAGTCTGTATATATTGCACTGCTCTTCGATATTTATCATAAAACTGTCGTAAAACATCAAACTTTATATCGAGAAAAACATTAGCTTGATATACCTGATAAGACATCCCACAACCACATAACAATAATACGCCAAGAGAAGCCCCAAATGGATAGCAGCCTGTCATTGCCGCAACATAGCTCCCATACTGCTTCTACGGCGCAGCAAGCACAACCAGACTCGACCTTCCTTAAACCGGATGATGACGGCGTTTTCACACTTTCATTTCTGCTTTTGCCCGAATACGCCATGTTGTCGCTGCTGTCAGCCATTGAACCCCTGCGTGTTGCAAACCGTCTGGCGGGTAAGGAACTGTATCGCTGGCAGTGTCTGAGTGAGGATGGCAATGCAGTGTTCGCCAGTAACGAGATGGCACTACAGCCTCATAGGAATATCCATGAGATCGAATTGCCGCGCAATCTGTTTGTCAATTCCAGTTTTCACCCCGAACGCTATGTAAACCCAACCACTATCGAATGGTTACGTAAGCTGCACAGGCAAGGCTGCATTCTCGGCGCGCTCGATACCGGTTGCTACCTGCTGGCTAAAGCCAAGCTATTAAAGGGTCATCGCATTACGATGCATTGGGAGGCTGTACCGGTATTTCAGGAGGAAAACCCCACCCTGAAGATCAGCCATGAGCTGTTTGAGATCGATGACAAGCGTATCACTTGTGCGGGGGGGACGGCCGCCACCGATTTAGTTCTGCACCTGATTCAACTGCATTCGGGAGTTAATCTGGCGCTGCAGGTCTGTGAGCAGTTTATCAAAACCGGGATAAGGCAGAAGTCAGACAAACAACGAATCAGCCTGGCGCACCGTTTGAATATCCATCACCCCAGGCTGCTTAAAGTGCTAGGTCTGATGGATCAACACATCGATACCCCGATGACGCCACTTGAGCTCGCGGAAAGCGCGTTTATTTCATTAAGGCAGCTGGAGCGCCTGTTTAACCGTTTTCTCGACTGCACGCCCTCGCAATATTACCTCAAGCTAAGGCTCAACCGGGCTCGCCAGTTGCTGTGCGAATCAGAGCTCAACGTTTGCAAAGTAGCCACAGCAAGCGGCTTCAGTTCGGCTCCCCATTTTTGCAGAACCTATCGCAGCCATTTTGGAATGACCCCAAAAGCACAGCGCAAAGCGTCAGCGCCATTAAACAGCGATCCCGGTATAGTTGCACTATCTGACCGGCAGGCAATGTAGAAACAGCTGTCCTGGTTACAACTCATGAGTCGGAAGGTCTGTGCTTAACGGCAGGCGTAACCTCAGGTAGGCTGCTCGATTGGTTGCAGGTTTCTCCGTTATATCAATTACAGTGCAAAACCTTCTTCTGGGATTAATGCGTTACGGTTGGCGTCAGCCAGCAGCGTACTTACACTGAAAAGCGAACCGTATCCAATGTCTTTTTTGAATGTAAGATGAGGTTGATCTCTGAAGCCAACGGCTTTAGATATTATTTTATGAATGCTAAAGAATTGTAAGAATTGTAAGAATTGTAAGAATTACTGAGAATAGACAATGTGAGTGTTTCTGCCTGTGCAGGAACTATTCTATATCACCTCTCACATCTTCAGTTTTGCCGTTGTCAGTTTAAATAGTCATCTCGACGACCTGGTTGCGGCCAAGGGACTTCGCCTCAAAGAGAGCTGTATCCGCCAGCTTAACCAGTTTATTAATGGATACCCGGTCAAGGTCTGAAGCGACGGCATAACCAACACTGATGGTAATAACCTTGTCAGGCAGTGGCGATGCCAGGTGTTCGATACCCAGTTGAAATATTTGTTGCCGCAGATTGTTGGCAATCTTGCTCACATATTCAATGGTCGGGTCTGACAGCACAATAACAAACTCTTCCCCGCCGTAACGAGCAATGATGTCACCGGGACGGCGGACAGCATTGAGTGCCCGCAGGATATCCGCAACAGAGCGCAGGCATTCGTCACCATGTTGATGTCCGTAATGATCGTTGTAGTTTTTGAAGTAGTCGATATCAAGCAGAATGATCCCCAGGCTTTTACGCAGACGACGGCAGTGCAACCACTCTCTTTTGAGGTGCCGGTCAAAACTGCGGCGGTTAGCAACGCCAGTAAGCCCATCAGTTGTAGCTAATACTTCCAGTTCACGATTGGCTGCTTCCAGCGCCAATTTTGCTGCATTCAACTCCCGGGTTCGTTCCTGGACCCGTTGCTCCAGCGTATCGTGCGCCTGTTGCAAATAGCGTTTCCTGGTTCGCTGGGCCTGTATGGCGTATGCAAGTAGCGATAGCGCCAAAACAATGATGATGGAGATTACACCGATTACCGTTCTACGGGTCTGGTAGAAAGGATCTAAAGCTTCATCAACATCCACCTCAGTGGCAAAGCCGAATCCCAGGCTGTGATCCCACAGCCAGGCTCCGAAGACCGGTACGCCCCGGTAATCGCGATAGCCGTCAATGTTATATCCTGAATGACCTCGAGTTGCACTATCGGCCATCATTGTAAGGGGACGATCTTGTGGAGGAATCATTGCTGTGTATCCCTCCAGCAAATTACCTCCGGGATCAGTAATGCGGATATTGAGAATGTCACTTTCAGCCGGATCGATTAAGCCGGTATCATGTAACTGATGATCAAATCGACTTTTCGTAATCAACATACCGTACTTATCAAAAGCATAGGTTTCGCCAGTGCGACCCAATCGGGCCAACTCTATGACCCTGGTAAAAAAGTCGTTGGGGCTAATCCTCAAGGCCAGTACGGCAATAATACGGCCTTCCTGCCTGATCGGTGATACGATAAAAATACTGTGGGAGCTGCCTTCCAGGGGAACATCCGATAACAAGGTGGGAACAAACAGGGTTTCACCATTAAAAGCGCGATTCAGGTAATCCGGGCGTTGGCTATGGATCAGATTGATACTGTATAGATTGGCGTCACGCATGGAGGCTATGCTGAGCCGCTGCGGTGAAATAATAAAGAATCCTTGATCTTGCTCCTGCGCTAGTTTGGTAGACATCAACTGACGCAAGCTGGTCAGAATCCGTTGCTTGTCTCCTTCAGTAGCCAGCAGGTTACGGGTCATCTCAATCAACGCAGTTGATGCTGCCAGCTGTTCAATACCTTTTTCCCGGTATTCAATCCAGGTCTGGTAGGTGGTGACCGTAGTTTGCAACACTGTTTGCAGGGAATTGCGGATCTGGCGCTTGGTTTCCTTTTCAATACTTTTAATAGCAAAGGCGGCTATGCTGCTAACAGCTGTCAGGAACAGCAGGGTCAGTAGTAGTGTATACAGTGAATGCCTAGGCGCTTTCCACATTGAATCTGATTCCGCAAGCGCTGACTTTCCCGTCAGCGAGGACTTTCTGCCCCTCCCTGGCATCAATTTGATATTACGATTATCTACCGAAAAGCACGAATATAAGCACTTTATTAGAGACCATTAAAGAAAAGACCGGCAGGCTGCTAGTGATTACGAATCCATTCACTCCAGGAGCCGGCGTAAATACGTGAACCGGTCAACCCGGCCACTTCCATCGCCAGATAATTATGGCAGGCTGTCACCCCCGAACCACAATAATGAATCACGTCGTCAGAGGATTTATCACCCAACAACGCCAGCCACTCGATCTTTAACTGCACAGCCGATTTAAACAAGCCCTGGCTGTCCAGATTGCGTTGCAACGGCCGATTCACCGCACCGGGAATATGCCCTGCAACCGGATCAATCGGCTCCTGTTCACCGCGATAGCGCTCCGGGGTGCGGGCATCGACTAGCAACTGATCGGCCTGAAGAGATTCCACCTGGCTAACAGAGGCCAGCATCTGAATTTGTGATTGAGCCTGCTGTTTAGACGGGGCTGCAACAGGATCGGTATGCAACGTTTCAGGCAAAGCCGTTGTGATTGCACCTTCAGCAGCAAGCCAAGCAGGAAAACCGCCATCCAGTACTGCAGCCCTGGAAAATCCTAATAACCTTAGCAACCACCAGGCACGCCCGGCCATTGCGCCGGCACAATCGTCATACACTACCACCTGAGTATCGGCATCTATTCCCCAGCGGGATAACTTGCCGCTCAGTTCATCAAAGCCCGGTAGCGGATGGCGACCGGAATCAGGGGTTATCGGGGAGGAAAGATCATTATCCAGATGAACATAACGGGCACCGGGAATGTGCCCCTCACTATAGAGGCGCTGCCCCTGCTCGGTATCCATCAGATTAAAGCGGCAATCCAGAATCACCAGATTGCCACCATCAGTGTTGATAAGAGAGGCGAGCTGCTGTGGATTAATCAATGTTGTAAACATGCCGTTCTCTCCTCTGGAAGCTGTCGGACTTTATTAAGCCAGTAGATCGGCCAGTTCGCCGCGCAACAGATCCAGTTCGTTCTGGGCTTTTTGTTTGGCTTTCTTCTTCAGGCCCGCGATCTCTTGTTCTTTCTCGGCCACCAGCTGCTTGGCTTCAGCAGCTTTGTCCTGCGCGGCTTCAATACGCTCCAGCAGCGGTTTAAGTTGCATCAGGATCGCACGGCGACGGCCCTCTTCAGCCCGGGCAATCTGCTCTGCCGATTTCTCCGTTTCTTTCTTCTCGGTTGGCTGCTGGGCCATTGGCTGATAAGTCAGCGGACGAATACCTGCGGCAATTCGAATCTGCTCCATGAAAGGCGCTGCATGGCTGCGTGCCTTTTCTGCGCCTTTATGCAGATGCTGCTCGACATAGGCCATATCCTGCATCAGTTTGTTGTACTCCTGGCGCGGGCCTGATAAGTAGCTGTCGAGATACTCGAACAGCTCTTTCTTGGCTTCCCCCCAACCAATTCCGTTTTCAAACTTGCTGCGCATTTCCGTTTGTTCGGCTTCATTGGCAAAATTAGCAAACAGCTGGAAGATGGTGCTGCTATCGGCATCCTTAGGCTGTCCCGGCTCCAGGGCATCAGTCTTGATCTGTTTAATCAGTTTGTACAACTCATCAGAAGAACAGAACAGCGGCAGGGTATTATCATAGCTCTTGGACATCTTGCGTCCATCCAGCCCTGGAATCAGCTGGGTCTGCTCATCCACCTGCGCCTCAGGCAGATTAAATAACGTCCCATAGGTATGGTTAAAACGCCCCGCAATATCACGGGCCATCTCGATGTGCTGAATCTGATCTTTACCCACCGGAATAATATCGGCATTAAACATCAGGATATCTGCAGCCATCAGTATCGGATAACTGAACAGCCCCATGGTGACATCGTCATCATCCTGCTTGCCCGCTTCGCGGTTTACATCAACCGAGGCTTTATAGGCATGCGAGCGATTCATCAAGCCTTTGGAGGTCATGCAGGTCAGAATCCAGGTTAACTCGGTAATTTCCGGAATATCCGTCTGACGGTAGAAGGTAGCTTTATCAGTATCCAGTCCCAGGGCTAACCAGGTAGCAGCAATTTCACGGGTAGATCGGGCAACCCGTTCAGGATCATGGCATTTTATCAATGCGTGAAAATCAGCCAGGAAAAAATAGCTGTTTAAGTTGCTGTTCTGACTCGCTTCAATAGCGGGCTTAATCGCCCCCAGATAGTTACCAATATGCGGTGTACCTGTTGTCGTAATACCGGTCAGAACAGTTTGCTTTTTCATCTATTTATCTTCTTGCTCAAGCCAATTAAAAATTGCCGTAATGATACTCGGGAACCTCTGAATAAGTCCATTGCGTTCTCTGCGATCACTAGAACTGTCAGATGCACGAAATACAGTGCAGCGAAATGACAAGTCCTTTTCCAACTGTATGACAAAGCAAATGGCTGCTCTAGTGATCGCCCCTTTTCTTTTTAAAAGACAGGGGCTTTCAGGGCCGCCAAACCTCTTCGTAAACAATTTTCGTCCGGCAGGCGTCCTGGTACAACCAGTATGCCTGTAATTGCTACCTTGATCTTTGGCTGCCCTGAGAAGCCAGAGTGTGCAAAAGACTTGTTCATAGGTTCCATGCTTTTCTCTTCTATTCCATGTTTTTTTTAAACCACGACCAATGCAGGGTGTTTTCCTGTAGATAACAGTGGTAGAAATAGGCTTCAGAATTAAGGAATCACTATGCTAGAACAACTTCCCTCCTTTTTTGTATTAGGCTCGATATTGATTACCCTTGGCCTGTTACTGAAACGCGCCCCCAATCGCAAGGCAGCCACAATTGTTAACTGTGTATTGATGACAGCTTTATGCTTTATCGGCGGTATGCTGGTCTCTGCCTTGTATACCCGCGTTATCGGCGACAGTGCTAACCCTATGATTATCTCCCTACTGGTATCTTTCGGCACATTTGGCTCGTTAGCCATCTACCTTGCAATGGAGAAAAAAAAGCAAGCCTGATAGCAATATCCAGCTACTGATCCCGACTTTGACAAAGTCTGCATCGTGACCAACACTGTGTAAGCCATATTAATTATGGCCATCTAGTTTCCGGGACTGCAGATGTCGTTACAAGAGGAGCTCATTATGGACAGATCAGTACACACGATTAACACTCTCTTTGAGCAACTGGGACTGCCCAGCGAAGATAAAGATATTGATCAGTTTATCCGCACCCATGCTCTGTTTAGCCAAAAGATCAAGCTGGATGAAGCCACCTTCTGGACCCCAAGCCAGGCCAACTTTATCAAAGAGTCGCTTGAAGATGACTCAGACTGGGCCGAGGTAGTCGACGATCTGAATACCAGATTGCACTCCTGATCGGGGAAAAAACAGTGACAGGAAAGGCCGACTCCTCCCAGAGCCGGCCTTTTTAGCCTGGATATTTCGTGAATGGATTGGAATTTCTGGGAAATCTGGCTAAGTAGTTGGTTCGAACTGCCGCAAAGCCTTGGTTATTCCAAGACTCAAGGGAGATCGAACCAAATGCAACGTCAGATTTTTCAGAAAACCTATCAGCGGAACTCAGATACATAGTATAGCTCTCTAATTAAGCTAAACCTTCGGGTATCATCAATTCTACAGTGATATTAACAGCGCCTTTATGAAATGTTCAGGTTAGTTTAAGATCGTTGCTATTCTTTACTCAGACGAAACAGAACTATGCTACTTGTTATATCTCCTGCCAAGAATCTGGATTACCAGACCCCAGCTATCACTGATCAGTTCAGTCAGCCAGAACACCTGAATCACTCAGAAGACCTGATTCAGCAACTGCGTAAACTGTCTGTTCAGGATGTAGCCGGGCTGATGAAACTAAGTGACAAACTGTCGGCGCTGAATGTGGCACGCTACGAAAGCTGGCAGCAGCCTTTCACCACAGAAAACGCCAAACAAGCCGTTCTGGCTTTCAATGGCGATGTATACACCGGCCTAAACGCTGAAGACTTCAGCGAAGAAGACCTGCAATTTACCCAACAGCACCTGCGTATCCTCTCTGGTCTATACGGTGTGTTAAAACCCCTGGACCTGATGCAACCTTACCGACTTGAGATGGGCACTAAACTAGCTAATCCACGTGGTAAGGACCTGTATGCCTTCTGGGGTGATCGGGTCACTCATAACCTGAATAGCACCCTGGCTGCACAGGATACTCCCGTGCTGGTCAATCTGGCGTCAAACGAGTATTTCAAATCGGTGCAACCAAAATCGGTTAATGCCCGCATCATTACTCCGGTGTTCAAGGACTGGAAAAACGGCCAGTACAAGATTATTAGCTTCTTCGCCAAAAAAGCCCGCGGCCTGATGTGCCGCTATGCGATTAAAAACCGTATCAGCGATGCCGAGCAGCTAAAAAACTTTGATCTGGCGGGCTATCAATATGATGAAGCCCTGTCCAAGGGTGACAGCTGGGTGTTTACCCGCAAGGAAGCGTAACCGGGGAAATCCTCCCCTTCAGGGCCATCTCGTGACTAGGCTCTCGTAGCTAAGCTCATGACCAGGTGTGAAGAACCTCCTTGAATTACACACCTGGCGCCATCATTTCAAATAAGTAAGTGCGACACTAATAGGTAACTTTATAAAGCTACCCACTGCCCCCTGCGTCGCTGGAAATCTACGAGAAAATATTGCCTACCAAACTGATCAGACAGAAGCTCAGAGTGGTATCTGGTTCACAACATGATCGAACGTTTGTCATCTTCTTGAATTCAGGAAAAGTCCAGGTATTGGAGAACACCTGCAGCAACGGTTATGCAAATAACGATACCCGGCAAATTCATCTTTCCCAACTGTAATTCCATAAATTAAGGCTGGCACTAATCTTATTCACAGGCTTCTCAATCTCAACCTGCCAACATCGCTATTCAGGCTACACTCAACTATGTAGCTGGTACTTTAAGGAGACTGAGCAATGCAGATTGGTGTCATTAAGGAGATCAAGGATCGCGAAAACAGAGTCGCTTTAACACCTTCAGGTGCCAAAGCGCTGCTGGCAGCCGGGCACAGAGTGCAGATAGAAACTGGAGCAGGCGAGGGTTCGGGCTTTTCTGATCAGGCCTATAGTGCCACAGGGTGCCAGATCGTATCCACCGATGCGGCGTGGAATTCGGAGCTGGTGTTAAAGATCAAGGAGCCGCTGAGCTGTGAGTTTCCCTTCCTGAAGGAGCAGATACTCTTTACCTATTTGCACCTTGTCGGGGTTGATCCTACCCTGACAGATGCGCTTCTAAAAGCAGGCACAACTGCGATTGGCTACGAAACGGTGGAGGACGATCAGGGCAAGCTGCCACTGCTGGCGCCAATGAGCGCGGTGGCGGGTGATATGTCAGTGACAATAGGCAGCTACTATCTGGCCAAATTCAATGGCGGTAAAGGGATACTGCTCGGCAAGGTTCTCGGTAACCGTCATGGCAAGGTGGTGGTTCTAGGCGATGGCGTTGTCGGTCGTCATGCCGCCAGGGTTGCCGATGCAATCGGTAGCAACACAGTAATATTCACCCGGCATGCCGAACGCCAGGCTGAGCTGAAGCGGGATATATCTGCCAACATCCGGGTGGCTTTGTCACTGCCCGAGGTTATTGAACAGGAACTAGCGGATGCTGATCTACTGGTAGGCGCGGTACTTCACCCGGGTGGGCGGGCTCCTCACCTGGTAAGCAATGACATGGTGGCCAGCATGCAACCCGGCTCGGTGATTGTGGATGTCAGTATCGACCAGGGAGGATGTATAGAGACCTCACGCCCCACTTCGCACTCCGATCCGGTATTTCAAACCCAGGGTATCATCCATTATTGCGTTACCAACATGCCAGGCGCCTATCCAAGAACCTCCACCATCGCCCTGACCAACGCCACCCTGGACTACGTATTACGCCTGGCAGGCAAAGGCCTGGCCGCATTAACAGAGGATGAGGGTTTCGCTAAGGGAGTAAACACCTACCGGGGCAATATCACCTGCCATCCGGTAGCTCAGAGTCTTCAGTTATTATCAAGATTCAAAGCATTTGCGGAGATCACCGAATAGTCGGGACTGGCTTAGCCTGGCTGAAGGCTAAGATGGACTAATTTGCAGTTCTAAATTTGCAACTATTTGGTAAACGATGGAGATATGAAATGCTAAATGTTGAATTAGATGAAGCAACAGGTATCGCGACTTTAACGCCTGATGGGACATTGTCAGTAAATGATTTTTTAACGGCATCGGTCGTAATCGATCCCTACATAGAAAAATCGGGAAGGCTCAGGGGACTGATAATCAATACCAGGGAGTTTCCTGGCTGGGAATCATTTGGCGCCCTAATAAAGCATTTTAAGTTTGTTAAAGAGCACCATAATAAAGTCTCTCATGTGGCTATTGTCACAGACTCGGTACTGGGAGATTTTGCGGAAAAAGTAGTAGAACACTTTGTCGCCGCTGAAATTAAACACTTTGCCTTTGGTGAATTGAGTAAGGCACATAGCTGGATTTTGCATGCTGAGTCAAAGTGAATCACATTATTTTGGAGCCTGCGAACAAGTCCAGTAACCTCCCTGCGAGCTATACAGCAGCCAATAGTAAAAGGTTATGATAATACGCAAAAGGCAGTAGTAAACTCTGCTCTTGCACATCCATGTGCCCGCGGCCCAATTCTTGCTGGAGAGCGTACATCCTGCTGTTGCTGCATCACCATCCATGGCTCCATGCAGCCCCCCTTTCTTTTTAGAAAGCTTTTTAGAGAATTTTTTAGAGAGCATCCATCCCTGTTATAAGCCGCTCCTGCACATCCATGTGCCCGCGGCATACCGTACATCCTGTACATAAAACGCTCCCAAAGGAGCGTTTTTTAATCTTACAATTCGCCACTATAGGGCCATATGCATTAAGACTGTTCTATACCAACAATAACCCAATCACCGTTATTCGCTGTCATATCACGGCTTAGATGCCATAACTCGCTAAACTCGGCGGCTTCGTTGCCATCTTCTTTCGTCCAACCGTAAAAATTGATGGTGGCGATTACATGATCCTTATTGTCGATAAAGTTAGCCATTTCAGCCATCACCGATACAACTTCGGTGTTTTGTTGCTCAGGCAATTTGCTACGCTCGCTTTGCAGATGGGAGAATACCTCTGCGGATGTATAACTTTCGATATCCGCCCAATCAGAGTTATCCCAGGCTTTCTGCAGATATACAAAGTGCTGCTGAGCGCCTTCCAGAAACGCTTTTTCATTGAACCACTCAGGCAATTGAAAATCGGCTGCCGCCATACCAAAGCCGGCACCTGAAACTGGGGAACTCTGCGGTTGCGGTTGAGCCGGTGCTTCAAACTGCTGTGGCTTCTCGTTCACATCAGATGCATGGCTGTGTCTGTTATGGCCCGCATATTGAGGAGATTGCTGGGACCGCTTCATCCCGGCAAATATCTTGTAGGCAATAAAACCGAACAGGCCTATCAATAGAATATCCATAAACTGGATGCCATCAAACCCGCCACCGAAGAACAATGCGCCTAATAAACCACCCGCCAGTAAGCCCCCCATCAAGCCACCGAAACCTCGACGTTTGGGCTGCGCAGCTTTCTGTGCAGTAGTGCCATTAGTTGTGGCAGATTGCTGTTTGGTCGGCGCTGCAGGCTGAACGCTTTTAGGGGTTAAGAAGGATTTACCAAAACTTGATCCTCCGCCGAGACGCTTTGCTTCAGCATCCGGAACCACCAGCCCAAAGCTAATTACCAGAGCAAAAAATGAAATGAGCAGTGTACGCATAGAAACCTCTATTTACGATTATTGGCGACTGGACGAGAAATAATCGCAAGATAGATGCCGGTGAATATTAGCCCCATCCCGGTTAAATGAAAAGTTTGTATCTGTTCGCCGAGAAAAATCACCGAAAGAATCAAGCCAAACAGGGGTAATAGATGAATAAACAATCCTGCGGTTGCTGCTCCCAGCTCTGCCACTCCCCTATTCCAGAAGATATACGCCAGAATGGAAGGACAGATGGCCATATAAACAATCGCACCGCTAGTACGTACCGACCATACCGGTGCTAACCCGGAAAGAACTTCCCACAACATAAACGGGAAGATAACCATAACAGCCACCATGACAGTAAAGCCAAAAAAGGTAAAACCGTCCAGTTCAACAGGCTTCCAGCGTAACAGTACAGAATAGGCAGACCAGCAAAGAACCGCCACAAATACCCACAGGTCGCCGCTATTAAATGCCAGCGACTGCAATATGGAGATATCCCCCCTACCGATCAGAGTGATAATACCCGCCAATGAGATAAACACCCCGATCCACTGTCTTGCAGAAACCGATTCTCCCAAAAAAAGCGAGCTGATCATCAGGATGATAATCGGTATACCTGACTGCATGAGGGTAGCATTGGTCGCCATCGTCGTCTGCAATCCGATATAGATCAGGGAGTTAAAGCTCGCCACGCCAACAATTGCCAGCAAAGACAAAATCGGCAGATGCTGTCTTATCAATGGCCAGTTACGTTTCAGCCGCGGTATGAAAAGCGGCGAAATAATAACCAGCGCCAACCCCCAGCGTATAAAAGACATGGTTAATGGCGGAAAATCCTCATGAATACCGCGTGCTGTAACGAAGTTACCTGCCCAGAACAATGTGGTCAGGGTAAGAAGAAAGTAAGCCATATGGAGTCTCTAGGTGAGTCCTTTGTGTTCTCTGCTTTCAGAGTCTTTTTAAATTCGTTTCAGAATTTTTGCAAGCAGGTTATCACTGGGGTCTTCACCCGTGAGGAGGTAATACAGGATATTGTAGTTATTCACACTCCACTCCATCTGACGGTGTGCTTCAGAAAGGCCACAGAAAAGCACCTCATCGCCGGCCTGTAACAGGGTAAGTTCCCCGGGAAGGTTTACCAGATCACCATTACGACGCAACATCAGCGCAAAGCAGGGTAATACCCTGTTCCTGTCCCGTGAATCTTTTTGTAACCTGGATAACTTAAGCTCTTCACCCAGAGCCAGGATTGTCATAATCGCCGGCGTTTCCTCCTCACAGACAGTAAAGGACCAGCTGTCCAGCTCCCGATCGGAGACTATACTGCTCATCCGATTCAGCAGCGTATGCGCCCAGACATCATCGAAGCCCTGCATCTGCTCTATGAATACCGCTAACAAAGGGGTCTTGATTTTGGCCAGAATCCGGTTGGCGATAATCCTTCCCGGCTCCATAATGAAATCGGTCCTGGCGTTTTTAAATACCAGATTATTGGTGCTTAAATTCTGCCGAACAACAGTCACCAGGCGAGGATTGAGCTCCTGTGCCGTCATAATGATAGACAGGTTATCCGCGTCATTATCTGTTCCTGCAATGATCGCCACAGCATCCTCCACACCAGCTTGCTGCAGGGTCTGGGCTTCGGTACCCAAGCCGACTATATGGTTCGCGTAACCTTCCACCTGGCTAGCATCATCATCCAGCAGAATAAGCTCTACATCATGCTGAGAGAACTGCTTATAGAGTGCTTTACCAAATCGTCCGAAGCCGCAAATAATCCACTTGCCGCTGGTTTTCTTGTAGGCACTCGACAAGGGACGATGATAGGGATTAACCAACCAGTCATACACCAGATGCATATAGGGAGAATGGGCTGCCAGCGAGAGGTATTCAGCATAGGCACGAAATGGATCAATAATGTGATCGGTGCCAAAAGAAGCCAGGTTACGGGCGTTTATTTCAGTCTCTGCACGACTGATCACTAAGCGCTCAGGCATTAATAGTTTACTGGCAATGGATATGGCCAGATTGACATTATCATCATCGGTCAGTGCCAGCACACCTACACAGCTTGGATGCTGTAGCCCGGCATCATTAAGCGCCTCGGGTAATGACGCGTTGGCGCACAATCCCGGCACCCGAATCGACAGGTCATCCATCTCCAGTCGGTCGATGCGTTCCTGATCGATATCGATGACAACACTTCGGATACCCCGTTTACACAATTTGGCCACGATAACACTGCCGGTGACCCGGTAACCGCAGACCAGATAGAAGGGTTCATGAAAGTTATTGACCTCATTGACGAAGGAGCGCCGACGCAGCATCTTGCCAAACACTGGCTCCTGAAACAGAGCCAGCATAGAGCCGATACTGTATAGCCAGGCAATTACAGTGGCGTATATCGAGACGAGCGTCCAGGCGCGCTGGGCAGATGTGAACGCATATGGGATCTCACCAAAACCAATTGTCGATCCCATAAAGCTGACAAAATAGATGGCATGAAAAAAATCCATATGCCAAACATTGCCTTGATCATCCTGTCCCGGGATTAACACGAAACCAACAGTCGTCACTGAGTAGATAACAATCAGCGTGATAAGCGGCATTCGCAGCCGCCGGAGTAACAGATAAAAGATGTCGTTCATATAAGGAACCTAAGATTAAGTCCCTTAAGCCTTAGCATGCCCTCTGGGTACTGGCTTTCAGAGCGACCAAAGATCAAGGCAACGCACACAGTGAGCATGCAAATTACAGGCATACTTGGATGCCCCGAAGGGCGGGCTCTATAGCCCGCAGAGAACATAATGGACTTAAGCGCAGGTTCCTTAAGCACGCAGTTAACGACGGACAACAATTGTTTCAACCATCAGCAAAATAACTGACACGATATTAGCCAGCAGTGCCCCTCCGGACAGGGAAACCACACTACTGATCAGCTCAGCGCTTAAGCCGGTGACAGCTATCTGGGTACCATAGCCCCAGATCATTGCCGCAACGACCAACTGTAAGTCGGCGACCAGACTTGTAGCCAGCATTAACGCGCCAATATGAGTTCGATCGCCAAACTTCAGAACGGTACAGATCATGCTGACGATCGTAGCCGCGAAAAGCTCAAAAACATTGTGATGCGCCTGGTTATCAATATCCCCCAGGAAAAAACCAAAATTCAGCGTCAGTGCTGATACGATAAAAAAGGCGAATATCACTTTCTCGCGATTCATAGAGTCCTTCCCGGTAGAAATCAACAAATGGAATTGTAACGATAGAAATCACTTCACGAAAGAACTGCTGATGATTTATGTTGTCCTATCCCCGATTGACTTAATTTATCTAAACAGCTATTTGGTCATCATTGGCAATCCAAATAACTGATTAAAAAATATATAGTTTGTGGTTCTGGTACGCGTACTGATCACTAACATCTAATTCTTTCGTAAAATTTATGCCCCCTTGAGGCCTTGTGAATGCACTATAAAATACACTCTAAAATAGCTACCCACCTGCTCTGTTTGGTGCTGCTTGTCATTACCCAAATAAGCTATGCAGGCATTCACAAAAGCCCCAATGACAATCGTGACTATCTAGGCTTTACATTGCCTAACCAGATGAAAGTACTGGTCATTTCTGATCCCGATACTGATAAGGCAGCAGCCTCTCTGGATCTGAATATTGGTTCTAACGCTAACCCAAAAGGCCGTGAGGGTCTGGCGCACTTTCTGGAGCACATGCTGTTTCTGGGTACTGAAAAGTATCCGGAAGCCGGAAGCTATCAAGCATTTATCCGCGCGCACGGTGGCAGCCACAATGCCTATACCGCCTATGAAAACACCAATTATTTCTTCGACGTGCAGGCCTCTCAACTGGAACCAGCACTGGAGCGTTTTTCTCAGTTCTTCATAGCGCCACTGTTTTCTGAAACCTATGTTGATCGTGAGCGTCATGCGGTGCATTCAGAATATCAGTCCAAGCTTCGTGATGATGGCCGTCGTGGTTATGCAGCGACAAAAAGAGTGATGAACCCGGCGCACAGTTATACCCAGTTTGCTGTTGGCAACCTGGATACCCTGTCTAACGAGGACAACCAGCTACGTAAGGATCTACTCAGCTTTTATCAACAGTACTATTCAGCAAATTTAATGACGCTAGTTGTCCTCGGCAAGCAAACAACAACAGAGCTTAAAGCGTTGGTTGAGGAGAAATTCACCGCGGTAAAAAACAGTAATGCAAGCGAGTTCCTTTCGCCACAACCGCTGTTTAAGTCGCTGCCTGTTCAACTGAATATCAAAACATTAAAAGACCTGCAGCAGCTGACTCTGACTTTCCCTACCTTCGCCACCCGTGACCTGTATCGCCAGAAACCATCCTTCTATATTGGGACCATGCTGGGATATGAAGGCAAAGGCAGCCTGTTTTCACAATTAAAAAAACGCGGCTGGGCCAATTCACTGGGTGCATCCCGTGGTCTCGACCTGCAAGACCAGTCATCCTTCCAGATATCCATTGCCCTGACCGACGAAGGCTATGCGAGCTATAACGAAGTGATTCGCACAGTATTTTCCAGTATTAAACTGCTACGAGAGGAAGGTGTTACAGAGTCTCTCTATCAGGAAGAACAGCAACTCAATGCTCTGCGCTTCCGTTTTGCTGAGAAACACCAGCCTATCCATTATGTGGGTCAACTGGCGCGTAATCTGCAACTCTATCCTAGCGATGATGTCATCCGTGCTGGCTACCTGCTAGAAGAGTTCAACCCGGAGCTGATACAGCAATACCTGTCTCAGCTATCCCCGGAAAATGTACTGATTAAGCTGCAAAGCCAGAGTGTTGCCACCGATCAGATCGATCCATGGTTTCAGTCCGAGTACAGCGTACAGCCTTTGACAGAACAACAACTGGAAGCCTGGAAAGCGCCCTTATCCATCAAGGGCCTGGCAACCCGAAAACTGAATCCATTTGTTGCTGAAAACCTGTCTATAAATGAGGCCGTTTCACAAACAGACAAACCTAAAGTAATTATGCAGCGCAATGGCCAGACTCTCTGGTATCAGCAGGACGCTACGTTTATGCAGCCAAAAGCAGATTTTTTTATCTCTATCATTTCCGATAAAGCCAATCTGACGTCGAAAAATGCTGTCATGACCAACCTTTATACTGAACTGGTTAAAGATCAGCTCAATGAAACCCTCTACGATGCGTTGCTGGCAGGGCTGAATACCAAAATCTATCCACATATGCGCGGTTTAAGTATCCGTATCTCGGGCTATAACGATAAGCAACAACAGTTACTGGACCGTATCGCTATGGTATTGAAGACGCCTCAGATTAGTCAGGCCAGTTTTGACCGAATCAAGGAACGTTATACCCAGCAACTCGAAAATGCCCGTAAGGACAAGCCATACAACCAGACCATTGGCGAGGTGTACACCCTGCTAATGCAAAACTGGAGCCATGAGAAAAAACTTGCAGCGCTCAAAGATATAAACCTGGCGGAGCTAAAGCAGTTTGTTCCCCAACTACTGAATCAACCCCGGATTAATATGTTGGCACACGGTAACCTGACTCCAGGCGAAGCAACCAAACTGGCTCAAACGGTTACAGCCAACTTCAATCAGCAGCAAATGAGCGCCAATAACCTTGATGTTCCTGTTGTACTGCTCGACAAGAACCAACAGCTAACGCAAACGCTGCCAGTCAAACATAATGACTCGGCCATCAGTGTCTACTTCCAGGGTAATAGCAGTGCGCTAAAGACTCGTGCGGAATTTGCGTTACTGAGTGAGATTATGGCCTCACCTTTCTACAGCCGCTTACGAACCGAGCAGCAATTAGGCTATGTGGTCTTTGAAACTGCTATGCCCTTACGTACAGCACCTGGGTTAGCTTTTGTCATTCAGTCCCCCAATACCGATCCGATTCAGCTTGAGCAACATATTGATCAGTTCCTGCTGGGGATGAAAGACACCCTGAGCAAGATGAGTGATGCACAACTTACACAATATAAACGCAGCATACTGTCGCGCATAAACCGTAAAGAAACCAAGTTATCTGAACGCAGTAATCGTTACTGGCAGGAGATCGATCGCGAGGTGGAGGGTTTCGACAGCCGTGAACAACTCAGTGAAGCCATTGCGGCACTTTCACTGAGTGACCTGCTCAAAAGTTATGACGAGCTTCCCGAGCGACGTTTGACGGTGCGATCCTTTGGTGAGAAACACCAGCAGCAGGCTAATCAGCAAGAACTGGAGCTGGTCTGCGAAACAGAGATTACCCTGCTGAAAAACAAAGGACAGTTCGTACCCGAGGTATAATGCTATTTAACCTGGCTCAAGGCTGTTTAACTGGCTCAAGGCGGCTTACTCTGGCTCAAGACTGCTTACTCTGGCTTAAGGCTGTTTAATCTGACGATCGATAACCCGTCGAGATCGAGGTTTCGCTTCTGGAATCTCGATCTCGATGCCTTCGCACTGATCAAGCGAGTCATCCAATAAGCATTGAACCTTCAGCTCATCAATGGCGATTTGCTGGAAAATAGCATCTTCACCAGTCAATTTTGGCGATTTCTTTTTCGCACTGATCACCCGCTGCACGGGCTCATATCCGCTGTGTGGCACTACTGTAGGCGGAGGTAACTGCTTTTCCGGCAAGACCCCCGGTTTAACCTCTGTCATGTCTTCTGAATCGACAAAACCATGACGTCTATCTTCATAAACAGATTCAGGATCTACAGGGCTGTCAATATATCCCCCAGGGGCCGTGATCACATATGAGATGGGATCACGTTGATCCTGTAGTCTTTCAGCTACAGCGGTATTCACCACCAGCATGGTCACTGCCAGTTTCACTGATGCATGAAAAAACTGTCCGTTATGCATTAATACACTTCATCCAATGGATAGACTGCCTCAGCATAGAGAGCAAGCTCCTCCAGAATTTCCCGGTCTCTCTGACTCAAGCCCTGTTGCTGATACTGCTCATTTAATTTGGCAAACAGTTCGCTCATGGTCAGATAACCGCCGTTATCTGGCCCCAGTAGCTTCTGCTTGCGGTATTCTTCCCACCGATCGCGTTCTTCATCCGTAAGGCTGAAAGGATAATTACGCGCTTTATAACGCAATAACATCTCCTCCAGGCGGTTATCCTGAAAGGCCAGATCAAGCGACATTAACTGCTGCGGCGCTGTGGATCTAATGGTATCCATAGCCTGCTTATCGGCATCACTAAAGAATCCGCCACTATAAAGCATATGATCAGGGTCAAGATCCTCTTCGAAAGGACTCTCTGAGAAAACCGCCGCCAATTTCTCTTTCAGATCCACACTGCCACGCAACATTTGCAGGTGGGTGCGGCAATCATCGCCTGAAATATGTAAGCGCTCGGCTTCAACCTGAGTCAGCATCCCGGCCGGAGCAACTACCGGCGACTTGTTGATATGAATCTGCTTCAATGGAATACGCTGTTCACCCTCTGCCAGATCTTCAGCGCGGGTATACAGCAAGCGGCGAATTTCATCGGCCGGTAACGTCAACAATGGTGTAGGATCAATACGCAGGTCATAGGCAAGAACGCTATTGCGGTTAACTGGATGCTGGGCCAATGGCGCCACGATGGCTGCGTTCCCCCATTCAACGGGATACATTGATGAGATATGCAGCACAGGCTTCATAGTGATCACATCCAGCAACCCCTGTATCGTCTGTTTACTGCGATTATTCAAGGCATACTGGAATAATTTGGGCTGTCTCTCCTTAACAAGCTTTGCCATCCCGATGGTTGCATAGACATCAGACAAGGCATCATGGGCCTGGCCGTGATCAATCCCATTCGCCTTGGTCAGATCTTCCAGGCGCAGGCTGTGCTTACCTTCGTCGTTAACCGGCCACTCAATACCTTCTGGGCGTAATGCTCGGGTCAGGCGTAACATATCGATGATATCCCAGCGTGAACAACCATTTTGCCATTCGCGCGCATAAGGATCATAAAAGTTACGATATAGGGCGTAGCGGGTAATCTCATCATCAAAGCGAATACTGTTGTAACCCACGCCACAGGTTCCCGGGCGGGACAACTCTTTATGCACCAGCGCTATAAATTCGGCCTCACAGTAGCCATCGTTCAACGCCTTCTGCGGAGTAATACCGGTAATCAGACAGGCTTGCGGATGGGGTAGCAGATCTTCAGCCGGTTTACTGTAGAACATCACCGGTTCTTCAATAATATTCAGCTCCTCATCGGTCCGTATACCCGCGAACTGCAGGGGCCGATCCCGTTTTGTATCAGCACCCGAAGTTTCATAATCATGCCAGAAGAATGTTTTTTTCGCCGTTACTGCCATCAGTTTGCCTTAATGCTTTTGACCTATTTGCTTAGCTGCCCGACACTTTATAATGTCACGTCGGTAAATATAAATACTTCAGCTGAGGGATCTTAATGTTACATAATCACAACGATACCACGATGACCTGTCCTTGCGGTTCTAATAAACCATTTTCTTTCTGTTGTGAGCCTGCTATTGAAGGTCAGAAACCTGCACCAACAGCCGAAGCACTCATGCGTTCGCGCTATACGGCCTTTGCCCTTGGCGTAGTCGATTATCTAATCAACACAACCGCAGCAGAAAACCGTAACCCTGAAGATGCCCATCTGATTGAAGAACAAGTTAAATCAACCACCTGGGTCGGGTTGAAGATTATCGCTACAGAACGCGGCGGCAAAGACGATGATAGCGGCACTGTTGAGTTTATTGCCCGCTTTGAAGCGGATGATCAGACAGGTGAGTTACAGGAACGCTCTAACTTTCGCAAAGAAAACAATCACTGGTATTACGTTGATGGCGATATCGATGTCCGTACCGGATTAGAGAACCGCTGAACCTGGCATCCATGTTTTGAAAAGCCCGATAACAAGCCCCATGCACCTTACATGGCCAGTCCCCTGGCTACTGGCCTGCTGGTTATTACTCGAGACGAGTTACTGTAGCAAATAACGGGCACTGAAAATCCGGTAAGACTAGCCAGTGCCCATCCATAAACAGATGTCTACTGTGGACGTCCCACTGGCGAGGAAAAGGTGCTCTAATTTTAAACACAAAAAAAATTCATCAGACCTATAAAATACCGTTAAAGCCAATGGGACAGGCCTCAGAGGCATAAACCACTACTGCCAGATAGTAAATTTTAACTCTGTCAAGGCTTTCCCTGCCCCCTGTAAGGCCGGTAGAATACCCGACCTTGGCCATCTGTATGGTTGTTTAAATGGCCCTTTCAGGATCGATTGTTAATGTTTGCGAAATTCTTTAAGCCGAAATGGCAACATTCCAAAGCTGAAGTGCGGGTGCGAGCCATCAATAGCATGAATGCTGATGACAGTAATCATGTAGAAATTTTGTCGCAACTGGCACTACAGGATCTTAGTCCGGCGGTACGTCAGGCTGCTGTAGAAAAAATTGCTGTGCCGGAATTGCTTTACCGTATTTCTACCAATGACAGCGACCTTAAAACCCGTCGCAGCGCAGCGGATAGAATCTGTCGTCTCATCCTCGATACCGAATTCACTACAGCGGCACAACGCATTACCAGCATCAATCATCTCTCTGATGATAAAATGCTCACCCATATCGTAATACACAGCCCGGACCCTGCCTCTCAGAAGGCGGCATTAGAGCGTATTAGCGATCAACTTTGCTTACGGACAATTGTTCTCAATGCCAATAACAACTTGCTACGCAAAACCGCTGCAGAGAAACTGACTCAGACAGAATTACTTGAGCAGCTCAGCAAACAGACCCGTAATAAAGATAAAACCGTCAACCGTATTATTCGCGATAAATTACGCTTGCTTAGAGAAACCGCGAAACAGGCAGAGCTGATCAGCCAGCGGCAACAAGAACTCATCAATAGCTTCGAGCATTTGAGCGATACCGACTACTTCGCGCAATACCCAGCCAAACTTGATGCCCTCTGCCAGGAATGGATAAAGGTTACCCGGAATCAGCCTTCTGAACAGCAAGAACAGGCAGATGCGCTAATTAAGCAGTGCACTGCAACTATCCAACAGCAGCAGCAACGTGATGCAGAAAGCGTGTTGCAACGCCAGCAACTAGAAGAGAAACGCGCCCAGCAAGCGGCAATACTCGAGCAATGCAAGCAACAGTTAAGCCAGTGCGAGAAGCTGCTGGCAGATAGCGAAGCGTTTTCGCCTGAAGCCATTGAGAGTCAGCTAAGCTGCTGGCAGACAATCCAGCGTCGCTGGCTTGAACTTACGTCCGATAGCCCTGCTGACTTACAGAAACGGTACCGCACTATTGAACAAAGCTTTACTGCTATAACAAATTCAGCAGTGAAATTTTTCGATGCCCAAGATGATTTAGCATCGCTTCTGAATAAATCTTCAGGCAACGGCAACAAAAAAAATCTGGCCGGGGATATTAAACGTATCGATCGATTACTGGCGAAAATCGCCTGGCCTACCACAATTCAACCACCGGAATTACTGCAACAGTTAACTCAACTGAAAACAGAGTTAGTTGAACAACTCGATCAGTTCACAAATCAAAAACAGGCGATTAATAGCCAGTTAACGAAGCTGATAGTGCAATTAGAATCAGCTATTGAGCAGGGTGAAATTAAAAGCGCTAACCGCATTGATCAGCAAATAGCCAACATGCTCAATGAACTCAACGGCAAGACCTCCAAAGCTTCGTTGCAGCGCTATAAGACGCTACATGCCCAGCTTGCAGAGCTAAAAGACTGGCAAGGCTATGCCGTTACGCCGAAGAAAGAGCAACTCTGCGAGGTCATGGAAGCACTGACGTCCTCTGAACTATCCTCTCCTGAACTGGCAAAACGCATTCACCAGTTGCAACAGGAATGGAAAGAGCTTGATGCCACCGATCCATTCCACTCCCACGCTTTATGGAAACGCTTTAAAGCGGCATCTGATGCGGCATACCAACCTTGCGAGAGTTATTTTGCTGAGCAAAAGCAGTTACGTGCAGATAATCTGAGTAAGCGAAAGGTACTTTGCAGTCAACTTGAGCAATTCGTTACCGATACCGACTGGCAAAACCCAGACTGGAAGCAGGTAGAACTTATCAGCCG
Source organism: Amphritea sp. (assembly GCA_036960915.1). Taxonomy (GTDB): domain Bacteria; phylum Pseudomonadota; class Gammaproteobacteria; order Pseudomonadales; family Balneatricaceae; genus Amphritea. Next base: position 52,925 of record JBALVQ010000014.1, read on the forward strand.
TACGGCAAAACAGGAATGGCGTGACTATGCGCCTGTTGACCGTACTCCCGGGAAAGAAATACAAAGCAGTTTTAACGCACTGCTTAAACACCTGGACGGTCAACTTAAAGCCTATAGAGGGCAAAACGCAGAGCTAAAGCAAGCGTTGGTAGATCAGGCGAAAAACATTTCCCAGGAAGAAGATCAGCAGATAGCGTTAAACCGGATTAAAGATTTACAACGTCAATGGAAAGACATTGGCAGCAGCTTCCATAGTGTGGAACGCAAACTCTGGCCGCTATTTCGTGAATACTGCAATCAAGCTTTCACTCACTATGATCAGCAAGCCAGGACAGATCAAAATAATCAACACAAGCTGCTTTCGCTATGTGAGCAATTAGAGGCCGTACAAGCAAAGCCCACACCGTTGAAGCAGATGTTACAACTGTTAGGGGAAGCGGAACAAGCTTATGAAGAGCTCGACACGCCTGGTCAGGACAACACAGAACAACGCTTTAACAAGGCCTGTGAATTTATCCGTCAGCAGAAATTACGCTTCGATAACCTAATCCAGAGTGATCAGTTTCAAGCGCTGCAGCGCAAAGTAATGCTCTGTGAACATCTGGAATCAATGCTGCTTAGCGGAGTGATTGAAGAAGATAAACTTAACCAGGTTGTGCAATCCTGGCTACAGGGATTACAACCGTCTGCGCCTTACGATGAACTCATTGAACAGCGCTATCAGACGACTCTATTGCTGCTCGAGCAGGATCATGAAACCTCCCAGGTCATGTATGATTCGGAACAGCGTCTGCGACAGTTGTGTATCCGACTGGAGATCGCTTTAGGCTTACCATCACCGGAAGCCGATCAGGCTATCCGTATGGAATACCAGATGCAGCGTCTGCAGCAAGCCATTGAACAACGCGACAAGACACCTTTACCGGTGGATCTCAAGGCGATGGAACTGGAATGGATGTGTGTGCCCTTCTCACAGCAGCATGAAGCCTTATATCCGCGTTTTCACGACACCCTAAAGCAAGTGCTGTAAAAGCAAGTAGTTAGTTGCTAGACCGCAGCAAAAAACGCTGCTTGCTCGTGGCGAGTGGCGAGTGGCGAGTGGCGAGTGGCGAACAGAAAAATCAAATCATAAGCTGTCGTGACAGCTAAAAGCGATAGTTTCCATTTTCATTGCTGCTATTTTCTAGCTGCTCACCATTATTTATTCTAGCGACTGATTTTTCTAGCTACTCGCTACTGATTTTTTCTACTAGCTAGCCGAACTTGTTCGGCGGTCTAGCTAGTCGCGTTCTTTGCGACGTTCTAGTCACTCTCACACAAAAAAGCCCCGCTAATGCGGGGCTTTTTAATGTACGGCTGTCAATTAAGACATATGCTGACCGCCATTGATAGAGAAGTCAGAACCGGTTACATAGCCACAGTCATCGCTGGCCAGGTAAGTGACGGCTTTACCGATCTCTTCTGGTGCGCCCAGACGGCCTACAGGAATCTGCTTAACAATCTTATCCAGAACTTCCTGAGGAATCTTGGCAACCATTGGTGTCAGTACATAACCCGGAGATACGGTATTAACCGTAACGCCTTTGGCAGCTACTTCCTGAGCAAGTGCTTTAGTGAAACCATGGATACCCGCTTTAGCCGCAGAATAGTTACACTGACCAAACTGACCCTTCTGAGCATTTACAGAAGAGATATTAACAACACGTCCAAAGCCCTTCTCCAGCATTGGATTGATAACCAAACGTGTCATATGGAACATGCTGTCCAAGTTAGCAGACAGAACTTGATTCCACTGCTCCCAGCTCATCTTACGGAAGGTACCATCGCGAGTAATACCGGCGTTGTTAACCAGAATGTCAACCGTGCCACCCGCCACATCTTCAACCGTCTTAATACACTCAGCACATGACTCTGCGTTAGTCACATCACCAAAGGCGACTAGAATGTCATAGCCATCTGCCTTCTGTACTTCTTGCCAGGCCTTAGCCTTGGAGTGGTCGCCACCAGAGTTATAACCGGCTACGACTTTTACACCAGCATCTGCCAACGCGCGACAAATAGCTGTACCGATACCACCTGTACCACCTGTTACCAGAGCAATTCTTTGTGTCATGCACTCATCCTCTTCGCTTCTTGAGATTTACCGTTATTATGTATTGTATTTTTTACAGCCCGGCCTGTTCGGCCTTACCTGCTTTCCGCAGTTACTGGATTATACTATCAATACGGGTAGCCGGTAAAATGACTTTGGTTAAGGGAGCATCTGGACAATCTCCCTTTGAGTAAGAGTATAAAATCTTACCTCTGGCTTGTTAAACTTCTTTGACAACATACCCCTAAAAGGGTATTTATTAACCCCCCTGTAACCGAAATAAATGGCGTTTCATCCACCAGAACGCCATAATCGCAGTTACCATGTTGGCAATCACGAAACCACCAAACATACCTGGCAGGCCCAACAGATAATTACCCGACCACCCCAGGGGCACATAGAGGATAAACAGCCTGAAGATGCTGATTCGCATCGCCCGTAGCGGCTGATGCAGTGCATTAAAGCTGGATGCGGTAAGAAAAGTCGTCGCCTGAAAACCAAAGCCCAGAGGCACAATAAGAATCCACAGGCTAATAAGCTCAACAACCTCCGCCTTATCGCTGAATAATGCGCCAATTCCACCGGCAAATACCCATAGCAAAAGATAAATCAGTAACTGAAAGGCAATTGCAAACTTGATTGAACCCAGATAGGCACGCCGCACACGCTCGATATTTCCCCTGCCGAAATTCTGGCTGAGAAACGGCGGCAGAGTCATGGACAACGCCAGATTTACCAATAATGACAGCGATTCAAGACGGCTACCTACCCCAAAAGCAGCCACTGCTTCAGGCCCATGTGAAGCCACGACAGCGATCATAATCCCTGCTGCAATGGGCGTCATCATATTGGATAGCGCAGCAGGGAAACCGATTTTCATCACCATCATCCAGTGCTGCAACATGACCTCTACAGACTCGATATGAAATACCAGTAAACCCTTCCTGGCATACAGGTTATACAGTGCCATCAGAGAGGTTACCCCCCAGGCAATGACACTGGCTATCGCAGCCCCCTGTATACCCAGCTCAGGAAAAGGCCCCCAACCAAAAATCAGCAACGGATCCAGAATAAGATTCAATAGCGAAGAAAACGCCATAATCATTGCCGGAGTTTTCGTATCACCGCTGGCTCGTAGTGAGCTGTTCGATACCATAATCAGCACATAGAAAGCGGCTCCCAAAAACCACACTGACATGTAAGCATCGATGTAAGGCAATAATTGCTCACCAGCTCCCAGCAACTGGAACAACGGTTCGATCAACTGTATTGCAATAACGCTGATTAACAACATCAGGATAGTCGTCATCAACAGGTTATCGGTGGTCAGTTGGCGTGCCTTGTCATTGTTACCGGCACCTATCAGTTTCGCCAGTGTCGCTGAAGTACCAATACTTAAGCCGATCGATAAACTGATCACCGTAAAGGACACCGGAAAAGTAAACCCTAAGGCGGCAAGCTGCTCGGTACCTAACTGGCTGACAAAGTAGCTGTCGACCAGATTAAATAACATCAGGCTGACAATACCGAACATCATCGGAATGGTCATACTGACCAGAGTAGGACGAATTTCACCGTTTAATAGATCGGGTTTCACTGTATTCCTTACTAATTCGTAGCGCAGAAAACCACAATGCTAGAGGCTTTGGCTGTTAATGAACATCCCATAAGTCTATATATCACTAAAATCTGTGTTACCTATAAGTACGCGCTCACCTATCACTTAAATTTTGGTGAACAGATCGGATCAACATGATAGCTTTGCAGGATTGACGGTGAAAAGCCATCGTGACATCTGACTGCGACAGCGTCGAAATATCTAAAGATCTGTTCAATACCTTGCATTGTGATAACCCCTGTACTCAGGTTTGTTCCTGATAAACCTAAGCCGGGAGATGGTGAGAATCAGCGTAAATTTCGCCAGTACTCAGGTTGAGAAGAGCATCGCCGATCGCGCCAACTAAAATCTACAAAACACATATTAACTGCAGAATAGACACCCGCACCTTGCTATGCTGTCTAGTCCCTGCGGATATTCTTGGCTTATCGCCTGAACAAAATGCAAAATGACAGGTAACCCGGGTATCATGAAAAGATTTAAACTCATTCAGGCCGACCACTGGTAGCCCTGTACTGACTGTTTTAGAATGCCACCTCCTGCCACCACCCCTTGATAGCCAGCATGAATCTAATCCTCCTGTTTGAAAGTGACTTTATTGGGTCCGACAAAGCTACACTTAATGATCGCCGCTTCTTCCATATACGGGATATTCACCAGCCTGAAATAGGTGACCACTTAAAAGTAGGACTTCTGAATGGTGAAATAGGCACAGGCCTGGTAGTCGAAGTCAGCAACAGTAAAATCACCTTTCAGGTTGAGTTAAACCAGCAACCGCCAGTCCCCCTGCCACTTACTATGCTGCTGGCATTACCGCGACCGAAAATGCTCAAACGCACTCTGCAAACAATTACCAGCATGGGCGTTAAAGAGCTGTATTTGATCAATGCTTACCGGGTAGACAAAAGTTATTGGTCCTCTCCCGTTCTCTCAGAGAAGACACTCAATGAGCACTTGCTGCTTGGCCTGGAACAGGCCGGTGATACACGATTACCCAACGTATATTTGCGAAAACGCTTCAAACCCTTTGTTGAAGATGAATTACCGACTATCGCCAATAATACGCGGGCTCTGGTAGCGCATCCCTATCATGCACAGGGCTGTCCCGCAGAAGCCAGCACCCCAACTACACTGGCGATTGGTCCCGAAGGCGGCTTTATCCCCTATGAAGTGGAAAAACTGCAACAAACCGGCTTTCAGGCTGTGCATATTGGCTCACGAATTCTGAGGGTGGAAAATGCCGTTCCCGTCTTGCTGGCGCGACTCTTTCCATTAATCTGACACAATTAACTTCACGCTGTTATGTCGTATCAATTCATTTCAGTCACTCAATTGAGTTAAGAATATGACCTGGATCAACTCAATTGAGAATCATACGCATTTGTATTGACAAACGATTTGCTTTAAATAAGAATGTTTCGCATTACTATTACCAACCGTTTTTAACAGCTTTCAGCTAGATTATTGGGTAACTTAAAATGCGTACAACATTCAAGCTACTGGCAGTAGCCGCACTTCCACTGACGCTAATGGGCACTTCTGTGCAGGCAAGCGACGAAGTAAATATTTACTCATATCGCCAGCAGTTCCTGATTCAACCGATGCTGGATGCATTCACTGAAAAAACCGGCATCAAAACCAATGTCGTGTTTGCCAAGAAAGGCTTGATTGAGCGCCTTGAGCACGAAGGTAAAAACTCTCCTGCCGATCTTATCCTGACTTCAGACATTGGCCCATTGTACGATGTTGTTACCAAAGGGCTGACTCAGCCGGTTAACAGCGATGTACTGAAGCAGAATATCCCAGCTCAGTACCGTGACCCAGACAATCAGTGGTTTGGCCTGACAGCCCGTACCCGCCTTATATATGCCTCTAAAGAGCGCGTTCAGGATGGCGAGATTTCTACCTACGAAGATCTGGCTGATCCTAAATGGCAGGGACGTATCTGTACCCGTAGCGGTAAGCACTCTTATAACCTCTCCCTGATCGGTTCCATAATTGCTTATCACGATGAAGCCTATGCTGAACAGTGGCTGGAAGGCTTAAAGGCTAACTTGGCTCGCAAGCCTCAGGGTAACGACCGCGCCCAGGTTAAAGCAGTAAAAGAAGGTGTTTGTGATCTGGCTCTGGGCAACTCTTACTATTTCGGCAAGATGATCACTAACGAAAAACAACCTGAGCAAAAAGAGTGGGCTAACTCAGTAAACCTGGTATTTCCAAATCAGGCTGACCGTGGTGCCCACATGAGCATCTCCGGTGCTGCTTTGGCTAAATATGCTCCACATCCGCAAAGTGCTACTAAACTGCTTGAGTTCCTGAGTGAAGCACAGGCACAGCAGATGTATGCAGATATTAACTTTGAATTCCCTGTTCGTCCTGGTACTAAGCGCTCCGCCCTGATCGAGCAGTACATGGGAGAGTTCAAGGAAGATACTATCAACCTGCAGAAAGTTGCTGAGTTACGCGCCCAGGCCGCTCGTCTGGTCGATAAAGTCGGCTTCGATAACTAAGCACTTTTTTATGTTTTCCAAAGCCTGTTTAACAGGCTTTGGTCGACAAAAATGCTCTAAAACGGTAGTCTGCGCGCTACCGTTTTTTTGTTGCGAGTAATGATGGAAAATAGAGTCGCCCCTGCTGCCCCTGTATCCACAAAAGGTGAATACCTTTGGGGTTGGTATAGCTGCACCTGGACAACCGCGCTGATGGTCGCGTTACCGGTTCTCTCTATCTTTTATCTCGCGCTGTTCCCCAGCGAAAATGTCTGGTCACATCTGGCCGAGACGGTTCTTCCTGTCTATATCATCACCACACTTGAATTGATGCTAGGTGTAGGTGTGCTTGCTATCGCGACCGGCGTTTGTGGTGCCTGGTTAGTCACCATGTGCCGTTTTCCCGGTCGGCGTATTTTTGAATGGGCACTGTTACTCCCCTTTGCCGTTCCCGCCTATGTGATCGCCTATGTGTATACCGACCTTCTCGAATACTCAGGCCCCATACAGATAGCGCTGCGAGAAATGTTTGGTTGGCAAAGCGCACGCGATTACTGGTTCCCGGATATCCGCACGCTGGGCGGTGCGATTCTGATGATGGCCATGGTGCTTTACCCCTATATTTACCTGCTGGCACGCGCAGCATTTCTGGAACAGTCGACAACTATCCATGACGCCAGCCGAACACTAGGCTGCACACCGTTGCAAAGCTTTTATCGGGTATCCCTGCCTATAGCCCGTCCGGCAATCGCGGTTGGCCTATCTCTGGTTTCGATGGAAACCATCAATGACTTCGGCACCGTTGATTACTTTGCGGTAAAGAGTATGACTGCCGGAATCTACGACACCTGGCTGAATATGGGTAACCTTGGCGGGGCCGCCCAGATTGCCAGTATGATGATGTTTTTTGTGGTGATGCTGATATCACTCGAACGCCTGGCAAGAGCTAAACAAAGGCAGTTTCATAGCTCCGATCGCTACAAGACCCTGACAGGATATAAGCTATCCGGATGGCGAGCCTGGGGGGCAACATTTCTATGTGCACTGCCGGTAGTAACCGGGTTTGTGGTTCCGGTCTGGGTGCTTGCAGGTTATGCCTTTAATAACCTGGATCAACTGTGGACCAGCGACTTTATCAGTTACGCCAGCCACAGCTTTGTGCTCTCCAGTAGTGCAGCGCTTTTTACCATCGTTATCGCGCTGTTATTGGCCTACTCCAAGCGACTGCATAACCGTCACAGCCTGAAGCTGGCAGCACAATTTTCAAGCCTGGGTTATGCGATGCCTGGAGCCGTGTTAGCAATCGGCGTTATCATTCCTCTGGCCGCTTTCGATAATGCCGTGGATAGCCTGATGCGAGAGCTTTTTGACCATTCCACCGGGCTGCTCTTAAGCGGTACCACCTTTGCTGTCATCTTTGCCTATGTGGTGCGTTTTCTGGCGGTATCCAGCGGTTCAGTAGACTCCAGCCTGTCAAAAGTTACCCACAGTATGGATATGGCTTCCCGCTCATTGGGACACACCCCGCTACAAACACTAATCAAGGTGCATCTCCCCCTGATCAAGGGAGGCATTCTAACTGCCGCACTGGTGGTATTTGTAGATTGTATGAAAGAGCTGCCCGCAACACTGATCCTGCGCCCGTTCAACTATGATACCCTGGCGACCTACGTCTATCAGTTTGCCTCCGATGAAATGCTCGAAGCCAGTTCTCTGGCCGCCCTGTTAATCGTTCTGGTGGGTATTATTCCGGTGATACTGCTGAGCCGGACAATCTCATCGACCCGTAGCAGTAATTAGGGGCTAGGAATGTAGGTTGGGGTGAGTGCAACGATGCCCAACAATTTAGCCAAGATGTTGGGCATCACTCCGTTCAGCCCAACCTACGCTACTGAACGCTTCGCGGGGCATTCAAACCAGCACCCTACCCTAAAAAAGAGGCAGTTTATGCAGGACGATCGAAGGCAATCGGCCTGTGAGCCGATACATGCAGAGACACCTGCTCCCCCACATCAATCAACAATGGGTCGAAAATTTCCGATTCAATCATTCGACCGGAAGGGAGACTTAGCTGGTAGATTACCGAGCTACCGAGAAACTCTTTCTGTAACACGGTCGCCATGAAATGCCCCTTTTCAATGGAGGGACGAATATCCGTAGGTCGTATAAACAGCGCTATATCAGAACCGGACGTTGCTCCAAAAGGCTCGGCAAATTCAATGGTTCCCAGCTCGGTCTCGACACAGGTATCGGATATACAGCGCCCATTAAACAGCTCCCCCTTACTCACAAACCCTGCGACCATAGGGTTGCTCGGGTTATAATATAGCTCTGTAGGCGTGCCCCACTGCTGTAATCTTCGGTTCGCCAGAATACCAATCTTGTCACTGATAACGAACGCCTCTTCCTGATCATGGGTCACCATAATCGCGGCAATGTTCTGCGCTTTAAGAATACGCCGTACTTCAAGTGCCAGTTGGCGACGCAAGTCGGTATCCAGATTGGAAAAAGGTTCATCCATCAACAATAATTTTGGTTTTGGTGCCAATGCCCTGGCCAAAGCAACCCGCTGTTGCTGTCCACCTGACAGCTCATGGGGGTAACGTTCGGAAATATCTGGCAGTTCCACCAAGTGTAGCATCTCGGTTACCGCAGCTTTCTTCTCTGAGCGGCTCAGTTTGGTTAAACCAAAACTGATGTTATCGAACACGTTCAGATGGGGAAACAGCGCATAATCCTGAAATACAACCCCGATTCCACGCTGCTCTGGCGGCAAAGTATTTCTGGGTGAAGAGATCTCACGGCCATTTTGCAGGATAAGGCCATTGGCAACAGGATTGAACCCCGCAATCGCCCGCAATACCGTCGTTTTGCCACAACCACTAGGGCCCAGCAGGCAGGCAATTTCACCCGGGGCAATGGAAAAGTCCAGCTGATCAACAATCTGATGCTTTTCGTAGGCACAACTCAGAGACTGGACTTCAAGTAACGCGACCATGATTTATCCGCACAATAAATATTCTACAAGCACTGTCAGTGCCCTTAATTGATAAGCAGATTATAAATAGAAATCATTATCAGTTATAGGAAATTAACCGCCAAAATACAAAAGAATGATTTAGAGCAACAACTCTTCCACTTAGGTAGCTTCCGATCTAGTCCATTACGACTTAACATACCCTCTGGATCCGGGCTCTTCAGAGCGATTAAAGATCAAGGCAATGTACCCAGCGGGCATGCTAATTACAGACATACTGGTTGTATCAGGAACGCCTGCCGGACGAAAATCCTTACACAGATATTGATTCGCTCTGAAAGCCCTTGCCCTCAAAGCCCCTGCCCTCAAAGTAAGGGACTCTCTATACCCAACATGGTCAACACGCCAAAGACCACCAGCCATAACACAGCAGAGCGGCGAATAAGCGCCGTGATGTTGCGTAACTCATCCGCGGCATGCATCCTGAATTCAGCATCAGTCATGACTCGAGGGTTTGAGTATTGCCGATGGCTATCTTCACCTATCGCGCCTAGAGCCATATGAAACAACCAACGCTCATTACTGGTTTCCCGGTTACCATGCGCGTTCAATTGCTCATACGCCCCCAAGCCATTACCGACAATAAAAAAGGTATACCCCAAAATCCGGCACGGCAGCCAGAACAATAGTTTCAACAGCAGTGATTGTTTAACCTGTTTTTCGCCAAACTTTTGCGCAATCAATATCGCCAGAAACACTCCGGGCACCCCTAAGCAGACAAACCAGAACAGCAGCAAAAAGAAAGTAAGGAAGCCCTTGTAGATAACCCCCTTACAGACCGAATAATGATCACTGCGTGCATCTTGAGCTGCATCCCTTCGATCCAGCTGCAAAGCATCTGCAGCATCCAGATAAGCCCCCTCAGAGTCACCACCAGACCAAAGCTTCGCATAAACACCGGTCAGGTCATAAACATTCCAATGGGGGAGGTAGATAAACAGAACCGCCAACTCAACAAGCAGAATTGCCAGTCCATACTCGCGATAATCGAACTGCAATAAAATAAATTCAATAATGATAAGAAATAGGAAAATAATACCCCATTGAAACACCCCGCTTTCCCCTGCAAAGGCACGACAGGAAAGATTTGTCGCCCAACCAGGCCGGCGACGATAGCGCCCCAGCAACAAAACTAACATCAAAGCTAAAAACTTCATTTTATCTCTCTGGCCATTCCAGGCAGCCTTTAAATTTTGGCCGCTAGTAATCGTTGAAAATAGTCCCAATTAAATGCCGGGCCCGGATCTGTCTTCCTCTGCGGAGCAATATCACTGTGCCCGGTAATATCCTGCTGCGTCATCAAGGGGTAATGAGAAAGTAAAGCAGCTGAAACATTCACCAAGGCCTCATACTGCTTGAGTGTATAGGAAATATCATCAGCCCCCTCAAGCTCGATGCCAATCGAAAAGTCATTACAATTGCTCTCACCACGATATTCAGAAATACCTGCATGCCATGCTCGTTTTTCAAACGGCACAAACTGAATCAACCGTCCCTTACGATCAATCAGCAGATGCGCTGATACCGTCAACTCTGCAATCTCAGAAAAATACGGATACTCGTCGACCGGTAAACTGTTCTGGAAAAACTGCTGAATATAGTTCCCACCAAAGCGTTTCGGCGGCAGACTGATATTATGTATCACTAGTAGCTCCGGCTGGCGGGACTTACTCTTATACATAGGCCGCTCATTGCAGTTAGGGGACGGACAACGCTCAATCCCCTCCAACCAGCCATCAACAATCTGCATCACTGACATATGTAATCCAAAACCAAAGGTAAAATTAAGTCTTTGCGGCGCTATATCTCCATTCCAGTTCCCGCCAGAATCAAGTTCCGTTAGAATGGTGGCAACGATATTAACACGCCAAAGCCTGTACTCAAGGCGTTCCAGATCAACCATTTGCTAGCAGCAAACTATCTGCAGCAAAGACTAAGAAATAATGAGCACTATGGCCAACACTGAACGACTTACTGAACTGCTTAAAGGTATTGAGAAAACTGTTGAGATCGCCCTGGCAGAGGATATCGGCAGCGGTGATATCACCGCCCAACTGATCCCTGCAGATCAACAGGCCCAGGCACGGGTAATAAGCCGCCAGAGCGCTGTGGTCTGTGGTGTCGAATGGGTCAATGAAGTATTCCGCCAGGTAGACAGCAGTGTAGAAATCAACTGGCTGGTCAACGACGGTGACCATGTTGTCGAAGACCAGCCGCTGTACGAAATTTCCGGCTCAGCCCGCTCCATGTTAACTGCCGAGCGTAGCGCGCTGAACTTCCTGCAAACCCTTTCAGCAGCAGCCACCTCCAGCAATTATTACGCCTCACTGGTAGAAGGGACCGATGTTAAGCTGCTGGATACCCGCAAGACCATTCCAGGTCTGCGCAATGCACAGAAGTATGCAGTCAGCTGTGGCGGCTGCTACAACCACCGCATCGGCCTGTATGACGCCTTCTTGATCAAGGAAAATCACATCATGGCTTGTGGTTCAATAGCAGCCGCCATAACAACCGCCAAGCACAACGAGCCGGGAAAACCGGTAGAAGTCGAAGTAGAGTCTTTCGAAGAGATGCAACAGGCACTCGATGCAGGCGCCGATATCATCATGCTGGATAACTTCGACCATGCGGGACTGCGCCTCGCGGTGCAAAAAAACTCGGAGCGAGAGAATCCGGCAAAACTGGAAGCTTCCGGCGGGATCGATGAAAACACCCTGCGCAGCATTGCCGAAACCGGTGTCGATTATATCTCTATCGGGTTGCTCACCAAGGATTGTAAGGCTGTCGACCTGTCGATGCGGTTTATCTGACCGGTGCGCTGTTTACCAGCATAAATACCTCCTGCGTTATCCCCTTCGCCGCGAGGCGCGCCTCCCACCTCTCTACCGACGCCCTGTGGGAGGCGCGCCCCGCGGCGAAGAAGCTCCTTTTCAGCGACAAAAGAACCTGCTACAGCCAGACGGCATCCCAGAAAGGATACCTCCTTATTGGATCAACCAGACCAGCCCTCACAGGATTCATTACCACATACCTGGCTAAATGCAGTATATCTTCATCTTTACGCACTGCATGGTCATGGAAACCATCCTGCCAAACACTGCCTGAACGTCCAAACAGCCGATTCATTCGGTGTGCTGAAACTGACTTAACAGTCTGAACCGTTTTATATAATGACTTCCTCTCAAGCTGAACCAGCCAATGCACATGGTCAGGCATAACAACAAAAGCGAGGGTTTTGGAAGAAGCAGCTCATGTGGGAGGGGGAGCCCCGTGTGGGAGGCGCGCCCCGCGGCGAAGAAGCTCCTTTTCAGCGACAAAAGAACCTGCTACAGCCAGACGGCATCCCAGAAAGGATACCTCCTTATTGGATCAACCAGACCAGCCCTCACAGGATTCATTACCACATACCTGGCTAAATGCAGTATATCTTCATCTTTACGCACTGCATGGTCATGGAAACCATCCTGCCAAACACTGCCTGAACGTCCAAACAGCCGATTCATTCGGTGTGCTGAAACTGACTTAACAGTCTGAACCGTTTTATATAATGACTTCCTCTCAAGCTGAACCAGCCAATGCACATGGTCAGGCATAACAACAAAAGCGAGGATTTTGGAGAACTGAGATTCATTCTTTAAAACAGAAACAACTATTCGTCCAGGCTCGAAGCCGCTAAACCAAGGCAACCGGTCTGCTGTCGTAAAGGTTACAAGATAGACTCGCCCTGCTTCTGAAAAGCGTCCGTTTCTTAGCGCCGATGAATTCCCTGTTGCCGGCATAAACACCTCCCGGCGTTTTTCAAGATAGTTATCCCCTTCGCCGCGTGTGGGAGGCGCGCCCCGCGGCGAAGAAAGCTCCCATTCTGCGACAAAAGAACCTGCTACAGCCAAGCAGAACCCTTGTACTGGATATAACGGCTATACTGGGTATAACGACCTTATTAATGACAATTTGGAAAGAATAAATCCTTTTCTACAACATCCCCATTCTGGGTAACTTAGCGTTAGTAAAGTCAGAATTTTAGCTTTTAAGGCTCCTGTCGACGGCAATCCGCGCCACCGATCTGCTGCCAGTCATCACTCTTCTGGATCTTCTGAATATCGTAGATTTCGACCGTAGTGCGATTAACATTGTGCTTCCACAGGACCTGGCAAATCTCTTTGGCACTGTCATTACGTTTCTCGCCTCCCTCGCGGGGCAACATACCTACGGCAAGCACCTCACCATCGGCCCACCAAACAGGGGTTGCCGGGTACTTATCGGGTATTGCGGACAGGTCAGCTTCAACAGCCGCACGCATCTGTGCTGTGATAGGCGCCTTCTGGCTTTCCAGAAAATAGGTAACCCCGGCAGTAATAGCGATAAGGATAATAAAGATTGTTTTTTTGTTCATCTACAACTTCTTAATCAATTACATTATTAGTTGCTAATAAAACACTATAGCAACAGCTATGCATAGTAGCTATAAGGCTAATTTCAGACACAAAAAAAGCGCAAAGGATTCCCATTGCGCTTTTTTAAAAAAATTTAACTATCGTGGATTGCCACACAATCCCAGTGCTGCACAAGTAGAAGAAGACACAAGAGACCAAATAACAGTACCATTGGTATAAGTACCTGTTAGTTGATAATCTGGATTTGTAGACTCAACATCCTGTGAATTAGAATCAACTAATACAGTATCACCAGTACCCGCCGCAACGGTTACACCCGCAGAATAACCTTCTGTCACTGCAGCTGCACTGACAACACCATTGGTTCCAGGAGTAACACAGTCCGTTCCAAATGCAGAGGCGGTTGAGACCTCCGTCTGAGCACAAATTTCAATCGACGTTTTAACTGAGCCAGTTGCTATTACAACCTCAGAAAACTTAGCCTTCTGCGTATATGTTTGATAAGCAGGCAGCGCAATCGCAGCCAGAATACCGATAATCGCCACCACGATCATCAATTCAATCAGGGTAAAACCTTTTTGTGTTTTAATTGTACTTTTCATTATTAACTCTCCAGCGAGTAAAGTATTCATCATCATCCCTGCTCCGAACGACTCTTTCCCTTGCCTTGCAGCTCTTCATCCCTGCTCCCTACGAGCCTGAGATGATAGTAGCGCAATTCCCGTAACAGTCCAGTGCCCTGAAGCAAGCGTCTGTTGATTTTCAAACCGACGGATTAATGTTACTTTACAAATAGATAACAATACAAGGAAGTCCTACCATCAAGATCCGGGGGTAAGGACTGGGGTAAAGACTGGGTAAAATGCCTATGTTTATGCTTATGCCTATTCTTATTCTTATACTTAAGAAGCAACGGGGACATCGATGAGCGTACAACCCTTTCAACCGCTGAGTGGCCTGGCTCGGCGTCTGGTAAACGATGGTATCTTCTCTTCCGATGTCGCAATGGATGCGCTGAAAACCGCCCGTAATGAACAGAAACCCTTTATTGCTCATATCATCGAAAATCGATTGGTCAGTGCTTATCGGGCTGCCGCAGCGGCAGCTGATGAATTCGGCATTCCACTGTTTGATCTTGACGTGCTCGACCTGGAAACCATTCCACAAAGCCTGGTCGACGATAAGCTGATCAGCAAGCATCATGCGCTGCCGTTAATAAAACGTGAAAACAGGCTCTACGTAGCGATATCCGACCCGACCAATATCCAGGCTCTGGATGAATTCAAGTTCCACACCGGCACCACTACCGAAGCGGTTATTGTCGAGGAAGACAAGCTTACCCGCCTGATTGACAGCTACCTGGATGGCCAGAACGACGCACTGGATGGCCTGGATGATTCTGATCTCGATAACCTGGAGATCGATGAAGGCCTTGAAGAAAAACAGGAAGACAGCGGCGAAGATGCCGCCAACGATGCGCCGATCGTACGCTTTGTAAACAAAATACTGCTAGATGCCATCAAAAACGGCGCGTCGGATCTACATTTTGAGCCCTATGAGAAGACATACCGCATCCGCACCCGGATTGACGGTATCTTGCAGGAAGTCGCCAAGCCCCCTGTAAACCTGGCATCGCGCCTCTGTGCCCGCCTGAAAGTTATGTCACAAATGGACATCTCTGAGCGCCGCGTTCCACAGGACGGTCGCATCAAGATGAAGATATCCAAGAAACGCTCCATCGATTTCCGGGTCAATACCCTGCCGACCCTGTGGGGAGAGAAGGTTGTACTGCGAATACTCGATCCCACCAGTGCCCAGATGGGCATCGAAGCCCTGGGTTACGAGCCGGACCAAAAAGAACTCTACCTGAACACCCTGGAAAAGCCGCAAGGCATGATCCTGGTTACCGGCCCTACAGGCAGTGGTAAGACCGTATCCCTCTATACCGGCCTGAATATACTCAACACCACCGAACGCAATATTTCCACCGCCGAAGACCCGGTAGAGATTAACCTGGAAGGTATCAACCAGGTGCACGTCAACACCAAAGTCGGGCTGGACTTTGCCACAGCGCTCCGCTCGTTCCTACGCCAGGACCCGGATGTGGTCATGGTCGGTGAGATTCGGGACCTGGAAACCGCAGAGATAGCTATAAAAGCCGCACAGACCGGCCATATGGTACTCTCCACCCTGCATACCAATAGCGCCCCTGAAACCCTCACACGCCTGAGTAACATGGGCGTACCTGCATTCAACATTGCGACTTCGGTGACGCTTATCATTGCCCAGCGGCTCGGCCGACGCCTCTGTGCAGGCTGTAAGAAACCGGCTAACATCCCGAAAGTAGCACTACAGGAGGCTGGCTTCACGCCGGAACAGATAAACAGTGAGATGCAGCTGTTTGAGCCTAACCCCGAGGGATGCAACAAATGCAACAGAGGCTACAAAGGCCGGGTAGGTATTTACGAGATGCTGCCGATGACACAGGATATTGCCCAGGTAATCATGAATAACGGTAACTCCCTGGATATTGTCGAGGTCGCCGAAAAACAGGGCTTTCGTTCTTTAAGAAAATCTGGGTTAATGAAGGTCGCCCAGGGTGTTACGTCTCTCGAAGAGATGAATCGCGTTATCAAGACATAATACTAAGAGCCGATCGCTACTTAAAAAACGTCACTAATAAGCCCTATTTAACAGGCTCTATTTACAAATTTTACTAAAGAGCTCAACTTAACGGGCTCTACTTAATAAATGTTACTAAAGAGCGCGACTTAGCAGTCGATAATAATTAGTCATTGAATATTGGATGATGCCAGATGGCCAGAAAGAACAGCGATAAGCCACCGGTGACGTTTAACTGGGAAGGCAAGGATAAAAGCGGCAACACCAGTAAAGGCACTATCAATGCAGAAAACCTAACCAAAGCCAAGGCACTGCTTCGCAAGCAAGGCATTCTCCCCAAAAAAGTACGTAAGCAGACTTACAGCATCTTCAGTAACCATAACAAGCCTATCAAACCGCTGGATATTGCCCTATTTACCCGCCAGATGGCCACAATGCTCAAAGCTGGCGTCCCCCTTATCCAGGGCTTTGATATTGTCGCTAACGGGGTTGAAAAAGCCCGCATGAAACGGGTGATTCATGATCTGAAAACGGAAGTCAGCGGGGGTATCAGTTTTGCCCGAGCCCTGGAACAACATCCAAAATATTTTGACGACCTTTTTTGCAACCTGGTCGATGCCGGCGAACAATCCGGCGCACTGGATACGATGCTGGATAGAATCGCTACCTACAAAGAAAAGATTGAGAAACTCAAAGCCAAAATTAAAAAGGCACTCACCTACCCCATCGCCGTCATTGTTGTTGGCCTTGTAGTTTCGGCCATACTGCTAATTAAAGTCGTGCCTCAGTTTGAGAGTGTATTTTCAAGTTTTGGTGCGGATCTACCCGCGTTTACTCTTTTCGTGGTGGGACTATCGAACGTTGCCCAGGACTGGTGGTTTATCGCATTAATAGCCCTTGTCGGTATAGGCTTTATCTTCCAGAAAACCAAGGAACGATCAGCTAAATTCAGAGCGTTTCTCGATCGCACAATGCTGAAGATCCCCATTATAGGACAGATATTGCACAATTCGGCCATCGCCCGCTTTGCCCGCACCCTTTCTACCACCTTTGCCGCCGGCGTACCTCTGGTCAATGCCCTGGAGTCAGCCGCCGGTGCATCAGGCAATATCGTCTATGAGACAGCTATTTTGCAGATTAAAAACGGGGTTACGACCGGCCAATCCCTGCAGAATGCAGTAAATATGACGGGGCAATTCCCTCCAATGGCGACCCAGATGATTGCCATCGGCGAGGAAGCCGGTTCGCTGGATATGATGCTGGATAAGGTGGCAAACTTCTATGAAGATGAAGTTGATAATGCCGTAGACAATCTATCCACCCTGATTGAGCCGTTAATCATGTCAATTCTGGGTGTTCTCGTAGGTGGACTGGTTATTGCCATGTATCTGCCGATATTCCAGCTAGGTAATGTGATTTGAGTATTGGACACTTCGGTTTAAATTGTTCGCTCAGCGTTAAAAAGGGTAATCATGCTTTTGCTGTATATTTCTGAAAATCTCTGGCTTGGTGTTGCAGTAGCCTTTGTTTTCGCTTTATTGATAGGTAGCTTTCTGAATGTCGTTATCCATCGGCTGCCGATTATGATGGAACGGGAATGGGCACTGATGGCAGCCGAAGCCAACAACCCTGAAAACCCTGTCATTACTGAAGAGCTGCAGCAAACCTTTAACCTTTCTGTTCCCGCTTCAACCTGCCCCGGGTGCAATCATAAGATTCGCTGGTATGAGAATATTCCGGTTATCAGCTTCATGCTTCTTAGGGGTAAGTGCTCATCCTGCCAGGCGAATATCGCTATCCGCTATCCACTGGTTGAGCTAATTACCGCGCTTATCACCGCACTGATCGTCTACCAGTATGGCTTTAACTTTACCAGCCTGGCACTGGCAGTCCTGAGCTGGTGCCTGATAAGCCTCACGGTTATCGATCTTGACCATCAGTTGCTTCCCGATAAGATCACCCTGCCGCTGCTCTGGCTGGGACTAATCTTAAACAGCTTCGACACTTTTACTTCCCTATCGATGGCCCTCTGGGGAGCAGTTATTGGCTACCTGTCCTTATGGAGTATCTACTGGTTGTTCAAGTTACTCACCGGCAAGGAAGGCATGGGCTACGGTGACTTTAAGCTACTGGCTGCCCTTGGCGCCTGGGCAGGTGCCGATATGCTGCCGCTTATAATCCTCTGCTCTTCCTTAATAGGCGCTATTGTTGGCATCACCATGATTGCATTTAAACGCCATCAATCGCAAAATCCTATTCCATTCGGTCCTTATCTAGCGGGTGCTGGCTGGGTTGCCCTCCTCTGGGGACACGAGTTAACCAATTATTATCTACAATTTTTGAGAGTGTAGTACTCCGCCAAAGTAATATTGGCAGGTACAATAAATACTTTAAAAAAGGAGTACTTGATGTTCGTAGTAGGCCTTACTGGTGGCATTGGCAGTGGCAAGTCTGCAGTATCCCGCTGTTTCGAAGCTATCGGAATAACAGTTATCGATGCCGATCAGGTTGCCCGTGAAGTAGTGGAGCCGGGAGAACCAGCACTAGAGAAAATCATGCAGCGTTTCGGACCAGATATCCTGCTGGAAAACGGTGCCCTTAATCGCGCGCAACTTCGGCAAACCGTATTCGCTGAACCGCGCCAGCGGGACTGGCTCGAACAGCTGCTCCACCCGATAATTCGTGAAAGAATCATGCAGAAGCTGGAGACCTCAACCTCACGCTATACTGTATTGGCCTCACCGCTACTGCTGGAAACAGATCAACATTTGCTGGTCAATTTTATAACCGTTGTGGATGCACCCGAAGAACTTCAGATTCAGCGTACCATGGCGCGTGATAACAACAGTGAAGAGCAGGTTCGTGCTATCCTGTCAGCTCAGATGGACCGCAATGAACGCCTGAGTAAAGCCGATGCAGTTATCGATAACAGCGATAGCAAAGATTCCCTGCAGCCAACAGTTGATAAATTACATAGTACGTTGCTGAAAAAAGCCCAACAAGACTGGGAGGATGAACACTAATGAAAAAACTGAAAGTTGATTGCCCCCAATGCGGCAAAAAAACGCTGTGGTCTACGGACAATTCGTTCAGGCCATTTTGCAGCGAACGTTGCAGAATGATCGATCTTGGTGCCTGGGCCAGTGAAGATTATCAGATACCTACTGAGCCAGAGATAGATGACTACAGCAGTAGTTTTGAAGATCCCGAAAGCGGTATGTTACAGGGTTCAAAAAATATTCATTAAATAGCGACACTTATTACTGCCGTCCCGTTTGATGCGATTTGTTCCTTACTGCCCCCTACAAACCACGAATCAGCTTTGTTAACTAATCCGCATGCTCTTGTTTTGTAGTAGGAACTCATCGTGTTCTGTAGGCTTATCCGCGAGAAAAGATTAAAAATCTCGCGGTTGAAACCGCTCCTACATCAGGTGGTTAAACATACTCCTTGTAGGAGCGAATCATCGTGCCCTCTGGGTATTATTCGCGAGGTTTTGCGTACAACCGTTAGGGAACCTACGAACAAGTCCCTTGGGCCTTAGCATGCCCCGCTCCACCGGGTACTGGCTTT
>JBALVQ010000015.1:0-45904 GCA_036960915.1 Amphritea sp.
GGGGAGCGCCTCTTAAATCTTCTGACTGGTATCTTTTTCTCAGGCAGATCCAACCTCAAGGCGATTTTAAGTATTGTAGGGCGCCACCTGGGGCGCCACATCTATGCTGCACAGCCTTTTGGCGACAACTATCCTGCCACTGGGGGCCCTTCGAAAAAGTCCCTCCCTAAACATGTGAGAGACAGGGTGCTGGTGAATC
The DNA here is from genome assembly GCA_036960915.1 of Amphritea sp. Classification (GTDB taxonomy): domain Bacteria; phylum Pseudomonadota; class Gammaproteobacteria; order Pseudomonadales; family Balneatricaceae; genus Amphritea. Next base: position 200 of record JBALVQ010000015.1, read on the forward strand.
TTGTGGGAGGTGCGCCTCGCGCCGATTAGGAGGTCATTCGCGGCGAGGCGCCGCTCCCACAGGTTCCGCTCTACCCAAAGCGCTATGCGGGTCTGTACTTCTTAAAGTTTTCCTGAATGCTTTGTTATGTCTCCCAGTGTCGTCAGTACAAAAAAATGCACCCGCCTTGCGGTACGTACGGGCTTTCTGTATGCATAAAATATGTGGAAACGCAGGTTTGCCTAGTTGTTGCTTCGGTAAACCGACAGACCTGTGACAAAGGTTTCCTGAAATACTTCGCTTGTTTTCCCGGTGTCATAGTACTGAAAAGCCCGTACGCCCATGGAGGCACGTACGGGCTTTCTGTATGCATGAGATATGCGGGAAACGCAGATTTGCCTAGTTGTTGCGGCGGTAGACCGACTCTCCCATTGCAAAGGTTTCCTGAATCGCCCGGTCGTCTCCCAGGGTCATCAGTACGAATAAGCGTTCATCAAGGCTGCGTACCTGTGCCATACGATAGGACATCAGCGGCGTGGCATTATAATCCAGTACGATAAAGTCCGCTTCTGTGCCCGGCTCGAAGTTGCCGATGCGGTTTTCCAGGTTCAGCGCGCGTGCACCGCCCAGGGTCGCAAGGTAGAGCGACTTGAATGGGTTCAGTTTCTTACCCTGGAGCTGCATCACCTTATAAGCTTCATTGAGGGTTTGCAGGATTGAAAAGCTGGTGCCTGCGCCTACATCAGTGCCCAGACCAACTTTGATTTTATGTGCTTCCATCTTTGGCAGATCGAACAGACCGCTACCCAGGAATAGGTTTGAAGTAGGGCAGAATGCGATGGCAGAATCGGTCTCGGCCAGGCGCTTACATTCGTCTTCACAGAGGTGTACACCGTGGGCGAATACCGAACGCTCTCCCAAAAGTTTGTAGTGATCGTATACATCCAGATAGCCGCTACGCGCAGGAAATAGCTCTTTTACCCATTCGATTTCCTGCTTGTTTTCCGACAAGTGGGTATGCATATAGAGATCGGGATATTCGCTTAGCAGCTGTCCGGCGATTGCCAGCTGCTCATCACTGCTGGTTGGAGCAAAGCGAGGCGTAACTGCATAATGCAAACGGCCCTTGCCGTGCCAGCGTTCGATCAGCGCCTTACTGTCCCGGTAACTGCTTTGCGGGGTGTCGGTAAGTGTCTCCGGTGCGTTGCGGTCCATCATTACCTTACCGGCAATCATTCGCAGGTTGCGCTTTTCGGCGGCCTCGAAAAAAGAGTCTACCGACTGTGGATGTACCGTACCGAACACCAGTGCGGTAGTGGTGCCGTTGCGCAGCAGTTCGGTGAGGAATATATCCGCTACTTCATCGGCGTGATTTGAATCTTCAAACTTATGCTCGGCCGGGAAGGTGTAATTATTCAGCCAGTCCAGCAGTTGCTCTCCATAGGAGGCGATCATACCGGTCTGCGGGTAGTGAATATGGGTATCAACAAAGCCGGGCGTGAGCAGGGCATCCGGGTAGTGAGTTACCGGGATATCCTCCGGCAGCTCTTTTAAGAGTGTCTCGGCATCACCAAAAGCGGCAATATGACCGTCTTCAATGACCAGCAGGCCATCTTCGAAGTAACGGTAACTGGCGTCTATACCCAGTTCGGCCGGATCACCGATGCTATCAATCATGGCTGCGCGGTAGGCGCGGGCTGTTTTCTGAAGCTGTTTCATTTGTACTTGTCTCGGTATCTGGGGTTTTAATCTGTGCAACGGCTATCGATCGGCTATACGGCCAGGCGATCCACCACGGTGGTTTCTTGCGGCGGGGCTTTTTTCTCACTGCCGAAAGCGACGTTATACTGTGCGATCACTTCGCCGGCGACTGATACGGCAATCTCCGCCGGTAGTTTGCCTTTTACCTCGGGGATGCCCATTGGGCATGTCATCCGCGACAGTTGTTCTTCAGTGAACCCTTTGGCTTTGAGGCGATGCTCAAATTTGGCGCGTTTGGTTTGGGAGCCGATCAGGCCGAAGTATGCATGATTATCGCGCTGCAATATCTGTTCGCTGAGTTCCTGGTCCAGCTGGTGATTGTGAGTCATTACGATGAAGTAACTGCCCGCCGGCTGGTTGGCAATTTCATCCACCGGAAACTCGTTAACCACCTTTACTACACCTTCAGGGATTGTCTCGGGAAACTCATCTTCCCGGGCATCGATCCAGCGTATCCTGCAGGGCAGGCTGGCCAGTATTGGAACCAGTGCGCGGCCAACATGACCGGCACCGAATACTGCAATTTGCACAGTTGCGGTGCCCATCGGTTCGAACAACAGGGTAGTGGCGCCGCCACAGCATTGCCCAAGGCTGGCGCCCAGCGAGAAGCGTTCCAGGCGGGGCTGGGTTTGCCCTTCCTCCAGAAGTTGGCGAGCAATCTTGATCGCTTTGTATTCCAGGTGGCCACCACCGATGGTGTCAAACTGCTGGTCATCGCTGACCAGCATCTTGGCACCGGCATTGCGCGGGGTGGAACCCCGCTCATCGACCACGGTGATCATGATTGCAGGGGTGCCGTCGGCTTCAAGTTTGCTCAGGGCCTTGATCCACTGTGTCTTCATGACTCGCTCCCGTTGTTATGTTTATTATGGGCTTTTTTACTTTATTTCGGCTTTAGACCGTTTCCAGAACCGGGTCGGTCTGTTGTGCCTTAGCGTGTTGCTGCTTCACTTCCTCAACGGCCCAAAGGACGCGCTCTGGAGTGGCCGGGGCATCAATAGCCGGGCTGATCTTATAATCTGCCAGGCTGGCGATGGCATCCTTGATGGCACAGAAAACCGAGATACCCAGCATAAACGGAGGCTCGCCCACCGCTTTCGAGTTGAATACGGTGTCTTCCGGATTCTTACGGTTTTCAACCAGTCGCACCCGGAAGTCGACAGGCATATCGGAAATCGCCGGAATCTTGTAACTGGCAGGCCCGGATGTCAACAAGCGACCCTGATCGTTCCACACCAGCTCTTCGGAAGTCAGCCAGCCGGCACCCTGCACAAATGCGCCTTCGACCTGGCCGATATCGATGGCCGGGTTAAGGGACGCGCCTACATCATGCAGGATATCGGTGCGAGTAATTTTGTACTCTCCGGTAAGGGTGTCCAGCACTACTTCGGCGCAGGCGGCACCATAGGCATAGTAATAGAATGGGCGTCCGCGAGCTGTGTCACGGTCGTAATAGATCTTCGGCGTACGATAGAAACCCGTGCTGGAAAGCGAAATCTGATTGAAGTAAGCCAGTTCGATAAATTCGGCAAACGGCATTATCTGATCGCGCACCACAACGTGGTTATTACGGAACTCCACATCCTCATCGGTCACATTGAAGTGACGCGCAGCAAACTCAACCAAACGCTGCTTTATGGTTTGGGCGGCATTCTGCGCGGCTTTACCGTTGAGGTCAGCACCTGAGGAGGCAGCCGTTGGAGAGGTGTTAGGTACTTTGTCGGTATTGGTAGAGGTAATGTGGATCGTATCGAAATCCACCTGGAACTCTTCGGCCACGATCTGCGCCACTTTTGTGTTCAGCCCCTGGCCCATCTCGGTGCCACCGTGGTTGAGGTGGATGCTGCCATCGGTGTAGATGTGGATCAGTGCACCGGCCTGGTTAAGGAACGTCGCGGTGAAGGAGATACCGAATTTTACCGGCGTCAGTGCCAGACCTTTTTTCAGGATCGGACTCTGGGCGTTGAACGCTTTGATCTCTTCCCGGCGTTGCTGGTAGTCACTGCTGTCTTCAAGGTCGGCTATCAGCTCAGGCAGAACATTGTCCTCGACCTTCTGATAGTAGTGGGTGGTATCACGACCTTCGCCACCATAAAAGTTGGCTTTACGGATCTCCAGCGGATCCTTGCCCAAACTGCGGGCGATTTCATCGAGGATAATCTCCGGCATGATCAGACCCTGGGGGCCACCGAAACCACGGTAGGCGGTGTTGGATGCCAGATTGGTCTTACAACGATAGCCAGTAATGGTGGCATCACCAAGATAATAGCTGTTATCGCTGTGGAACATAGCCCGGTCGATGATTGAGTTGGACAGGTCCGGGGAGTAGCCGCAGTCTCCAGCCAGCTTCATCTCACAGCCGGTGATTACGCCGTTGTCGTCAAAGCCCACTTCATACTGGTTGAAGAAAGGATGACGCTTGCCTGTCATCATCATGTCTTCCATGCGCGGCAGGCGCATCTTGGTAGGCCGGCGAGTGTGGTGAGCGATAACGGCTGCAATACAGGCTGGTCCCGCCGCCTGAGTCTCCTTGCCACCAAAGCCGCCACCCATGCGACGCATGTCGATCTGTACCTTGTTAAACGAAACATCCAGTACTTCGGCTACCAGCTTCTGAACCTCGGTAGGGTTCTGGCTGGAAGAGTAAACAATCATGCCGCCATCTTCAGTTGGCACGACCGAGGCTATCTGCGTTTCCAGATAGAAGTGTTCCTGACCACCGATATGTACGCTACCGGTAACCGTATTTTTAGCTGCAGCCAGGGCTGTTTTGGAGTCGCCGCGCTGATGGGTGTGTGGCTCGCTGACGTAGTGCTCTTTCTGCAAGGCTTCCTCGACGGATAGCACTGCTTCAAGATCTTCGTACTCAACAATCGCCGCCATTGCCGCCTTACGAGCGGTTTCAAGGTCATTAGCTCCAACAGCCAGTACCGGCTGGCCGTAGAATTCCACTTCACCGTCTGCCAGCAGGGGATCACCGGGCAGTACCGCACCGATATCCAGTTGACCGGGTACGTCTTTTGCGGTGATGGCAATTGCCACACCGGGAAATTCATAGCAAGGGGTCACATCCAGCTTGGTAATGCGGGCGTGAGCCCGGTCAGACATGCGGGCATAGACATGCAGCTGGTTGGGAAACTCCAGGCGGTCATCGATATAAATGGCCTCCCCACTAACCTGTTTAGCCGCGCTCTCATGCTTGACGCTACGGCCTACACCAGTCTGCAGGTCCTGTTTAACCAGGGCCATCATCTCTTCCGGTGTCTTTTTTTGTGTGTGATGATTAGACATAAGCAGTTACCCGTGTTTCAACTTCTGGGGTTTCGATCTCGACAAAATAGCGAGTGAGCATATTGATGGCAGTCAGCATGCGGTATTCCTTGGATGCACGAAAATCAGAGATAGGGTTGAAGTCCTCTTTAAGCGCTTCTTTGGCCAGGGCTATTGTCTGCTGATTCCAGTCTGCGCCGGTGAGTACTGCTTCGCAGCGGCTGGCGCGCATTGGAATAGCCGCCATGCCACCGAAGGCGACTCGGGCGCTATCAATTCGACCGTTGTTAATCTTCAGGTTGAAGCACCCCAGTACCGCCGAGATATCATCGTCGATCCGCTTGGATATCTTGTAGCTACGGAACTCTCCGTTATCCTTAGCCCGTGGCACAATGACTTTTTCGATAAATTCTTCGCTCTGCTGGGCGGTGAGCTTGTAATCGATAAAGTAGTCTTTGAGTGCCAGGGTGCGGCTCTGGTCACCCTTGCGCAGCACAACTTGCGCATCCAGGGCGATCAGTGCCGGCGGCGAGTCACCGATAGGCGAGGCGTTACCGATGTTTCCGCCCAATGTTCCCTGGTTACGGATCTGCAAAGATGCGAAACGCTGCAGCAGTGCGCCAAAGTCGGGGTATTCGTCAGTTAAGGTCTGATAACAGTCGGTCAGGGAGGCGCTGGCACCCAGTTCAAGACGGTCGTCGAAAATCTCAATCTGCTTCAGCTCGGTGATGTCGCCAATATAGATTAGCTGTTGTATTTCACGGTGGAACTGGGTGACTTCTAAAGCTAAATCAGTACCGCCCGCGACCAGTCTGGCAGCAGGGTAACGGCTATAGAGTTCGGTGAGCTCGGCAATCGAGCGCGGATTAAACGCCTGCTTGTTGCCAGCGCTGAGTTCAGGCTGCTGCTCGGATTGAATAGAGCGCAGTTGAGTCAGTGTTTGCGATTGTTCGCGGTCGAAGCGGTCCGGGGTGACATCGTCATACATTGTTTCGGCGGCTTCGATAATTGGGCGGTAGCCAGTGCAACGGCAGAGGTTACCCGCCAGTGCTTCGTGTATCTCGTGAGTGTCCGGCTTGCCAACATTCTTGCCCAGGGCAAACATCGACATGACGAAACCTGGTGTGCAGAAACCACACTGCGAACCATGACAGTCCACCATTGCCTGCTGGGCAGGATGGAGTTTATTACCCTCTTGAAGATCTTCGACGGTAATCAACTGCTTGCCATTGAGTGCAGAAATAAATGTAAGGCAGGAGTTGATGCTTTTATAGCTAATACTATCGCCGTTAAGTTCGCCCAGCACGACGGTGCAGGCACCGCAGTCACCGGAAGCGCAACCCTCTTTGGTGCCAGTCTTACCAGCTTGAGTACGCAGATATTCCAGAACTGTCATATTGGGGTCGATAGCCTGCTCTACCCGTAGTTCCTGATTGAGTAAGAACTTGATCAAGGCGGACCTCCTTTCTTTTGTATTTGTTATAGAGTTTAGTTGGTATACAACGATTAAAGTAAAAGCTGACTTTTAAGTCAAGTTAAAATTTGACTTTAGGGTCAGATAATAGCGACTGAAATTCAACCTGCTATTCAATCCGGTGTTGTGAAATACCGCAATTACAGTGTTTGTAGCCGACTCTAGAAGTGTGAAAATCTTTCGATGTTGCTAATCAGTTAGCTTTAATTTGTATTCGATAGTATTTGTTTTTTGTGTACAATTTTTGAAAAGACAGAACAAATAGTTTTCCACGGGCTGGGGAAGAGCGAGTAAAGAAATAGTTAAATTGATACAAACTTATTTAGGGGTTTATGGGTCTAACGGGTGCTTGCTTTTCGTTTCAGGATCAACTTAACAGTATTGAGGTGATGACAATGAACATGGCTCAGCTCAAATCGATTAACCAGTCACAGAATCTTCTGGCCGTAAATTTTATCGAGTCAGGACATAGCCCTATGGTGATCGAAGTGGAGTACCGAAATTCACGTAAGGGATTATCGACAGCACTGATAAAAGACCGCAAGGGTAAAATGCTTACCCTGGATAACATCGCCCAGGCATATGACTTATGCCGCAGCAACGGCATCCATAAAGCTAATCTGGTGCAGGTTAATACCGATGATGAGGCGAGTAGCTCTTCTTGTCTCGAGTACCATAAGGTGAGTATGCCATTGGTTTTTTAATCAGGTTTTTTAATCGGGTTTTCTAATTCAACATATCCCTGCCATAGAATTGCTTAAAGGTAGTTGTTGAAAGGTAGTTGTTGAAAGGTAGTTGTTGAAAGGTAGTTGTTGTAAGGCAGTGCGGTTGCACTGCTTTTTTTTATTTACTGGATGTACTGTCTGGCGCGGGCACTTGCTTGTACATGTGCTAGGTAGAGCACTGTCGGGAACAAGTGCCCAGATGTACATAAGCGGTCATCGGTGACCAGAAATTTACTTAGCTTCACCGGCCTGAATTGCGGTGAGGGCAATTGTAAAGACAATATCATCCACCAACGCACCGCGGGAAAGGTCGTTGACCGGCTTTCGCATTCCCTGCAGCATCGGACCGATACTGATCACATCAGCGCTACGCTGTACCGCCTTATAAGTGGTATTACCGGTGTTCAGGTCCGGGAAGATAAATACTGTTGCCTTACCGGCCACCGAGCTATCGGGGGCTTTCGATTTAGCCACACTCTCCATGACGGCTGCATCATATTGCAGTGGTCCGTCGATTAGCAGATCCGGGCGCTTTTGTTTGGCAATGCGGGTTGCCTCACGAACCTTATCGACATCGGCCCCCTGGCCGGAATCGCCGGTAGAGTAGCTAATCATCGCGACGCGTGGCGCAATGCCGAAGGCTTTCGCCGAGTTGGCTGACTGGATGGCAATATCGGCCAGCTCTGCGGCGTTCGGATCAGGGTTGATGGCACAGTCGCCATACACCAGTACTTGATCTGGCAGACACATGAAGAATACTGAGGAAACAAGGTTGGTGTCGGGCGAGGTTTTAATTAACTGCAGGGGAGGGCGAATAGTATTGGCGGTAGTGTGTACCGCACCGCTGACCAACCCGCCGACGTGGTCCATTTCCAGCATCAGGGTGCCCAGAACTACATTATCCTGCAACTGTTCTTCAGCAATAATAGCCGTCATGCCTTTATGTTGGCGTAGCTCGACCATGCGTTCTATGTAATGGCTGCGGACTTGTTCGGGATCAAAAATTTCAATCCCTTCACCCAAGGTGACGCCCTGATTTTTTGCTACCCGGTGGATCTCTTTGGGATTGCCCAGCAGGGCGCAACGGGCGATACCGCGCTCGGCACAGATGGCGGCTGCTTTGACAGTGCGAGGCTCATTCCCTTCTGGCAGCACGATGACCTGGTTGGCTTTTCGGGCACGTTCAATCAACTGGTAGCGGAAAGCCGGTGGTGAGAGGCGGCGCTGATAGCTGTTATCGACCAGGCTACTGAGCCACTGGGTATCGATATAAACGGCGTTTTCCTCTTTGATTTGCCTTACCCGTTCAGTGTCATCCAGCGGAATCTCCCGATCAAAGCGCGGCATATTGACAGCAGTCTGCCAGCTGTCGGAAAGTACGCTGAGTATAGGCAAGCCGGCAGCACGAGCCCCGCCGCAGAGTTTTATCACGGCTTCTGAGGGAATAAATCCACCGGTAAGCACCAGGGCGGCCAGTTCAACGCCGTTTACTGCTGCCATACAGGCGGCAATGATCATATCGTCGCGGTCTCCGGGCGTGAACACCAGGGTACCCGGGCGAAAATCGTTGATCGCGTTGGCCACCGTTCGGGCACAGAGTGTGATGCGAGTTACCCGGCGCTTATCTATATCTCCCGGATGCAGAATGCTGGCATTCAGGTAGTTGGCGATATCGCGAACCCTGGGGATGATCAGATCCCGGTTCCAGTGAATACAGCCCAGTAAGCGGAATTGGTCGCTGAAAATGGTGCAATGTTCGCGCACGATCTGTTCGGTAATGCTGTGAGTCACCGCATTTCCCGGACCTGAATAGGGTTGCAGGCGGCCTTCGCGATCAACCGGTGCGCCCAGCTTATTCAGAATACAGCCCAGCACCTGTTTGTTGTTGATGCCGCCGTAAGCACGGGCGGTAATATCGATATGATCTTCCAGCGCTTCAGGAGTATCTGTGCCTGGAGCTGCAACCAGCACAACCCGGGCATCCAGGGCCTTAGCGATCTCCTTGTTGATGCGGGTGGCATAGGGCTGATTATCGGTGGGCACCATGCCCTCAATGATGACCACCTCATTATCTGCAGGCAGGCTTTGTTCGTAGCGAGCGACGATCTCTTCGAGCAGTTCATCGCCGCTATTTTGCGTTACAAGGTGCTCGGCATCTCTAATACGGATCGGTTGAGCGATAGGGTAGGCGCAATCGCCCTGCAGCATTTCGATGGAGCTGTCCTTGCTGGCATCGCTGTTGGCGGATTGGGCGATCGGTTTAAAGAAATGGACTTTAATTCCCTGGCGGTTCATCGCCTGAAACAGACCGAGGACGGCAGTCGTTAAACCTGCACCCAGACCGGTAGGGACGACCATTAAAGCTTGCGACATTGTAATTCCTGTAACTTAACCGAATTGTCTGCTGGAAGTGCTTCATATCGGTAGTTGTGCTGTTCATTTTAGGCGAGAAAAGGCATGGACGGTCATAAGGCTGAGGAATTCAGAATATACGCTCAGGATTGCCTGCTCACTTCTCACAGGTACCAGGTTATGACTGTTTTTATAGGCTAGCTGTTAGGGCCGGATTCTAAGCACTTTGCGTTACAGATTATAGACTTAAATGTGAATAAGCGCGTGCTGGTGGTGCATTTATTGATCCGGCGCAAGGCTTCGCAGGCTAGTGAATACTCTGCGAAAATCCGTGTCTCAGATTTTTACGCGGATGTGGTCGACAATGTGGTGCGTTGCTGTCTGCTGTGACTATTACCATATCGCTGCGAAACGTTAATGCCAAGGCTGATCGACTCCCCCCTTTTCTCGATATGTGTGCATTTGTAATGCCCTGGCTTGGCGATGCTTAAGGTCATGATACTGGTCAATACAGGGGGTGAATGTGAAGCGTAAATTAAGGCTGGACAGGGAGTATTTCTTAGCGCCGGATTGAATCCCCTCATCAGGGTATACCCGTATGAGGCCGGGAGATTAATAATGGTGTGATCTATCCAGAGTTTAAGAGCAGTACAGATATTTCCAAAGTAAGACCCTGGGACGCGCCTGAAACGATCTTTGTGACTTTTCAGAAGCTACCTGATAGCCATCAGAGCATATAAAAAAGGAATACTATAGTGAAAAGAAGAGACTTGCTGAAAGCCGCAGCCACCGGCATGGCCGCAGCACCACTGGCCCTGACCTCTACTTCTGCCAATGCGGGTGATAAGGTGCGCCTGCGTATGCAGACTCTGTACGGTACAGAAACCGATGATCTGTATAAAGCGTTTGCTGACGACGTAAAAACCAGCTCTAACAAGAGCGTACGTATTACCCGTTTCCGCGGTAGTGAACTGGTGGCTAACGACCAGATGCTGGACGCTGTATCCAAGGGTACTCTGGATATGTGTCAGGGCTACGGCGGCTACTGGGCTGGCCAGCTGGATATCGCGAAAATTGAGAGTGGTATTCCGGGTGCCTGGACCAGTTTCGACGAAGCTATGTACCTGCACCAGTCTAAAGGTCTGGGCGATCTGATACGCGAGGCATATGCTGAGAAGGGCGTTCACTATCTGGGTCCTATTTTCGGCGGCCCATATGATCTGCTGACGACTAAGCCCGTGAAGAGCCTTGCCGATCTGAAGAACATGAAGATTCGTGCGACAGCGACAGTTGCGGCAATTCTTGAAAAATTTGATATCCCAACTGTTTACCTGCCAAGCCAGGAGCTGTACATCGCGCTGTCTACCGGTGCTATCGATGGTGTTATCTACGGTGGGTCCCTCGAGTACAAGGCGCTTAAACTGCATGAAACTGCAAAGCACTACACTTATCTGAACATGATCAACCCGGGTTATGCCGATGGTATGCTGATCAACAAGAAGAGGTGGGATGCCATGTCTCCGGATCAGCAGAAAGTTATCGAGCTGGCGACTGCCAAGCACGCCACCAATATGCACGCCTGGAATGTAAACGGTTGTCTGGATGTGAACGGCGAAGGTATCTTTGAATTCGCATCTCTGCCCGCTGAAGATTCCAATGCACTGACTGCCGCGGCGATGGATGTTTGGAAAGAGGAAGCTAAGAAGTCTGCGCGAAATGGCAAAGCAATTGACGCCATCATTGCGACAGCGAAGGCTACCGGGAGAGCCTGATGACAAAACTTTCTCAATATCTTGCTTTTCAAGACAGGGTATCTGAGTGGGTAGGCAAGACCGTCTCCTGGATGTGTCTTGCCATGATTGCTGGACTTGGCTATGAGTTGACGGCACGTTATCTGTTTAACAGCCCCACCTCATGGGCACATGAAACTACCACTATGCTGTATGGTACTTTCTGCATCCTGGCCGGTGTTTATACCCATAAACACCATGGCCATGTGCGAAGTGAAGTGATCTATAATCTGTTCTCAGTGCGTGGCAGGGCCATTATGGATGTGATTACCGGTTCAATTGGTCTGGTCGTTTTTGCCGTCTTTTTTGTGATTACCTTTAACTACGCTGCTGATTCCTGGGCGATAAAGGAAGTTTCCTCAAAGAGCACCTGGGCACCGATTGTGTATCCTTTCAAATCCGTTCTCCCGCTGGCCATTGGCCTGATGATTTTGCAGAGTCTTGTAGCTCTAATCCGTAATGTGATCATCGTGCTGGGTATACAGCCAGAAGCTCCACGATAGCCTGATTGTTGTCTATCCCGCTGTCTGATTGATCTGCTAAATAGCTGCTTAAAGACTCTGTAAGTCACTTATATCTGCGTATCTGCTGTTTCTCGGAACTCCATTTTGAGGGGGAACCTTTGGGAAAAATTTAGTGGATCGCAAGTGTATTTTAAAAAAACAAAGGTGTATTCGTGTTAGAACTTGATCCCTTATTGGTTACCTTAGGCATGTTTCTCTCGATGCTGATCCTGCTGGCGATGGGGGCTCCATTAACCTGGGCGCTGCTTACTGTAGGTACAGGTTCGGCATACTTCCTGTGGGGGCCTGCAGGACTCGAGCTGCTGGCGACCAGTGCATTCTCTGCGATGGACAACTTTTTGCTGGTAGCGCTACCGATGTTTATCTTTATGGGACTGATGCTGCAGCGCTCGGGTATAACCGATGATCTGTTCGATATGATCAATAAAATCATGGGGGGGATTCCCGGTGGTCTGGGCATGGGCACTGTGGTTATCTGTGCGATTATTGCCGCAATGGCCGGCGTCTCCGGTGCGGCAACCGTTAGCCTGGGTATTATTGCGCTGCCGTCGATGCTCAAGCGGGGTTACGACAAGAAGCTGGTAACCGGTACCATTATGGCCGGTGGCGCATTGGGCTTCCTTATTCCGCCCAGCGTATTGATGATCGTCTATGCCTTCCTGGCACGCGAGTCAGTGGGTAAGTTATTTGCTGCGGGCCTGATGCCGGGCTTGTTACTGGCGGGCATCTATATGCTGTACATCTTCCTGTTCAGCATAAAAAAATCCGCAGAAAGCACCTTCCATTGCGCCGCATGAGCGGGTCGATGCGATCGGCAAGATCAAGGCGCTGAAAGCGCTGATTCTACCAGGCGCATTGATCGGTACCGTGCTGGGTTTTATTGTCGGAGGTGTAACTTCGCCATCGGAGGCTTCGGCAGTCGGTGCGGCAGGCTCACTGGTGTGTGCTGCGATCTACCGTACCCTGAATTTAAAAATGCTCAAGGACGTGCTGCTGAGTACCACCCAGCTGATGGGGATGCTGCTGTGGATTACCATCGCGGCGGTCTTCTTCAGTAAGGTCTACATCGGTCTGGGTGCCGGTATGCTGCTCACAGAGCTGGTGGAAGATTCTGCGCTGTCGCCGTACTGGGTGATTATTGCGATGCTGGCGACTTATTTTATCCTGGGGATGTTCCTGGATGATTTCGCCATCGTATTTATCACCGTGCCGTTGTTCGTACCGATTGTGCAGGAGCTGGGTTTCGACACCGTGTGGTTCGCCGTGCTGTTTATCATCAGTATGCAGACCGCCTACCTGACCCCGCCGTTTGGCTACAACCTGTTCTATATGCGTTCGGTAGCACCACCGTCGATCACTATCTACGATCTGTATAAAGCGGTCATCCCGTTTATCATCCTGCAGGTTATCGGATTGGCGCTGGTTGTGGCGTATCCGCAGATAGCGTTGTGGTTACCGGGCGTTATTTTCGGCTAGACGTAAGAGTGGCTAGTGGCGAGTAGCTAGGGCTAGGGAATAAAACCGCGCCATTCATAACGATACGCGCGGTTTTTTTGTCTGTGGCTTAGGTTCCTTAGGTTCCTTAGGTTGGCGAGCACGATTATGGCATTCTTAGAATATTCGTAGCCACGCAACGTTGGTGTTGAGATCAGTTTCAGTTTTTATCGATATTGTCGCTAATATGATACCTATTGTGTGGGCTGTACCTGAGAGACACCCTCAGCGTTGCGTTCCTCATGTGGAAGTAGCTTGATCAGACTTCTGGCTGAGGCTTCAACCACAGAAGTAAAGTTGATTACCTTCTGGGCGCTGGTATCCTCGGCTAGAGTCAGCTCCTCAACCCCTTCCCAGACGATTGAGCCGGTTTGCGAATCCCAGACCTGAATAAAAATGCGGATATCTGCATACTTGGTTTGAAACATACGGTAACCGAACATGCTGAAACGGCCGAAACTGCCTTGGTTGAAGCTGGAGAGATTCAGTTGCAGTAGATAGCGGGCGTTAACCGCACCGCCTATCTTGGTCAGGGTATCCTTATCGAAGTTGCCGGTTGTCTGGTAGCTCAGGAGCATCCTTTTATACGCGTTAGCAAGCCCTGCGTTGTTTATCGCGCCCAGCGCATGTGGCATTGACACCTGACGAATATTTGGCCGCTCATCCTTTAGTACTTTTGCAAAAATAAACGCCACTGTCTGTTTGTCCTCTTCTTTACCGGTCACTGTTGCGGGGCTGAGGAATGCCAGTCCGTAAGTTTCCAGATCTGATGAAGTTAAGTTAATGGCAGTATGCTGGGCGGTGGAGTGATCCTGCTGCGTAGCGCAGGCGGCGATGATACAGGCAAACAGGCATACAGTAACAAAGCGCAGGATAGAATAGCTTGATCCTGACGTTGTTAGTAGTTGCCGGTTTGCTATTTCCATCAGCTTACTCCGTGAATACGTATGTTAAGCCCGCTTCTTCGGTAGAATCATGAGTTTATAGCAGTAGTGTAGGTCATGTTTTTATGATCAACTAGATTCGGTCGGCTTTTTATATGCGCAACAAGACTTTCGTTCGGCCTTATTTGGGTTTAAAACATTATTTTTGTATAAAACACTTTTGCTGTAAAACAGTGTTTTGTTAATGCCGCCTGGTTTGGTTGTTATAGCCAGCGATTTAATCAACTTAACTTAATTTAACTGTCATTCAATTTAACTTAGTCTAACTTAACTGGGCTCTCAGCTCCCTGGTAATCCAATCGACGAAAACCCGAACTCTTGTGGACATCAGTTTTGCATGGGAATAGACAACGCTCACTGGCAGCGGTGGCGGCTCATAGTCAGCAAGTACTATTTGTAATTCACCTGATGCCAGTTGCTCTTCCACCTGATAGGAAAGAAATACCCCGAGTCCCGCGCCCTCACACACAGCACTTAAAGATGCTGCCAGTTGATTGCAGGATAACGGGCCTTTAATGGGGATAGCATGAACTTTATCTTTTTCATAAAAAAGCCAGTTGGCACCCTGACTGAGTCCGGAAAAACGTATGCAAGGCACATCCAACAGATCTCTTGGATGTTTGATTGGGGCAAGTGAATTTAACAGTTTGGGTGATCCACATATAACCCGCCGCACAGAACCCACGTTTTTAGCGATCATCGATGAGTCTGATAAAGGCCCGATACGGATCGCCACATCAACCCCTTCTTCAATGAGATTTACATTTTGATCGAGCAGGATGAGGTCGACTTTCACCTGATCATTTTGCTGCAAAAACCGAGTAACTAATGGTGTAAGCCGCATTGAACCAAAGGTAACTGAAGCGGTTACGGACAACTTACCGCTGGGTTTGCTTTGCTGCGCACTGAGTTCAAGTTCAGCGTCCTCAATTTCATGCAGTATGTGCCGGCAGCGGTTCAGGTAAGCCAGTCCTTCTTCAGTCAATGTAAGCTTACGGGTCGTCCGGTTCAGCAAGCGGGTATTCAGATAATCTTCCAGATTTGCCAGCGTCCTGACTACCGTCGGTAAAGAGGTATCCATAGCATCCGCCGCCGCCGTTAGGCTGCCATAATCCACTATTTGCACAAAGGTGGTCATGGCGGTGAGTTTATTCATTCTGCTTATTACTCCATATTTTGAAGCAGTTATATTTACTTTACTCCATTTATCGAAGTGGGTGAAACATAGATAATTTTTAACAGACGGTAACGCCGCTCTGATTTAGAGACTGAAGCAAAATCATTCTACGAGGATAAATACCATGAAAGCAGCAATTTTAGTTTTGTCAGATCCAAACCACGGTAAAGAAGAAGCATTGGGGCGCGTATTTAATGCATTGGCAACCGCTTTTGATTTCAAACAAAGTGGCGCGGAAGTCAAAGTCCTGTTTAACGGCACGGGTACTCGCTGGATTGCTGAACTGAGCAACCCTGAAAACCCGGTTCACGGATTATTTGAAGCCGTAAAAGACACTGTCGCAGGCGTATCTTGTGGTTGCGCCGATGTGTTTGGTGCCGCCGAAGACGTTGAGAAATCAGGCTATGACTACCTGACTGAAAACGCGGTGCCTGGTACGCGCGGTCTGCCTAGCCTGCATCAGATGACTGCCGATGGATACTCGATCTTAACGTTCTAAAAAGATGAGACTCGCCGCGCTTGTCGGCGAGTCTGTCTAATTATCTGATTTAACCAGGAGCTAGTAGCTTATGAATAACATCCCAGCGCCTTTTCATCAGGGGGAGTTGCAAGTTCAGACACTCGCTAATGAAACGCGAATAGCGCAGCGCAACGGCGCAGTCATAAGCGACACGATTCTGCCAGGCGCCATCTCTTTTGTAGGCCAGCAAAATATGTTGGTTCTAACCAGCCTTGATAAGCAAGGCTATCCCTGGACTTCGGTTCTGGTTGGTAATCCTGGATTTATAAGTGCGCCCAACCCTCAAGCCTTGTTGCTTGATACCAGTAACACTTTTAAATACAACAGCGATCCTCTTTGGGAAAATATCAAAACCAACCCCCAGGTAGGCATACTGGTTATAGAGCTGGCAACCCGACGGCGTCTTCGTGTCAACGGCAGTATCCGTGTTACTGACAACAATCGCTTTGCAATAACCGTGGAGCAAAGCTATCCAAATTGCCCAAAGTATATTCAACGGCGCAGTCTTAAATTTACTGAAGCTACTTTTAACCAACCCTCGCTGAAACCATTGTTGGGTTCCACGTTAACCGTCGGGCAGATCCAGCTTATTGAAAACGCGGATTCGCTATTTGTAGGCAGCGCCAGCCTTTCTAACGAAACGCATCAACACGGCGTTGATTCCTCCTACCGAGGAGGCTATCCAGGTTTTGTCGAAGTCATTGATGGGGCACGCGTGCGCATACCCGACTATAAGGGTAACAGCCTGTTTAATACGCTGGGGAATATTCAAGCCTATGGTAAAGCGGCGATAACCTTCGTTGATTTCCAGCAGGGGCGGTTGCTACAACTCAGCGGCAGCGCAGAAATTCTTTGGAATCAGGCAGATCCACGCAATAAAACCAGTGGCACCCAACGCTTTTGGGAACTGTCCGTAGAACACTGGCAAGAGACAGCGTTACCGAAACAACTGACATGGGAGTTTTATGACTACTCGCCGCATAATCCCAGACAGGAAGTGGCAGGGGCATCAGCAATTGAAAAACTGACATTAAAGGTACACTCTATTGAAGCCCGGAGTGAGCGTATAAAGTTGTTTCGGCTGGTGGCGCCTGATGGTGGTTCGTTGCCCGCATTCGACCCAGGCGCTCATCTGCCTATTGAAGTGGTCCTCGGAAATACCAATGTTGAAAACCCCACCACCGAGAGCTGTCAGTATGCGGAACGCCACTATTCTCTGTTGTCATCCAGCCATGACAATCGTTATTACGACATTGCAGTACAGCATGAACCTGATGGGCGCGGCGGCTCAGGCTATATGCATAAACAGCTGCAAGCGAATATGGTTATCACTGCAAAGCCGCCACGCAATGCCTTTGCATTGACGCCTACAGCCAAACACACCGTATTAATCGCTGGTGGTATCGGTATTACTCCGATTCTCTCCATGCTGCGTCACTTGGCAGAATCCAAAGCATCATTCGAAATACACTATACGGCACGCAGTCAGGCTGATCTGGAGTTTCAGGAAGAGGTGGTTTCTTTAGCTGGTGACAAGGCGTATCTGTATTACTCTAACGGTGAAAATGCTTGCCGTCTTAATCTGCAGTCCATGCTGCAGAAACATGACCCTGCCCCTGATTCGGGCACCCACGTATTCGTCTGCGGACCGGTGCGCATGATTGAAGCGGTGCGAGACTTGGGTGAGACTTTTGGTTGGGCGGCAGATCAAATCCACTTTGAGAGTTTTGGCGCGCCGGCCTCCGCAAATGACTCGCAGATAGCCGTAACACTGAAAAAGTCATCACAGGTTATTACGGTTAAGCCAAGCCAAACTGTTCTGGATGCCCTGATTGATGCCAAAATTCCAGTTCCATTTGACTGTAAGCGGGGAGAATGCGGTATGTGCTCCTCATCGGTTATTGCGGGTGAGGTCGATCACCGTGATGTCTATCTGAGTAAAGAGGAACGTAAGGGGCAGATGTGCGTCTGTGTATCGCGAGCCAAGGGCAAGACACTCACGTTGGATCTTTAATTTAGATGCTTACTTAAATATCCAGACGAAATCCGAAAACGGGTAGTTCTTCTTGTTTAAAATCTAAATCTTGCGATCTCATGAATCCTAAGCTTTCGTAAAGCCTCCAGGCTGACTGCATAGCCGAGGTTGTGTGCAATACGATCTGAGAATGCTGGTTATCCTTTGCAAGTTGAATACAAGCACGTGTCAATGCGTTGCCTATACCCATCCCTCTTGATTTAGAGTGGACCCCTAACAAACGAATTCCAGATGCATTTTTAATTTGGCAAGCTGTGCCGCCAGAGCCATACTCGAGCATATCTCCAAAATAGACTACGCCACCTAACAACTCGTTTTCACGGGATAGGGCAACTAGAATTTTAGCTGCTCTCACATCTGTGAAGCTGCCAATATTTTCCAGCATCTGATAATAGCCGGGTTGTTCTTCCTTACTTGGAAAGCCTTCCATTTGCGAGTAGGCATCGACTAATAATGTGCCAAGCGCGGCGCACTCTTCAGGAACAATCTCTCTAATTGTGATACCAGCATCCATGATATTTCCTTACTCATAATTTATTTTAACTTGCAGGGGGAGTATATATACCGCGTTGAAAGAGAAGACGCGAGAGTAGAGTAGACCCGCGTCGACTACCTTGCTTCAGGGTCATGAATTTTATTTACTCAACTACAGTAGCTTGATCCTTAGGTCTGATACTTTGCAGCAGTTGAGCAAAAATCATGGCATGAGTAATTAATAAAATAGGCACAAAGAAAGTTGGGATGTACCAGGTGGCGCCTAAAAATGGTACTGCATCTGCCTGCCGCAATGCGTTGAGGAGATCTAGCGTGCCTACTATGTTGAATAGCCACACAATAGGCAGTACCAGACTCCAGGATCTTCGCAGGGCGATAAGCGCCAAGAGTGCTAGCAGACCGCTTACGAAGTCACCGTAGGCAGCGGTATTGGCGAAAAAAACAGGAATTGAAGGCTCAACTACACCGGGGACCAGGAAGTTCAAGCCTAAATGTCGAATGGCATGGGGGGCGATAAGTATTATCAATGCCTGATTGAAGGACTGTTGCGAAAGCCAGGGAGCAAGGTACCATTTTGCGAGCAGTCCATACACAATCAAGCTCATTAAAAACTGTAGAGCAAAAATTTCCAGGGTATCCATGATTCCACCTCCTACGATGGATTGATGCGGGGAGTTTAGAGAACAAATGCAGCCAGCCTGAGTGAGGTGTTAGCAACTGAGAACTGTATACGCTGAGTGTCTCATCACCGATGCCTCTCACCCCCGATGCCTCTCACCCCTGATGACAAGGGGGGGGGGCGCCGATAATGAGACCGTTTGCTGCTGCAATTGGATTTATTTCATCTACTTTATGTAGATTGCATTTGCGCAGTGAGCTTTGCTGCTAAAGCTTGCAGATATTCCGGCGTGAAATACGCCTTGTTATTTTCAATAAAGGTCTTCATAGCCATCGGCTTGCGACCGGTTAAATCTTCAACGGCTGTTGTGAGCTGATCAAAAACACCTTTTTTATAGTCTTTCCCGACCTCTACCAAATGCGAAATCAGAAAGTCACTCAAATAGCCTGTTCGCTTCATGGCATCCGACCAGTCCTCAAAGGGAAGGGCAATGTACTGAACAGGTTTACCAAGAACATCTGCAGCGATGGACGCTATGTCATCATGAGAAAGACGCTCAGCGCCGGTGAGCACATAACGTTTACCTTCGTGCCGGTGCGGTTCTTCTAATATGGCGGCTACACAGCGCCCGATATCCTCTGCTGCTATAGGTGCGTGATATGCCTCACCGTGGGGTAAATATATTTTACCCTCCTGAAGAATATTGGCTCCGTTCATGAGATAGAGCATTTCAGAGAAGAAACCCGGACACACATGCGTAATTGATATCTCTGTCTGGTTCAGCATCTGTTCTGCCAGCCAGTGTTGGCGAGTCAGATGGCTAGAGTGATTTTTCCTCGCGGGAAGCTGTGACATGTTAACAATGGCTTTAACATTATTTTGTTTAGCTGCGACTATGAAATTTGCAGTTGCCTCCAGCAGGTGATCTTCCGGAGGGTACACAAAGTAAGCCCTATCAACACCTTCTAATGATTTCTCGAGGGACGTCAAATCATGAAAGCTTGCGTAAACAATTTCTGCGCCTAGAGCTTTTAGATTATCGCTCTCGATCGATTGTTGGCGAACCATGGCTTTCACAGGGTGACCGTTTTCAAGCAAGGTTTTCGCGGCAATAAATCCAGTTTTACCTGTTGAACCGGTAATCAGTATTGTTGCTTTAGTCATTGTATTTATCCTTTTTTGCTATGCATTCATTGAGTGTATATACACCTATTTGTGAGTGCTTTTAACTACTCATTTAACTATGTCGTTAAAAGTTTTTAAGTGTATATGCACCTATTAAATTAAAAAAATTATGCTTTGCGTACTTGAATTAAAATTTCCGAAAGATCATCAACCAGGCTTGACCAGCGCTCATTGCCCAGGCTCTCAACCAGAGCTAGCTGAGACTTTTCCCAAAGAGGAGAGGCCTTGTTCAAGAGCTCTTTTCCTTCCTGGGTGAGTTTAATTATGCGAACCCTTTTATCGTGTTCATTGTATATGTCTATCAGTCCTCTGGTTTTCAGCGGCTTGAGATTTCTTGTCAAGGTAGTGCGATCCATCACCAGTATTTCCGCCAACTGGCTCAATGGAATATCAGCAGATTGCTCTAGCGCAGCCAGTAAGCTGAACTGTGTTGATCGAAGTTCAACCGGGGCAAGAGCTGCATCATAAACCTGAGACACGGCACGGGTGGCTTTGCGTAAGTTATGCAAAGTACAGAGTGCTTTATCAGCGGCATCTTTATTGCTTGACTGGAGAACTTTACTCATGACTTAAGTGTATATGCACCTAATTTGCTTTGTCAAGTTGTAAGAGCAATAAAAATTGAGGATAGGGTGGTGAATTGAAAGCTGGAAGAATTCATGTCCACTGTCCGATTAGGTATCCCTGAGTAGTTATTGACGCAATAAACTCAAAATTTAATTCATGTCTCTCAATGTGTTGGAGAACCTCAAGTCAAAGTTATTACCCCAGATTGGGTAATGTCAATTTGCGTGTGTGTCAGAGGCTGACTAGCTTATTGATATCAAAAGAATTAAACAGGTGAGTCATGCATCGATTAATCTATCGTCAATTGTCACGGGTTACTGTTTTTTTACTCTGTTGCATACCTCTGGCCAGCCTCGCTGCCGAACGTCAATTAATTATTTTAAACTGGTCTGATTACATTGATCCGGCACTGATAGCGAAGTTTGGACAACGCTATGATGCCAGGGTGAGAGAAGTCTACTATAGCTCTGACGACAATCGCACCGAGATGCTGCAAGAGAATAATGCTGAAGATTATGACCTGATCCTGACTTCCGATAGCGATTTGTATCTGTATGCCAAGCGACAATGGATTGCACCGCTCGATTACGCCAAAATTCCTAACATGAAACATATCGCTCCCCGCTGGATCGATGCTTTCGAAGCAGCAGGAAGTTATGCTGTCCCTTATTTTTTGGGGACTACCGGTATTGTTTATCGCAGCGATTTAGTCAAAACTCCGATAACCAGCTGGCAACAACTGTTTCGGCCAGAGCCCGAACTACAAGGAAAAATTGCGATGGTCAGAGATTCCCGCGACATTATCGGTATGGGGCTGAAAGCTCTGGGCTATTCAGCTAACAGCAGTGATCGTAATCAGCTTAAGGAAGTAGAAGCGTTATTGCTCAAGCAAAAACAACACGTGCGTACGTATAATTACATCAACCTGGATGAAACTTCAGCTATCCTCAGCGGCGAGATTGTTGCTTCTTTAATGTATAGCGGCGATGCATTAATGGTGGCTGAGCATAATGAAGATTTACGATATGTTGTGCCACAAGAGGGCGGCAATATCTGGGTTGATTATTTCACCCTCGGTGGCAAGGCAAAAAATGTCGATCTTGCCTATGCTTTCCTTAACTTCATCAACGAGCCAGAAAATGCGGCTCAGATGGCGCAGTATGTCTATTATGCGACGCCTAATCGCGCAGCTGAAGTGCTTCTGCCGCCAGAATTTTTGACTGATCCTGTTATTTATCCCGATCAAGCCCGCTTAGAGTCTTCTGAGTTTTATGTACGCCAGGCGCCTAAGTCCTTGCGCTTACGTAACTCGATCAGTGCTAGTGTCTTCAGGTAGAGGGTTTTGACCTGAGCTGAAATTGGGAAAGCCTTTATTATGAAGCTGCGCACCAAGTTACCCTTAGTTGTGATACCGCTTATTGCCGGGCCTTTACTCCTGGTTGGTTTACTGGCATTCATCGAATTAAAGGAGAGCGCTGTAAGGCAAGGTCATGACCAAATCGACAGGTTAATGTCTCAGTTCGATAGCCAGCTGCAACAGCAGATTAACTCTGCAAAGGCTAATACGGCTATTTTTTCTGATGACCCCCTGGTCAAAGATTATCTATTAACTGCGGATGCTGAAGAGCGTTATGGGCTGCTACAAAGGCCCTTGCAGAAAAAGCTAACAAGTATCCAAGGCGTCTACCCTGATTATTATGAAATTCGTATTTTGCTGCCTGATGGCTTCGAAGACTTACGCCTGGCAAACAGGGATCTGCCCAACCTTAGTGAAGAAGAAGCTGACAGTCCCGGCTTTCAGGCGATGCTTAACTCAAGCCAGGATACCCTTGTCCGTATCGCGATCAACCCGGATAACAATGAGCTGGCTCTATATGTATCCTGCCGTATTAATTTGATTAATCATGCGCTCGAATCTTTCCGTACAGATCCTAAGCTACGTGGTTATCTGAGTTTAACCATCAGTCTGCAACCGCTGATTAATAACCTGAGTCCGTCACCCTGGCCTCAAGGAGGGATTCTGTTTACTGATGATGCAGGCACTATCTTAGCGGCTTCCAGAGACATCGAACCATCAGAGCTGCTAGGCAACTACGACCTTTCGCAGAATATCATTCAACGCTCCAACATGAGCAAACCGACACTGAATAACCAGCTGTATCACCATCACAGCAAGCGCTTGCAGGAGGGTTTATGGATACATATGTTGATTCCTGAAACGGTGATGCTTAAAGAGTCCAGAGGGATCGGTCAGTTAGTGCTGATAACCTGCCTGGCTGCAATTGGCTTTTCCATACCCTTACTGCTGATATTGCTACGCCGACAATTCTTAAGACCGGTAGAAAAACTCAATCAAGCTTTGGCTAAGCTAGGTGAGCAACAACAACTTGTGCAAATCCCTGTGCAAAATCAAGATGAAATTGGTGAACTGAGCGGTTCTTTTAACCGCATGAGTCTCGCCCTGCACGAATCTAACGAGAAGATTCGTAACCTGGCATTTAGCGATAGCCTTACCGGA
The DNA here is from genome assembly GCA_036960915.1 of Amphritea sp. Classification (GTDB taxonomy): domain Bacteria; phylum Pseudomonadota; class Gammaproteobacteria; order Pseudomonadales; family Balneatricaceae; genus Amphritea. The sequence continues at coordinate 23,629 of JBALVQ010000015.1, forward strand.
CTGCCCAACCGACTTATGTTCGCTAGAATCCTGCGCCGCGAAATTGAGACAGCACACCAGCGCCAGGGGAACTTAGCCCTGCTATTTCTCGATCTGGATAATTTTAAACATATAAATGATACGTTGGGCCATCAGGCCGGTGACCAGCTTTTAGTTAAAATCACGAAAATTATCCAATACAATCTGCGCGGCTACGACAGTTTAAGTCGCTCGTTAAGCGGTGATGACTCTCTAAATGTAGCGCGCCTTGGTGGCGATGAATTCACCTTACTGTTATCTCATCTGGATGCTGAACTATTGGCCGGACAGGTTGCCAATCGAATTATCGCAGCAATATCGGAGCCCATTGATATTCAAGGGACACCTTGTTATATCGGTTGTAGCATCGGCATAGCGGTTTACCCCAATGACGGCAATACCGTGGAAGAGTTGATTAAACATGCGGACATGGCTATGTATCAGGCGAAAACGCAAGGTAAGGGAAATTACCGGTTCTTTTCCAACACGCTTGCAGAACGCTCCGAACAACGCGTTCTTCTCTATCAGCGGCTACATATAGCCATAGAAGAACGAAAATTCGAGCTTCACTATCAACCAATCATCGATAGTAAAACCCAACAAATAGAGTCTGTGGAAGCATTAATCCGCTGGAATGATGAGCTGCTAGGTGCAGTGCCTCCTGATCAATTTATTCCGTTAGCAGAAGAAAATGGACTGATTCTGGCGATTGGGGATTGGGTGCTGGAGGAAGCAGCCCGCCAGCAAAGTATCTGGAAAAAAAACAGCCTACCTTGTCTGAAAATTGCGATCAATGTATCCAGCGTACAGTTTATGCAGCCAGATTTTGCCCAGAAAATGGCAGATTTAATCAACAAATATAATTTATCGACTGATGATCTTTATGTGGAATTAACGGAAACGGCCCTGCTACAAGGGCATGGGCTGGCTCTGGAAAATTTGCATACGCTACGTCGGTTAGGTATTAAAATAGCCTTGGACGACTTTGGAACAGGCTATTCTTCACTCAGTTATTTGCAAAACTTACCCATCGATATTCTTAAAATTGACCGTAGCTTTATCATCAACCTGCAAGAGGGAAACAACGGGGTTATTCTATCGGCCATTATTACTATGGCTCATGCGCTGGGGATGAAAGTTGTTGCTGAAGGTGTTGAAGATAACGACCACCTGGCCTTTTTGAATACTGAAGGCTGCGACTTGTTACAAGGTTTTCTGTTTAGTCGTCCCTGTCCTGCCAATGAGATTGAACGGCTGATCACCACCGCTACAGTTTTACCCGAGGTGGTCTAGCCAGAAGGTAAGAATCGGGGTGAATACAGGCAACTTCGATGGTGATGTACCTCCCCTAAAATAGTATCTTCCACAACATACTTTGCCGTCTCCGTCTTTATAATAAAAAAGGTTCTTCGTCAGATAGCGTGGATCTTTTGTTGTAGAGGCTGTGGTTTGCATGCCCCGCGAAGCGTACAGCGTGGCCCACGAAGTGTTTTGGCCATTGGGTAGAAGACAGCAACCTGCATCATATGAGCCGTTAAATGCTTATTGACGGACGTGGCTATTATCTCTTTTCCATTGCAACCGATGCGACTCATTCTTACCAGCATCCAACCTATCTCTCACTTGTGTAGGGCGGGACTTTTTTCGAAGGCTGGGTCCCGCCAAAAGGCTATGCACCATAGATGTGGCGCCCCAGGTGACGCCCTACGATGCTTAATATCGCCTTGAGGTGGAACTGTCGAGAGACAAAGATACCAAGCAGGATATTTTGGAGGCGCTTCCCGGTAATCAACGATGAACCATAAAAAAACCCCGCTGATGGATTTCAGCGGGGCTTTTTGAATGCTATGGCAAAAAATTATTGAGGCACTTCTGCCTCGATACCTTCAACATAAACATTCATACGAGCAAGCATGCCATCGTCGGCATTGCTACCAGCCGCCACGATTTCGTTACCAGCATTGTCGTTCAATGGACCAGTAAACGGGTGGATAGAACCATCTGTGATGCCCGCTCGAACTGAATTTGCAAGCTCCTGAACGTCGGCAGGAATGGCACTGTTCAATTCAGCCAGTTCGACCATGCCGGTAGAGAAGCCCCCCCAGGTATCGCCACCACCTTTCCAGGAGCCATCCATAGCGGCTTTAGCGCGGGCAATATAATAAGGAGCCCAGTTATCGACGATAGCCGTTAAGTGAGACTTTGGACCAAATGAAGTCATGTCAGATGCCTGACCAACAGACCATACGCCACGTTTTTCAGCAACCTGAACTGGAGCGGGTGAATCGGTGTGCTGCATAATTACGTCAGCGCCTTGGTCAATCAGTGTCTTAGCCGCGTCAGACTCTTTACCCGGGTCAAACCAGCTGTTTACCCAAACGATTTTAATTTTGATATCCGGGTTAACTTTCTTAGCACCCAGGTATGTCGCGTTAATACCACGGATCACTTCAGGAATTGGGAATGACGCGATGTAACCGATGGTGTTTGACTTAGTCATTTTACCGGCGATGTGACCTACAACGTAACGGCCTTCGTAGAAACGTGAAGAATAGGTTGCTACGTTCTTGCTTTGTTTGTAGCCAGTCGCGTGTTCGAACATAACGTTCTTGTTACGCTTGGCTGCTTTCAAAGTCGGGTTCATGAAACCGAAAGAGGTTGTGAAGATCAGGTTATGGCCAGATGAAGCCAACTTGTTGATTACACGTTGTGCATCGGGACCTTCAGCAACATTTTCAACATAGCTTGTTTCCAGGCCCAGTTCTTTTTCAATTGCCTGACGCCCAAGATCATGCTGGTAACTCCAGCCATGGTCTCCGGTTGGGCCCACATAAACGAAGCCAACTTTGACCTCTTCAGCCTGAGCACCAGCGCTCAACGCCACACCGGCTGTCAAAGCCGCAGCAGAGGCGATTTTTTTCAAAGATTTACTAATCATTAATTTATTCCCTGTTAACAACCGAGGTTTTAACCTCAAGCGACAAACCCAAACAACATCATGATGTTGCGTGAAAAACTTTCCCCAGACAAGCTGGTGCGTTCATTTTCACCAAAGTCTCATCCCTGGAAATCATAACTAACACGACGATAGTCGCCAAATAAGGCAACATTGAGAGGTATTGAGCCGGTATATTTACACCAAAGCCCTGAACATTCAGCTGAATGATCGTAATACCACCAAATATATATGCACCAGCTAGTGCGCGCCATGGTTTCCATGTAGCGAACACAACCAGTGCCAGGGCAATCCAGCCACGCCCCGCAGTCATTTCTTCAACCCACAAGGGTGTATAGGCAATTGAAAGATACGCACCACCAAGACCCGCCATAGCGCCTCCAAACATAACAGCCATATAACGAATGGCGATAACTGAATAACCCAGTGAGTGTGCAGCATCGTGGTTTGTGCCAACCGCACGCAACACCAGCCCCATGCGTGTTTTAGTCAAGAACCAGGCCACCAGGGCAACTGATGCAAACGACATATAGACCATAATGTCATGACCAAAAAGCAGGGAGCCAACAACGGGTATATCCTCCAGCACAGGAATACCTTTAGCTAATCCTTCAAAGGTAATACCGACATAGCTGTGGCCGATCAGGGCACTAAGCCCGATACCAAAAATGGTAATCGCCAGGCCTGTCGCCACCTGGTTTGACAATAAAGTCAACGTCAGGAAACCAAATAGCAAGCTCATCGCGGCCCCTGCAATCATTGCGGCCAGGATTGCCAGGGTTACGCTACCGGTTGATGTGGCAACAGCAAAGCCTGCAATCGCCCCCATAATCATCATGCCTTCAACGCCCAGATTTAAAACGCCTGATTTTTCAACAACCAATTCACCAATTGCTGCGAAAACCAATGGCGTAGCTGCAGTTACAATTGTCATAATAGCTGGAATAATAAAGTCCATAATCTAACCCTCCTGACAATCTTTAAGCTTTACTTGCAGCTGGCTTAACCAGACGCACGCGGAATTTAATTAACACATCACAAGCTAGCAGGTAGAACAAAAGCATACCCTGGAACACACCTGTAATCGCACTTGGCATGTTCAATTCAATTTGCGCAGTTTCACCGCCCAGATAGGTGAGCGCCATCAAGATACCCGCCAGCAAAATGCCAACCGGGTGTAAGCGCCCCAAAAAGGCCACGATAATTGCAGTAAAGCCGTAACCCTGTGGAATTGATGGTACCAATTGGCCGAATGGGCCTGCCACTTCAAAGGTGCCCGCCAGACCAGCCAAACCACCTGAAAGCAAAAGCGTGAACCAGATAATGCGCTTTCCCTTAAAGCCAGCGTAAGCAGCGGCACGTGGCGCCATGCCAATGACGCGAATTTGAAATCCAATTATATGACGGGTAATCATAATCCAGGCTGCAATCACGACAAATACAGCTATTAAAGCGCCCATGTGAAGGCTCGTGCCATCCCATATGATTGGCAGCAAAGCGGCGTCATGAAACAGGCGTGATTCCGGGAAGTTGAAACCCTCCGGATCGCGCAAAGGACCGTGCACCATCACACTTAAAATCAATATCGCAACGTAAGTCAGCATCAGAGAAACCAATATTTCATTGGCATTCCATTTGGTTTTAAGAAAAGCCGGCACTGCTGCCCAAACTGCGCCACCGATGATGCCGGAAATCATCATCGCAGGCAGTAATAGCGGCGAATCGACCTCATAAAAAGCAAGCGCCATAGCACCGCCGGTGATGGATCCCAAAATCAACTGGCCTTCAGCTCCAATGTTCCAGACGTTTGCCTTAAAACCCATCGATAAACCAATCGCGCAAAGCACTATGGGGGTGGCCTTAACCAGCATTTCAGAAATACCGTAAGAGCTGGTAACCGGTAAAACAAAGAAGGTATAAAGTGCTTCAAGCGGGTCAGCGCCCATTGCCGCAAAAAAGAAGAAACCGGTAATCAGGGTTAACCCAACCGCAAAAATTGGGGTTAGGTAAACCATGCTGTTATTAATTTCACCGCGGGACTCAAGTTTAAGCAACATTTGCTTTACCCTCTGTATTCGGAAGGTCATGGGTGCCCCCCATAAGCAAACCAATTTCTTCAACAGTAACATCAGCAGTTTTTCGGGCGTCCGATAAGCGACCTTCGGCAATCACAGCGATGCGATCACAAATGGTAAACAGCTCGTCCAGTTCCTGGCTAATAACCAGAACTGCAGCACCGGTTGCCGCTAAATCAATGATCGACTGATGGATTGCAGCTGCCGCACCGGCATCCACTCCCCAGGTAGGTTGGGAGACAATGAAAATATCGGGTGCTTGCAAAACTTCACGTCCGACAATAAATTTCTGTAAGTTACCGCCAGACAAACTAGCAGCAGTTGCCTCAACACCTGCGGTTTTAACCTTGAATTTTTTAACTACATATTTGGCAAATTGAGTTGCTTCAGTTAGTTTGATAAAGCCAAATTTCAGCAGGTTTTTGGCTGTGATCGCACTCAGCAAGGTGTTTTCATGCAATGGCATATCTGGAACCGCACCGTGACCCAGACGTTCTTCCGGGACGAAAGCGCCACCCAGTTTTCGACGCGCCGTTGGACCCAGAAGACCGACCGGGTTGCCGTCCATCATGATCATCTCTTCAGATGCACATAGCATTTCGCCCGAAAGCACTTCCATCAATTCAGTTTGGCCATTACCGGCAACACCCGCTATACCCACAATTTCGCCACCAAAGACTGCCAGGTTAATGGCATGTAGGTGCGTACCAAACTGCTGGTCAGACATGATCGTCAGATCATTTACCAACAAGCGTGGGTTGCCTTGGCATTCAACGGTTTGTGTTTTTTCCGGGACTACCAAATCAGTGCCGATCATCATTTCGGCCATGGTTTTGGCTGTTTCCTCACGCGGATCACAAGCACCAACTTCACGGCCACCTCGAAGGATCGTTGCACCTTGGCAAATAGCTTTAACTTCTTCCAGCTTATGGCTGATATAAAGAATTGAACAACCCTCGTCCTTTAGACGGTTTAAGGTTACGAATAAACGCTCTACTTCTTGCGGTGTTAAAACCGAAGTAGGCTCATCCATAATCAGCAGTTTTGGCTCTTGCAGCAAGCAGCGTACGATTTCAATGCGTTGGCGTTCACCAACTGAGAGGTCATGCACAAGCCGCTTCGGGTCCAGCGGCAATCCGTATTTTTCAGAAACCTCAATGATTTTGGGTTCTAGTTCAGAAGGGGGGGGCGCATCAGACATACCAAGGGCAATGTTTTCTGCAACCGTCATTGCATCGAATAATGAAAAATGCTGAAAAACCATACCAATGCCCAGTTTTCTGGCAAAGTTAGGGCTGGTTACATTGGTTTCTTCACCATTCCATAATAGACGGCCGGTATCTGCTTTTATTACGCCATAGATATATTTAACCAGTGTTGATTTACCGGCACCATTTTCCCCTAATAACGCATGCACTTCGCCCGGCATAATAGTCAAATTTACATTATCATTGGCGAGGCAGCCAGGGTACTGTTTTGTAATTCCCTGAAGTTCCAATAGAGGCGTATCATTACTCATATCGCCGAACTCTCATATTAATTCTCACTTGGCGTCCCTAATACTCAAAATACTGCACATCAAATATCATAAATGCAACCTAGTTTACCTTGGTTATCCAAACGAGTAACTGATGCTGCTTCCTGTTTTATCGCTTGAATTTGAATAACTTGCTGGCTTTATGAATCAGTTGGGGTCTGTTACAGAGGGTGAACGATAACGTTGACATTCATTACTTCACCGCAACTGTTCGTGTGATCTCCCGGGTGATGATTTCGCCATTGGTTAGCTGACGTTTTAGTGTCACGGTGCCGGTGTAAGTACCTTGCTGCAGTGGTGCCGTGGTATTTCTCTTGCCAATAAAGTTGAATAGGCGGATTTTTTTCTTCGCCTGTGAGATTGTGTTCTGGCTGAAGAGATTACCCTTCGGGTCACGAATTTCGATGCTTATCTGGTCGCCTTTTTCGGCGCCAAACATCAATAGCCAGAAGGTAAGTACCGGGCTGGATACAGGCAATTCTGAGGGTGACGAGGTATCCTCTACAACAGCACTGTAGTTTGGCACCTGAGCAGAAAAACCAGCCGCATAGAGAGACGCAGGTGTATAGCCCAGGGCAAGTTCTTTAGCCCATAAGGGCGTTTGCATTTTGTTACAACCCTCCTGATGGGATAACCCGGTAAAGGGATCGATAACCTTACCGTTGTGTTCGATACCTATATGCAGGTGTGGAAATTGCGTCAGCCCGGATAGGCCTACTTTTCCCAATTTTTGCCCTGTGGTTACTCTGTCTCCGGGCTTAACCACAAGGCTGCCCTGTTTCATATGGCAGTACTTGGATTGCCAACCGTTACCGTGATCCAGTATCAGGCCGTTGCCACACTCCTTACCGGATGCTCTGATCGCGGCAAGATCAATTTTGCCGCTTGTATGATCCGATTCGTTGTTGCGAATATGCAGAACCGTGCCGTTCATCGGTGCCAGTACATCCACGCCATTAGCCATCGCAATGCTGTCCTGCAGGGCGATATCGGTTCCTTTGTGCGCATCATAGGTGAGGTTGCCACAGGTATAGTCTTTTGCCTGCTTTGGCGCGGGGTTGGTATCAACATGGTTAACAATCCAGCAGTCTTGCCCGATTGAACAATCTAGGGGCCATTCCAGCTGTATGTCGTTTGCAAGTGCACTGTGTTGCCAGTAGATGAGGGTGAGCAGCAGCCAGCGTAAGCCGTGAAAATTAGTTGTTACTGGCTGGTTACTATTAAACCGGATTCTCATCATACCCCCTGTTTCTTTCTTAAATACCTTGCTAAGCACACATGAAACAGCTCAAAGAGGGCAATTTCTAGCCACAGACTGCAAAAGCTTTTAACCATTGTTTAGCTTCGTCTTCAGTTTCGAAAGTTCGAAATGAGATGCCATGCATCAGTGCAGAATTTTCTGCGATGGCGTTTTCCTGGTTGCTCTCTTCATTAAGATCCACATAGGCGATCATCAAACCATCCCAAACCAGACTCTGAACGCCTTCGATAATATCGAAGGTCGCCATTAAAGGTCGTTTACCGCTCAGGCGAAAAATCGCAAGTATGTGATTGAGATTCTGCTTTTTGCATATTGCTGCAATTTCTTTCCAGAGGCTTAAAGAGTCTTGAACAACCCGCCCCTGAGATCGCTCGCCACAAACTTCCACCCTGAGGTAAGCATCGCGCTCGGTAATATTGTATTCGTATGGCATCCCTGCTGTTTCCTGTTTTCGATTGTTCAAAAATGAATGAGTGCTGGCACTCCAAAAGCGAACCAGAAGTGAGCTGATTTTTAAAACAAGTATTAGCCCCGAACCTCGTCTCGTTAGCAATGCTATTTTGAAAAATGCTACGGTTTATAGATCAAATACGTGGCTCTCTGTTCATTCCATCTTATTTTCACTGTGATCCATCTTATGTTCGCTATGATCCATAGTATGTCCGTTACGATCACTGTGTTCCATACTCATCGCATTAGACATGCCTTCAGCATGAGATGACATAGCTCCGATGCCTCTGACCGGCACGCTGGTGGTTATTTCTCCAGCCTTTTCAAAATGCAAGGTGAGCTTGAAGCTTTCGCCCTCCATTAAAGGTTGTTTGAGGCCTATCAGCATAATGTGATTACTGCCGGGTTTGAACAGCGTGGGCTCACCCGGTTGCAGTTGTATGCTGTTTACCTGGGTCATGCTCATCATGCCATCGATCATGCTGTGGGTATGCATTTCGGCTTTATCAGCAACGGGTGTGGATATACCAACCAATGAATCTACTTCCTGTCCCATGTTATGAATCATCAGGTAGGCGGCACCGACCTTGGTCTCTCCCGGAGTTGCTCGGGACCAGGGTTGATCGACCTTAAGGCCGGAATGCATTTGATCATCGGCCAGAACCGGCTGCTGGAGAGTCAGCAGTACCATCGCCAGAGCCAGAGCGTATAGTTTCCCTATTGTTTGCATAGTATTCCCTCCCCAAAAAAATATAAATAACTGGATCAGTTCGATGCTCCAATGTGTTGTTGCAACTGTGTTAACAGCTGCGCTAAGTGATGTCGTGATTGAATTTATCAATATATTGACCGTCAGGATCTACCAGATAGATTTGTCCTGTATGGCTGACAAGGTATTTGTCTTCAAGCTGGAGAACTGAATACATGACATTATAGGCTTGCGCAGCTTTGGCGGTGCTTTGTGTGTTCACGGATAACCCCACCATTCTGGGGTGAAATGCCTTCACGTAGCTGGCCAGCTTTGTTGGGGTGTCACGTTGTGGATCGATGGTGATAAACAGCGGCGTTATCTGCTCGCCTTTTGGCCCCAGATCATTGATGGCCGTCGTGATGGTGAACAGCCCTGTTGGGCAAATATCCGGGCAGTTGGTATAGCCAAAATAAACCAGCATATACTGGCCGAGATAATCCTTGTCGGTGACGCTATTGCCCTGGTGATCAGTAAGTTTAAATGCCCCTCCATAGTTAACTTTCAATGTCTCATTTGCTGAATGGGCAAAGGTCGCAGTCAATAATAGTCCTACCAGGAACAATAGAATGAAATGATTGTTTATGTAGCGATTGTTTAAATAACTACAGTGTAGGCCGCTGTTGTGTAGGAATTTCTGGCAGCTGTGCATAGGCTTTCCCTGATATTCTATAAGCTTGCGTTTAAGTAACAGGGTAGCAGAGATTTAATTGTTTGAAGGATAGGGCGCGCTGAAAATCACCGACAAGTAAAATTACAGGGATGTAAGATTTATGTATTTACCAATCAGTGATTTTACATGTTAGATATGTAGACCTATTTGATGTTTATCGTGCCAACCATCCCAGCTTCTGCATGGCCTTTAATGGTGCATTTTAGATCATTCAGGGTTGCTGTTTTTACCGGCACAAACCACCATTCGGCTGTGCCGCCAGGATAGACTTCTATTTCCCGAATCATGCCCTTTACTTCGGCGATGGTTTTACCTGCTGCTCCGAGAATCTGAGCTTTCCTGGTAAATACCGAGCGTGATAGCCCTTCGGAGCTGAAATAATGCTTCGTGTTGCTGGGATTGTGTAACACGAGTTTGTAAAGCTTACCGGTTTCAAATTCGAGATCAGGTGGTGTAAATAACAAAGCATTGCTGCTATCGCCGAGTTGAACCCTAAGCTCTATTGGATCTTGTCCTGTCATGTCACCTACGGCTAGCAGATTGCCATTCGCCATAAGGCTAATCGCAATCACCGCAAGCATTGAGATGATTCTATTGTTCATGGGGGCTCCCAAAGTACTTAATGTCTAGGTACTCTAAATTGGAAAAGTAATTTAAGTTGGAAAAGTAAACTAAGTTGTAAAAGTAAAAAGTGAGCTACAGCTTACTATGCTCGCTTAGGGAACCTACGAACAAGTCCCATGCGCCTCTGGTTTTCAGCGAGATCGGAGGTCAAGACAACGGTTACAGGCATACTGGTTGTATGTCGAAAATCGTTAACGCAGAAATCCGGTTTCTCTGAAAGCCCCGAAGGGCGGGCTCTAGAACGGCCATCTGCTTTGTCAGTCAGCTTGGAAAGGTCTAGACATTTCACTGCACTGTCTTTCTCGCACCTGGTCGTTCTATAGCCCGCAGAGAAAGCATTAGACTTATTCGCAGGTTCCTTAGTCAAAAATCAGTCGAAAAAGGCAGAAGGGCTATCCCAGGCTATTCTTTAGAGCCAGTCGAGATTATTGATTGTTGTAGGTTTAGTGTAGACAGCAATTCTTAAAAAAGCGGGTACGGCCACGTATTGAAGTTGCAAAGCTCTCGCCTGACAACCTGCGTCTGCTACTTGCTGCTTTGATCTCTGAGCGTTCAGATCGGCCAGTATCCGAAAGACATATAACTCCGGGCATATTAAGTGGCTCTCCTAGTTTTTCGAAGCTGGCTTTAAGTAGTTGGTCAGTGGATCTGGCGGTGAATCAGGTGTGACCATCCGCAGGGAGTCTATAAATAGATGGAACATCTCTGCCTGGGAATTGATGTCCAGCTTCGCGTAGATGTTCTTGCGGTGATGCTTGATGGTTTCCGGGCTGATCTCCAGTTTTTGGGCGATATACTTAATCGCATAACCGCGCAGAACCAATTGTAGAATCTGGGTTTCTCGCTGGGTGAGAATAGAGCTACCGAAGTTACTCAGGGCGCACTCCAGGTGCGAATCCAGAAAGGTGTCTTTGTTATCTTCCTCAGAGGCAGCCCACCATTTAAGCAGGATGGCACGCACTGTTGAGAAAATACGTTTTACCAGGTCTTGCTGGGCGACAGTAAAACGTGGCTTATCATCCTGGCGGCTGATAGAAACCTGGATGCTGGCCTTGTCTGCGGTTGGGACGATCAAACAGATCTCATCACCAAAATTCACCAGACGGTAATAGATGCGATACAACTCACTTTGCTTGAAACCGTTAGGCGCTACATCCGCAAGTGAGTACACACCTTGTGTGGGCTCATCTACAGCCAGACGGTAGAATGGATCCAGCAGGTAGGCGCTTTCCAGGTATTTATCGATATGGATTCTTGGATCTTCACCGTTGCCACGTTTGCGGAAAGGGCAGTGCGGCCGGGAGCCGTTGGGATACACAATCAGGCTGCAGCCATCGGCATCGACAATCAGACGAATCGTATCAATCAGGTGATCGATTGCCGCATCGTTAACGCCGTTCAGGATGATTCCGGCGATGGCATCATGCCACTGAACTAAAGGCTGTTTAGCTACTCGATGGAATTTTGTCACAGCACGCAGATCCTTAATCAGACAAAGCAGGGAGAGTATTCACTGAGCTAATTAAAGCCTGCTTTGAGCCTGTAAACAATAGGAAAAACCGGTCCTTTCAGGACTAAGTGATTAATAACGACATAGATCAAGCATACAGGTCCATTATCAGTCTTAGTCGCCGTGTAATAACAGATAGACCCCCAGTAATCCGATCGGGCCAAGCAGGAAGACACAGCAATTGGCTTCGCCGATACCACTCTCGTGGGCATCGTAAAAGCCGTCGCCTTGCTGGTGGTAATAATTGTCCAGCTGCTTCGCGGCATTGATACCGCAAACGATCCAGGTAGTAAGGAAAATAACAATAAGGGTAATTGGATCCATAGGGGCGCCTGTTATGAATCATGCTCTTGATCACTCAAGTATAGTCCCGATCTGATTGAGGAGCCTTTGGTTGAATAATTTGCGTATACTTAGCCTCACTTAGAGATACGTAGCCGGGGAGAGGGCGATGGTGCGGTTGTTTGCTTCAGTATTAATCTATGGACTGCTATTTCTGCAGGTCGGTTGTGCAGAACTATCCTCGCGAGGTTTGATCGCAACGGAAGATAATCCTGCAAAAGCCAGTAATCTGTATCAGCAGGGTATGGCTTATACCCAGGGAGTTGAAGTCGAGCAGAGTTACGCCAAGGGAGTATCATTGTTTAAGCAGTCAACCCACTATGGTTCTGCGGATGGTGCTTATATGGTGGGTATGTCCTACCTGACAGGGAGGGGCGTCCAGCAGCAATATTCTGAGGCAGCCCGCTGGCTGGAGCTGGCGGCAAAGAAGGAACATATGCGTGCTCAGTACCAGCTCTCAAGGTTATATATGAATGGCAGGGGAGTTGAAGAAGATAAAGTCTGGGCGGCTTTTCTAGCTAACAAGGCTGCCGATCGGGGTCACCCTAAAGCGGCCTTCGATGTGGGCGTGGGTTACGCAAAAGGCCTGGGTGTGCCAGCTGATAATGCCGCTGCCTGGTATTGGTTTAATCAAGCGGCAAGGTATCGCGTAGAGCACGCGGACGCGTTGCGAAAAAAGATGCGAAGCAGAACGTCGCCACAGCAGCGGACAGCCGTGATATCAAGGATGCAACCACGTACCGGTGCCAGAGTGGATCGGGCCACTGCCCAATACATACAGCAGCAGCTCAAGCAATTGGGCTATTTAAAAGGGACTGTTGATGGTCTCTGGGGCAGGCAAAGTCAGGCGGCTTTTTCCCGGTATACTCAGCAGGAGCTACTGTTAACCAATCTGGAAATAAACTGGAATACCCTGCAATTACTGAGAGATGCTCAGTAATTGCAAAGATTCAGGTTTAGACTTGGCTTCAGATAAGGGAGCGATTTTAAAAAACTATAATTCTGACTCGCTATCGCCTGACTCTGCTGCGGGCGCAGGGTCCAGGCCGAGCAGCTCATTGACGGCGGCCACGACTTCTGGATTAACCTCTTTATTGGAGATATCCGCCAGCATGTCGACAGCCTCTTCTTCTGCTTCATGACGCTGAAGAGGCGATAGCCCTTCTGTGTTTCTGGCGGCTAATACTGCCTGCTCATAAGCATGAATCTTACCAACCATGGAGTCAGACGCGGCATGCTCTCGAGCTGTGTCGGAGGCGTGGGCGGCATTTAAGTTACCTTGCAAGTTGTCCTTCGACGCCTTCTCTTTACCGTGCCCCGGGCTGTGTGCCTCGCCATCATCGGCACTGTGTCCATTACCATGACCACTATGTCCGCCATGGTCAGAATCAGCCAGACCTTCGGCGTCGTTATGTCCTCCGCCATGATCAGCGGAGTTCCCGTTTTCACCGCTATTACCACCGCCATTACCGCCGCCGTTCCCGCCACCATTACCACCTTTTGCGAAGGTTGTAGAGCCGAGGTTCAGGTTGGAACTCTGGTCGATTAGAACCGGGGCGAGATAAAGAGCGAGTGCTATCGCACTAGCGCTGGATATGGCTGAAAACAGTTTGTTGCGCATAGTTTAACTCCGTTTGTTAATGGGCCCCCACCCTACAGGGCGAGCTGGCGCTGCCTGTGCCAGCATTATAGATGAGATTATATAGATAGATGAAAATTTTATTCTAAAGACAGGTGTATCGAAGGAACCTGCGAACAAGTCCCATACGCCTCTGGCTTTCAGAGATATCGGAGGTCAAGACAACGATTACAGGCATACTGGTTGTACGTCGAAAATCGTTAACGCAGAGATCCGGTTTCTCTGAAAGCCCCAAGGGGCGGGCTCTATAACGGCCACCTGCTTTGTCAGTCAGTTTGAAAATGTCCAGACATTTCACTGCACTGCCTTTCGCGCATCTGGCCGTTCTATAGCCCGCAGAGAAAGCATTAGACTTATTCACAGGTTCCCTAACTGAGTGACTGAAACAGTGGAATCAAAACAGGAACAGCGATACTCATCACAAAGCCGCTTGCGATGGCGGTGGGGATTATGATCGAACCGTGAAATTTACCCAGCATCGGCAGGGTGAAGTCCATCGCCGTAGCGCCTGAAAAGCCGACAGTGGTATGGCTACTCAGGCGGCTTAATAAGGGAATCAGCATCAGCGCCAGCACTTCGCGGCTGATATCCAGTAGGAAGGCGGTGGTGCCCAGTACCGGACTGCCTAAACCTGTCAGCAGGATGCCGGACAGGCTATACCAGCCAAAGCCTGAAACCACGGCTAAGCCTTCATTCATCGGCATATCGAGTAGATAAGCGCCGATGATGCCGGCCAGCCAGGTACTAAGAATGGTGGTGGCTGCGATGATCAACCCCTGGGTATTGAGAAACAGTTTTCGCAGGCGATAATTGCCGAGGTACAGCTGGCGGCCGATGAGGAATAACAGCAGGTAGAGTAGCCCTGTGACCAGGGTATCCACGCCCACCAGCAGGTCATTCAGGTAAAAACCGGCCAGGCCACCAATCAAAACCCAGCCGACGGTTTGAATGGAGTCGGCAAAAATACCCCAACTCAGCTTTGCCTGGGTTGGGCTGGTATCTGAGTTTTCGTCAGCTTGGTTGGGGTTCAGGTAATGTCCGCTGAGGAAGAGTGCGCCGATATTCAGGGCGAGAATCAGCGCGAGCAGTACCGCGGCACTGGTGCCGGCGGTGACAAGCTTGTCTTGCAGATTTTCCAGGCTGCCGATGCTGTAGCCGATCAGAGCCAGGATGATATTGGTGAGCCACTTCAGTCCCAGATCGATGCGTGCTGCAGTCAGCAGGCGGGTGTTCCACCAATAGCCCAGAAGCAGGGCCAGTAACAGGGGTCCAAGGGTTGACAGAATAGCCATCGACAGCGAGTCCTTACGCAGGAAAATAGGAGAAAGGCGGAGGATTCTGCCGCTAAACCACTACTTATGCAAGAAAGTCTATGCAAGAAAGTCTATGCAAGAAACTGAATTCAAGAAAGTTCGGCTGCAAGACGGTTCGGTTGTTGTTTGGTTGATGAGTCAGTCGATGATCACCTGTTCGCCGAACTGGTTGACCTGCTCCTTGAGCCAGAGCAGGGCCTGGTCATTACTGAATAGCGGGTGATGGATGGTGGTCATCTCTGTGCTAGGAATACCTTCTGGTGGGGTAACCAGGCGTACTGGTAGCATTTGGGTATAAAGCCGAGCCATATGAAGAGGTAAGGTTATGATGGCATCAGTCATGGCGACAATTCGTGCACCAGCCATATAGTTAACTGTCCGAGAGATTGACTGGCGATGCAGTTGCTGCGCTGCCAGCCAGGTATCGATGGCGCTGGAGGTTTCTCCGGTCAGATCAAAAAACACCACATGGGGTAGCTTAATATACTGCTGGAGGGAGAGATTATCCTTAACCTGGTTATTGCTAATGCCTGCCAGACAGACCAGCTGTTCAGCTATCCAGGGCTCGCAAACCAGGTGCCTGGGGAGGGTATGTGATGTATCCATGCCGACGATCAGGTCCACCTCGCGATTTTCAAGCCGGTGCCTGACAGTATCTTCTGCAATTATCTCGATCTCGATACTGATTCCCGGAGCTACTTGCTGCAGGTGGCTGATCAGCAGGGGGAAAACCACCACTTCAAAGTAATCGGTGCAGGCAATGGTAAAGCGCCGCTCGCTCGATTCAGCCTGAAACGGTTCAGCTGGCGACAGGGTACGTTCAACCAGCTGCAGGGCTTTACGTACTTCCGGCAACATCGCTTCTGCTCTGGGGGTAGGTTGCAGACCATGCTCTGTTCTTACCAGTAACGGATCATCTAGCTGTTCGCGTAAACGGTTAAGCGCATGGCTCATTGCCGACTGGCTGAGAAATACCTTTTCAGCAGCACGGCTGACGTGGCATTCAGTCAGCAGTGCCTCGAAGATAATCAGCAGGTTCAGGTCAAACTGGCGCAGTGGTTTCATGGCTCTCAAGGTGTTGATATTAATCTTGTGCATCTAGGTATCTAAACTATGCATTTCACTAATTATATGCAGGGAATTAATCTGGAGGAAATAAAAAAATAACTAAGTGAGGTAGAAAAATGTCTGATATGCCAACTCGCCCTGCCACTGTGGCCGATGCGGATTCGCCAATTTATGGCTCTTTGGGTATGACGTTTATGGAGTTTCCTGTGGTCAGTAACCTGGCGGCATCTGATGCGGAAGTGGTAGTCAGTGGGGTGCCTTTTGATTTGGCAACGTCTGGCCGTTCCGGCGCCCGATTCGGGCCACAGGGGGTGCGTCAGGCTTCATCCCAGCTGGTCTGGGAAGGTGCGCGCTGGCCCTGGCAGTTTGCCCTGGATGATCATTTGAAAGTGGCAGACTCCGGTAATGTACTTTTCAAGCATGGCGAGCCACAGACGCTGGTGGATAACCTCGAAGCCCATATCAGCCAGATCCTGGAAGCTGATAAGAGCGCCCTGACCATTGGCGGCGATCACTTTATTACCCTGCCGGTACTGCGTGCTTATGCTAAAAAACATGGCCCTGTCGCCCTGATCCATTTCGATGCTCATACCGATACTTACTCCGGCGGCACCAAATACGATCATGGCACTCTGTTTCATCATGCGGTGAAAGAAGGTCTGGTTGATACCGAACATTCTATCCAGATCGGTATTCGTACTACTTACACCCAGGATGGACATCCCTTTGAAGTGCTGGATGCCGCCTGGGTAAATGACCACGGGCCGGCCGCTACCCTGGAGCGTATCAAAGCCCGTGTCGGTGATAAAAAAGTCTATGTCAGTTTTGATATCGATGGCCTTGACCCGGCGTTTGCACCGGGTACAGGTACCCCTGTTGCTGCTGGCCTGAGTATTGATTGTGCCCTGAAAGTAATCCGTGGTATGCAGGGGCTTAACCTGATTGGTATGGATGTGGTGGAAGTGGCTCCAGCCTATGATCATGCCGAGATCACCGCGCTGGCGGGGGCCACCCTGGCACTGGAATTCCTCTATGTGCTGGCGGCGAATAACGGTGCTGGTCAATAACGCATCTGGTTCTGATCGATAACTAAAGTACGGCTTATCTCCTGATGGACTGCATCAGGAGAGTGTAGTCCCTCAATTGGAGAAAATAATAATGAATCCAATAACGATTTTTTTACATCTCAAAAAACAGTGCTCTACCTAGATCTTTCGCGAATAAGTTCGCTCCTACATAGCTAACCACCCCCTGTAGGAGCGAATTTATTCGCGATTTACAACCCCCATAAAAGGGAAAAAGGCAAGGCTGGGCTCCTCGACATCTTTTAACCGAACAGCATTAGCACCTTGTGCGGCCCTTTTTTATATAAAGAAACAGTTTTTTTATTGAGAGTCTTAGGTTCCTTAGTACACAAGTTGTGATCGAAACGTACCGGCTGGCAACAGCAAATAGATAAGTAGATCTATCTAGCTGTAGATTTCGGATATGGCTTTCTCTACCAGGGGCTGCAGAATCTGCAGACCTTTTGTTATAGATTCCTCGTCATAACCGGAAAAACCGATCACCAGTCCTGACTGGGGTTGTTCCTTATCGTAATAGTAGGAAAGAGGTCTGATACCTAGGTTTCGGGTTAACGCCTGTTGCGCGATCCATCTGTCGTCGGCTCCTTCTGGCAATAGAAATACAGCGTGCATTCCGCCGTCACTTTCGATCCAGCGCAGTTGATCATCAAACATCCGGGTTACTTTGTGCAGTAAAATATCACGGCGCTGCTGGTATAGCTTGCGCATCCGTCGCAGATGACTGGCAAAGTGACCCTTCGCCATAAAATCCGCAAGCGCCAACTGAGGCAGTGCCGAGAGTCCGCCATCAAGAAAGCTGCGCATCTGCGCAAAAGGTTCGACTACCGCTGGTGGAAGCACCAGATAACCGAGCCGAATGGAAGGGTGCAGGACGCGACTGAAAGTGCCGGAGTAGATTACCGAGTGCTCGCCGCCTAACCCTTGCAGTGCTGTCAGTGGCGGACCATCGAAGCGGAACTCACTGTCATAATCGTCTTCGATAATGCAGCTGCCGCTGTTTTGCGCCCACTGCAGTAGTGCCAGGCGACGCTCAAGGCTCAGGGTATGTCCCATTGGGAAGTTACGCGAGGGGGTAAGGAATGCCAACTTGGCCGCGGGTGCCCGGCTAAAGGCCTGACTGACGCAAAACCCCTGCTGATCAACCGGTACTGGCACCTTTACGCCACCGGCGCTGCTGATCGCGCCGTCGATGCCAGGAAAGCCTGGATCCTCAACCAGCACCTGATCACCGGGGTTGAGCAGCATTGAGAAACTCAGGTGCATGCCCTGTTGCGAGCCGGAGCAGATGAGCACTTGCTCTGCGCTGCATTGAATCCCACGGGTTATTTTCAGATACGCGGCTATCTCTTTCCTTAGAGAGGGGGCTCCCAGTGTTTCACTGCCGGATGCAAATTTCATTGCCCGTCCGGCACAGGCCACCGAGCGTTGCCATTGCTGCCAGGGAAACCGATCCAGTGCGGGCAGGGCAGGGAGTAACAGTTGTTTTGGGCTGTGATCGTAGAATGGCCTTATCTTATTGAGTTGGCGGCTCTTATCGGAGAGCCGGATGGCTTCCCCCGAAACGTTATGCTGCTGGCCGCTGGCTTCCTGCAAGGCGAATTGTGCGGAGACAAAGCTCCCTGCGCCATGGCGAGTTTCGATATACCCCTCTGCCAGCAGCATCTCATAGACCTGCTTTACCGTGTTACGTGAGACGTTCAGAGAAACACTCAGTGCCCGGCTGGCGGGTAGCTTATCGCCCGGTTGCAGCTGTCCTTTAACGATCGCTTGTTGGATCGCATTAAACAGCCCTCTATATAGCGGCTGGTGGCTTGCCTGAGGAGCTTGTATTGCGGATTCCAGGAGGGGAATGAATAGATCGCTGGAAGTGTTCATTTTGCGTAAAGTGGGCCTGAGTGAAATTAATTAATGGGGCTTATTTGGATCCAATCTGCTGCTTATTATTAAGCTTCTTTAATTAAATTAGCAAACCTTTATAAGGAAGTAGTCATGGAACCTGTTGTTGTTACTGAGAGAACAAAGGTCAGGCGCGGCAGTAAAAAAGCGAATTATGATCGCGAAATCATCTATCAGATTCTGGATGAAGCGTATCTTTGTCATATTGGTGCAACCATCAATGGTCAGGCGGTGGTGCAGCCAACTCTGCACTGGCGGGTAGGGGATGAGTTGCTGGTGCATGGCTCAGTTAAGAATGGTTTATTCCAGTCGATTCTGCGCGGTGAAACGGCTTGTATTACGGTGTCTCTGCTGGATGGGCTGGTGTTTGCCCGCTCGGCGTTTCATCACTCGGTAAACTTTCGTTCAGTGATGCTGTATGGCAAAGCGCGGCTGGTGGAAGACCCTGGAGAGAAGCAAACGGCGCTCGATGAATTGCTGGAACGTTTTAGTGATGGCCGCTCGGGAGAAGCCCGCCCGGCGAATGCTACCGAGATGAAAGCAACAGCGGTGTTTGCTTTTCCGATTGAAGAGGTTTCTGCCAAGGTTCGTAGCGGCGGACCGGTGGACGATCCGGAGGATATGGCGTTGGATGTCTGGGCTGGGGTCAAGCCGGTTATCACCACAGTTGGCGAGTTAATTCCGGACTGACGGGGCTGAAATTAAGAAGCCCAGGCTTAGGGAATTAATGCCACAAGCGGGTGTCGATATGGTATTAGAATCTACGGCATTGCAGCATCTTTCTGCAATGCCTTCCCTGAATATCAGGAGGAAAGGATGAATGCAATATTGCGGCCTGTGATTATGATCACGGCGCTTGTTTTGTTAGCTCTGCTGGCAGGGTGTGCAGGGCAGCGTGGTGGCTATGCCCAGGAACCCTATATTCTTAACCTTAACAAGGGGCTTCTCTGTATTGAGGGCGGAAGGTGCCAGAGAATGAGCCTGATTGTACCTTCCTTTCAGGAAGATGTGGTTGCTGCAGCCTATGGGATGACAACAAAAAAATCATACAGTTGGGACAGTGGGGCTCTGTCTTATCTAATGCTTAATCCTCCTAACGATCTCTATCAGGTGGAACAGATCGGCGATAGGATTTTTCGCCTGCCTCCGTTATTCTCTACGCATGCTGTATGGGATGTACTGGCCGAAGAGGAATGGGATCTCTATAAAAGTTATGATGATGATGATGGACATGGTACTGCCAGGCCCCATCCCCGCAGGTGGTAATTTTTTTCAGGGGCTTACTTTTACATTGCGGCGTTTTTGAATTGATAGGGAGAACTAAATAGCTTCGGGCGTTGTAGTCCGCCTATCAGTTTACCCTGTATGGGCTGGACTTTATCATGTGAGTGAATAGCTTCATGATTTCCGGATTATGTTTATAGCCGGTTTCCCTTTCGAGTATTTCCATTATATCCCGATGTGATTTTGGTTCATGGTATGCACGAGTATGAGACATTGCATCATAACTATCGGCAATGCCGATGATGCGGGCACCTAACGGGATGTCGTCACCTTTTAGCGAATCAGGATAACCGCTGCCATCGTATTGTTCGTGATGATGACGAATTATTTTTGCGGCTTGTGAGGCTCCCTTCAATTCAGTGGATAGAATGATCCGTTCCCCAAAAATCGGGTGTTGGCGCATTAATACCCACTCTACTGCATTCAGCGCAGAGGGTTTCAGAAGAATGTGGTCAGGTATGCCGATCTTGCCGATATCGTGAAATACCGCGCTGACACGAATAGCAGCGAGTTCAGCCTCGCTCAGCCCTGCTTCCTTACCCAAGGCTTCAGAAAGCGTTTGAACCCGGTGGGAGTGTGCATGAGTGGCTTGATCACGGTAGTCCAAAGCCGTTGATAGTGCCCGGCTTCGTTTCTCCAATTCGATGTAAGTCCCCTGATCCGCTGTCATATTGCAATCCCTTTCAATACCGCCAAATATCAGCGCGTGTGATTAGCATATGCGGGCGTACGACAACCCTGCTTATAATCACCTGCGCTAGTAACTTTAGTACAAAATCTGTGTTTAACTCAACCGGCTGCCAGCCAGATACCGACGCCGATCATCAGCGAGCCGGCAATACGGTTCATCAGCTTTACATTGCCTTTATCCATCAGCAAGTGGCGCAGGGCCTTGCCTCCTGTTGCATAGATCAGCAGGCAGCAAAATTCGAGTGTCAGGATCATCGCCACCAGCATAGCTAGCTGTGGTCCCAGTGGCTGGCTGTTATCCAGGAACGGCGGTAACAGGGTGACAAAGAAAGCCCAGCCCTTGGGGTTGGCTACAGCGGTAATAAAACCGTTCATGGCCAGCTGCAGGTTGCCTCTTTCAGCAGTGACTTCGCCCGGCTCTGGCAGTACCAGCCGGCCACGGGATTGCCACATCTGCAAGCCAAGCCAACCAAGATAGGCACCGCCAACCAGCCTCAGTACGACAAACGCTTGCGGGAACTGCAGCATCAGTGTGGCCACACCCAAGGCTGCCGCTGCCGCGACCAGTCCCACGCCGATCAGCTCGCCCCACATCATATGCAGACTGCGACGCACCCCGATCGACATGCCCAGTGTCAGTGCCAGAGTCATGCACATTCCCGGGGTGATCGATACGAAGAAAAAAGTGGGCACAAACAGTGCCAGTATACTGGTAGACATCGGGTAAATTTGCTCTGAAATAACGCGTGTATAAACAGGGAAGTCTACTTGTTGTGAGCGCTAAAAAACAGATACAAAATATGCAGAGTTATGGGCAACAGTTGCGATGATCGTTGGGGTACTAAAAAAGCTTTTCAGGTATTAACCCAGGGGCTAATCCCCGATCTTCCTGTCTGTCACATGTGTAGGGCTGGACTTTTTTTGAAGGGCTGGCCTCGCCAAAAGGCTGTGCACCATAGATGTGGCACCTCAGGTGGTGCCCTACAATACAATTATTGGCCCACACCAGTAGGGCAGGACCCGGCCTGCCAAAAGGCTATGCACATTAAAAAGGAATCCTGTGGCACCCCAGGTGACGCCCTACAATGCATATTATTGACCCACACC
>JBALVQ010000015.1:46004-69104 GCA_036960915.1 Amphritea sp.
CCCAGGTGACGCCCTACAATGCATATTATTGACCCACACCAGTAGGGCAGGACCCAGCCTACCAAAAGACGATGCTCATCAAAATGGAATCCTGTGGCACCCCAGGTGACGCCCTACAATGCATATTATTGACCCACACCAGTAGGGCAGGACCCGGCCTGCCAAAAGGCTATGCACATCAAAATGGAATCCTGTGGCACCTCGGGTGACGCCCTACAATGCATATTATTGACCGACACCAGTAGGGCAGGACCCGGCCTGCCAAAAGGCTATGCACATCAACATGGAATCCTGTGGCACCTCGGGTGACGCCCTACAATGCATATTATTGACCCACACCCGTAGGGCAGGACCTGGCCTACCCCAAAAGGCTATGCACATCAAAATGGAATCGGTGTGGCACCCCAGGTGACGCCCTACGATGTTTAATAACGTCTTGGAGGTAGGATCTACCTTAGAATAATATACTCGTTAGAAGATTAAAACCGAATACCCTGGCAAGGGATGAAACTCTTTTAATGGACGATAAGCGCAATAGTATTGCGCTTATCGTTTAAGGTTAAAGGATCCTGTTAAGGGCCTTTTCCAGCTCGTTGACGGTGCGCTCGATATTAAGCAACTTGTCCAGGCCGAAGAGGCCAAGACGGAAAGTCTGATAGTCCTCGGGTTCATCGCATTGCAAAGGGACACCGGCGGCAATTTGCAGGCCTTCGCTGCTGAATTTCTTGCCGTTGTGGATATCAGTATCCTGGGTGTAGCTGACGACAACCCCCGGAGCTTCGAAACCCTCGGCGGCAACACTGCTGATCCCTTTGCTTGCGAGTAGCGCGCGGACGCGATTTCCCAGTTCCTGCTGTGCGTTGCGAACCTTGTCAAAGCCGTAGCCTTCGGTCTCCTTCATTACATCGCGGAAGCGGGTGAGGGAATCGGTCGGCATTGTTGCGTGGTAGGCATGTCCACCGTTCTCGTAGGCTTCCATAATCTGTAGCCACTTTTTCAGGTCACAGGCAAAACTGCTACTTGTAGTATCGTCGATAATCTGGCGAGCAGTGGTGTTCATCATCACCAGGCCGCAACAAGGCGAGCCACTCCAGCCTTTCTGTGGCGCGCTGATAAGGATATCAACGCCGCTCTCTTGCATATCAACCCACAATGTACCCGAGGCGATACAGTCCAGCACAAACAGTCCGCCAACGGAGTGAACCGCGTTGGCCACAGCCTGGATATAGTCGTCTGGCAGTATCATACCGGATGCTGTTTCAACATGCGGTGCAAACACGATGTCAGGCTTCTCTGCCTTGATAGTGGCGACGACATCTTCAATTGGGGCGGGCGCAAATGGCGCTAGCGGCTGCTCAGATGTTGGTCGGGCCTTGAGGACGGTGGTGGATGCCGGTATAGCTCCCATCTCGAGAATCTGGCTCCAGCGATAGCTAAACCAGCCATTGCGAATCACCAGGCATTTTTTACCGGCGGCAAACTGGCGGGCAACTGCTTCCATTGCAAATGTGCCGCTGCCAGGTACAACGGCAACAGCTGTTGCGCTATACACCTGTTTCAGGGTGGCTGAGATGTCATTCATTACACCCTGAAAAGACTGTGACATATGGTTCAGCGAGCGGTCGGTATAGACCACTGAGTATTCGAGTAGACCTTCAGGGTCGACATTGGGGAGAAGTCCAGGCATAGCGGTCTCCGTAAAAGTGAGTTGTATGGTTTTAGTATTTTTTATAGTTGTAGTAATGCTGCAGAGGTCAGTGCTTACGATCAGTTCTGAATCAATCAGGCAGTCATCAGGTGATTGATAAAGCAGCGTCGTTGCCACCAATCGCTACTTCTGAGTAACTGATTGATGACTTCGATTTCTCGCTCATTACCATATTCGGCAGTGGGTGTGGCACTGTGAATATGCGGTAGTAACCGGCTGAACTGCTGACGACAAGCCTGATGAAAGTTGGCATAGCTTAAAGGTTGTGTTGCGTCATCCGATTCAGGGGTTACTGTGTTGTGTAGTTGTTCCGAGAGCGGAAATATCGGCAGTTGGGGGCACAGATAGTAAAGCAGCCAGCTGGCGGCCTTTTCCTGATAGCTGCTGCCAAACACGCTGTCTGCAGACTGCTCAACCAGTGAAATTGCCAGTTGGTGCTTTTCTTCGTGACTGAGGTGCTCAACTTCCGCCCACAGTGGCTGTAGATGGTTACGAACAAAAGCATCCAGGTCTGAAGCAATGTTGTGTGTTGTTACACCGATTGCTGGTAGTTCGGCTGCTTGCCAGAGTATGTTTATGTAGGTTTTATCAACCAGGGTACGTCCGGCATTGAGCCAATCGTATCGAGATGCAATTTCAAGACTGGCGTACATAATAGCTAGCAAGCCGTTCTCGCTGCTACGGGCGTCATGTCCACTACCAACTCGTGGACTCGGTGATGTCCAGTTGCTGCTATTGAGCTGAGCGGGGGTGTTATCTATTTCAGTGCTCATCATGCGTTACTCTCATACGTTTTCACTTCGAGCTGAAACTATAGGAAGAGCAACAGAAAGCACCAAGCGCCAAATTTGC
The DNA here is from genome assembly GCA_036960915.1 of Amphritea sp. Lineage (GTDB taxonomy): Bacteria > Pseudomonadota > Gammaproteobacteria > Pseudomonadales > Balneatricaceae > Amphritea. Next base: position 48,565 of record JBALVQ010000015.1, read on the forward strand.
ATCCTGGCTGGGGCCAAAGGTTTTAAAAATGTTTCCTTCTTCAATCCCTTTTCTTTTGGGTTCTACTTTAGAATGAATAAGTTAGACTTTATATTCCAAAAGGCTATAAATACTTAATTTAATATTCATTTACACGATAGAGAAAGGTCTTATACTGGCCCCACTAAATCAAATGATCTGGCTCCATTAGTGATTCTGTTGAGGCCAAATACTTAAAAGTGAGGCAAGTTATGTTAGCTCAAGCAGCTGTGCAACCATCGGTTACTGTTCAGGAATCAACTCAGACTCCGTCTGTATGTATGGTTTTGAAACAGGTTAAGCCAATGATGCGTGAAACAGTTAAGCCTGAAGTCAAAGCTGAACAGCCTCACTACGATTTTGTGGGTATTGCCGGTTAATACGCCTCAATATAAACCCCAAAAAGAAAGCCCCGGCTCTTGCGAGTCGGGGCTTTTTTATGCACAGAATGTACACTTCTTTATAAGAAATTGGTTCGCGGGCACATGCTTGCATATGGATGTGCCAGGTAGAGCACTGTCGGGAACAAGTGCCGAGAGGTGCAAGAGCGACAATGTATTAATCAAACGGCTCCGCTGCCATCACTCACTTCAGGTATTTTACTTAGCCTTCTTTCACGGGCAGTGGAACAATCAGCATCGGGATACGTGAGCGGTTCAGGACATTCTTTGCCACGCTGCCCAGGAAGGTATGCAGCATGCCTTTCTCATGGGTTCCCATGACGATCAGATCCACACCCAGTTCCTGCGATACTTTCAGAATGGTTTCAGCGGGATAGGCTTCTACAACCTCGATGGTTTTGATCTGGTTACGAACATCAGCATCCTCTTTGTGCAATTCGCCCCAGAAATATTTCTGGCGTTCCATCAGCTTCCTTTTCGCATGGTGAACCCGCTCCTGCAGCAACTCATGGCGACTCTTGGCATCCATCACATAGGTCTGGAAGGTGATTTTTGCATCGCTGGAGAGTTTTTCTACGATGTGCAGTATGTGAATATCGGCACCGGTTTTCTTCGCCAGGTATGCTGCTTGCTCAAATGCTGTGGTCGAGCTTTTGGAAAGATCGGTGCTGTAAAGAATCTTGCGGACTTCAGGTAGCATAATCGTATTTCCTTATAGGAAGGTTTGATTAGTCGGCACGTAAGGCATACATGCCGACCACCCCCATTCATTGGTTCGCTATTTAGCTTCGCTGTTTACCCTGGCTAATAGCCAAGCATTCGCGGCAGGAACAGGGTTATTTCCGGGAAGAAGGCGATAATGAATACCGCAAACGCAGAGACAGCAGCAAACGGCAGTGCCTTAACGGTGACTTCTTCAAGCGAGACGTTCGATATGCCCGAAGCAACGAACAGGTTCTCACCCAGCGGTGGTGTTGCGAAGCCGATCGACAGACAACAAATCAGCACGATACCGAAATGCACCGGATCGATACCCAGGTTGTAGGTAACTGGCAGTAGCACGGGTGTCAGAATCATGATTGCTGCCAGGGTTTCCATAAACATACCCACAAACAGCAGGAAGGCAATGATCAGGAACCAGATCAGATAGATGTTATCCGTCATGCTCAGCATTGATTCGGCAACGATTGCCGGAATCTGATTCTCTACCAGCAGGCGTCCGAAAACAGTTGCGGTAAACAGGATCAACAGTACCCGACCGGATAACCAGGTGGTGGTTTCCAGTGAGCGGAACAGATCTGCCCAGGTAAGCTCTCTATGGATAAATACACCCACAAACAGAGTATAGAAAATCGCTACGATTGCAGACTCCGTCGGCGTAAAGAAGCCCGAGTAGATGCCGCCCAGAATTACCAGCGGCGCCAGTATGGACCAGATACCGGTGCGGAATGCTTCCATGATGTGCTTAACATCCCAGCCTTCAGCAGTGCCGGCGTAGCCCAGACGTTTACAGCGGATGTAGTTCAGCGTCATCAGGCTCAAGGATATAACCAGACCTGGGATGACACCGGCAATAAACATCTTGGTGATGGATACGCTCTGGAACTCGCCGTGTTCGGCAATAGCCTCCAGCGGTACACTCAGGCCGATGGCCGAGATACCAAAGATCACCATCGGAATAGACGGTGGAATGATGATGCCCAGTCCGCCAGCGGAAGCGGTAATCGCAGAGGCATAACCTTTGTCATAGCCGCGATTAACCATCGCCGGGATCATCAACATACCGACGGCAGCAGTGGTTGCCGGGCCGGATCCTGAGATCGCGCCGAAGAACATACAGGCCAGTACGGTTGCCGCAGAGATACCGCCTGTTACCGGGCCAGCAAAGCTTTCTGCCAGGTTAACCAGCCGTTTCGATATGCCTGCAGCCTCCATCAAGGCACCGGCCAGGATGAAAGAGGGTAGAGCCATCAGCGGGAATGAGCCCACAGAGGTAAATGCGATCTGCACAAACTTAATAGGGTTCTGGTCGAGATACAGAAAAGATACTAGTGCCGCAACCCCGAGTGATACGGTAACGGGGGCGCCCATCACCAGCAGGACCAAAAAGGACCCGAATAATACTAATACAATGGATGTTTCCATGACCTGCTCCTGGATTATGCGGCGTCTTTATTCTTGTTTTCGTCGATATCGTGTTCGATCAACTCATCAAGTTCCTGAGAGTCGGGGTCACGAATATCGATGCCTTTAACCAGCTTGTAGTAGTTCACCTGAATGATACGGATAGTCATCAAAGAGAATGCAATCGGCAAAACCAGATAGATATACTTCATCGGTATACCCAGCGTTTGCGACTTCCAGAACAGGTTCATCTTGTTGAATACGAAGTCGTAAGACAGATACACGAAGTAACAGTTAAAGCCTATCCAAATGACATCAGATAGAAATTCTAATATAGGTGGTAGCCACGCAGGCATCATTTTGTACTGGAAAGTAACCCGGTTGTGTGCGGCCAATTTGGCAGCATAACTCGCGCCGAAGAATACAAACCAGACAAACATGTAAACGGAAAGTTCTTCACTCCATGAGAATGAATATCCGAACAGTTGACGGGATACGATCTGTGCAAACAGCAGTGTGACGAACAGGATCAGCAGCGTACGACAGATATAACTCTCAATGTTATTGAGGAAATTGAATATCTTACTTCCCATGGTATAGCCTCCGTTAAAAGTACATGCATCCAGAGGCTGGATGCATGTACTTGTTAGATGAAGAAAATCGGTTTGGTTAAACCTTAAACTTCATCACGTCCCAGAGAGCGCAGCAGTTCGTTGACTTTGTCTTTGCCACCAACGCTTTCATAGAACTTAGGCCATACAGCTTCCTGAGCACGCTTGGCCCATTCAGCTTCGTCCTGCAGGGTATCGATCTGCATGCCGTACTTGCTAACCAGTTCTTTCTTGATGATAGCTTCCTGATCCTTCAACCACTGCAGGCTGTAGGCAGTTGCTTCATTACCGGCTTCCATGATCGCTTTCTGAGTCGCTTCATTCTGATCCTGATACAGGGATTCAGAAACGATTAGCGGCTCCAGCAGGAACAAGTAATGCAGGTCGGAGATATACTTCTGCACTTCACCAAACTTCATCGCGTAGATAGTGGTGTAAGGCGTATCCTGACCGTCTACAACACCTTGCTGCAGTGCGGTAAAGGTTTCAGACCAAGCCATTGGCGTAGGGTTGTTACCCCAGGACTTGTAAGTGTCGATCATGATTTCGTTCTTAGGAACTCGAACGATCACACCGTCCAGGTCAGCCAGTTTCTGGATTGGATGCTTGGAGTTACTCAGGACGCGGAATCCAGAATAAGTCCAGCCTACAATACGCACGCCAGAGTCACGAATGGTGTTTTCGATCAGCTCGGCAGCAATAGGACCTTCTACAGTCTGCTGTGCTTGCTCAAGATTTTCGAAGATGTAAGGCAGGGAAAGAATGCCCAGAGTTGGAGAGAATGGTGTCAAGTTGTTACTGGCCAGAATGGAGAAATCCAAAGTGCCCAGTGCTGCATCGTTGACAGTATCCTGCTCGGAACCCAGTTGACCGTTCAGGAAGAGCTTAGCTGAGTGATCAGACTTAGCTTCCAGAAGTTCAATGAACTTCAGGCCCAGTGCTTCCTGTGCACTTCCGCCGCCGTCACCAACTGCAATGTTCCAGTTTGCGGCAAGAGAGCTGGCAGAGAATAGCACGCCAGCAGTCAGGGAAAGTACTTTAGCGATCTTATTGTTATGTTTCATAAGTAACTCCTGATGTTTTTTGTTCCACCCATCCTTTGCAGGTGGGGAGAGTCATGTGGTTCGAAAATTCAAACCGACTTAAGGGACCTTGATGATTATTGACCGGTAACAGGTCGTTACATCCGGTGTTCCCTTAGTCATCGTCATTCATTGATTCTGTTTTATGTCCAGTCCATGTGGTATCGAACCGGCAGATTATCAGTGTGACAATGCTATACATAGTTAACCCATAGGGCCTTGTTTTTTAGGGCCAGCTCATTAGCGGTATTGGAGCCAGCCTAAAACATTTACACGGTGGGGCATACAGCATGTACATCTGCTTAATACCATAGTGTGACTTTTAGCGGCCTAGGGATCAGTGCCAGTGGGTGTCTGAGGGAGCATCTATTGCTTCAGACAATCATAGAAATTGAACGGTTGAATTGCCGCGAAAAAGCCCTTGGCTACGCACTTATTCGCACAGACATACTCTGCTTTATCGGATTGTCCAATTTTCATCAGGTTAAGTATCACTCGATAGGGATTTAGGTATTGTTTGCATCAGGAATCGGTTCGCCGCCAATGATATCAGGCTGATTTGAACCAGATGATCAATGAAAAAAATTATAGATTCTTCATCAACGTGATCTTTGATACTATTGCTTGCATCGATCGAAGGAGCTTTCAAATGGGTTCCTTGCTCCAGCATTTTGAAAACTCTCATTTTTGAAACACAGGTAATGCATGAGTCAGCAAAGAAAGGATTCCATCGATAGTGAAAATCTACGTATCGGACGTCAAATCAGAGATCTGCGCAAAGCGAAAGGGATTACGCTGACGACCATGGCGGAGAAAATCAGTCGCTCTGTGGGTTATGTTAGCCAGGTCGAGCGAGGCGTGTCCTCATTACCCATTCCTGTATTACAAGCAATCTGTGAAGTCCTGGGTGTTAATATTAGCTGGTTCTTTCATGCGGACAGTCAGGCACCTCTCGAAGAACTCAACTATATCGTGCGTGGTGATAATCGCCGTAGCTTGAATTTTGCCGGCACAGGTATTCGTGAAGAGCTGCTATCACCTCGGCTCAGTGGTCAGCTACAGATGATTCTAACTACATTTTCGCCTGGTGCGGGTAGTCAGGAATCACGTCAGCGTAAGGGTGAAGAAGCTGGCTATGTCCAGTCCGGCTCCCTTGAGCTGGGAATTGGTGACAAGGTATTCATGCTGCAGGCCGGTGACAGCTTTTCCCTGACCGGTGATGACCCCCACTGGGCTCGCAATCCTTCAGCGGAGGAAGAGGCTGTCGTCGTCTGGACCCTGGCCGGACCCAACTATTAATTCTTGCGGAGCAGGGTGTGCATCCTACAGTTGATGCTCTACAGAATAGATCCTTGTAGGAGCGGCGCCTCGCCGCGATGAACCTGAAGATCTATTTTTTTCGGCGCTCCCTCTGGGCACTGCCTTTCGGCGCGGGGCGCGCCTCTTACAAGGACAGCACAATGGAATACATCCTTTGTAGGAGCGGCCCTCGCCGCGATGAACCTGAAGATCTATTTTTTTCGGCGCTCCCTCTGGCACTGCCTTTCGGCGCGGGGCGCGCCTCCTACAAGGACAGCACAATGGAATTCATCATTTGTAGGAGCGGCGCCTCGCCGCGATGAACCTGAAGATCTATTTTTCTTCGGCGCTCCCTCTGGGCACTGCCTTTCGGTGCGAGGCGAGCTTCCTACAAGGATAGCACTATGGAATATATCCTTTGTAGGAGCGGCGCCTCGCCGCGATAACCATGAAGATCTATTTTTTCGGCGCTCCCTCTGGGCACGGCCTTTCGGTGCGGGGCGAGCTTCCTACAGGGATAGCACTATGGAATATATCCTTTGTAGGAGCGGCGCCTCGCCGCGATAACCATGAAGATCTATTTTCTTTCGGCGCTCCCTCTCTGGGCACGACCTTTCGGCGCGGGGCGCGCCTCCTACAGATTCAACGCTGCAAATGCCTAAACCCTTGTAGGAGCGGCGCCTCGCCGCGATAGCTTTGGATGACAGCGGTGGAATTTTTTAGCCTGATCGCCTGAAAAAAATCTGCTTAAGTATCTTAAAATGAAAAAAGAATTGAAAATTTCACGTAAATTGTCTATCTTTGCATTCATCAGGCCTTAAATGAGCCAGAAAATTGTTATGAATTACCGCATGCAGATGTCGGTAGGATGCAGGAAGATGCTATGTATGATCCGTTAGTTTCACCAGGCCCTGGCACAGGGACGCCTTATCCAGATTCTTACTGGGCCGACACTGCAGGGATGGCGCCTCAGGATGATGGACCTGTCAGTGCAGACATGGATGTGGATGTGGCAATCATCGGTGGCGGTTACACCGGTCTAGCCTCCGCCTATTACCTGGCGCACGAGCACAATATTCAGGCCGTGGTGCTGGAAGCAAACAGCACCGGTTGGGGGTGCAGTGGCCGCAATGGTGGCTTTGCCCTGAAAGCCGGTGGCCGTTTGTCTTACCAGAAGATGATTAAGCGCTATGGTGAGACCATGGCCAAGGGCATGTTTGCCGAGATTTTTGAGGGCCTGGAGCGCGTCCGGGGCTTGATAAAGGATGAAAACATCGACTGTGATCAGCAAGACGATGGTCATCTATGGGTGGCTCATCGCCCAAGAATGATGGACGTTATTAACTCCGAGGCCCGCTTTCTCAAAGACACATTTAACTACGAAACGGATATCCTCAGCAGTGAAGATCTGAAGCAGGCGCATTTTTCCAGCGACGAAGCCTATGGCGCGTTGCGTTTCCGCCACGGCTTTGGCGTACACCCACTTAAGCTTGCCTTTGGCTATCATCGCCTGGCCCGAGCTGCCGGTGCACGTATCCATACGGCTAGCCCTGTCGAGGGGTGGCGCCGTGAAGGTGATCGCCATCTGTTAATTACGCCTGGCGGTGTAGTGCGTGCCAAAAAAGTGATCTGTGCCACTAACGGCTATACCGCCCCGGGACTGCATAAAAAACTGAAGAATCGCACCTTTCCGGTGCTGTCCAATGTGATTGTCACCCGCCCGTTAACTGATGCAGAGCTGGAGGCAACAGGCTTTAAGAGCAGCGATGTGATTACCGATACCCGTACCCTGCGCTTTTACTACCGCAAGCTACCGGACAACCGGATCCTGATCGGTGGTCGCAGTGCGATTTCTGGCGCTGATGCCAATAATCCCAAGCATAACCAAAACCTGTTGGATGCTTTGCAACGCAAATTCAGTGCTCTGAACAACCTGACCTTTGATTATCAATGGGGCGGTTGGGTCTGTGTGACCTTCGACGATATACCTCATATTCACCAGGCTGAAGAAGACGGTTCCGTCCTCTATGCCATGGGCTACGGTGGCAGCGGCGTTTCCTTTGCAGTACAGGCTGGCAAGCGACTGGCGGAAAAAGTTGTGGGTATCACCGCGGGGCATGAGCTGCCGGTGCTCTCGACGCCGTTGCCGAAATTTCCGTTTGCGCCTTTTCGCCGTCTTGGTCAGCAAGGGCTTTACCACTATTACTACGCACGCGATGAGAAGTGCTAACAGTCCTTTGAATACAGGAGAACGCAGGAGATGACGATGACACCCACTTATATAGATCAGGTCGTTAACTTTGATGATCAGCCGGTACCGTTGGGAGCTTTTGTAACCCCCCCGGACAGGCTGCTTAAGGGCGACCCCAAACAGGCAATAGCCACTTACGTCAGCGGCGAGGAGGGCCGCCTGATTGCGGGCCTCTGGGAGAGTGAACCGGGCAAGTGGAAAGCGGTGCCACAGCGACGTGAGTTCTGCTACATCATCTCCGGTGATGTGATTATCAGTGATGCACAGGGCGGCCAGAAACGCTACAAGGCGGGTGATTCCTTCATGCTGCCCTACGGCTTTGATGGCTACTGGGAAGTGCTGGAAACCTGTCAGAAGTATTACGTCATTTTGCAGGATTGATCGGCTGCTTGTTGGTTAAGCAATTCGGATAAAGTAACCATTTGTTACGTATAAAAACGTTCGCAATAAATATTCATTGTTTTGCGGAAAGGTATTATTTGATCATTTACGTGAAAAAATATAAATTAGTTTCATTATTGTGTTCTAATTAGTAAAAATAATCACCGTGAGGTCGCAATGAAAGTACTGGTCGCAATAAAGCGGGTTGTCGATGCAAACGTAAAAGTACGCGTTAAAGCAGACAACTCTGATGTAGAACTGGCCAACGTTAAAATGGCTATCAATCCGTTTGATGAGATTGCAGTAGAAGAAGCAATCCGCTTGAAAGAGCGCGGTGTGGCCAGTGAAGTACTGGTGGTCAGTATTGGTCAGGACAGTTGTCAGGAGCAGCTGCGCACGGCGTTGGCATTAGGCGCTGACCACGCGTTACAGGTTAAAACCGAGATCAGCCCTGAGCCGTTGGCAGTGGCTAAGATGCTCAAAGCGGTTGTCGACAAGGAAGGGTGCCAACTAATCATCCTGGGTAAACAGTCTATCGATGGTGACAATAACCAGACCGGTCAGATGCTGGCGGCACTGGGCAATATGCCCCAGGGCACCTTTGCTTCTGAGCTAACTGTCGAAGGTTCCGAAGTGCTGGTCACCCGTGAAGTTGATGGCGGTTTACAGCAGATAGGCCTGAAATTACCTGCGGTAGTGACCACCGATCTGCGCTTGAATGAACCGCGTTTCGCATCACTGCCCAACATCATGAAAGCTAAACGTAAGCCTCTGGATAGCATCAGTCCTGAAGAGCTGGGCGTCGATATCGCACCACGCCTGGCTACTTTGAAGGTTATTAGTCCGCCAGAGCGCGTTGCGGGTGTACTAGTTGCCAATGTCGCTGAATTGGTCGAAAAACTGAAATCAGAAGCGGGGGTGCTGTAATGACTGAATCGATGACCAACCCAATGTCAATTCTGGTGGTAGCCGACCACGATAATAACGAGCTAAAAGCAGCAACCTTAACAACTCTGCAAGCCGCTGTTGAACTCAAAGCCAGCACAGGCGGCCAGATTGAACTGCTGGTTGCCGGTTCTCAATGCGAGCAGGTAGCACAGCAGGCGGCAGCAGTCGCCGCCATCGATAAAGTGCTGCTGGCTGATAGCGACGCAGTGGCTCATCAGCTGGCTGAAAATGTTGCCCCGATTGTTGTCGCGCTGGGCCAGAGTAATTCATACAGCCACATATTGGCGGCGGCAACCACTACAGGCAAAGACTTGATGCCGCGTGTGGCTGCGCTACTGGACGTTGCCCAGATCTCCGAAATTATAGAAGTGGTTTCTGCGGACACCTTTGTACGTCCTGTGTACGCGGGTAACGCGTTGGCTACTGTACAGAGCAGCGACAGCATCAAGGTGCTGACTGTTCGCGGTACCGCGTTTGCTCCCGTCGCAACAGAAGGTGGTGAGTCACCGGTTAATACAGATATTGCCGCAAATGATACTGGTATCTCGCGTTTTATCAGCGAAGAGAAAGTGGTCTCAGAACGCCCTGAACTGACATCGGCCCGCATTATCATCTCCGGTGGTCGTGGCATGCAAAGTGGCGACAACTTCCCGTTGCTGGAACGCGTGGCAGATAAGGTTGGTGCAGCGGTTGGTGCTTCGCGTGCCGCTGTCGATTCAGGTTTTGTTTCTAACGATATGCAGGTTGGCCAGACAGGAAAGATTGTTGCGCCTGACCTTTATATAGCGGTGGGAATCTCCGGTGCCATTCAACACCTTGCTGGGATGAAAGATTCCAAGATTATCGTTGCCATTAATAAAGATGAAGAAGCACCGATTTTCGGCGTTGCTGATTACGCTCTGGTGGCCGACTTGTTTGATGCACTTCCCGAGCTGGAACAGCAGCTTAGCTGACATTCATCAGAAAGTAATATTCATGTGGTTGCTGCTTTATCCCACAGTAATAGCGGATTACGGCGAAACCACTTTAAGGACACTACAATGAAGCGTAGCTATCGACTTATTCTCAACTGTCCCGACCGTGTTGGCATCGTAACCCGTGTTGGTGAAGTAATTACCCGCCATGGCGGCTGGATTTCTGAAGCCGCCCATCATTCTGACGAAGACAGTAACTGGTTCTTCTCCCGTTTTGAAATTCAGGCGGATTCACTGCCTTTCGGTATCGATGAATTGCGCAGCAAGTTTGAGCCTCTGATTGCAGAGTATCAAATGAACTTACGTTTGGTTGATAGCAGCCAGCCGAAGAAGGTGGTGCTGATGGCCAGCAAAGGCAGCCACTGCCTGTCTGATCTGCTTGACCGCTGGAGAAGCGGCGATCTGAACTGTGAAATCGCCTGCGTCATTTCCAATCATACGGACATGCAGGGGCTCGTTGAATGGTATGGCATTGCGTACCATCACGTGGTTATCGATAAAGACAACAAGGCACCGGGGTTTGCCGAGGTAGAAGGGCTGGTTGATGAGTACGCAGCTGACTGTATCGTGCTGGCGCGCTATATGCAGATCCTGCCGCAGGCGTTGTGTGAAAAGTATCGCCATCAGGTGATTAACATCCACCACAGCTTCCTGCCGTCTTTTATCGGTGCCAAGCCCTATCACCAGGCATCGCGCCGGGGTGTGAAACTGATCGGAGCCACCTGTCACTACGTTACCGAGCAGCTTGATGAGGGGCCGATTATCGATCAGGACGTGGTACGGGTAACTCACAGCGATAAGGTCGAAGACCTGGTGCGATTAGGCAAGGATGTCGAGAAAACCGTACTCGCGCGTGGCTTGCGAGATCACCTCGAAGACCGGGTGCTGGTACACGGCAATAAGACTGTTGTCTTTAGTTGAGCCATCAGCTGCTCTTCTATTAAGAGCCTTCAGTTGATCGGCTGTTGAAATTTAGTGACTTAATCCTGCGCCACCGACAAAAGCGTCCGCAGGGTTACGGAGAATTAGAATGACCAAGCAACTACCTACCTCGGCTCAGGTTGTCATCGTTGGCGGCGGAGTTATCGGCTGCAGCGTAGCCTATCATCTGACTAAACTCGGTTTTACTGACGTGGTGCTACTGGAGCGTCGCCAGCTTACCTGCGGTACTACATGGCATGCCGCAGGCCTGGTGCCGACTCTGCGCGCCACCTATAACATGTCGATGCTGGCGAATTACAGTGCCAGTTTGTATGAGCAACTCGAAGCTGAGACCGGACAGGCCACCGGCTTTGTACGCAACGGTTCCCTGACTATCGCTACGAATAAGGAGCGCCTGTCAGAGCTGAAGCGTGGTGCATCCATGGCCAAGGTTGCCGGTTTCCCCTGTGACGTGATCAATCCTGAGCAGGCCAGGGAGCTGTGGCCCCTGCTGAACATCGATGATGTGTTGGGTGCAATTCACCTGCCGATGGACGGTATGGCAAGCCCGGTAGATGTTACTCAGGCCCTGGCCAAAGGCGCCCGCATGGGCGGCGCCAAAATCATCGAAGGCGTAAAAGTGCTGGATATGAAGATTCGCGACGGCAAAGCGGCCGGCGTTATTACCGAACAGGGTGATATTGATGCGGAATACGTGGTCAACTGTTCCGGCATGTGGGCGCGGGAGTTCGGGCGAAAGGCCGGCGTCAACGTACCACTGCATGCCGCCGAGCACTTCTATGTAGTGACCGAGAATATGCCGAACCTGCAGGCAGGCCTGCCGACGCTGCGGGATATGGACGGCTACTGCTACTACAAGGAAGATGCCGGTAAGATGCTGATTGGCATGTTCGAGCCCGGTGCCAAGCCCTGGGGAATGGATGGTATCCCCGAAGACTTCTTCTTTGATCAGCTTCCGGATGATTTTGAGCATCTGGAGCCGTATCTGGAAGCTGCGATGCACCGGGTACCGGAGCTGGAGCGTACTGGTCTGCAGGTATTCTTCAACGGTCCTGAGTCCTTTACGCCGGATGATCGCTACCACTTGGGTGAAGCGCCGGAGCTGCGTAATTACTTTGTTGCGGCGGGCTTTAACTCGGTCGGTATTCAGTCTGCTGGCGGTGCCGGTAAGATGCTGGCTCAGTGGATCAAGAAAGGCCATGCGCCGCAGGATCTCTGGGATGTGGATATTCGCCGCAATATGCCATTCCAGGGGACGCAACGTTACCTTGAGGAGCGTACAACCGAAACACTGGGTCTGCTGTATGAAACCCACTATCCATTCAAGCAATTTAAGACTGCCCGGGGAGTACGCCGCTCGGTGTTGCATGAGCAACTAAAGGCCCAGGGGGCCGTGTTCGGTACTGAAAGTGGCTGGGAGCGGGCTAACTGGTTTGCCGAAGAGGGCCAGGCTGGCGAATATGAATACTCTTTCGGTCGACAGAACTGGTTTGAGAACAACAAGGCCGAGCACGACGCAGTACGCAATGCCGTCGGCGTAATCGATCAGAGTTCGTTTTGTAAGTACCAGGTAGAAGGCCCGGATGCCGAAGCATTCCTTAACCGCATCTGCTCTAACAATGTTTCGGTGCCGGTCGGCAAGATGGTCTATACCCAGTGGTTGAATGAGCGCGGTGGAATCGAGGCGGATGTAACCGTTACCCGCATGGCAGAGGATCGCTACCTGGTGGTATCCGGTGTTGCCTGTCAGACCCGGGATATGGATTGGCTGCGTCGCAATAAGCCCTCTGATGCGATGGTGGTCCTTACGGATATGACCTCAGCTTACGCGGTAATCACCGTAATGGGACCGCGCTCCAGAGAGACCCTGAGCAAACTGTCCCGCGCGGATCTGTCCAATGAAGGTTTCCCGTTTGCCACCTCCCGTGAAATTGAGATGGGTTATGCCATGGTGCGGGCATCACGCATTACCTATGTGGGTGAATTGGGCTGGGAGTTGTATATTCCAACGGAGTTTGCGCCGAGCGTTTACGACGCGGTGATGGCAGCAGGTGAAGAGTTTGCTATTCGGCCGTATGGCTACCACACAATGAACTCACTGCGGATGGAGAAATGCTACCGCCATTGGGGCCATGATATTACCGATGAAGATACGGCGCTGGAGGCGGGACTGAGTTTCGCTTCAGACTTTGAAAAAGAGGGCGGCTTTATCGGTAAGGAGGCACTGCTGGCACAAAAGGCAGAAGGGCCGTTGAAGAAGCGTTTCATAGCCTTCCAGTTCGAAAACCCGGAGCCGTTGTGCTATCACGAGGAGCCAATTTATGCGGCGGGTAAAATTGTCGGCCGCACCACCGCGGGTATGTTCGGTCATAGCGTCGGCGCAACTGTTGCGATGGGCTACGTGGAGCATGCTGCCGGCGTAACCAAGGAGTGGCTGGAAAGCACCGAGTTCGAAATCGAGGTTGAGTGTGAACGCTTTAAGGTGACGCCGTCGTTACGTTCGTTCTACGATCCGGCGATGGCAAAGATCAAGTGCTGATGAGTAATGGTTACTCCTTGTATTTGAGATAAGAGAACTTGAAACAGTACCTGAAAAGTTTGAAGTGCCATACAGCACGGTAGTCCGTAATCGGTGCCGGGTTGCCACCGATTCAGGTGTGCCCTTAAAACCGGGCTGTATGGTTGCTTCTCTACGCAAAAATTAAATATAAATGTCGGGTTAAGGAATACCTCTGCCACACACCGGGGTAAAATAGAAAATATAAGCTGTTCCCTGAATTTGATACCCTATACAAAAAGGTTGGGAGCAGGTAGTTTCTATCTCCGTTTGAGTAACCCCAGAATAATTACGAGGTTTGATCGATGTCAGCATTGATACTGGATGGCAAGGCACTGGCAAAAAGCCGGGAGCAGCAACTGCACGCAGCGGTTGAAAAGCTCCAGGACGAAGGTGGCCTGAAGCCTGCTTTGGCAACCATTCTGGTGGGAGATGATCCATCTTCAGCAACCTATGTGCAGATGAAAATTAATGCCTGCGGCAGGGTAGGGATGGGTTCACGCTTCATTGAAATGCCAGAAGCGACAACCACCGATGAGTTGCTGGTTAAGATAGATCAGCTAAATAACGACCCTGAAGTGTGTGGTATTTTGCTGCAACACCCAGTGCCTGAGCAGATTGACGAGCGTGCCTGTTTTGATGCGATCGCGATCGAAAAAGACGTCGATGGTGTCACCACGCAAGGCTTTGGCAGAATGGCGATGGGCGAGCAGGCGTTTGGCTCGGCGACGCCGGCAGGCATAATGACCCTGCTGAAGCATTACGATATTAAGCTGGCAGGCAAGCACGCCGTGGTGCTTGGTCGCAGCCCTATTCTGGGTAAGCCGATGGCAGCAATGCTGCTGAATGCCAATGCGACGGTGACTATCTGTCATTCGCGCACCGAGAATCTGGCAGAGCTGGTTGCCCAGGCAGACATCGTTGTCGGTGCCGTAGGTAAGCCTGAGCTGATTAAAGCGAACTGGATTAAAGATGGCGCGGTTGTTATCGATGCCGGTTACCACGCCGGCGGTATCGGCGATATTGAAAAACAGGGCTTGCAAGAGCGGGTTGCTGCCCTGACACCGGTACCCGGTGGTGTTGGCCCGATGACGATCAATGCCCTGATCAGTCAGACGCTGGAAGCGGCAATTAACAAACATAGCGCGTAGTTCGACCGGAGCAAAGCGCGCGGCTAGAAAAATCGTATCCCTTGTGGGAGCGGCGCCCCGCCGCGATGGATTCGCCGGACTTATTCGGCGCGGGGCGCACCTCCTACAACCTAGAAAATCGTATCCCTTGTGGGAGCGGCGCCTCGCCGCGATATTCCTGGTGTAGGTTGGTGTTGAGAAAAGCGATGCCCAACAAGTTATCTCAGATCCGGTAATAACTCAGAAACATCTGCACCGAATCAGTGATGATCTGCCGGCACCGTTCATCGTCTGGAAATGGCATGCCCATCAGCACTTGTGGCCAGAAGGCACTGCTTTTGATTAGCGCCATAAACTGGTCAGCAGCATAGTGGGGTTCGACACCCTTCAACTTATTGTCGGCGATGGCCGCACTGATCCAGCTATCCAGCCCTTGCTCCTGCTGGCTAAGCTGTTCCATTGCCATTGAAGTGAGTTCCGGTGAATGAATGCACTCGGCCATCAGCACCTTAACCAGGTCGCGAAAGCGCGGGGTTTTCATCAGCTCCAGCTTTTGACGGGCAATCGCACTGAGCTGTTCATCCAGTGGGCGTTCTGGGTGGTAGGTGTAATCGGTCAGTTCCGCACTGTAGGAAAACAGTTGCTGAATAATCTCCTGAAACAGGGCTTCTTTGTTCGCGAAGTGGTTATAGACGGTGCGTTTAGATACACCGGCCCGTGCCGATAGTGCATCCATGCTGGTTGCCTGGAAGCCTTTCTCGCGAAATTCATTAATGGCGGCATCAACGATTGCCGCTCGCTTGCGTTCACTCTGATTCATAGTCATTCGATCAATGGATAATTAAGTTGCCGGATCAATTTTACACTAAGGAGTTTACTTTTTCTAAAAATACTTTACACTGCACAGTGTAGTTTACTTATTGGTAGATATTATGAAGAAGATAATCATCGTATTGTTGGGAGGATTGATCGTGGCAGGTATATTCAGTTGTTCAGCAAACCCGGTTAAGCAGAGTTTTGCGCAATCCCGGCAATACAGTGAAGGTAAGTTTCACAATAAGCAGGATACCTCGGTAACCAGTTTATCCTCACTGGCGAGTACCACCTGGCGTTTCATGTTTGCCAAGCCTGCCAATGCCACGCCTGCACAGGCCGTTCCGCTTGTATCACTGACACCGCAGCAACTCGTCGATGACAATTCGCAGCAGACTGCCGTTTACCGTCTGGGCCATTCCAGCCTGTTGCTGGCGCTAGCAGGTGACTTCTGGTTGATAGACCCGGTATTTTCTGAGCGGGCGTCACCTTTCAGCTGGGCAGGTCCGAAGCGTTTTCATGAAGTACCGATCGATCCGGATCAGTTGCCACCGCTTCAAGGAGTGATTATCTCCCACGATCATTATGATCATCTCGATAAAGAAACTATTGCTCGACTGGCCAAGCGAGCAAAGCACTTCATCGTGCCACTGGGCGTAGGCCAGTATCTGCGTGAATGGGGTGTAAATGACTCTCAGATTATTGAACTGGACTGGTGGCAGGATACCGTCGTCAACGGCGTACAGTTAACAGCGACGCCGGCACAGCATTTTTCCGGCCGTGGGCTGGGTGATCGTAACTCAACCCTGTGGGCATCCTGGGTGATTAAAACTGACACGCAATCATTGTTCTTCAGCGGTGACAGCGGTTACTTCGACGGCTTTAAAGAGATTGGCGAGCGCCTCGGGCCTTTCGATCTGACGATGATTGAAAATGGCGCCTATGACAAGGACTGGCCGGATGTGCACATGACTCCCGAGCAAACCCTGCAGGCGCATATAGACCTCAGGGGCAGGGCATTGATGCCGGTGCATAATGGAACCTTCGATCTGGCGCTGCATGCCTGGTACGAACCGTTTGAACGGATTACCGATCTGGCCTGGAATGCTTCGGTAAACCTGGTTACCCCGAAGATCGGCGAGCGGGTGCTGGTGGGAGAGCCGCGCCAGAACAGCCTCTGGTGGCGACAGATGGTAGATGAAGAGAATACTGAACTGGTCTCTGCAGCAGGAGTAGAGTGATCTTCGATCAGTTAAAAGGATATGGTCGGGGATAATCAAAACCATTGCGTGGTTCTTCGTTCGACCGCAGCAGATAGTGCTGCTGGTTCGTGGCTCGAAAAATCGTATCCATTGTGGGAGCGGCGCCCTCGCCGCTATGCATTCGCCGGGACTTTTTCGGCGTGAGGCACGCCTCCTACAACCTAGATAATCGTATCCCTTGTGGGAGCGGCGCCTCGCCGCGATGGATTCGCCGGACTTATTCGGCGCGGGGCGCGCCTCCTACAACCTAGATAGTCGTATCCATTGTAGGAGCGGCGCCTCGCCGCGATGGATTCGCCGGACTTATTCGGCGCGGGGCGCACCTCCTACAACCTAGAAAATCGTACTTCTGTAGGAGCGGCGCCCTCGCCGCGATGGATTCGTCGGGACTTCTTCGGCGCGAGGCGCGCCTCCTACTACCTAGATAATCGTATCCCTTGTGGGAGCGGCGCCTCGCCGCGATGGATTCGCCGGACTTATTCGGCGCGGGGCGCACCTCCTACAACCTAGGAATTCGTACTTCTTGTGGGAGCTGCGCACCCGCCGCGATGGATTCGCCTGGACTTCTTCGGCGCGAGGCGCGCCTCCTACCCTCCTACTACCGCGGGGCGCTGGCCTGAGAACAGGTCGCGGAACCCCCTTTAGCAGATTGAATCAATTCCGTATCAGGTCTATCAATGGTTATAGCTGGCTACTGGTTGGTTCAGGGGAAACAGCCGATCGTAAACCCAGGTGTATATTTCAAGGTAGAGAGCAGGGTGTAAAACACCACGCCAATCATCAGGCCGATATCCATCAGCAATGTATCAGCTCTATCAATGGTTATAGCTGGCTACTGGTTGGTTCAGGGGAAACAGCCGATCGTAAACCCAGGTGTATATTTCAAGGTAGAGAGCAGGGTGTAAAACACCACGCCAATCATCAGGCCGATATCCATCAGCAATGTATTGGCTCTATCAATGGTTATAGCTGGCTATACTGGTTGGTTCAGGGGAAACAGCCGATCGTAAACACAGGTGTATATTTCAAGATAGAGCAGGGTGTAAAACACCACGCCAATCTCAATGGTTATAGCTGGCTACTGGTTGGTTCAGGGGAAACAGCCGATCGTAAATCCAGGTGTATAGCAGGGTATAGAACACCACGCCAATCATCAGACCGATATCCATCAGCAGAGCCTCTACCCAGCCTATATCCAGCCACCAGATAATCAGTGGCAATGAAGTCACCGTCAGCACCAGCTCAAATATCAGGGCATGTACAATCCGGCCCATCAGGGAACGCTCTGTAGGAATCCGGCCATGACGCACATCGATTCGGTCGTAGAAATAGTTATAAATAAAGTTCACCAGCATCGCTATAGCGCTGAGTGCTAACACCAACAGGCCAAGGTCCAGAGCCTCTTGCTCCATTACCATCGCTAACAGTGGCGCAAAGATTCCAATCAGGGTGATCTCAAACATCAGAGTGTAGCGCAGCCGGTCAAGCGGGCTACGGGTAACGATTTGTACAGACATCAGCTTTGCATTCCTAAATCCTGTGAATGAGGCTATTCTAGTCTGTATTGAGATAAGTAAAAGTTAGATACTATCTATTTTATAGATAGGTCTGCTTTTGATAAGGAGGGAAGAATGCCAAGCCTGGATCAGCTGGAAGCCTTTGTTACTGCTGCCGAGCAGGGATCTTTTTCGGCGGCCGCACGTCGCCTGGGTAAGGTTCAGTCGGCTATTAGCACCGCTATCAATAACCTCGAACTGGATACCGGCGTCGAGCTGTTTGATCGCAGCAGCCGTAACCCGGTACTGACGTCACCGGGGCAGGCTTTACTGGCGTATGCGAAAACCGTATTACAGAGTCAGCATGAGTTTCTCGCCCATGCCTCATCGCTGAGCAGCAGTATTGAAGCCCGTTTGAGCCTCGCAGTTGAGCAGAGTATTTCCTGTCACTCCCTGCTGAGCCTGCTGGCAGAGTTTGAACAACGTTTTCCCTACATTGAGCTGGAACTCCTGGATCCGGGCGGCAGTGATGTCGCCGAACTGATTCGCACCGGCCGGGCAGATATTGGATTAATGATAGAGCGCGAGGAATATACCCATGGCTTCAGCTTCAGTGGCATGGGCTATTCCCGTCTGGTACCTGTATGTCACCGGGATCACCCCATGGTGGCCCAGCAACCACTAAGTCTGGCGCAGCTACGCAGTCACCGCCAGTTGGTGACGCGTAGTATCGATCTGGCAGACCGCAGCCACGAGAGGCATGTACTGAGTCCTAAAATCTGGTTATCGGAAAGTCCTTATCTTATTCTTGAAGTGCTTAGCAGCGGCCTGGGCTGGGGGTTTCTGCATGAGACGGTGATACAGGAAAAGTTGGCCAGCGGTGAGCTGGTAGCACTTAAGCTGGCTTATCAGCAGGCCGATATCCTGCAGGGACTGGATGTGGTGTGGACCGAGAACCGGGAACTGGGTCCGGCTGGAAACTGGATGAAGGAACAGTTGATGGCGCTGGAGATCGGTGAGAAGTGATTAGCTGCTTTGATTCTCTCTAAAGCCACCATAAATAATACCGGTACGCTTGTTGACTGATTAAGAGCCCTCAGCAGGTAAAAAGCCATCAGCAGGGATAAGCTGTGACATATAACTTTCACGCTTTTTTAAAAATTGTATAAGCAGCTCCGGGTAATCCTGTGTAACCGCTTGTTGAACAGATTTGCGTTGTTTCAATGCAGCATGCCACGCCTGACTCTTAGGTAAATTAATAAACGTATTTAAATCAGTGAAACGCTCAAACACATCAAAATAGCGAAAGATGGGTCCATATACGGCATCTATTAAATGAAACTCTTCACCTGAGAAAAACAACATACTGCTGATTTGCTTTTCAACACGCTGGAATTTCTGTTGTATCTCGGCATGCATCGTGTGAAAACTGTCTTTATCTTTTGCATTGTACAATCCAGCGATACTGCTGAGGATGCCCGAGCCAAACTCAATCCATGCGCGATGATAGGCTTTCTCAAGTCTATCAACCGGGTGCAGCGATCCGGGTGTTATCTCATCCAGGTATTCACAGATAACCGCAGACTCAAACAGTGAATGCTGGTTATCAACGAGTAGCACTGGCACTTTGCCCAGCGGTGATGCCCGTTCAAACCAGGCCGGCTTATTCGCCAGATCAATATCAGTTCGGGTATAGGCAATGGCCTTTTCTTCCAGGGTGATAATTGACCGCTGTACATACGGGCACAAAGCATGGGTAACAAGATGAAGTTTATTCTGTTCCATGGATTTTTCTCCTGAGTTCTAAGATCTAAATTCTAAGTTTCGCTCCTTAGCGGTGAGCGTAGTGCTGTAAAGCGCCTGCTGAGTGCGTACTTACCATCCCCCAGACTGAGCTGTACGAGGGCCATTACGGCGAGAAATAGCGGGTATTCCCAACCCCCTCCCGTGTTAGTGAATAACCATCCGTTTGTAGCGTGTGCCCAGGTGGCACCCAGCAAGACGGGCAGGGCAAGCGCCGCGAATATCCTTGAATACACGCCCAGAATGAGTGCTACCCCGGCGAGGACTTCGATGAATAAAACAATATAGGCGAGTGTCTCCGGTAGCCCGATTGAGGCAAAAAACTGCGCGGTTCCAGCCAACGTGAAGACCATCAATTTCAGGTAAACGCTGTGTGCCAGGAGTACGCTACCCAGCGCAACTCTCAAGATAAGGGCTCCGGTATCCGGTTTGAGTAAGTGGTTCATAG
>JBALVQ010000015.1:69204-72331 GCA_036960915.1 Amphritea sp.
TGAAAGTCTCCAGATAAAAGCGCTGATGTCCGGTTTGAGTAAGTGGTTCATAGTGAAAGTCTCCAGATAAAAGCGCTGATGTCCGGTTTGAGTAAGTGGTTCATAGTGCAAGTCTCAAGATAAGCGCGCTGATGTCCGGTTTGAGTAAGTTATTCACAGTGGTTATCTCCGTTTAGGCTAGTGTCCAACTATCATGTTATTTGCGAGAATGAAGAGGTATTAGTAAAATATGCAAACAAATGTTGCAGATTTGCAAATGCTTGAGGTGGTGTATGGACTGGAATTCATTAAAGGTATTCCTGGCGATTGCGCGTAGCGGATCATTATCCGGTGCCGCCAGCAAACTGGAGGTTAACCATTCAACCATTTTCAGACGCCTGAATGCTTTCGAGGAAGCGATAGGGGGGCGGCTATTTGAGCGCTTGAGTAACCGCTATGAACTGACAACCATGGGGCAGGAGATGCTTGATCTCGCGCAAAGCATCGAGGATTCCTTTGATGCCCTGGACCGCCACATAGTAGGTAAAGACTTTCAACCCAAGGGCACCGTGAAAATCACCGCACCCCCGAATATCGCTTATCATTACCTGCCTCGCTACCTGACTGAATTCAACCTACTTTATCCTGATATCCACATCGAATTACTGGTTAGCAATCAGGAATTCAATATGACCAATCGGCAAGCGGATATTGCCGTACGTGCAACCTCTTCACCCCCGGAACACCTGGTGGGGCGGCAGGTTAGTACGATCAACTGGAGTGTCTTTGGCAGCAAGGCGTATGAAGACAAATTTGGCTTGCCGCGCAACATGGAGGAATTGCAAAATCATTCCCTGATCGGGGCGGCGGGCGCTATACGCAGTCTGCCGGCATTCATCTGGTTAGATAAATACTATCCACAGCAAATTGTCACGCGCTGTGATGAATTGGTCGCGATGTCCTACTTTGTCGAGTCGGGACAGGGATTAGCATGTCTACCCGATGATCAGCGCCGACCAGAAATAAACAGGCTCTTTGCTCTTGAGTCGGGTAAAACGAGTAACCTATGGCTATTAACCCACCCGGATCTACGCAACGTTGAAAGAATCAAATTGGTCATGCAGCATTTAAGCAAAGCATTTTCCGAAGAAATGGCGCTCTGAAAGTGATAGCTCCTACACTATAAACTCCAACGCTGTGCCGTGACTCTGTGGTATAAAACTTGTGTAAAACAGATAGACCCATTTCAGGAATTGTCATGCAACAGGAACAAATTCAGCAGGCCGCTAAGCTGTTGTTCGAGCGGCGTCTAAACAATCAGCTAACCAAACGGCTGGAACCCCAATTGCAACCACGCACCGCCGATGAAGCGCTTGCTATCCAGCAGGCGGTCAATGAACAGGTGGGCGCTAGGGTAGACGATACAATCGGCGGCTGGAAATGCTCACTGCCGATTGACGACAATGGGCTTAAACAACTGCCGGTTGTAGCACCGATATTCGCAAGCACCATCCATAATGAATCGCCGTGCCCCATCAGGCTGGATGACGGTGTTTGCAAGATTGAACCCGAGATAGCGTTCAGGTTTAAGCACGACCTGCCCAGTCGCAGTGAACCTTACACCGAGCAGGAGATCACCGCAGCATTGTCGGGCGCACATCTGGCGCTGGAGCTGATCCAGAACCGTTACCTGGCAACTGAAGAATCTGACGATTCTGATGAGATAAGCTATCTCGAACACCTGGCTGATTGCCTGTTTAATCAGGGGCTCTTCATGGGGCAGGAAATTCCGTTATCTGAGGCATTTTCCGGTTCAGAGATTGAATTCACACTCAGTTATCTGGGTAAAAAATCAACGTCTCGATCAACACCTCAAACCTTGTCTGGAAAGCATCCCCATAAGTATGCACAAATTCCTCTGTACTGGCTGGTGAATTTCCTTAATGAACGGAGCATCGGTATGAAGGCTGGGCAGGTGGTTATTACAAGCTCTTACGCGGGTGTGTTGGAGGTCAGGCTTAATGAAGAGTTCACTCTGGAATATGTGGGCTTGGGCAGTATGACACTGATGTTTGAGACTTAACTCTTAACCTCA
Organism: Amphritea sp.; assembly: GCA_036960915.1. Classification (GTDB taxonomy): domain Bacteria; phylum Pseudomonadota; class Gammaproteobacteria; order Pseudomonadales; family Balneatricaceae; genus Amphritea. The sequence goes on from JBALVQ010000015.1 coordinate 71,279, forward strand.
CTGGCATCCAGATAAACAGGGTCTCAGAGTTAACGGTTTTCAACAGCGCTTGCGCTGTGTCAATGCAAGGTAATAAACATCTGGCAGGCACTGTTTAGTGCCTGTTTTGCCATGAAAGCCCTACCCATTATGTGTGCTTGTTGCTGGTATCCTACACAGAAATTCTGCATGATCGTGATTACATATCAGTTTGATAGATTTCTCCACATGGCTTCAGCCGGTAAGTTAAGGAAAACTTAATAATATCAAAATGTTACATCTTATTTTATCTCAAAGTCTCTGCGGAGGTATACGTCAAATTGACGCGTTATAACACGTTAACCTGACGTATATTTAGCTGTTATGTGTCACGAGGATTCGAGATTTGAGCAATATTCTAATATTTGGCAATTCCGGCTCTGGCAAGTCCACCCTGGCAAAGAGTCTATGTAAAACTCATGGCCTAGCCCACTTAGACCTTGATACGCTTGCTTGGGAGGCTACTGTTCCTCCAGAAAGGAAACCCTTAGAAGAGTCTTGGGAAGAAATTAAAAGCTTCATTAGCTCTAACGAAAATTGGGTGATCGAAGGTTGCTATACAGACTTACTAGAACTGGCTGAAGAATATTCCAACGAAATTATATTTATGAATTTACCAGTTGAGGCATGCATTTCGAATGCAAAAGTTCGCCCATGGGAGCCTCACAAATATGACACTAAGAAAGCTCAAGACGAGAACTTGGAGATGCTAATTGGCTGGATAGAGCAGTATACCGAAAGAAATGATACATTCTCAGAGGTTGCTCATCAGAAATTTTATGATAATTACTGTGGCAAAAAGAGAATGTTTACTCGTAATAAAAAAAAATTAATAAGTGAATAAGTGGGGTCAATAAGTGGGGTCAATAAGTGGGGTCAATAAGTGGGGTCATGCAATAAGTGGGGTCAGATGAAACTTATTTTATGACCCCAGTTGCTTATAGTCCGGTTTACCTCGCAAAAATATCGAGAGCTATACATGGGTATTCTGGCCAATCCGATCATCCGTACTGGTTTATTCCGATCACTTCCCAA